>NZ_CP102664.1:1456250-2184375 GCF_026427355.1 Sphingobium sp. JS3065
GATCGCGGATTTTGCCAGCGCGCTCCATGCGGATGGCAAGGGCGAGGAAGTGCGACTGGTCTGCGCCCATGAGGGCGACGCGGATGTTGCCCGCGGGCTGGCGGCGCCAGGCGTGACCATCCTGGTGCAGAAGCTGGGCGACGTCTGGCTCCGCGACACCGCGCCCATCGCGGTGAAGCGGGGCGACGAGCGGGCACTGGTGGATTTCGGCTTCAACGGCTGGGGCGGCAAATATCAGATGCCGGGCGATGAGGATATCGGCGCGCGGCTGGCGGCGACGACGGGCCTGCCCACCTCGACCCAGCATTGGGTGTTCGAAGGGGGGGCGGTCGACACCGACGGCAACGGGCTGTTCGTGACGACGGAACAATGCCTGCTCAACCCCAACCGCAACCCGGAACTGGACCGGGGGAAAATCGAAACATTGCTGGCCGGATCGCTGGGCCTTTCAGACATGCTCTGGCTGGGCGACGGATTGCTGAACGATCATACTGACGGCCATGTCGACAATCTGGCCCGATTCGTGGGGCCCGGCGTGCTCGCGCTGCCCGAAGCCAGCACGGAGGATGACCCCAATGCGGCCATCTATGCCGATGCGCGGGCGCGGGCCAAGGCCTTCGGAGTGGAGGTGGCGTCCATCCCCTCCCCCGGCCGCGTCATCGTGGATGGGGAGGTGATTCCGGCCAGCTACATGAATTTCTATGTCGGCAACGCAGCCGTCATCGTGCCCATCTATGGCCAGCCCAATGATCAGGCGGCGCTGGATGCGTTCAGCCCCTTCTTCCCCGGCCGGGAGATCGTCGGGCTGCGCAGCGACGCCATTCTCTCAGGCGGCGGCAGCTTCCATTGTTGCAGCCAGCAGATGCCGTCCGCCTGAAGGCGCGCGATCCGGCTTGCACGCCGGCGATCCTGCTCTATCTCCTGACCGTCGCCTTTGCCCATCTGTCTCCAGGGTTTCGCATATGACCAAAGTCACCGTCGCCGCGCTCCAGCTCGCCTTTTCGGACGACCGGGCGAACAATATCGAAATGGTCGCGGGCCATGTCGTGAAGGCGGCTGCCCGTGGCGCGAGGATCGTCCTGCCGCCCGAACTGTTCGAAGGCCCCTATTTCTGCAAGGTCGAGGACGAAGCGCTGTTCGCCAACGCGCTGCCTCTGGACGAGCATCCCGCCGTGCAGGAAATGCGCAAGGTCGCGAAGGCGGAAGGCGTCTATATCCCCACCAGCTTCTTCGAGCGGGACGGACATCATTATTACAACTCCCTCGCCATGATCGACGATGAGGGCGAGATCATGGGCGTCTATCGCAAGAGCCACATCCCCGATGGGCCGGGCTATGAGGAGAAATATTATTTCCGCCCCGGCAACACGGGTTTCAAGGTCTGGAAAACGAAGTTCGGCACTGTCGGCATCGGCATATGCTGGGACCAATGGTATCCCGAAACGGCGCGGGTGATGGCGCTGATGGGCGCGGAGATGCTCTTCTACCCGACCGCCATCGGATCGGAACCCTATGACGCCGACCTCGACACCAGCCGCATGTGGCGGCGCGCCATGATCGGCCATGCGGTCAGCAACTGCATGCCGGTGGTCGCCGCCAACCGCATCGGGGAAGAGGACGGCCAGAAATTCTACGGCCACAGCTTCATCGCCGACCAGTGGGGCGATTTCGCCGCAGAGGCAGGCGCGAAGGACAATGGCGCGCTGGTGGCGACACTGGACCTGGAGCAGGCCAGGACGCATCGGGCGGGCATGGGCTTCTTCCGCGACCGGCGGCCGGAACTTTATGCGCGGATCGCCCAGGATATTTGAAACAGGCTATTTGAAGCAGCAGGAGAGATAAGATGACCGTTGCCCGTCACTATATCATGCATGCGAAGGAAGGCATGGACGCCGCCCTGGAAACCGCCTTGCGCGCCATCGCGGATGCGGTTCGCCCCCTGCCCGGCTGCGAAGGCGCGGAGTTGCTGCGGGACATCGGCAATGAACGGCGCTTCGTCCTGATCGAGCAATGGGCCGCTGTCGACGCGCACAAGGCAGCAGGCGGAATGCTGGACAAGGGGTTGTTCGCACCGATGATGGCAGCGCTGGACGGGCCGCCGGACGGGGCCTATCTGGACTATCTCATTCGCTGAGGGCCAAGGCCCGTTCGAATACGGCCTCGAACATGTCCGCTGTCAGGCGGCCGGTATTCTGGTTGTAGCGCGAACAGTGATAGCTATCGATCAGCATCTTTCCGCTGGGCATGCGATGCTCCGCCAGATGGGAGAAGCGCGCCTTGGGCAGCTTGCCGCCCAGCACCTTCACCGCTGACTGATGCGCGATCTGGCCCAGGGCGATGAAGACCCGCGCATGGGGCAGCGCCGCGACGGCAGGCTTCAGGAAGGCGCGGCAATTATGGATTTCCTCCGGCAGCGGCTTGTTCTGCGGCGGCAGGCATTTGACCGCGTTGAGGATGATGACGTTCCGCAGCCGCAAGCCATCGTCCGCTCGCCCATCATAGGCGCCTTCGGTCAGGCCGAATTTGCCGAGCGTCGCGAAGAGCAGATCGCCCGCATAATCTCCGGTAAAGGGCCGCCCGGTGCGGTTGGCGCCCATCTTGCCGGGCGCCAGGCCGATCATCGCGATCCGGGCCAGAGGATCGCCGAAAACCGGCACCGGCGCATTCCACCAATCGGGATGCTCCGCCCGGTTTTCGCCGCGAAATGCCGCAAGGCGCGGACAAAGCGGACAATCATGCGGCGGCTCGCTTTGCGGGATAGGGCTTTGCAGCGTCATGGCGACGGGATAGGCGCTGTCGGATGGTCAAGACAAGCACTCGTCATGTTTATGCGCTCGCATTGGGATCGAACCGGCCCCTGTCGGCCCGGTTGACGCCCGAACGCCTGCTGAAAGAGGCTGTCCGCCGGATCGCGGAACGGGACAAGGTTCTGGCGGTGGCCCCCATCATGAAGACGCCGCCGCTGGGGCCGTCGCGGCGGATTTTCGCCAATGGCGCGCTGCTGGTGGAGAGCGGCCTGCCGCCTGAGGCGATGCTCCTGCACTTGCAGGCGATCGAGCGCGGCCTGGGACGGCAGCGTTTCATGCGCTGGGGCGCGCGGCGTCTGGATATCGACATCATCCTCTGGTCGGGCGGACGCTGGAACAGCCGGTCGCTGCATATTCCGCACCCGACCTTCCGGCAGCGCGACTTCGTGCTGACGCCGCTTTGCGCGATCGCGCCGGAATGGCGTGATCCGGTGTCCGGCCTTTCCATACGCCATTTGCACGTCCGCCTGCGAAAAGCGATTTCTGGAGGTTGACCAGCCGCATCGCCCCCTCTAGTGCGTGCGAACCTCAGGACATGAGGGCCCTTAGCTCAGTCGGTAGAGCAACTGACTTTTAATCAGTAGGTCGCTGGTTCGAATCCAGCAGGGCTCACCACCCCCACCCTTGTAAAAATCGTCATCTCGGCATGGGCAAGTTGCGCCATTTCGACAAATGAGGCGCGTTCCGTGTCGCAGCCCGCTTCGCCACTCGTCGCAAATCGATTGCCTTGTTCCGGCTGCCGGGCGAATAGCGGAAGGGACAGAATGAGGGGCGAAGGTTCATGAAATTGGCGTCGTTTGTTTGCGCGTTCGCGATGGGTGCGGCGCTTCTGCCCGCGGCGGCCATTGCCGACGATCCCAATGATCCGACGATGCGGAGCGCTGCGGCGCGCGCGCGGGACAGCGCCATCATCAAGCGCATGAACCAGCAGCAACTCGCCTATGTCCGCCAACGCGACGCCCGGAACCGCCCCACCTACCGCGTGCGGCAGAGCGACCGCGACGCCTATGCCGATGCCCGCGCCGAACATGCGCGGAAAATGGCGGCGTGGCGCCATGCGGTCGCCGCCTGCAATGCGGGACGCTGGGAATATTGCGACAATTAAGTCGCCCTTTCCCTTATCGCCCCTATCGCAACAGGGCGATCACAAGCGCGGCGAAGCACCATATTTCGGCCGAAACCAACAAACCGAACAGGATGCCGAACATGGCGTCAGGCTTCGATGCGTCCATCTGCCCTCTCCGTTTCTTTCTGCAAGATGAACGGCTTAACCCTGCATCCGGTTCCAGGAGCGTTTGGCCGCAAGGCTTCGGTTCACCGCATCGCGCGGAATATATGTTCCGTTGCTCACGGGCTTCGCCGATGCCGATCCTGGCGAGCTGAAGTCCGACCATGCGGGCATCGTTCTGATTGTCAGGCAGGTTGGCCAAGTACATTGGCCGGTCACCCATCGACGCCCAACAGTCGAGGAAAGCGGGGGATGTCCAGGTGGATTCAGCATGGGAATCGGTGGTCGACATCGAGTCGCTTGCGGCGTGGATGAACCACATGCCGGTTCGCCGGAGATGCGCCATGCCATGGGGCTGGCCCGCGCCTGCGCCGGGAAGGCGGGCGACAGGCTCCACGGCCACGCCATCCGACTTTTCGAGCGGGCACAAGCGCTGATCCGCTGACATGAAGAGGCCCCCCTTTTACCCATGAACTCGACTTCACCGGAAAGCCGATGCAGGTGTTCGGCGGCATCGGCATGGCGAGCGACTTTCCCCCCGCCGCCGCCTTCATGAGCGCGCGCTACCTGCGCTTCGCGGACGGCCCGGACGAGGTGCACATGTCGCAGCTCGGCAAGCTCAAGATCGCCGAACTGAACCAACTGCCGGTGCGTTGAGGTCGGCCGGGACGGGCAGGACCGTTCGGGCCGGGACGGTCAACCCATCGAAGGACCGGGGAAGATCATCGCCGTTGATGTAAAGGGTAAGGCCCGACTGGCGGAACCGCATCGCCAGACAATGGCGGTCGGCGTCTTCCCACTGCGCGACGGTCAAGGGCTGGCCCTGCTCATCCAGCCATTCGACATCGGCTTGCGAAAGCCAATGCGTATCGCAAAGGTCCGGCTGCGAGGCCCGGAAGCTGGCCATGGCGAAGGCGTGCGCCTCCATCTCCCGGTCACGCCCGGCCCAGTCGATCCAGCCGATCGCATTGTCCTGCGCATAAGCGTTGTTGTTGCCCTGTTGGGATCGGCCGAACTCGTCCCCCGCCGTCAGCATGATCGTGCCGCGCGAGCAGAACAGCGTGCCGAGCAGAGCCTCGATATCCCGCCGCCGGGCCTTCTGCACGACAGGCTCGTCGGTCGCCCCTTCGACCCCGTTGTTCCAACTGAAATTCTCGCCATGGCCATCGCGATTCTGCTCGCCATTGGCCTCATTATGCTTGTGCGCATAGGCGGTGAGGTCCGCCAGCGTGAAGCCGTCATGGGCGGCCAGGAAATTGACGGTGCGGGTGGCGGGAGCATCGCCGAATATGTCCGACGATCCGGCAAGGCGCGTCGCCAGCGCGCCGATCATGCCGCGATCCCCGCGCCAGAAACGCCGCAGATCGTCGCGATAGCGATCATTCCATTCCAGCCACCCCGCGCCGAAATCACCAAGCCGATAGCCGCCCGGCCCGATGTCCCACGGTTCCGCGATCAGGACGCGGCCGGACAAGAGCGGGTCGGCCCGCATCGCCTCCAGCAGCGGCGCCCGCGGATCGAAGCCGGTCGGCAGCCGCCCCAGCGCAGGGGCCAGATCGAAGCGGAAACCGTCCACCCCAGCCCGGCTGACGAAATGGCGCAACGAATCCAGGATCAGCCGTTGCGAGACGGGATGGTTGCAGTCGATGCTGTTGCCCGTCCCCGTATCGTTGATCAGGCGGCCATCGGGTTCATGCCGGAAATAGCTGCGCGCATCCAGGCCGCGCAGCGAAAGCGTAGGCCCCAGAGCATCGCTTTCCCCGTCATGATTATAGACCATGTCCAGGATCACGCCGATCCCCGCCGCGTGCAACGCCTCCACAGCACCCCGCAATTCCGCCATGCCGCCGGGCGCCAGACGGGGGTCGAGCGCGAAAAAGCCGACCGGATTATAGCCCCAGGCATTGCGCAGCCCCAGCGGCCCCAGATGCCGCTCGTCGATCCAGGCGTTGACCGGCATCAATTCCACCGCCGACACATGCAGGCGGCGCAGATGATCGATCACAGCGGGATGAGCCAGAGCGGCGATGGTCCCCCGCTGCGCCTCCGCTATGTCGGGATGCAGCATGGTGAACCCACGGACCTGCACTTCGTAGATCAAGCCGCCGGGGCGAAACAACGGCGGCATGGGGTCGACCGGCGGCAGCGGCGTCCTCACCACGCCCCTGGGCATCAGCGGCGCGGTATCGCTCCCCTCCCCGCGCCGGGCGGCCAGGGCGGGATCATGGGCGAATGCCCGGTCGATTTCCGTCGCATAGGGATCGATCAGCAGCTTTTCGGGATCGAACCACAGGCCTGCAGCGGGATCATAAGGCCCGTCCGCGCGGAAGCCATAGCGCGCCCCCTCCCCCACGCCCGGCACATCGATGAACCAGATGTCCGCATCTTCCCGCGCCATCGGCAGGCGCGTTTCCCGGTCATCGGCATCGAACAGGCAGAGCCAAAGCTGCTCCGCATCGGGCGAATGGACGCGAAAACGGGTTCCCAGCGCATGGATTTCCGGCCCCGGCGCGGCCCGCTTCATGCCGCCTCTTGGACAAGCGCCCGGAACAGTTCGGCATAGCGCGCCGCGCTGCGGGTCCAGGAAAAGTCCGCCCGCATCCCCGCCCGTTGCATCGCCTGCCAGTCCGGCTTGTGCGCGTGCAGCCGGATGGCCCGCGCAATCGCGCCATGCAGCGCCAGCGGATCGGATGGCGGGAAGACGATGCCCGTCGCGACCCCCGCGCTGACGGCGGCTTCGTTGGCGTCGATCACCGTATCGGCCAGCCCGCCGACCCGCGCCACCACCGGCACGCAGCCATAACGCAGCCCGTAAAGCTGCGTCAGGCCGCAAGGTTCGAAGCGGGATGGGATCAGGATCGCATCGCCGCCCGCCTGCATCAGATGGGACAGCGGCTCGTCATAGCCGATCTGCGCGCCTACCCGTCCGCGATGCCGGTCCGCCGCCGCCAGAAAAGCGCCCTCCAGCGGATGGTCGCCCGATCCCAGCACCGCCAGCTTGCCGCCAAGGCCCACCAGATGATCGATCGCGCCCATCACCATATCCATGCCCTTCTGCCATGTCAGGCGGCTGACGATGATGAAGATCGGCGCGTCGTCGCGATCCAGGACGAAATGCGATTCCAGCGCCCGGCGATTCGCGTTCCGCCCGCCCAGCGCCCGCGCGCTGAACGGCTTGGCGATCAGCGGATCGGCGGCGGGGTTCCAGATGGCGGTATCGACGCCGTTCAATATGCCGTGCAGCCGGTCCGCCCGCCCGTCGATCAACCCGTCCAGCCCCATGCCATGCACCGGAGAGCGGATTTCGTCGGCATAGGTGGGGCTGACGGTGGTGATGGCGTCGGCGGAGACCAGACCCGCCTTCAAATAGCCGGTGCCGCCATAATATTCGACCCCGTCGACACCCCAGGCTTCGGGCGGCAGGCCGAGATGGGGGAAGACATCCGCGCCGAAACGGCCCTGAAAGGCCAGGTTGTGGATCGTCACCACCTTGGGCACGGCATGGGCGGGGCCGAAGCGCATATAGGTGGCGGTCATCGCCCCCTGCCAGTCATGCGCATGGACCAGATCGGGCCGCCAGCCCTTCACCCCTTCAGCCGCTATGTCCGCGCCTGCGCGGGACAGGGCGGCGAAGCGTTTCCAATTGTCGCCCCATTCCCCGCCAGCGGAATCGCCATAGGGACCGCCTTCCCGCGCGAAGAAATCCGGCGCGTCCAGCACCAGCAGGTCGAGATCGCCCAGCTTGGCGGCCAGCAGCGTGGCAGGGGCGCCGAACAGCGCGTCATAGCGCCGCACGACCTTCGCCTTGCCCAGCCGCGAGAGAATGGAGGGATAGCCCGGCACCAGCGTCCGCACGGCAATATCATGTCCGGCCAGCGCGCCGGGCAAGGCGCCCGCCACATCGGCCAGCCCGCCCGTCTTGACCAGCGGATAGATTTCGGAGGCGACCGAAAGCACCTGCATCATAGCCGTCTTGCTCAAGGATCAGTCCACCAGCCGTTCGATCATATATGGGGTGATCAGCGTCACGCCGCTGTCGGTGCGCCGGAAACGCCGCGCATCATGGTCGGGATGTTCGCCCACGATCAGGCCGGGCGGGATGATGACCCCCGAATCCAGCACGCATTTATGCAGCCGCGCCCCGCGCCCGATCACGCAGTCCGGCATGATGACGCTTTCCGTGACGGAGGAGAAGCTGTGCGTGCGCACCCCGGAAAAAAGCAGGCTGCGATGGAGCGACGACCCCGACACGATGCATCCGCCCGCGACCAGAGAGGATGTGGCCGACCCGCGCCGCCCCTCCTCATTATGCACGAACTTGGCGGGCGGGGTGACTTCGGAATAGGTCCAGAGCGGCCAGCTGCGGTCATAAAGGTCCAGCGAGGGCACCACGTCGGTCAGGTCGACATTGGCCTGCCAATAGGCGTCGATGGTGCCGACATCGCGCCAATAGGGCACCGGCTCGCTTTCGGCGCGCACGCAACTGTTGGAAAAGCGGTGGGCGACGGCTTTGCCATGGGCGACGATATGAGGGATGATGTCGCCGCCGAAATCGCGCTTGCTGTGGGGATCGGCCGCATCCCGCCGCAATTCCTCGATCAGGAAGGCGGTGCGGAAGACATAGATGCCCATGGACGCCAGCGCCACGCCCGGACTGCCCGGTATATGCGGCGGGTTCTTCGGCTTTTCGACGAAGGCGGTGATGACGTCCTGCTCATCCACATGCATGACGCCGAAGCCGCTGGCTTCCTTCACCGGCACCTCCATGCAGCCGACAGTGACGTCCGCGCCGCTGTCGACATGCTGCTGCAGCATCAGTTCATAGTCCATCTTGTAGACATGGTCGCCCGCCAGGATGACCATATATTCGGGCGCATAATCCTCGATGATGTCGATATTCTGGAACACGGCGTCGGCCGTGCCCTCATACCATTGGCTTTCCGACACGCGCTGGCTGGCGGGCAGGATGTCGAAGCTTTCGTTGCGTTCGGGCCGCAGGAAGTTCCAGCCGCGCTGAAGGTGCCGGATCAGCGAATGCGCCTTATACTGGGTCGCGACGCCGATGCGCCGGATGCCGCTGTTCAGCGCATTGGACAGCGCGAAATCGATGATCCGCGCCTTGCCGCCGAAATGGACCGCAGGCTTGGCGCGGCGGTCGGTCAGTTCGGCCAGACGGCTGCCGCGTCCCCCCGCCAGCACATAGGCCATGGCGTCACGGGCGATCGGCTGGTGTCTTGGCTGCATCGGCCTCTTCTCCTTCATCCCCGCAGGCGCTTGGCTTCCGCCCGTCGGTCTCAATAGTCCAGTTCCAGCATCAACGTGCCGAAGGGCGGGATGGTGACATGGGCCCATCCTTCCTCATCGGCGGTGACGATTCCCATATTCCCCGCGCCGCTGCCGCCATATTCCGCCGCGTCGCTGTTCATGATCTCCCGCCAGCGTCCGCCCGACGGCAGGCGCATGCGGTATCCATGGCGCAAGTGCGGCGTGAAATGGCTGATGACGACGATGGGCGCGGCGCCGGGCGCGCGCCGGACCCAGGCGAAGACCGAATCCGCCGCCGCGTCGACCAGCACCCATTCGAACCCCTCCACCTCGCAATCGCGGGCATGGAGCGCCGGGCGGGAACGGTAGAGGCGGTTGAGGTCGCCCACCAGCAACTGCACGCCCAGATGCGGCTTGTGATCCAGCAGGTGCCAGTCGAGCGCCCGTTCCTCGCTCCATTCGTCGCGCTGCGCGAATTCCTGCCCCATGAACAGCAGCTTCTTGCCGGGATAGCCCCACATCATCGCGTAATAGGCACGCAGGGTCGCGAATTTCTGCCAGTCGTCGCCTGCCATCTTGTGCAGCAGGGACGATTTGCCGTGCACCACCTCGTCGTGGCTCAGCGCCAGCACGAAATTCTCGGTAAAGGCATAAAGCAGGCCGAAGGTGATGTCGTCATGATGATGGGCGCGATGCACCGGATCGCGCGCCAGATAGCGCAGCGTGTCGTGCATGAAGCCCATATTCCATTTGAAGCCGAAGCCCAGGCCCCCTTCATGGACGGGGTGGGAGACATTGGGCCAGCTCGTGGATTCCTCGGCTATGGTCATGATGCCGCCATGGGCGCCATAGAGCGCCCTGTTCATCTGCTGGAGGAATTCGACCGCCTCCACATTCTCCCGCCCGCCATGCTTGTTGGGAATCCACTCCCCTTCCTTGCGGCTATAGTCGAGGTAGAGCATCGACGCGACGGCATCGACCCGCAGCCCGTCGACATGATAGCGCTCCGCCCAGAACAGCGCGTTGTTGACAAGGAACTGCGCCACCTCGCGCCGCCCGAAATTGTAGATGGCGGTGTTCCAGTCCGGGTGGAAGCCCTTGCGCGGGTCTTCATGCTCGTAGAGGGCCGTGCCGTCGAACCGCGCCAGCCCATGGGCATCCGTCGGAAAATGCGCCGGCACCCAGTCCAGGATGACGCCGACCCCCGCCCGATGCGCGCCGTCCACGAAGCGGGCGAAACCCTGCGGATCGCCGAAGCGCGCCGTCGGGGCGTAAAGGCCGGTGGTCTGATAACCCCAGCTTGGATCATAGGGAAATTCGCTGATCGGCAGGAATTCGATATGGGTGAAGCCCATGCCCACCACATAGGGGATCAGCCGGTGGGCCAGCGCATCCCAGGTCAGGAAATTCCCGTCATCGTCGCGCTGCCATGACCCGGCATGCACTTCGTAGACGGCGATGGGTTCGCGGCGCGGATCGGCCCTTTGCCAATGGGCGCGGTGGCGCTCGTCACCCCAGACATGATCCGGCGCCGCCGCCACGATGGAGGCGGTCGCGGGGCGCAATTCGGACCGGAAGGCGAAGGGATCGGCCTTGAGCGGCAGGGTTTCGCCGTACGGCCCGACAATCTCGAACTTGTAGGCGCTGCCGACGCCCACTTCGGGCAGGAAGATTTCCCACACCCCGGCATCCTGCCGCCGACGCATCGGCCCCCGGCGGCCGTCCCAGCGATTGAAGTCGCCCACCACCGACACGCGCCTGGCATTGGGCGCCCAGACCGCGAAATGCGTGCCCTCCACCCCTTCATGGGCGATGACATGCGCGCCCATCTTGTCGAACAGCCGGGCATGCGATCCTTCGGCGAAATAATGATCGTCCATCGGCCCCAGAACCGGGCCGAAGCTGTAGGGATCGATCAGACTATATTTGCCGCCGTCGGCATAGCTGGCATGATAGCGCAGCGGCTGGCGCTTGCGGATCGACAGCCTGCCGAAGAACAGCCCCGCCGGATCGATCCGGTCGAGCGTGCCGACCGCCTTGCCGTCCAGCCGGTACGCCGTGACGCTGACCGCTTCGGGCAGCAGGACGCAGGCGGTGAAGCCCTTTCCAGCCGGATGGACGCCAAGCGTCGCGAAAGGATCGTCCTCGCGTCCTTCCAGCAGCCGGGCGATCTGTTCCGGCGTCAACTCCACGCTAACTGCGACCTCCCGTCAAACCGGCACCTTCCAGATTTCGCGTGCATATTCCCTGATCGTCCGGTCGGAGGAGAACCATCCCATGCGCGCCACATTGTGGATCGCCATCTTCGCCCACAGCGCCTGATCGCGCCACATCGCATCCACCCGCCGCTGGGCGGAGGAATAGCTGTCGAAATCGGCGGCCACCATGAACCAGTCATGATCGTAGATACCCTGCACCAGATCCTTGTAGCGATCCGGATCGTCCGGTGAAAAGACGCCGCTGGCGATAGCGTCCAGCGCCTGCCCCAGTTCCCGGCTCTGCGCGATGACTTCGCGTGGTTGATATCCCTGCGCGCGCCGTTCGTTCACCTGCGCGGCGGTCAGGCCGAAGATCACGATATTCTCTTCACCCACATGGTCGCGCATCTCGACATTGGCGCCGTCCAGCGTGCCGATGGTAAGCGCGCCGTTGACCGCGAACTTCATGTTGCCGGTGCCGGACGCCTCCATGCCCGCGGTCGAAATCTGCTCCGACAGGTCCGCCGCCGGGATCATCACCTCCGCCATGCTGACATTGTAATTGGGCACGAACTGCACCTTCAGCAGGCCCTGCACGGCGGGATCGTGATTGACCGCCCGCGCCACATCGCCCGCCAGCTTGATGATCAGCTTGGCATTATGATAGCTGGACGCCGCCTTGCCGCCGAACAGCTTCACGCGGGGCACCCAGTCCTTTTCCGGGTGCGACCGGATCTGGTCGTAGAGCGACACCGCCTCGACGATGTTGAGCAACTGCCGCTTATATTCGTGGATGCGCTTGATCTGGATGTCGAACAGCGCCGCCGGATCGATCCGCGCATTCACCCGCTGCCGCAGCAGATCAGCCAGCGCCACCTTGTTGGCGCGCTTGACGCCCAGGAACTTCTCCTGAAACCCACTGTCGTCGGCGAACGGATCGAGATCGCGCAACGCTTCGGGATCGTCCATGAAACGGTCGCCTATCGCTTCCCGGATCAGCTCGAACAGCCCATGATTGCACTGCATCAGCCAGCGGCGGAAGGTCACGCCATTGGTCTTGTTGTTGATCCGCGCCGGGTAAAGCCGGTGGAAATCGGCGAACACCGTCTCCTTCATCAGCTCGGTATGCAGCGCCGACACGCCGTTCACGCTATGCGACCCGGCGAAGGCCAGGTTGCCCATGCGCACCCGCCGCTCCCCGCCTTCATCGATCAGGGAGATGGTGCCGATAGCCCGGTCATCGAAATGGCCCGACCGCCGCGCTTCGCCCAGCAGGCGGCTGTTCACCGCATAGACGATCTGCATGTGCCGGGGCAGAAGCCGCTCGAACAGGGGCACCGGCCAGCTTTCCAGCGCTTCGGGCAGCAGCGTGTGATTGGTGTAGCTGAAGACCCGCCGCGTCAGTTCCCACGCCTCATCGAAATCCAGCCCGTGATGATCGAGCAATATCCGCATCAACTCCGCCACCGCGACGGCGGGATGGGTGTCGTTAAGCTGGATCGCCGCCTTGTCCGGCAGCGTCCGCACGTCGCCGAAATATTGGATGTGCCGCCGGACGATGTCCTGCAACGAAGCGGAGGAGAAGAAATATTCCTGCCGCAGCCGCAATTCCTGCCCCGCAGGCGAACTGTCGGCGGGATAGAGCACCCGCGTCAACGCCTCCGCCCGGTTGCTCTCGGTCAGCGCACCCAGATGGTCGCCCGCATTGAACCGGTCGAGCAGGATCGGGTCGATCGGCTGCGCTTCCCACAGCCGCAGCGTATTCACCCGCTTGCCCCGCCAGCCCGCGATGGGCGTGTCATAGGGGGTGGCGATCACCCGCTCGGCGGGCCGCCAGCGCATCTGGTGCGGGCTGGCATCCTCATTTTCCGACGGATCGACCCGGCCGCCAAAGCCGATCTCATAACTCGCCTCGCGCCGCTCGAATTCCCAGGGATTGCCATGCGTCAGCCAGGTTTCCGGCAGTTCCACCTGCCAGCCGTCCGAAATCTCCTGCCGGAACATGCCGTTCACATA
This sequence comes from Sphingobium sp. JS3065, assembly GCF_026427355.1. NCBI lineage: Bacteria > Pseudomonadati > Pseudomonadota > Alphaproteobacteria > Sphingomonadales > Sphingobiaceae > Sphingobium > Sphingobium sp. JS3065. The sequence continues at coordinate 1,469,765 of NZ_CP102664.1, forward strand.
GCGTATGCCATAGCCATAGGCGGGCACGTCGACCGTCGCCATGCTCTCCATGAAGCAGGCCGCCAGCCGCCCCAGACCGCCATTGCCCAGCGCCGCGTCCGGTTCCAGCGCGGCGATGATGTCGATGTCGACGCCCAGCGAAGCCAGCGCCGCCTGCATGTCGTCCAGCATTTCCATGTTGGACGCGGCGTCGCGCATCAGGCGGCCGATCAGGAATTCCAGGCTCAGATAATAGACCCGGCGCCCCTGTTCCTCATAGGTTTTCTGGGTGGAATCGATCCATGCATCGATCACCCGGTCGCGAATGGCCAGGATGACGGCGTGCAGCCAGTCATGCGGCTTGGCCGCCTCCGCATTCTTGCCGATGCGATAGGTCAGCCGCTCCACGATCTCATGGGCAAGAACCTGGGGATCGACCTGCCGGGGAGCCGGTTTGGGAAGAGTGGATTGGCCTTTGAGGTTCATGGGCGTGCCCCTTTTGCCGCGCGTTCACAGGGATGATTGCATGCCCCCTGCCCCTCGCCAACAGCAAATTTTGCAGCGCAGCAAATTTAATCGGGATTTCCCCGCCGGTCGATGATCGCATCACGCAGGCCGCGCCGCAATTCGGCCCGCACCGGATGGACGTTGGAGGGGAAATGCTGGGTCATGAAGATGCCGATCAGCCGCTCCACCGGATCGATGAAGAAGAAGGTCGAAAACACCCCGCCCCAATAATATTCCCGCGTCCGCAGATCGACCGCAAAGCCCAGCCCGAAGCCAAGCCCGGCATAGTCCGCCTCGCTGAACATGGAGGATGACAGGCTGGAAAGATCACGCCCGTCCGGCAGGTGATTGGCATGCATCGCCGCCACCGTTTCCGGCGTCAGCAGGCGGGCCCCGTCCAGTTCCCCGCCGCGCAGCAGCATCCGGGCGAATCGGTGATAATCCGCCATGCAGGACACAAGGCCGCCGCCGCCCGAACGCAGGCGAAGCGGCCTGCGCCATCCGCTGCGCGAACCGCGATCATAGAGGGACAGGGTTCGATCCTGCCCCAATTGCCAGGCGTCCGTCATCCGCCCGACGCGATCCTCCGGCAGTTCGAAGAAAGTGTCCGCCATGCCCAGCGGATCGAAGATGCGCTCCCGGAAAAACCGCTCCAGATCGAGGCCGCTCAGGCGCTCCACCACGACGCCCAGCACATCGGTCGACACCGAATAATTCCACCGCTCGCCCGGCGAAAATTCCAGCGGCAAAGCCGCGAGCGCGGCGATGAACTCGTCCGAACTGCGCTTCTGCTGAAATTCGTCCAGCCCCAATTCCCGATAGCGCGCATCGATTTCCGTCTGCCGCTGCAAGCCATAGGTAAGGCCGGACGTATGCCGCAACAGGTCGATCATCAGCATCGGCCGCGCCATCCGCCCGCCATCGGCGCCCACCGCCAGACCGGCAAATTCCGGCAACGCCTTCGCCACCGGATCGTCCAGCGCGACCAGCCCCTGCTCCACCAGCATCATGAAGGCGACCGACGTCACCGGCTTGGTCATGGAGGCGATGCGATAGAGCGCGTCCTCGCGAAGCGGCTCCCCCGTCTCCCGCGCCACGCCGCTGTGGACGGAGACAAGCGGCCGCTCATCCCGCGACACCAGCAACTGCATATGGGGCAGCTTGCCGGACGCGACATAGGCGCCATGAACATGCTCGGCCAGCGCCTGCAATTTTCCGGCGTCCATCCCCGCCGCCCACGCAGCCGCCGCGTCCACCTGCCCGATAAGCTGCATCGATCCTCCTGCCGGCCCTCCTATGGCAGAAAACGAAGTTCATTCCATCACCGTCATCCCGCAGTCCTGAAATCAATGTCCCGAACCTCCGTCCCGTGCGCGTAGGCGGCGTGGACCAATTCGGAACTCGCCGGACCGATTTGGGGTGGAGAGCCGTCATTCCTTATCCCTCTCCCTGGAGGGAGAGGGCTGCGAAGACTTGGCAGCTTGCTGCCTTAGTCGTAGCTGGGTGAGGGGGTGCGATCCACAGGATCGCGCGGGCCGCAGGCCCGCTCCCCCTCATCCAACTCCGCCTAGGCTCCTTCGTCGCCAAGGCTCCATATCCTTCTCCCTCGAGGGAGAAGGAATGTCTTGGGTTGGCCATTCCCCAACATTCCGAATTTGCCCCCCTGGCACCGGCAAGCCCCCCTTATAAATCCCAAAGCCCTTCCACCGCTTGCCCGTTGCAACGCCCCCATCGGCCCTTTATGCCAGCCCCCTGATACCACTGGACGCAAGCTCTTCATGGCTACCGGCCTTTCCGCCATCTTCCTGAACAACCGCCCCGCCCTGCTGCGCTTCCTGCGCGCCCGTGGCGCCGGGGAAGCGTCCGAAGACCTTTTGCAGGACATGTGGATGAAGCTGGAGGAAAAAGACCTCGGCCCCATCGCCGACCCGCTGCCCTATCTCTACCGCATGGCGAACAATCTGATGCTGGACCGTTATCGCTCCGCCACCCGGCGCGAGCGGCGGGAACAGGATTGGGCGGAGGGCGCGGGCGGCGTCATGGCCGATCCGTCGGAGGATATTGGCATAGACGAACGGCTGATCCTGACCGAAAGGCTGGAGGAGGCCCGCGCCGTGCTGCGCTCGCTTGGCCCCCGCGTCGAACTGGTGTTCCGCCGTTTCCGCATCGAGGGCGTCGGGCAGAGGCTGATCGCGGAGGAACTGGGCGTCAGCCTGACCACGGTGGAGAAGGATCTGCAAAAGGCCTATCGCGCCATGATCGCGCTCAAGCAGAAAATGGATACGGAATGAGGGCGGCGGCGGCGTCTGGCTCAGATGAGGGGCTGACATGAACAGGGCTGACACCATGATGAATGAGGAGGCGCTCGGATGGGTCATCCGCACGCGCGATCCTGAATTTGCCGATTGGGAAGCCTTCACCGCATGGCTGGAGGCCGATCCGGCGCATGCGCCCGCCTATGACGCGCTGATGGCGGCCGATGCCGATCTGGCGGAGATCGTTCCGGCCGATCCGGTCACCATCCCCATGCCCGCCAATGACGCAGGGCCGCGAGGGTGGAAACCGCTGCGATGGCTGGCTGGCGGCGCGGTCGCGGCGGCTCTGGCCGGGGTGGTTTCCGTCGGCCTTCTCAATCGCCCGGACATCTACACTGTGGCCACCCGCCCCGGCGAGACGCGCAGCATCGCGCTGGACGACGGCACCCGCGTCGATCTGAACGGCGGCACGACCATGCGCTTCGACCGGCACGACCCCCGCTTCGCGGCGCTCGACAGCGGGGAGGCCGCCTTCACCGTCCGGCATGACGCCGCAAACCCCTTTCGCGTGACCGTGGGCGATGCGGTGTTCCAGGATGCGGGCACCGTCTTCAACATCGTCCATAGCGGCAAGGCGACCCGCATCGGCGTGTCCGAAGGCGAGGTCATCTACAATCCGAAGGCGGAGGCCATCGCCCTGCCCGCGGGCCGCGCCCTGACGGACGATGAAAACGGCCTGCGCGTCATGGATATCGCGCCCGATGCCGTCGCAAGCTGGCGCCAGGGCCGCCTGACCTATGCCAATGCCCCGGTGACGCAGATCAGCGCCGACATCGCCCGATCGCTGGGGGTGCGGCTCAGCGCCACGCCGGGCGCGGGCGCGACGCGCTTTACCGGCACGATCCGCCTGGACCGCGATGCCGCGCGTTTCTTTGGCCAGGCCGCGCCGCTGATGGGGCTTAGCGCCGTCAGGCAGGGCGACGGATGGCTGTTGAAGGAGGGGGATGGCCCGCCACGCTGACGTCCTTTTCGTCGCCGCCCTCGCCACCATGGCCGCTTCGCCTGGGCAAGCGGCGGAAAGACAGCGCATCAGCATCGCCCCCGGACGACTGGGCGAGGCGGCGATAGCGCTCGGCCGCCAGACGGGCGCCAGCATCGGCATGTCGGACCAGTCGCTCGCCGGGATCGCCACCCCCGCCGTCCAGGGCCGCATGTCGGTGGAAGGCGCGCTCAGGCGGTTGCTCAAGGGCAGCGGCGCCAGCATCCGGCGGATCGGTGACGGCACGTTCCGGATCGTGCGGGAACGGGCGGGGCATGATCGGCCCCGCATCGCCGCCGCCTTCCCCGCGATGGAGGTCGAGCAGGAACCGGCGGAGATCATCGTCACCGCCTCCAAACGTGACACGCCGCTCCCCCGCTATGCCGGGATGGTCGAGGTGGTGGGCGACGACGCCTTTACCGCTGGCGAGGCGGCGGGCGGCACCGCCAGCCTGATCTTCCGCGTGGCCAGCCTCAGTTCCACCCATGCCGGTGCGGGACGGAACAAGCTGTTCATCCGCGCCATGGCGGACTCCGGCGTGGCCGGTCCGACGCAGGCGACGACAGGCCAATATCTGGGCGACATGCGCCTGAACTATGCCGCGCCCGACCCCGACCTCAAACTCTACGACATGCAGGGCGTGGAGGTTCTGGAAGGACCGCAGGGCACGCTCTACGGCGCGGGGTCGCTGGGCGGGATCGTGCGGATGATCCCCAACGCGCCCAATCTGGTGCGGTTTGGCGGGCAGGCGTCCGCCGGGTTCAGCGCGACCCGGCATGGCGATCCAGGCGGCGATCTGGCCGCGACAGTGAACCTGCCCATCGTCCCGGAGAAGATCGCCCTGCGCGTCGTCGGCTATGGCGTGCAGGACGGCGGCTATATCGACAATGTCGATGTCCTGCGCCGCAAGGACGACGTCAACCGCACCCGCACCTATGGCGGGCGGGCGGCGCTGCGCTTCGCTCCGGACGAGAACTGGACCATCGATCTCTCCGGCGTGTACCAGCGGATCAAGGCAGACGACGCCCAATATGCCGCCAAGCTGATCGGCGACCTGGACCGCGCCTCCGCCGTGGCCCAGCCCTATTCCTCCGACTACGCGCTCGCCAATATCCGGGTGGAGCGGCAATGGGACGATCTGCGCTTCCTGTCCTCCACCGGCTTCGTGCGCAACATCCTGTCTGAAAGCTATGACGCCACGCAGCAGAGCGACTCCCCGGCACTGTTCCGGCAACGCAACAAGGTCAGCATCTTCTCCACCGAAAACCGCATCGTCCGCGATCTGGACAATGGCCTGGGCTGGATATTGGGCGCATCCTATCTGGAAAGCACGTCGGACATCCAGCGGACGCTGACATCCTATGGCACGGCCCTCATCCAGGCGGAGGTCATTCCCGGCGTGCCGATGTACGGGCGCGGCATGCCCGCGACATCGACCGGGGTCCGCAACCGCATCCGCGAGGCGACGCTCTTCGGCGAAGCCTCCATCGAACCCATCCCCCGCCTGATCGCCACGGTCGGCGGGCGCCTGACCAACAGCCGCCTCACCGGCGAGGCGCTCGACCCCATCGCTTTCCTGTCCATCGCCGCCCTCGCCAGGGCGGAGGCGCAAGCAAACCGGAACGAGACGATCTTCCTCCCCTCCTTCTCGCTGCTGACCGACGCCTTGCCGGGCATGACGCTCTACGCCCGCTTCCAGCAGGGCTTCCGCCCCGGCGGCCTGGCGGTGGACGACCAGCATATCCAGCGCTTCCGCAACGACCGCGCCTCCACCCTGGAATGGGGCTTTCGCAAGGGCGTGCCGGGCGTCGACGCCGTCGCGCTCACCGGCAATGTCGCCTATACCAGGTGGAAGGACATCCAGGCCGACGTCACCGACCGGATCGGCCTTCCCACCACCGCCAATATCGGCGACGGACGCATCTATACGGTGGAGGGGCGCGTCGCCATCCGCCCCTTGCCCCGCCTGACGCTGGACGGCAGCGTCATCTACAATGACAGCCGCCTCAACCGCCCCACGCCGTTCGTGCGGCTGTTGTCCTATGAGGGGCAGTCGCTGACCCTGCCCAATGTCGCCAATTGGGGCGGGCGCATCGGCTTCGACTATCGCGCGCCCGTGGGCGGGGACATGCGGTTCCACCTCAGCGGATCGGCCCGCTATGTCGGCAAGTCGCGCCTCGGCGTCGGGCCGATATTGGGCCGGGAACAGGGCGATTATGTCGACACCGCGATCAGCGCCAGCCTGACGCGGGGGCAGGTGCAATGGTCGCTGTCGCTGTCCAACCTGCTCGACAGCAGCGGCAACCGCTTCTCGCTCGGCACGCCATTCGACCTGCGCGGCGATTATGTGACGCCGCTGCGTCCGCGCACCGTCCGGCTGGGGCTGGATTTCGCCTTCTGAATTTTTTATCTGACGGATCAGGCGTTTCGACGCCGTCTCCCGCGCATGGCGCTCATCGAAAAGGGCGCATGCAGAGGAGACATCATGCGCAATTTACTGGCCTGCACGGCCATCGCTTCCGTTCTGGCCGCCGTGGCGGTGGCCGATGCGGCGGCGGAAACCACCATCGGTTCCGCCACCACCACCGCCGTCAAGACATCCACCGCAGCGAACGGATCGCCCGATGACGTAACGGTCAGCTCCGCAGGCTCGATCACGCTGACCGGCGGCACCGCCATCACCCAGGACAGCGACAACAAGGTGAGCAATGCCGGCACGCTGAAGATTTCCGGCGCGGACGGCGCGACCGGCATCTTGTCGAGCGCGGGCGCCACCGGCACCATCACGCACAGCGGCACCATCACGCTGGACGAAGATTATACCGCCACCGACAGCGACAATGACGGCGACATCGACGGCCCCTTCGCCAAGGGCGCGAACCGCAACGGCATATGGGTCCAGTCCGGCACTGCGCATGCGGGCAATATCGACAGCAGCGGCACCATCACCATCGAAGGCAATCAATCCGCGGGCATCCGCGTGGACGGGCCGCTGGCGGGCAATCTGTCGACCAGCGGCTCCACCAGCGTGGTCGGCGACAATGGCTATGGCGTGGTGGCGAACGCGGTCACCGGCAATGTGACGATCCGTGGGACGACCGCCGTGGCGGGCGCGAACAGCGTCGGCGTGGCGCTTCAGGGCGACGTCACGGGCGCGGTCAAGATCCAGGGCACCGTCACCAGCACCGGCTATCGCACCACGTCCCGTCCCAGCGACGTGACGAAACTGGACGCGGACGATCTGCTGCAAGGCGGGTCGGCCGTGACCATCGCGGGCAATGTGACCGGCGGCGTGATCTTCGACATTCCGCCCACGCTGGACAGCACCAAGCCCGATGTCGACAATGACGGGCTTGCCGACGCCAGCGAAGGGTCCGCCAACATCATCGCCTATGGCTCCGCCGCCGCCGTGCGGATCGGATCGGCCACCAGCGACACGACCATCGGCGCGGTCGCGGCGGACAGCTCCGGCTATGGCCTGATCGTCAGGGGTTCGATTGCGGGCTACGGCGTCTACAACGGCGTGAACGCCAACGGCCTGGTCGTCGGCGGTCTGGGCGGCGACGTGACCCTGACGAAGGGCATGTCGATCGCCGGATCGGTCGGCGCGGTGTCCCATGACAGCAATGCGACGGCCGTCCGCCTGGGCAGCGGCGCGAGCGCGGACACCATCCAGGTCAGCGGCACCGTCAGCGCGACCGGTTCCAACCTTGCCTCCACATCGGCCCGTGCGCTGGTGATCGACGCGGGCGCCGTGAGCCGCGCCATCATCAACAGCGGCACCATTTCCGCCACCGCCCTCAGCAGCAAGGATGGCGCGGCCACCGCCATTCTCGATTCCTCCGGCACTGTGTCGGCCCTGACCAACATGGGCGCCATCTCGGCATCCGGCGGCAAGAGCGGATCGAACGTCGCCATAGATCTCACCGCCAACAGCAGCGGCGTGACATTGACCCAATCGCTCGCCTCCGCAACCGCCGCCGCGCCAAGGATCACCGGCGACGTGCGCCTGGGGTCGGGCAATGATGTCGTGACTGTCTCCGCAGGCAGCATCGCGGGCAATGTCGATCTGGGCGCGGGCAGCAACAGCCTGACGCTGTCCGGCTCCTCCACCCTGACGGGGAATGTGGCGCTGGGCGGCAACGGCTCCAGCCTTGGCCTGGCGGGAAGCTCCCAGATCAATGGCGGGGTGGATTTCGGCGGCAACGCCTCGACGCTGACCCTCTCCGGCACCGCATCGCTCAACGGGGCGATCAACAACGCGGCCAACACCGCCGTCGTCGTGAATGGCGGCACGCTCAACGCCAGCAACAAGGGCACGGTCGCGCTGGCATCGCTGGCGGTCGGCGGCTCCTCCGTCATCGGCGTGACCATCGACACGGCCAACGGCGCCAACACGCTCTACAATGTCGCCGGAGCCGCCACCTTCTCCAGCGGCGCGCAGGTCAAGGCGACGCTGAGCAGCGTCGTCGGGTCGGAGGGCGACTATGTCATCGTCCGCGCCGGATCGCTGAGCGGCGCGCCCGCCCTCTCCAGCACGACGCTGATCCCCTTCATGTTCAAGGGCGCGATAGCGGGCAACGCCTCGACGGGGGAAGTCACGCTGTCGATCGCCGCCAAGACGGTGTCCGAACTGGGCCTCACCGGTTCGCAGGCGCGGGCCTATGACGCGATCTTCCACGCGCTGGACAAGGACAGCGCCTTCGCGGGCGCCTATCTGGCCATCACCGACGGCGACACGCTGAAGGCCAATCTGCAACAGATGCTGCCCGACCATGCGGGCGGCTCGTTCGAGGCGGTGACGGCCGGTTCGCGCGCGACCGCTCGCATCCTGGCCGATCCGGGCGGCATCTACCGCACGGACGACGGACGTCTGGGCTTCTGGCTGCAACAGGTGGCGTTCGGCAGTTCCAAGAGCGTGGGCGACACCGCATCCTATGACATCAACGGCTGGGGCGCGAGTTTCGGCGCGGAATATCTGACGGGGATCGGCGCCTTCGGCGGATCGTTCGCCTATATTCACGGCAGCGATACTTCGGGCACCACCGACAATGCCGTGGATTCGGATCAGTTCGAACTGGCGGCGCACTGGCGCGGCGATTGGGGGCCGCTCCAGACCTATGCCCGCCTGTCGGCGGCCCACATCAAATTCGACGGCAGCCGCCATTTCGAAAGCGGCGATGTCGTGCGCACCGCCAACGGCAACTGGACCGGCAAGCTCGTCTCCGCGACGGCGGGCGGCTCCTATGAGATGCGCTTCAATCGCTTCTCCCTGCGCCCGGCGGCGAGCATCGATTATTTTCGCCTGAAGGAAGACGGCTATGGCGAAACCGGCGGCGGCGATGCGTTCAATCTGATCGTCGACGGACGCACCAGCGATGAACTGACCGCCAGCGGCAATGTGACCGTCGGCTATGATTTCGGCAGCCTGGACCGTCAGGACGGCTGGATGCGGTTCGAACTGGAGGGCGGACGCCGCCAGATCATCGGCGGCTCGCTGGGCGACACCACCGCGCATTTCACGGGCGGCAATGATTTCACCCTGATCGCGGACAAGCGCACCAGCGGCTGGACCGGGCGCGCGCGCCTGATCGGCGGCACCGAAAGCTTCCGCGTCGGCGGCGAATTCGGCGCGGAGGAGCAACAAAATCACGTCGCCATCTCGTTGCGGGCGACGGTTAGCTTCATCCTGTGACGTCTAGGCAGCGTGGACAAATTCAAGACTCGCCGGACAGGGGGATTTGGGGTGGAAGGCGGACATTCAATTTCCGTTCGCCCTGAGCCTGTCGAAGGGTCATGCTGAGCGAAGGCGAAGCGTAGGGGCCTCGCTCCGCTCAGCCTGAACGGATATCTCACGTCAGCAACTGGCCATTTCCCGTCATTCCGAATTTGTCCACGCGGCCCAGGCTCTGAATTGGCGGTCCGGTCCCACAGACCCTCCCGGCCCGCCAGTCGGCCATGACATAAACCGGCACCCACCGGGTCATGGCCACAATGGAAGGGGCGCTGCCTTCCCCCGGCAGCGCCCCTTTTTCTTATCTGCGATCAGCGCCGCGCCGGGGCGGGCGCTTCAAGGCGGGCCGACGCCACGATCTGCCGAAAGCCAGCGACGTCGCGGTCGAAATAGAGAATGGCCGGCGCGTCGAAAGTCACCAGATACAGCCTGCCCTTGACGATGGCGCCCACCGCCTCGCCGCTGCGCGACACATCCTCCATCTGCTTGCGGAAGCTGTAGGAAAAGCGCACGCCCTTTTCGCCCAGAAAGGACGCAGGCTCGACATGGGTCATGGAAAAGAGCGTGGTGCCAAGCGCGATGCGATAGCTATTTTCCAGCAGCGCCGGAATGTCGGTCAGCAACATGGTGGATGAAAAACGCGGCAGCGGCCTGGTCTTCCTGCTCACCTCCCGAAACAGGGTGCGGCCGGTTTCGATGCTATAGAAATTGACGCCGTTCAGATCGTCGCCGTCCAGCGTCCAGCTTTCCGAATTGCGGCCGGGGCGGGCCGACAGACGGTTCCATTCCCGCTCCGGCGTGACGGTCAGCGTCGATTTGGCGACGGCGACGGACGTGCCCGCCCGCATCAAGGCGTTGCCCGCCATCAGCGGCTGGGCCGAAAGGGCCGCGCAGATCACGGCCAGCAAAGGTGCCATTCGTATCGCCATGAGGAAATCCTATTCGCCGGTCATCGTCTGGAGCATGGAAATATCGGCTGCCTGCGGACGCAGCCGGATGTAATTTTTGAGCGCGGCCGCACCTTCGGCCTGCTGACGGTTGCGCATCAGGCACAGGCCCAATCCGCGCCAGCCCTCCGCCAGTTCCGGGTCGGCCGCGAGCGCCGACCGGTAGAAATCGGCCGCCGCGACCAGATCGCGCGGATTGCCGCGCTGCCGATACAGTTCGGCCCGCGCGAACAGCAGGGGCGCGGTCCAATGCTCCCCCGCCAGCGAGGAAAGCAGATATTCGGTCCCGCCGAAATCGTTGAGCTTCAACTGGTCGGACAGAAATTCCGGCAACCATTGGGCGAGCGCCGCCGCATAGCTTTCCGCTCCCTCCGGCCTGGCAGGGGCATCGGCGGACAGGGTAGCCAGATAGGTTGCGCGGTCGAGCGGGGTCGGATGGGTCGAGAAAAAGGCGACCCGGTCATAGCGCCGGCTGCGCTGCTTGCGCCCCAGCGCCGTCGCATCCGCCTCATCCATCAGGCGCTGCCAGACATGCGCCGCCGCCTGCGCCGAAAAAGGGGACTGGATCGCATATTGGAGGGAGAGGAGATCGGCCTGCTTTTCCTGATCGCGGCTGAACTGGTAGTAGGAACCGACGGCCGCCTGCTGCACGGTCGCGCCATATTCGCCCAGAAACGCCGCCCAGGCGGCAATGTCCGTCGCGGACCGTTGCCTGCGGAAGCCCGCAAGGCTGTGCCGCAGTTCGAAATGCGCGAATTCATGGCCCAATATGGCCGCCAGTTCCGCTTCGCTCCGCACGCGCAGCAGCAGCCCGCTCCAAACCTGCATCGTCCCGTTGGGCGACATATTGGCGTTGAAAGCCGCGACCCGGACCAGATAGATGCGCACGCCCCGGCAGCGGTCCTGCCCCACCGCCCGGCAGAGGACACTGGCGACATAGGATTGCAGCGCCGGATCATCGATGACGAATTTGGAATCGCGCAATTCCCGCTCATCCTCATCGGCCCACATCCAGAGGCCACGCTCATCCGTGCCCTGCGGCTGATAGGCCGGGCTATAGGGCGGGAGAGCCGCTGGCGCAGGCGCGGCGGACGCCGATACCGGCAGAACCAGCAACAGGGCCAAAGCCAGCCCCAGAAGCGGAATGACCCGCAGCAAGGCGCGCATCACTGGGCCGCAGCGGCAAGGTCGACGGCGCTGCCCGGAAAATCCTCCAGCAACTGCGCCACGCGGCGGCGAGCGCCCTCCATGGTCCGGACGTCCCCGCCCATTTGCAGGTCCGCGTTCAGCCACAACAAATCGCCGCTGTTCAGGTCCACCAGACCCGCAAAGCCCTTATGCTGGCCGGAGGCGATGCCGACGCCGCCCATCGCCGCGAAGACCTGAAAAATCTTGCGCCCGGTCGAACCGAACTGGTCCTCGGTGAAGATGAACAGGCCATAGCGCGCGCCGGAATGGGCAGCGAGCGCCGACACGCCGGGGCCAAGCGTCCAGTCGAACGCCGCGCCCTCGCGCTTCTTGGTGGGCAGGCGGTTGCCGGGGAAAAACTGGAATTCGATCACCGATTGCGCGACGATAGCGAACAGCGACTGATATTCGGCCAGGCTTTCCGCCTGCCGCCCCACGACATCGACCGAACCGACAATCTCATTGCCCAGCCGCTGCTGCGCTTCCGCCAGCGCCAGGTCCAGATTGTCGCGCGCCTGCTGCGTCCAGTCGGCATTGGGTTCGAACATGCCCGCGGTCGACTGGCTGCCGGCGGTTACCTTCGGCCTGAACAGCAATATCTTGGTCGAATTGGGATCAAGCGCGAAACCCTGCCGGACAGCGGATTTCTCCTGCGCCATGGCGGCGGGCGACAGGCAGCCCAGCAGCAGGCAAAAAATAGCATAGCCGAGCGCGTAACGCATGAATTTCCCCCCTGCACACAGCCGAGTCCCCCGACTCATCGCTGTTGTTCAAAGGCTTAACCACGCGACCGCTTCACGTACAGGGGGGAAGGATGCCTGCCGGAGCAGACATCCTCCATCATGGATTCAATCAGGCCAATGCCTTCTTGACCAGTTCATTGACGACCTGCGGATTGGCCTTGCCCTGCATGGCCTTCATCGTCTGGCCGACGAAGAAGCCGAACAGCGCTTCCTTGCCCGCCTTATACTGCTCGACCTTGTCGCCATTGTCGGCCAGCACCTTGGCCACCGCCGCTTCGATGGCGCCGGTGTCGCTGGTCTGCTTCAGCCCCTTTTCCTCGACGATCCGCGGCGCGCGCGCGCCGGTCTCGAGCATGATCTCGAACACCTGCTTGGCGATGGTGCCGCTGATCGTGCCGTCCGCGACCAGAGCCAGCAGCTCCGCGCCCTCCTCAGGCCCCACCGGGCTGGATTCCAGGCTCTTGCCCAGCCGGTTCAGCGCGCCGTAAAGCTCCGACAGCAACCAGTTGGCCGAAGCCTTGGCGACCTCGCTCTCGCTCTTCTTCTGGATGCGAGCGCCCTCGGCCAACAACGCCTCGAACCAGCGGGCGGTATCCGCGTCGGCAGTCAGCGTCGCGGCGTTATAGGCGCTCAGGCCCAGTTCCTGCTCGTAACGGCGACGCTTGGCGTCGGGCAGTTCGGGCAGCGACCGGCGGCATTCCTCCAGAAACGCATCGTCCAGTTCCAGCGGCAACAGGTCCGGATCGGGGAAATAGCGATAGTCATGCGCGTCTTCCTTCGACCGCATGGACCGCGTCTCATTCCTGTCCGGATCATAGAGGCGGGTTTCCTGCACGATCTTGCCGCCTGCCTCCAGCACGTCGACCTGCCGGTTGGCCTCATGCTCGACCACGGCCATGACGAAGCGGACCGAGTTGACGTTCTTCGTCTCCGTGCGCGTGCCGAATTCCTCGCCCGGCTTGCGCACGGACACGTTGACGTCGGCGCGCATCGAACCCTGGTCCATATTGCCGTCGCACGAACCGACATAGCGCAGGATCGACCGCAGCTTCGACAGATAGGCCCCGGCCTCGGCAGGCGAACGCATGTCGGGCTTCGACACGATTTCCATCAGCGCCACGCCGGAACGGTTCAGGTCGACATAGGAGCGCGTCGGATGCTGGTCATGCATCAGCTTGCCCGCATCCTGCTCGACATGGATGCGCTCGATGCCGATGGTCTTGACCTGCGCGTCGGGATTCTTGTCGTCCAGGCTGATCTCGATCGCGCCCTCGCCCACCAGCGGGTGGTAGAGCTGGCTGATCTGATAGCCCTGCGGCAAATCCGCGTAGAAGTAGTTTTTCCGGTCGAAACGCGACCATTTGTTGATCTGCGCCTCGATCGCCATGCCGGTGCGCACCGCCTGACGGATGCATTCGCGGTTCGGCACGGGCAGCATGCCGGGCATGGCCGCGTCGACCAGCGACACCTGCGTATTCGGCTCCGCGCCGAAAGCGGTGGCCGCGCCGGAAAAGAGCTTCGCCTCGCTCGTCACCTGCGCATGGACCTCCAGGCCGATCACGACCTCCCACTCGCCGGTTGCGCCCTGAATGCGATAGGTTGATTCAGTCATATCACCACCACTTGTCCGGCCGGGCCGCAAAGCCCGCACGTTCTTCTATCGCAAGCCCCGCATTCAACACGGTCTGCTCGTCCAGCGCCCTGCCGATGATCTGGAGCCCCAGAGGCAGCCCCTGCGCGTCCAGCCCACCCGGCACCGCCATGGCAGGCAGCCCCGCCAACGAAGCCGGAACCGTGAAGACATCGTTCAGATACATGGCCAGCGGATCGGCCTGCTTCTCCCCCAACGCGAAGGAGGCACTTGGCGCAGTCGGCGTCAGCAGCAGGTCGCACTTCTCGAAAGCCTGCTCGAAATCCCGCGCAATCAACGCCCGGACCTTCTGCGCCTGCGTATAATAGGCATCGTAGAAACCCGCCGACAGCACATAGGTGCCGATCATGATGCGACGCTTGACCTCCGGCCCGAAACCGGCGGCGCGGGTCGCGGCATACATGTCCTGCAACCCCGCCCCTTCGGGCAGATCGCGCTGGCCGTAACGCACGCCGTCATAGCGGGCGAGGTTCGACGAAGCCTCCGCCGGGGCGATGATATAATAGGTCGGCAACGCATATTTGGTGTGCGGCAGCGACACGTCCACCACCTCGGCGCCCGCATCCTTCAACCACGCGATGCCGCGATCCCACAAGGCCGCGATCTCGGCATTCAGCCCATCAGGCCGATATTCCCTGGGAATGCCGACCTTCTTGCCCTTGAGATCGCTCGACAAACCGGCTTCCCACTGCGGCACCGCCAGATCGAGCGAAGTCGAATCCTTGGGATCGAATCCCGCCATCGTTTCCAGCAGGATCGCATTGTCGCGCACCGTCCGCGCCATCGGCCCGGCCTGGTCGAGCGAGCTTGCGAACGCCACGATCCCCCAGCGCGAACAGCGCCCATAGGTCGGCTTGATCCCGGAAATGCCGGTGAAGGCCGCGGGCTGGCGGATCGATCCGCCCGTATCCGTACCGGTCGCCGCCGGGCACAGCCGCGCCGCGATGGCCGAAGAGGAACCGCCCGACGAACCGCCGGGAGCCAAAGCGGCATTATCCCCACCACCACGCCGCCACGGCGAAATCACATTGCCGAAATAGCTCGTCTCATTGGACGACCCCATGGCGAACTGGTCAAGGTTGAGCTTGCCCAACATCCCTGCCCCGGCCGCCCACAACTTGCCCGAAACGGTGGACTCATAGGTCGGCGTGAACCCCTCCAGCATGTGGCTTGCGGCGGTCGTCTGCACGCCTTCGGTGCAGAACAGATCCTTCATGCCGATGGGCACGCCCGAAAGCGGCTTCAGCGGCTCCCCCGCGGCCTTCGCCCTGTCGGCGGCATCGGCCGCCTCCAGCGCCTTTTCCGGCGTCTCCACGATGAAGGCGTTCAGCGCCTTGGCCGCAGCGACATTCGCATTGAACGCCTCCGCCACCTCACGCGCCGAAAAATCGCCAGCACGAAAGCCGTCGCGAATTTCCGCGACCGTCAGATCAGTAAGCTCGGTCATTATTCGATCACCTTCGGCACCGCGAAGAAGCCATGCTCGGCCTGCGGCGCATTGGCCAGCACCTTGTCGCGGACATTGCCGTCGGTGACGGCGTCCTCGCGCAGGCGCTGGTGATTGGGGATGACGGCGGTCATCGGCTCGACGCCGGTCACGTCCACCTCCCCCAGTTGCTCCACCCAGCCAAGGATGTTGTTGAGTTCGGGCACCATCGCCTCCGCTTCGGCGTCCGTCACCGAAATGCGCGAAAGGCTGGCGATCTTTTTCACGGTCTGAAGGTCTATCGACATGGCCCCGCCGCTACCACCCGGCCACGCCCGCTTCAAGTCCCGATCCTCCCAGACCTTGCGCACGCCCGTCGCTTACGCCAGACAGAAACAGTCCCTCATTGTGGAGAGCATCTCTTGGCCCGCAAGTTCCTCTATGTCGTAGCCGGCCTGATCGTGCTGGTGATCGCGGCATTGCTGGCCTATCGCATCTGGGGGATGCAGATGATCCGCGCCGTGATGGTCCCGCGGGAAGCCTTCGCCCAAATTCCGCCCCTGCCCGCCAACGCCTATGCCGATGCGAAGATGTGGATTGCCCGTCCCGACATCGTCAGGGACAATCCCGCCCTCTGGACCCCCGAAGGCGTGAAGGACGGCCCCACCCCGGAAAAAGCTACCCCGGAAAAGGCTGCCCCGGAAAAGGCGGCGGTTTTCTTCATCCATCCGACATCCTACATCACCACGCTGGGCAACGCGCATTGGAACATGCGCCTGGACGACCGGGAGGCGCTCGCCACCGCCCGGCGCTTCGTGAAGAACCAGGCCAGCGCCTTCAACGCGGTCGGCCCCATTTGGGCGCCCCGCTATCGCCAGGCCAATTACGGGGCCTTCCTGACCGACAAGCCCGCCGCCGAACAGTCGCTCGCCGCCGCCTATCGCGACGTCACGCAGGCCTTCGCCGCCTTCCTGAAAGCCAATCCGGACGGGCCGCTCATCCTTGCCGCGCACAGCCAGGGGTCGCTCCATCTGCTCAGGCTGCTGCGCGAACAGGTTTCCGGCAAACCCGTCGCCGGACGCATAGCGGCGGTCTACGCCGTGGGCTGGCCGATCTCGGTAGAGGCGGACCTCCCTGCCCTCGGCCTTCCCGCCTGTGCGCGGCGGGACCAGGCGAACTGCATCATAAGCTGGCAAAGCTATGCCGAACCGGCTGATCCCTCCGCCGTGATCGAAAGTTTCGAACGCAAGCCCAGCTTCACCGGCAAGCCGCACAAGGGCACGCATATGCTCTGCACCAATCCGATCACCGGCGCGTTCAACGGCGCGGCCCCGGCCATCGCCAATCGCGGCACGCTGGACGCCCGCGATGCCGACAAGCCGACCCGGCTCGTCCCCGGCATCGTCCCCGCCCGCTGCGACACCAGCGGCGTGCTGATGATCGGGGATCCGGTGGACATGGGGCCGTTCACGCTTCCGGGCAATAATTATCACGTCTATGACTATGCCCTGTTCTGGGCCGATGTGCGCGAAGACGCGAAGCAGCGGCTCGCCGCCTTTCTGAAGAAATAAGCATGTTCATCCTCACCGCCGACCGCGCGGAATTCCGCGAAGCATTGCCCCATGGCGGCCGCCTGATCGGGCTGGACGTCGGCACCAAGACCATCGGCCTCGCGCTGTGCGACGCGGGCTGGTCCATCGCCAGCCCCGCCCATACCGTATCGCGTGGCAAGTTCAGCAAGGACAAGATCGCGCTGGCCGCCTTCATGGAACAGCAGCAGGTAAAGGGCGTGGTCATTGGCCTGCCATTGAACCTGGACGGCAGCGAAAGCCCGCGCAGCCAGGCCAGCCGCGCCTTCGGCCGCAATATCGCGGACTTGGGCCTGCCCATCCTGCTCTGGGACGAACGCTGGTCGACGCAGGCGGTGACGCGCACCCTGCTGGAAGCCGACGCCAGCCGCGCACGGCGGGAGGAACTGGTCGACAAACTCGCCGCCAGCTACATATTGCAAGGCGCGATAGACGGCCTGATGGCAGGCTTTTAGAATTCGTGCTCCTGCGAAGGCAGGATCCCAGTTCAGACGCTGAACCCAGCCAAGGCGGACTCGCCGAACTGAGTGATTTGGGTGGAGAGCGGACGTTCAGTTTTCCGTTCGGGCTGAGGGCGAACGGATATCTAATGTCCTGGATTGCCCATTTCCCGACATCCCGAATTTGTCACGCGGCCTAGAGCGATTTCCAGTCAGATGGCATCATCTGACGTTTAAGAAATCGCGGTAAAACAAAGGAATAGAGCGGTCGATCTGGTTCAATCAGATCGAAAACCGCCCTAGGCCCCCGCCTTCGCAGGAGCACCCCGCACCAGGATCAACCGGCAACCCACTCCGCCGAAGCAATCCCCTGCGCATAAAGCAGCACCGTCAGGTCGCCATGCACGATCTCGGCGGCGGCCGCCTCGCGGGTCTTGGGCTTGGCATGATAGGCGACACCCAGCCCAGCCCCCTGGATCATCGGAATGTCGTTGGCCCCGTCGCCCACGGCCAGGGTCAATGCCCGGTCGATCCCGCCCTCGATCGCCGCCTCCAGTTCCGCCCGCTTGCGCGCCGCGTCGACGATCGGCGTCGTCACCGTACCCAGCAAGGCCCCGTCGGCAATCTCCAGCACATTGGCGACCGCCGCGTCGAAGCCGATCTCCTCCGCCACCGGCCCGGTGAAACGGGTGAAACCGCCCGACACCAGCAGCGTCGTCGCCCCCCGCGCCTTCATCGTCCGGACCAGCGCCCTGGCGCCGCCCATGATGACGACCCGTTCCTCGCGGCATTGGTCGATGGCCGTATCCGCCAGCCCTTTCAGCAGAGCCACCCGTTCATGCAGCGCGCCCGCGAAATCCAGTTCGCCCCGCATCGCCCGCTCCGTGATCTCGGCGATCTGCGGCTTGATCCCGGCATAATCGGCCAGTTCGTCGATGCATTCCACCGTGATCATGGTGGAATCCATGTCCGCGATCAGCAGCTTCTTCTCGCGCCCTTGCGCAAGCTGGACGATCACATCGACCTTCTCGCCAATCCCGGTCAGCGCGGCCCGCGCCGCAACGGGATCCAGCCCGAAGAAAATATCGGCCGCCTTGTCCTGATCCAGCCAGTGGCTGTCCACCGGCGCGCAGCCCGCCACGGCCAGCCGCCCGGCGGCTTCGGCAATATCTTCCTGACTCAAGGCGCCATTTGCCACTAAGGTCGCAACGAACATGGATACTCCTGCCACACCGAAGGGCGAATCCCGCCCCCGCGTCGCGCTTATTGCCGGGCCTACCGCCAGCGGCAAGAGCGCGCTTGCCGTCGCCCTCGCCCGCGCGGCGAACGGCATCGTCATCAACGCCGACGCCAGCCAGGTCTATGCCGACCTCCAGATCCTCTCCGCCCGCCCGACCGAAGCTGAAATGGAAGGCGTCCCCCACCGCCTCTTCGGCCATATCGACGGCGCGCAAGCCTGCACCGCCGCCCGCTGGGCCGCCGAAGCCAAAGCCGAAATCGACAAGGCGCATGAGGCAGGCCGCCTCCCCATCCTGGTCGGCGGCACGGGCCTCTACCTGCGCACCCTGCTGGACGGCATCGCCCCCATCCCCGACATACACCCCGCCATCCGCGCCGCGATCCGCGCCATGCCGGTGGCGGAGGCCCATGCCGCGCTGACCAGGGAAGACCCCGAAGCCGCCGCCCGCCTAGCCCCCGCCGACACCACCCGCGTCGCCCGCGCCCTGGAGGTGGTCCGCTCCACCGGCAAGCCCCTCGCCCAATGGCAGCAGCACAGGACCGGCGGCATAGCCGACCGCATCACCCTCTCGCCCCTGATCCTGCTCCCCCCCCGCGACTGGCTGACAGCCCGCTGCGACCTGCGTTTCGAACAGATGGTGGAGAGCGGCGCCGTGGCGGAAGTCGAAGCCCTGCTGGCCCGCAACCTCTCCCCCGACCTCCCCGTCATGCGCGCCATCGGCGTCCCCGCAATCGCCGCCTGGCTGGCGGGAGAAATCGACCGCGACACGATGCTGGACCGCGGCCGCATCGCTACCCGCCAATATGCCAAACGCCAATATACCTGGTTCTCGCGCCAGCCCCCCGCGGAATGGCCCCGCGAGAATAGACAGATTGATGCGGATATCGCGTATGAATTGGCAATAAAATTACAACAATAACTATTGACTTGCCATTTTATGTCAAATAAACGCTGCCGCCTTGCCATTGCCCCGCTTCTGGAGCAGAGGGCGCAGCAATTATCCAACGGAAGGATCTATCGTGGCCGAAAAGAGCGGCGCGGACATATTGGTCGAGTGCCTGATCGACCTGGGGGTCGAAGTCGTGTTCGGTTATCCGGGCGGCGCGGTGCTGCCCATTTATGACGCACTCTTCAACCATCCGAAGATTCGTCACGTCCTGGTTCGCCACGAACAGGGCGCAACCCATATGGCGGAAGGTTATGCCCGCTCCACCGGCAAGCCCGGCGTCGTGCTCGTCACGTCCGGCCCCGGCGCGACCAACGCCGTCACCGGCATCACCGACGCGCTGATGGATTCGATCCCGATGGTCGTCATCACCGGCCAGGTTCCGACCCAGCTCATCGGCACGGACGCTTTCCAGGAAGCGGACACGGTCGGCATCACGCGCCACTGCACCAAGCATAATTATCTGGTGAAGTCACCCAACAAGCTGGCCAGCGTCGTGCATGAGGCGTTTCACATCGCCACCACCGGCCGCCCCGGCCCGGTCGTCATCGACATTCCGAAAAATGTCCAGATCGCGACCGCGCCCTACAAGCATCCGGAAAAGTTCGAACATGCCAGCTACCGCCCGCAGACAAAGGCGGACCCGGCCGCCATCGCCCGCGCGGTCGCGATGCTGGCGGCTGCCGAACGCCCCATCTTCTACACCGGCGGCGGCGTCATCAATTCAGGCCCGGAAGCGAGCGAACTGCTGCGCGAGATCGCGGCGCTGACCGGCGCGCCCGTCACCTCGACGCTGATGGGCCTGGGCGCCTTTCCCGCTTCGTCCGAACAGTGGCTCGGCATGCTGGGCATGCACGGCACCTATGAAGCCAATTGGGCGATGAACAAGGCGGACCTGATCGTCTGCGTCGGCGCCCGCTTCGACGACCGCGTCACAGGCCGCCTCGACTCTTTCTCGCCCAATTCGAAAAAGATCCACATCGACATCGACCGCAGCTCGATCAACAAGACGGTCGAGGTCGATTTGCCGATCATCGCGGATGTCGGCAACGCCCTCTCGGACATGCTCGCGCTCTGGAAGGATCGCGGCCACAAGGCGGCGGACCTGTCCGAATGGTGGGCGCGGATCGACGGCTGGCGTGCGCGCAACAGCCTCGCCTATCCGGAAAACCGGGAAGAGATCATGCCGCAGGAGGCGATCGCCCAGCTCTACAAGGCAAGCCGGTCGGCCAAGGACGTCATCATCACCACCGAAGTCGGCCAGCATCAGATGTGGGCGGCCCAGCATTTCGGCTTCGATGAACCGAACAAGTGGCTGACCTCCGGCGGTCTAGGCACCATGGGCTATGGCTTCCCCGCCGCCATCGGCGCGCAGGTCGGCAATCCCGACAGCCTGGTCGTCTGCGTCGCGGGCGACGCCTCTATCCAGATGAACATCCAGGAAATGGGCACGGCCAGCCAGTACCGCCTGCCGGTCAAGATCTTCATCCTGAACAATGAATATATGGGCATGGTCCGCCAGTGGCAGGAACTGACCTATGAAAGCCGCTATTCCAACAGCTATTCGGACAGCCTGCCCGATTTCGTGAAGCTGGCGGAGGCCTATGGCTGGACCGGCATCCGCATCGAAGGGCCGCAGGAACTGGAGGCGGGCATTCGCCAGATGATCGACACGCCCGGCCCGGTGATGGTGGATTGCCGCGTGACGAAGCTCAGCAACTGCTTCCCGATGATCCCGTCGGGCGCGGCGCATACCGACATGCTGCTCGACCCCAGCCAGGTCGAAGGCATCATGTCGGACGAGGCGAAGGCGCTGGTGTGAGGATGGGGGTGTGACGCAACATCTGAAGCTCCGCATCCATGTGAGCGAACCGTTCGATTTCGAACGGATCGCGGGCACCGCCGAACTGACGGGCTGGACGGTGGACCATGCCGATCCCGATAATGAGGGGTGGGAAGTCCATCTGGACGCGGGCTTCGACTTTCACGAGCGCCATATCGGCCGCCTGCTGGTCAGCCCGCGCTATGTGGGCGAGCATCTGGCGCGGATGTTCGATGCGATTGCGGGCTTTCCGGTCCGCATCGCCCATCGCGACGACAATGCATGGCACTACGCCTTCACGGGCATGATTTCGCAGCGCCATGACGGCAAAGAATTGCGCGAAGAAGCGGACAACGGAACGATCTGATGCACATTCAGGAAGAATATAGCGAGCGGCACGTCCTGTCGCTGACGGTTTCGAACGAAGCGGGCATATTGGCGCGCATCGCGGGCCTGTTCACCGCGCGCGGCTATAATATCGACAGCCTGACCGTGGCGGACATCACCCCCGACCATGCGATCAGCCGCATCACCATCGTCACCAGCGGCCCACCCAAGGTGATCGACCAGATCATGGCGCAGCTCGACCGTCTGGTGCCGGTGCACAAGGTGACGGACCTCACCGAAAACGGCCCCTTCGTCGAGCGCGAACTGGCGCTGGTCAAGGTCGCGGGCACGGGCGAGGACCGGATAGAGGCGCTGCGCCTGGCCGACGTGTTCCGCGCCAAGGTGGTCGACACGACGATAGAGAGCTTCATCTTCGAGATCACCGGCACGACGGACAAGATCGACAATTTCGTCGGCCTGATGCGCCAGATCGGCCTGGTCGAAGTCGGCCGCACCGGCGTCGTCGGCCTGATCCGCGGCAAGGAGTCGAACTGAAGAAACAACCCCTCTCCCATCGGGAGAGGGAGGGGCCCGCCGCGCAGCGGTGGGAGGGTGAGGGCGACCAGCCCCTCTCCCGCGCGCAGGTGGTTCCCCCTCACCGCAAATCCAGGCTCCGCAAGGCGCCGACCCGACTGAAAGAAGGAACGTCAAATGAAGGTTTATTACGACCGCGACGCCGACATCGGCCTGATCAAGGGCAAGAAGGTCGCCATTCTGGGTTACGGCAGCCAGGGCCACGCCCATGCGCAGAATCTGCGCGATTCCGGCGTCGCCGAAGTCGCCATCGCGCTGCGCCCCGGCTCGGCTTCCGCCAAGAAGGCCGAAGGCGCGGGCTTCAAGGTGCTGCCGAACGCGGAAGCCGCCGCATGGGCCGACGTGCTCATGATCCTGGCCCCCGACGAGCATCAGGCCGCCATCTACGCAGACGACATCCACGCCAACCTGCGCCCCGGCTCCGCTCTCGCCTTCGCGCACGGCCTCAACGTCCATTTCGGCCTGATCGAACCGCGTGCCGACATCGACGTCATCATGATCGCGCCCAAGGGCCCCGGCCACACCGTCCGCAGCGAATATCAGCGCGGCGGCGGCGTCCCCTGCCTGATCGCCGTGGCGCAGGACGCGACCGGCAACGCCCATGACATCGCCCTGTCCTACGCATCGGGCGTCGGCGGCGGCCGCAGCGGCATCATCGAAACCAACTTCCGCGAGGAATGCGAAACCGACCTGTTCGGCGAGCAGGCCGTTCTGTGCGGCGGCGCCACCGCGCTGGTCCAGGCGGGCTTCGAAACCCTGGTCGAGGCGGGCTACGCCCCGGAAATGGCCTATTTCGAATGCCTCCACGAACTGAAGCTGATCGTCGACCTGATGTATGAAGGCGGCATCGCCAACATGCGCTATTCCATCTCGAACACCGCCGAATATGGCGACATCAAGACCGGTCCGCGCATCATCACCGAAGAAACGAAGAAGGAAATGAAGCGCGTCCTGGCCGACATCCAGTCGGGCCGCTTCGTCAAGGACTTCGTGCTCGACAACCGCGCCGGCCAGCCGGAACTCAAGGCCAGCCGCCTCGCCGCGCAGCGCCACCCGATCGAGGAAACCGGCGCCAAGCTGCGCGCCATGATGCCCTGGATCGGCGCGAACAAGCTGGTCGACAAGGACAAGAACTGACGGCCACGCATCGGCCGTCACCCCGGCGAAGGCCGGGGTCCAGGGCGGCTTGATGCAAACGCCTGAAAGGTTTCAACCGGTAACCCTTTGTTTCCGGTTACGCCTCTGGAACAATGGAGGGACGTCGCCTATCGTAGCGGCGTCCCTCGATTGTTTTTCGGAGAGCATCCCCTATGCGCAAATATCTGATCCCCGCCGCCGCCCTGATAGCCCTGGCCGGCGGCAGCGCCGTCATTGCCCAAATGCCCTCCGCGCCCGGCGCGAAGGACGCGGCGCGCGTCACCGGCGGCACCTATGCGATCGACCCCGGCCACACCCAGATCCTCTTCGCCTACGACCATATGGGCTTTAGCAACAATCTGGGCGTGATTTCCGAATCGACCGGCACGCTGACGCTCGATCCGAAAAATCCGTCGGCAGCCAAGGTTTCGGTCGAGGTTCCCGTCACCAACCTCAAGACCGGCGTGGCCAAGCTGGACGAGCATCTGATGAAGCCGGAATTTTTCGATTCCGCCAAATTCCCCAAGGCGACCTTCGTGTCGACCGGCGTGAAGGTGCAGGGCACCGAAGCCGAGATCAGCGGCAACCTGACCATCAAGGGCATCACCAAGCCGGTGACGCTGGACACCGAATTTTACGGCGCGGGCAAGGCCCCGGCGATGATGGGCGGCAAGGAAAATGTCGGCTTCGTCGCCACCACCACGATCAAGCGCAGCGATTTCGGCATGGGCTATGGCGTGCCGATGGTCGGCGACGCCGTGGAACTGAAGATCGTCGCCGCCTTCCAGAAATAAGCGCCCCAATATCCCTCTCCCTGCAGGGAGAGGGCTGCGCAGACTTGGCAGCTTGCTGCCTAGTCGTAGCTGGGTGAGGGGAGTGAACAGGTCGATCATGCCCCCGGCATGATCTAAGGGCTGCGGGGGCAGCCCTTAACTGTTCACTCGGTCCAAGGGACCGCACGGGCCACAGGCCCGTCCCCCTACCACACACCAACCTTGCGCTTTCCCCCAACTCCGGGTAAAGCGGCTCCATCATGCAGCGCGCGCTTCTCCCCCTGCTACGACTTACACGCCCTTAGGCGTGGTTTTTGTGCTGCTCTTCGCTTGAATGACGCGGCAATCCGCCTAAGGGCATAATCAACCAGATAGTCGTACCACCGGGCATGCCCCCATGTCGGTCGCCCGTATGCAGAGAAGCCCTTTTCGTCATGATGCTGAACGATCCCTCGCTGAAATATCGCCCCTTCCCGCAGGTGGACCTGCCGAACCGCCAGTGGCCGTCCAACGTCATCACCGCGCCGCCGCGCTGGCTGTCGACCGACATGCGCGACGGCAACCAGTCGCTGATCGACCCGATGAACGCGGAAAAGAAGCGCCGCTTCTTCGACCTGCTGCTGAAGGTCGGCGTCAAGGAGATCGAGGTCGGCTTTCCCAGCGCGGGCGCGACGGAGTTCGACTTCATCTCCGGTCTGGTGCGCGACGGCGCGATCCCCGACGATGTCTTCCCGCAAGTGCTGACCCAGGCCCGCGAAGACCTGATCGCCACCACTTTCGAAAGCCTGCGCGGCGCGAAGAAGGCCATCGTCCACGTCTATAACGCCGTCTCCCCGGCCTGGCGGAACATCGTGTTCCAGATGGATCGGCCGCAGATCAGGGAAATCGCCGTCACCGCCGCGAAGCTGCTGCGCGACAATGCGGCGAAGCAGCCGGGCACCGACTGGCATTTCGAATATAGCCCGGAAACCTTCTCCACCGCCGAACTGGATTTCAGCCTGGAATGTTGCGAGGCGGTGATCGACATCCTGCAACCAACCCCGGAAAAGCCGCTGATCCTGAACCTGCCGGCCACGGTCGAATGCGCGACGCCCAATATCTATGCCGACCAGATCGAATGGATCTGCCGCAACATCAGCAAGCGCGACAGCGTGGTGATCTCGCTGCATACCCATAATGACCGCGGCACCGGCGTTGCGGCGGCGGAGCTGGGCCTGATGGCGGGCGCGGACCGCGTCGAAGGCTGCCTGTTCGGCAATGGCGAGCGCACCGGCAATTGCGACCTGGTGACCGTGGCGCTCAACATGTACACGCAGGGCATCAATCCCGGCCTGGATTTCAGCGACATAGACGAGGTCATCCAGACCGTCGAATATTGCAACCAGTTGCCCGTCCACCCGCGCCATCCCTATGCGGGGGAACTGGTTTTCACCGCCTTTTCCGGCAGCCATCAGGACGCGATCAAAAAGGGCTTCGCCGCGCAGGAAGCGCGCAACGACCAGATTTGGGACGTGCCCTATCTGCCCATCGACCCCAAGGATCTGGGCCGCGATTATGAAGCCGTGATCCGCGTGAACAGCCAGTCCGGCAAGGGCGGCGTCGCCTGGGTGCTGCAACAGGACAAGGGGCTGAAACTGCCCAAGCGGATGCAGGCCGACTTCTCGAAGGTGGTGCAGGCGCTGGCCGACGAAAGCAGCCGGGAACTCAACGCCGCCGACATCTGGGCCGCGTTCGAAAGCCATTACCGTCTGGCGGGCGAGCAACCCTATAAGCTGATCGACTATAATGAGACCGGCCATGCGGGCGACCGCATCTTCACCGGCAAGATCACGCACAAGGGCGGCGAACGGAGCATATCCGGGCGCGGCAATGGCCTCATCTCCTCCGTGCTGGCCGCGCTGCGGGACGAACTGGGCGTCGATCTGGAGGTCGCGGACTATAGCGAACATGCCATCGGCGCGGGCACCGACGTCGCGGCGGCCGCCTATGTCGAATGCCGCACGCCCGACGGCCGGACCATCTTCGGCATCGGCACCGACACCGACGTCGCGACCGCCTCGGTCCAGGCGGTCCTCTCCGCAGCCAACAGCATCGCGGCGCAGCGGGAATAATTATTACGAAACCGAAATGAATGAAATGGCGCAGGCTCATCACCTCGCGATTTCATTCACGGTTTCATCCCCCCGCCAAAGCCTTCACCACCCTCTCCCACCGATCCAGCGCCGCCGCCATCCCCGCCACCGGCGGCAAGGACAGGGCCACCGGAACCGCCCACCACTTCGTCAAATCGCATCTCCCTGCTGGATTTCAGCATTCCGTGTGGCATAGCGGATCGCGGCGGCCAATTCGTTTGGCTGTCAAGCTGCGGAAAGAGGGCGTCCTTATCCGCATTCACCCCCATAAAGAATTGCTTGTGCGCATTTGGCGGCATCGCTCCCCATATCGCGCGCCGGTCGCCCGAAGGAATGTCAGCCCATGGCCATCAACTATCGCAGTTTCGGATTTCAGGTTCTGGTCGGCATGACCGCCGGCCTGTTGCTTGGCCTGCTGGCGCGATCCATGGGGCCGGCGCCGGATGGCGACCTCAACTGGCTGGCGACCGCGCTCAAGACCACGGGGTCGATCTTCGTCTCGCTGCTGAAGGCCGTGGTGCCGCCGCTGGTGTTCGCGGCGATCGTCGCCTCCATCGCCAATCTGCGCGCCCTCGACAATGCGGCGCGGCTGGCGGGACAGACCCTGCTCTGGTTCGCGATCACGGCGCTGATCGCCGTCGTCATCGGCCTTGCCATCGGGCTGATCGTCCAGCCGGGTTCCGGCCTGCACGGACAGGCTCTGGCAACTACCAAGCCGGATTCCGTCGGCGGCTGGCTCGATTTCCTGAAAGGGCTGGTTCCCGGCAACAGCTTCGCCCTGTCCGCCAGCACGAAGATCACGGATACGGGCGCGACCACCAGCCTGTCCTTCAACATCCTGCAATTGCTGGTCGTATCCATCGCCATCGGCCTGGCGACGCTCAAGGTCGGAGAGAAGGCGGAGCCTTTCCTGGCCTTCGTCCGTTCGCTGCTGGCCGTGGTGCGCGCGATATTGGGCTGGATCATCCGCCTGACGCCCATCGGATCGGCCGCCCTCATCGGCAGCGCCGTCGCGACCTATGGCTGGAGCGCGCTCGCTCAACTTGGCGGCTTTGCGGGGGCTGTCTATCTGGGCCTCGCACTGGTGCTGCTGGTCGTCTATCCGCTGCTGCTGGCGGCCAACGGCCTCAACCCCCTGCCCTTCTTCGCCAAGGCATGGCCTGCCATCCAGCTTGGCTTCGTGTCGCGATCCTCGGTCGGCACCCTGCCCGTCACCGAAACCGTGACCGAGCGGATGGGCGTGGAAAAGGGCTATGCCGCCTTCGCCATTCCGCTGGCCTCGACCACGAAGATGGACGGCTGCGCTTCCATCTATCCGGCGCTGGCCGCGATCTTCGTCGCCGGTTTCTACGGCATACCGCTTCATGCTGCGGACTATGCGCTGATCGCCTTCGTATCGGTCGTGGGGTCGGCAGCGACGGCGGGCCTGACCGGCGCGGTCGTCATGTTGACCCTCACCCTTTCGACCCTGGGCCTGCCGCTGGAGGGTGCAGGCCTGCTGCTCGCCATCGATCCGATCCTCGACATGGGGCGCACCGCCGTCAATGTCGCCGGGCAGGTGTTGGTCGCCACCATCGTCGCCAAGCGGGAAGGAATATTGGACGAGGCCGCCTATCATGGCAAAGCGGATCTCGCCGTCGCCTGACAGCGGTTGACCTGCGCGCCGCGGGGGACCATGGGTCGCCCCATGCATCAGGTTCACATCATCGGCGGCGGACTCGCGGGCACGGAAGCGGCATGGCAATTGGCGCAGGCGGGCGTGAAAGTCCGCCTATCGGAAATGCGCGGGTCAGGCGACATGACGCCCGCGCACCAGACGGAGGGGCTGGCTGAACTGGTCTGCTCAAACAGCTTCCGCTCCGACGATGCGGACAAGAATGCCGTAGGCCTGCTGCATCAGGAAATGCGGCGACTGGGTTCGCTCATCATGGCGCAGGCGGAACCGGCCAAGGTTCCCGCCGGATCGGCGCTGGCGGTGGATCGCCACATCTTTTCCGATGGCGTCACCCGCGCGCTGGCGGACCATCCCAATGTGGAAATCGTGCGCGAACGCATCGATGCGCTGCCCACCGAAGGCATGACCATCGTCGCCACCGGGCCGCTGACCGCGCCTTCACTCGCGGCCAGCATCGGGCAGGCGGCGGGGATCGACCATCTCGCCTTTTTCGACGCCATCGCGCCGGTCGTGCATTTCGACAGCATCGACATGGACAAATGCTGGATGGCCAACCGCTGGGACAAGATCGGCCCCGGCGGCGGCGAGGGCAAGGACTATATCAACTGCCCCATGAACAAGGATCAGTATCAGGCCTTCGTCCAGGGGCTGATCGACGGTGAAAAGACCGAGTTCAAGGAGTGGGAAAAGGACACGCCCTATTTCGAAGGCTGCATGCCGATCGAGGTGATGGCGTCACGCGGCCCCGAAACGCTGCGCCATGGGCCAATGAAGCCGATGGGCCTGGACGACCCGCGCACCGGACGCTGGCCCTATGCCGTCGTGCAGTTGCGGCAGGACAATGCGGCGGGCACGCTGTGGAACATGGTCGGCTTCCAGACCAAGCTGAAGCATGGCGCGCAGACCGAATTGTTCCGGACCATCCCCGGCCTGGAAAAGGCCGAATTCGCCCGGCTGGGCGGGCTGCATCGCAACACCTTCATCCAGAGCCCCAAGCTGCTCGACGCCACGCTGCGCCTCAAAAGCGCGCCGCATATCCGCTTTGCCGGGCAGGTGACGGGCTGCGAAGGCTATGTCGAGAGCGCGGCCATCGGCCTGCTCGCTGGACGCTTCGCAGCGGCGGAGATATGGGGCAGGCCGCTGGCGCCGCTGCCGCCCGAAACGGCGTTGGGCGCGTTGCTGGGCCATGTCATCGGCAATGTGGAAACGGCGGACTATCAGCCGATGAACGTCAATTTCGGCCTGTTCCCGCCGCTGGACGACGTGAAGAAAAAGCAGCGCAAGGAAGCCATGACCGCCCGCGCCAGAGCCGCCCTCGGCCAATGGCTGGGCGAATTTCAGCCCGCCTGACCTTTCAGCATTTGCATTTCGGGGCGGCGCGCCTGGGCGCGGTCGTCGCGAATTCGACGGGCGTCAGCTTGCCGTCGCCATTGCCGTCAGCCTTGGCGAAGCGGTCCGACGTCGTCACGGCCCACTCCTCGAAGGAAAGGAGGTTGTCGTTGTTCATGTCCAGCGCCTTGAACGCCTTGACCCGGCTGCCCATCATCTCGATCCGGGTGATGACGCCATCGCGGTTGCGGTCATAGCGGCCGAAGCGCTTCTGCTCCCGGCTCTGCGGCGAAGCCTCACCGGGCATGGGCGGCGCATCGCCCGTGGCGTCCGGATCGCCTTCCGGCAGGGCTTCCACCGCGGGGGGAGGCGGCGATCCGATCAGTGGTTGCGGCACGGCTTCGTTGCTTGCGCGCCCTTGCCACCAGAACAGCCCCCCGGCCATCAACAGCAGTGTCGCCATCACGCCAGCCAGAACTCGCCCCACCTTCAATCCCCCTATCGTCCCGCCAGCGCGACGCGCACCAATCTCAGATACAGCGCTGGGGTCAATCCCGCCGGTGCACAGCGGTTCTTTTCGATGTCATGGCGCGCCAGATGATAAGCGATGCGTAAAGGACGCCACTCCTTGGGCCAGACCGGCTTTTCACGCGGCATATGCTCCCGCGCCATCTCGATTGCCCGGCCAGCGATAGTCCGATCTTCGATATGCCCGGACAAATCCCACAGGGCCCAAGCCGCACCCGCCTGAACGAGCCAGGCCGGAATATCGTCCCGCCCCGCCAAGGCGCGAAACAGGCCGCCCCCCCGCCCTTCCGCATAGCCGTGAAGGTCGACCTCCCCGATCAGGGCTTCCCATCCGTCAAGCCATTGCGAAAGTCCATGTGGCGGCATTGCGCCCAGTTTCCGCATCGCGTCGATCAGCGGTTCGCCACGTCCTTTCACGCCGCCTTCGTCGGTCAGCGCGTCGTTCCACCAGGCAAGGCGCATCTGGCCGATCATCGGCTCGCTGGTCGTCGCCACCAGCCGCGCGAACCGCGCATCGAGCGTCCAGATGAGCCGATGGCGCGCAATATCCGGCCCGGCATAAGCGCTCAGCAGCGAAGCCAATAGGGAAAGATCATCCTTCACGACAACTATCCGCATATGTCGATGGAAATAGTTTTTACTGAAATTATCAGCTTTTTAACCTCAACGGACATAATGATCCCGGCGACTGCCCCTTTATGGGCATGGGGTTGCCCTGCCTGAAATGGGGGTGCGGGGCAAGTAAAGGCAGAGCGGATTATGGGCGATCGGATCAAGCGTACGCTGTTCATTCTGATGCGGCTTTACCACAATCAGGCGGGGAATATTTTGGCAATAACTGCCGCCGCCATCATTCCGACGATTGGATTGGTTGGAGGCGCGTTCGACATGGCGCGTATCTATGCTGTCAAGACTAGATTGCAAAGCGCCTGTGACGCCGGCGCGCTTGCTGGACGTCGCGTGATGGGTAGCGGCCGCTGGACGGACAATAACGGTCGACCCAATAGTGTCGCTCTGGCGACGTTCGACCTCAACTTCGCCCAAAATTCCTTCGGCTCTGCAAATCGCGCGCGGGCTTTTAGCGAAGCGGAAGGCACCGTCACCGGCACGGCGTCGGCCGACGTTCCCATGACGCTCATGCAGGTTCTGGGCATCCCCACGAAGCGCGTCGACGTGGCCTGCGAAGGGCAGATGCGCATCCCGAACACCGATGTCATGTTCGTCCTCGACAATTCCGGTTCCATGAAGGATCCTATTCCAGGCGACACCACGAACCTTAAGAAAATGGACGGGCTGAAAATGGCCATCCGATGCTTTTATGAAGCATTGGCCCGGCAGAACATAACGGATGTCAGCGCCGCTGAGTGCGGGTCCACCACCGATCCGACGAACGACCTGTCCACACAGGTGCAACTGCGCTTCGGTTTCGTGAACTATGACAATATGGTCAATGTGGGCAAGCTGCTGCCGAACAGCTTCCTGGCGGACAGCTGGACATATCGTTCCCGAACGGCGACCGGCATCCAAACCGTCTATGCTTGGACTGAAGGAACCGCGGGCGCCACCAGCTGGACCCCCTGGACACCGACCCCCACTGACTTCAGCACTACCAACAGATATTCCGGAACCTTTGCCGTCGTCGGCGGCAGCAATACGTCGGCGACGACGCTCGCCGATGGCCAATCCTATGTCAAGAAGGCAGCGCCAACGTCCATATCAACCTGCAGCGCGCTCAACAGATATGGCAGCTCCGGGCAACTGGTCGGCATCACCGAGAACAACGGTTCGAGTAGCAATCCAGCCCCTATCTGGAATGCTCCAGTCTATCCCGACGACGAACAGACATCGACCACCACAAGAACGAGAACGCAGACTGTGACCTATGGATACCGCTATCGGTATTTCCAGAACGGATCGGGCTCGTCCGCCTGGGGCTGCTGGTTAGAACGTTCGCCTGCCAACAACTCGACTAAAAACTATACTCAGTCTGCGGAAGGCACGGCGACCAGACCGTTGACATGGACAAGTTACAATCAGGTCACGGAATGGACCTATCACCCCCGAATCATCGACGTTTCGAGTCTGAAGGCAGGGCAATCGAACTGGAACAACAGCCTGACCATCCCTCTGGCGGGGCGGGTCAGGATGCAGGTCAAACTTTCCGGGTCCGCCTCTTCCAGCTATATCGAGACGGTCGCCGACCTGACGGCCGCCTGGGAAGGGTGCATCGAGGAACGACAGACATTCGTGAATACGGATGGCGACCCCGCCGACGACTGGATCAATTATCCGTCCTCGCCAAGCGACGCCATCGATATGGACATAGACCGCGCCCCGGATTCCGATCCGCGAACGCAATGGAAGCCGCTCTTGACCGGAGCGGTATGGGGCCCCAAGGCCACGCTCGTCGGTAATTCATGGAGCGGCGATTACACGACCGACACCGTGCGATCAGGTGAAAACACGAGCAGCAGCGATACAGGTCGCAACCTCTCCAACAACAGCTGCGTGACGGCATCCCGCAAGATGACCAACTATAATGGCGTGGGGGCCAATTCTTCGGCCCAGGATTTCAGCAATTATGTCGGCACACTGGTTCCGCATAACAACACCTATCATGACATCGGGCTGCTCTGGGGCGCGCGACTGATGTCCCCGACCGGCATCTTCGCCAGCGAGAATGCGGCTACGTCAGGCGGCGCCCAGATTCAGCGCCACATGATCTTCATGACTGACGGCGCCACAGCGACGACGACCAATAACTATGCAAGCTATGGCCTGGAATGGTGGGATCGTCGCCAGATCACCCCTGCGGGACCAAATGATTCCAATTATGACAACCAGCTGAATGCCGTCAACAACGCCCGCTCGAACGCGCTTTGCACCGCGATCAAGAACAAGAACATCACCCTGTGGGTCATCTATTACGGCAGTTCTGACACTGCGACGAAAACGCGCCTGACGAATTGCGCAACCAGCTCATCCTATTTTTACGAGGCAAAAAACACGACCCTGCTAATCAACAAATTTCGCGAGATAGCAGATCGCATCTCGAACCTGCGCTTGACCCAATAGGATATCTCGCCATGGCCATTGATCACCTATCCAATGACGAAAGGGGCGTCGCCGCTGTTGAATTCGGTATAACCGCGTCTGCCTTCTTCGCCTTGCTGATGGGCGGATTCGACGTGGGACACACGCTTTATATGCAGACCGTTCTGCAAGGAACAGTGCAAAAAGCGGGACGTGATCTGACCCTGGCCTCCGGTACAGAAGCGGCCCAGCGGCTCGCGGTCGACACGCGCGTACGCAACGCCGTCCGCCGCCTTAATGCCAGCATTCCCGACGAAGACATCAAGATCACTCGCGATTACTATGCCAACTTTACGACGGCTCAGGCAGCGCAACCTGAAGATGCAAACCAAGACGGTGTGTGTAGCCCAGGCGAGGTCTGGGTCGATCGTAACTTCAATAATGTATACGATTCGAAGGGAGGCAGCTCTGGCCAGGGCGGAGCGAAGGACGTCGTCGTCTATTCAGTGACAGTGTCCTACCCGCGTCTTTTCCCGGTGGCCCGTCTGATAGGTATGTCGGAAACAGTAAAGCTCAATGCCACTACAGTGCTGGCGAACCAGCCTTATGGCGATCAAGCTAACCGCTCTGGCACGCTTACGCCGAGGAATTGCACATGAGATTCCGAATCTCTAAGATGCTGAAGGCACTTAAGACGGTGGCGTCCCTCAGCGGCGACCGACGCGGACTAGCCCTTGTAGAATTCGCCTATGCGGCTCCGATCATACTTCTGCTGATCGCGGGAGGTGCCGAACTTGCCAACTACTCTATCACGTCAATGCGCATTTCCGCACTTGCCTTACAAGTGGCCGACAACGCATCCCGCATCGGCGAGGGGGATCCGATGGCTAAAAAGAAGGTCTCGGAAGCCCAGATTAATGATTTGCTTCAGGGCGCCCTTGCCCAAGCCGGCAATTTGAACGTGAACGGCACCTATGTCGAGAAACAAGGCAATGGCTCTTCAACAATAAGAAACAAGGCCAGAATTATTATTTCCAGCCTAGAACCAGATCCAGATGCGGGACATGTGGATAGAAATTATATTCACTGGCAACGCTGCTTTGGACTCGCCAGGGATTTTACGCCCCGATATGGCGTGCAGGGCAACGACAACCTGATTGGCATGGGTCCCGCAGACCGGCAAGTGTATGCACCATCCGGAACAGGTATTGTCTTCGTTGAACTTTACTATCGATATGAACCTATCTTTCCGATCGCTCAACTTGAAAGTTTTGGCCTTCCAAGTTATCGCCCCATAAACGCGGTCGCTGCGATGGTTGTTCGCGACGACCGTGACTATTCTCAACTTTACAATACAGAAAGCGTTACGCCTTCCACTTGCTGAGATCCTACCTGTAGCAAACCTTTTTCACGGCCTCGACGACCTT
Source organism: Sphingobium sp. JS3065 (assembly GCF_026427355.1). Classification (NCBI taxonomy): domain Bacteria; kingdom Pseudomonadati; phylum Pseudomonadota; class Alphaproteobacteria; order Sphingomonadales; family Sphingobiaceae; genus Sphingobium; species Sphingobium sp. JS3065. The sequence continues at coordinate 1,504,226 of NZ_CP102664.1, forward strand.
GTCTGGATTGACGATGGCGGCCTTTTCGAGGTTTGCGGCATAGGGTAGCGGCACGTCTTCATTGGTGACGCGCAGCACCGGGGCGTCGAGATCGTCGAAGCCCTGCTCCATCACCACGGCGGCGATCTCCGAGGCGATCGAGCAGACCGGCCAGCCCTCCTCCACCACCACCACGCGGTTGGTCTTCTTCACGCTCTCCAAGACCGTCGCCGTGTCCAGCGGGCGCAGCGTACGCAGGTCGATCACCTCCGCATCGACGCCCTCGCCCGCCAGCTTCTCCGCCGCCTCCAGCGCGACGCCCACGCCGATGGAGTAGCTCACCAGCGTCACGTCCCGTCCCTCGCGCACGATCCGCGCCTTGCCGATCGGCAGGACATAATCGTCCACCTGCGGCACGTCGAAGCTGCGGCCATAGACCAGCTCATTCTCCAGGAACACCACCGGGTCGTCCGAGCGGATCGCGGCCTTGAGCAGACCCTTGGCATCGGCCGCGTCATAGGGCGCGATCACGATCAGGCCGGGAACCGACGCATACCAGGGTCCGTAATTCTGGCTGTGCTGCGCGCCGACCCGGCTCGCCGCGCCATTGGGACCGCGGAATACGATGGGGCAGCGCATCTGGCCGCCCGACATGTAGTTGGTCTTGGCCGCCGAATTGATGATATGGTCGATCGCCTGCATCGCGAAGTTGAAGGTCATGAACTCGACAATCGGCTTCAAACCGCCCATCGCCGCGCCCGCGCCGATGCCGGCAAAGCCATATTCGGTGATCGGCGTATCGATAACCCGCCTGGCCCCGAACTCCTCCAGCAGGCCCTGCGTCACCTTGTAGGCGCCCTGATATTCCGCGACCTCCTCGCCCATCACGAAGACCCGCTCGTCCCGCCGCATCTCCTCCGCCATGGCATCGCGCAGCGCTTCGCGCACCGTCGTCTTCGCATAGTCCGTGCCTTCGGGCAGCGCCGGATCCTTGACGGGCGCCCTGGCTTCGACGGGCGGCTTGGGCGCAGGCGCGGCTTCGACCTTTGCTGGCGCTTGCGCCTTCGGGGCCGGGGCGGCTTCAACCGTCTCGCCCGCGCCTTCGCCCTGCATCGTCGCGATCACCGTGCCGACCTTCACGCCCTCAGTGCCCTCGGCCACCATGATCTGGCCGATCCGGCCTTCGTCCACCGCTTCGAATTCCATCGTCGCCTTGTCGGTCTCGATCTCGGCCAATATGTCGCCCGAGCGGACCTCATCGCCTGCCTTCACCAGCCATTTGGCCAGCGTGCCTTCCTCCATCGTCGGCGACAGCGCCGGCATCCTGATCTCGATACCCATCAATATTGCTCCACCAGCACGTCGGTATAAAGCTCGTGCGGCTCCGGTTCGGGAGAGGTTTCGGCAAAGTCCGCCGCGTCGCTGACGATTTTGCGGATGTCCTGGTCGATCTTCTTGAGTTCGTCCTCGGACACACCGGCTTGCGCCAGATATTTCTTCACCCCCTCGATCGGGTCGGACTTGTCGCGCATCGACTGCACTTCCTCGCGCGAGCGGTACTTGGCCGGGTCGGACATCGAATGGCCGCGATAGCGGTAGGTCTTCATCTCCAGCAGGATCGGGCCATTGCCCGCCTGCACCCATTTGAGCGCTTCCTCGGTCGCGCCGCGCACCGCCAGCACGTCCATGCCGTTCACCTGGATGCCCGGAATGCGGAAGCTTTCGCCGCGCCGGTAAAGCTGGTCCTCCGCCGAGGAGCGGTTGACGCTGGTGCCCATCGCATATTGGTTGTTCTCGATCACGAAGATGATCGGCAGCTTCCACAGCTCGGCCATGTTGAAGCTTTCATAGACCTGGCCCTGATTGGCCGCGCCGTCGCCGAAATAGGCGACGCACACGCCGCCATCTCCATTATATTTGTGCGCGAAGCCCAGCCCCGCGCCCAGCGACACCTGCGCGCCGACGATGCCGTGGCCGCCGTAGAATTTATGCTCGACGCTGAACATGTGCATCGAACCGCCCTTGCCCCGCGAAATGCCCGCTTCCCGGCCGGTCAGTTCCGCCATGATCACATTGGGATCGATGCCATAGGCCAGCATATGGCCATGGTCGCGATAGCCCGTGATCACGCTGTCCTTGCCAGGCTCCAGCGCCGACTGGATGCCCACCGCAACCGCTTCCTGGCCAATGTACAAATGGCAGAAACCGCCGATCAGCCCCAGGCCGTACAACTGACCCGCCTTCTCCTCGAAACGGCGGATCAGCACCATCTGCCGGTAAAATTCCAGCAACTCCTCACGTGTCGCTCGGTAATCCTCAGGCGCCTCAGGGCGAGGCCGGTTGTGGTCCGCGCCGGCAGCTTTTGCTGCCTTTGCGCGTGAAGGACGCGGCGTCGTTGATTTCGCCAAGGCTTTTATCCTTTTGCGTGGGTGAGGACGGAAGGAAGGCCGATATAGCGGCAGCGCGTCCCAAAATGCAACGTGGCATGGGGCGGCAAGGCATGGCGAAGCGAACCGTTAGTCGCCCCGGACAATCAGTTCAGCGGGACGATGACTTCATCATGATGAACGACGCCCAACTCCCGCCGGATCAGTTCATCGGAAAGATCGGGGTCGACGCGCCGGGGATTGAGCAGATCCACCCGGTTCTGGAGTTCCTGCCGATGAGCCTGAACCTGCTTCAGTTCACCCTGCGCATGATGAAGCTGCCGTTTATAGTCGCCCCAGGCCAGAATGCCGTTGGAACCCAGCACCACATAGCCCGCGAAAAACAGAAGAAGAAGCACCGCAATCGCTGGCCCGAAAGCCGAAAAAAGCAATATACGGAGTTTCGCGATATGCGCCATGGACCAGTTGAATCACACGGACGGGCCGGCCGCAAGCAAAAACATTGCCCCTGCGGCCGACCGTTTGAAAATTGACTTAGCGGAAGATGGAACGGCCCGCGTAAACGGCGATGTCGCCCAATTCTTCTTCGATCCGGATAAGCTGGTTATATTTGGCGAGCCGGTCGGAACGGGCCAGCGAACCGGTCTTGATCTGCCCGCAATTGGTGGCGACGGCCAGATCCGCGATGGTCGCGTCCTCGGTCTCGCCCGAACGGTGCGACATTACGGCTGTATAGCGCGCCCGATGCGCCATATCGACCGCCGCCAGCGTTTCGGTGAGCGAGCCGATCTGGTTCACCTTGACCAGCAGCGAGTTGGCCAGGCCCTTGCCGATGCCCATTTCCAGACGCTTCGGGTTGGTCACGAACAGGTCGTCGCCCACCAGTTGCACCTTGCCGCCGATCTTGTCGGTCAGCGCCTTCCAGCCTTCGAAATCATCCTCGCTCATGCCGTCCTCGATCGATTTGATCGGATAATCGGCGGTCAGCGCGGCGAGATAATCGGCCATCTCGACCGGCGAGAGCGACAGGCCTTCGCCGGAAATCTCATATCTGCCGTTCTTGAAGAACTCCGTCGCCGCGCAGTCCAGCGCCAGCACAACATCGTCGCCCGGCTTGTAACCCGCCTTCTCGACCGACAGCATGATGAAGTCGAGCGCGTCGCGGGTGGACGCGATGTTGGGCGCGAAGCCGCCCTCATCCCCGACCGAGGTCGCCAGCCCCTTGTCGTGCAGGCCCTTCTTCAGCGTATGGAAGATTTCCGAACCGATGCGAACCGCGTCGGCGATGCTTTCCGCACCCACCGGCATGATCATGAATTCCTGGAAATCGATCGGATTGTCGGCATGCTCGCCGCCGTTGATGATGTTCATCATCGGCACCGGCAGGACATGCGCGTTGACGCCGCCGACATAGCGATAGAGCGGCAGGCCGCGCGCATCGGCGGCGGCCTTCGCCACGGCCAGGCTGACGCCCAGGATCGCGTTGGCGCCCAGGTTCGACTTGTTCTCCGTCCCGTCGAGCGCGATCATCGCGGCGTCGACTTCCGCCTGATCCTCGGCATCCAGACCGATGATCTGCTCGGCAATCTGGTCGTTGACGGCGGCGACGGCGGCCAGCACGCCCTTGCCCAGATATTTGGCGGCGTCGCCGTCGCGCTTCTCGACCGCCTCATAGGCTCCGGTGGAGGCCCCCGACGGCACGGCGGCGCGTCCGAAGCTGCCATCCTCCAGCATCACGTCGACCTCGACGGTCGGATTGCCGCGGCTGTCCAGAATCTGACGGGCGTGAATATCAAGAATGGCGGTCATGGATCGCTCCTTGGAGTGGCGCTGGGTCGCTTTTCGCGCCCCGCTTAGCCACCACCTTCCCGATTGGCAATGCAGGGGCTTGCAAGGACTCGAAAAATGCCGATGCTCAAAATAGTAACGGCAACGGAACTGTGGGCGGTGGCGAAGCATTAGAAGAAAGCAGCCCGCCCGCTTCGCAATTCCGCTATATTTTAAAGGGAGACATAGGACGATGGCCGACACCCCGCAAACCCCGCCCGTCAAGCGCGCCAAAAAAGCAAGCCCGGCCAAGACCCCCAAGGCCAAGGCGGCAAAGGCAGCCCCTTCCGGCACGCTGGTGAAGGCCGCGCCCGTCAAGGCCCCCGCCACCCGCAAGGCCGCCGCCCCCAAGAAGCCCGGCAATGGCACCGCCGCGCATGGCTGGGCCGCGCAGGTCGCGCCGATCAAGGCGCAAGCCGAAAAGGCAGCAAAGGCAGCCGCCGACAAGATCAACGCCGTCGACTGGAAGGCGCATATCGACCCGCTCAAGGATCAGGCCTCCAGGACCGCAAAATCGGCAGCCGGCGTCGCCAAGGACAAGACCGGATCGGCCATGCAGAGCCTGGCCAAGCTGATCTCCGACACCGCCGGCACGGTCGACGCCAAGCTCGGCCCCCAATATGGTGATTATGCCCGCCAGGCCGCCGAATCGGTCGCCGGGGCGGCAAAAACGCTGGACAGCAAGGATGTCGACCAGTTGATGACCGAAGCGCGCGATTTCGTGCGCAAGAGTCCCGCCGTGGCGATCGGGGCGGCGGCGGTGGTCGGCTTCGTGCTGATGCGGCTTGCCAAAGGCTCTGACGAAGACGTCTGAGCGCGTCTTTCGCAAGTGACGGACGATAGGGCCTCGGTGCCGGGGCGGAGGAAGTTTTGACGCAAGAACCCGCGCAGATCGAGGAACAGGACGAGTCCGTCCGGGACGTCTTCACGCGCCTTTACGCCGACGGGCGCGCCTATGCGGAAGCGGAAGTCGAACGGCAGAAACTGCGCGCGGGCATTGTCGGCGCCGGGGTGCGGGATGCCGCGATCCTGGCGACAGCGGCCATCACGCTCATCTTTGCCGCTATCGTCGCCGGTCTTGTCGGCCTCATCCTGGCGCTGGCGCCCTATCTGGGGACGGGCTGGGCGACCGGCGCGGTATTTGGCGGCGCCCTTATCATCGCGTTGCTGCTGCTGCTGATCGCCAGGGGCCGGATCGACCGGATGAAGAAGGCGCTAAAGGCATGAAGCGGGAAAAGGCCTATCGGGAGGCCGTGGCGCTGGCCAATGCGCGCAAGGCCGCCTTTCTGTCCAGCGCCCTCGCCGCCAGGGCGCGCGCATGACGCCCGCCCGCCTGCGGCAGGATGCACGGGCCAAAGCGACCGAAACCCTGTTGGACGGCACGGCCTATACCGCCGCGAAAGTCAGGCAGCGGCCTGCCGCAACGGCGGCGGCAGTCAGCGCATTGGCGCTTTATTTGATGCGGCGTCCGCTTGGGACACTTTTCCGGCGGATATACGTTCGGATAAGGAACCGCACAGAAGATTCCGGAGATTGATGATGGCTGATATCCGCGCTCAAATCACCCGCGCCCGCGAAGCGGCGAACGACATCGCCGAAACCGCTACGGGCAAGTTTCGCGATACGGCAGACCGGGCCTTGGACGGCGCCGGGGGCTTGATCCAGACAAGCCGGGAACGGGCCGGCGACGCACGCGACAAGGCAAGCGCCGCCTATGCCGATGCGCGGGATCGATCGCAGCGCGTCGCCGCCCGCGCCAACGAGATCGTGCAGGAACATCCCATCGTCGCGGTCGCGGGAGCTGTCGCCGCAGGGGCAGTCATCGCCTGGATGTTCCCGAAGAGCCGCGCCGCGATGAAGGCGCTGCCCGCCCTCGCCTCCAGCACGGGCGCAAAAATGCTGGAGGCGGCGCTCGCCGCCAGGGCTGTGGCGGCGGAGAGCGCGGAAAGCCTGAAATCGGGCACGGGCGACGTGCTGAGCAGTGCCGCCGAGGGAACGAAGGAAGCCGCCGCATCCGCCAGAGACGCGGTTGCGTCCGCCGATCTGGCGGGGAAGACATCCCGTCTGGCCGACGACGTGATCGCGCTGGTCGCCGCGAAGGTGGATGCCATCGGTGAAGCGTTGAAGGCGCGGTTGCCAAAATCCTGATCGTTCAGTCCCCAAAAGCATGCTGATCGGGCCGGCTGCCCCCTTGGACGGGTGCGGACGTCCTGCTACTGTGCCTGTTCATCGAACAGGAGAATATAAGGCACCATGAGCAAGCTGCACCTTGTGATGGGCGGTCGCGTCAAAAATCCCCAGACGCTGGAATTCGAAGATCTGAACGCCATCGAACTGGTCGGGTTCTATCCCGATTATGCCGCTGCGGAAAACGCCTGGCGCGGCGCGGCGCAGCGGACGGTCGACGATGCGGAGATGCGCTATGTGATCGTGCACCTGCACCGTTTGCTGGAACCGGAATTGCCGACCCGATAGACGTCCGGCGCATAAGATCGTTCAGGACAGGGGCTGGGGACGCTTGCGGAAACGCCAGCGCAGCAGCGGGCGCGTCAGCACCAGCCCCACCAGGAAACCGCCGATATGCGCGGCAATGGCGATCTGGCCGATATCGCCCACGCCGCCCGCCGTGGCGAAACCGATCATCAATTGCAGCACGATCCAGCTTGCCGCCAGCCAGAGCAGGCGAACCAGATTGGCGGAAATCGGTCCCACCCGCCGGACTTTCTGCTGGCTGTAGAGAAGCGCATAGGTCGCGATGATGGCGGATATGGCTCCGCTGGCGCCCACCATCGGATTGGTCGAATGGGGATCGATCGCCCATTGCAGCGCCGTCGCGCCATAGGCCCCCGCCACGTACAGTAGCAAAGTCGCGCCCCGGTCCAGCACATGTTCCACCTGCCGTCCACAAAAGACGAACATGAACAGGTTCAGGCCGATATGCAGCCAATTCGCGTGCACCAGCGTGCAACTGATCGGCGTCAGCCAGACCGGCACCGCCGCCATGCCGGCGAGCAGCGCGCTATCCTCCACCCGCGCCGGGATGAAACCGGCGATGATCGCGGCATTGTCGACCTGCCCCGTCAGAGTGAGCAAAAGAAACGCGACAAAAGTGATTGCCGCAATTCCGTTGGTCATGCGCCCGGCAGGCAGTTTCATGGATTTCAGATGAAATCGATCTTGTCGACCAGGTAGAATTTGTCGCCCGACGGGACCGACACTTCGACCTCTTCACCAATCTGGCGGCCGATCAGGGCGCGGCCAAGCGGGCTGTTATAGCTGATCATGCCGACCTTGGCATCCGCCTCCGCCTGACCCACGATCTGATATTTCACCGGCTTTTCGTCTTCGTCCAGCAGGGTGACGGTCGCGCCGAAGACGATCTTGTCGCCCGACAGCATGGTCGGATCGATGATCTGGGCGCGGGAAAGCTTGTCCTCCAGGTCCGCGATGGTCGCTTCGACCTGGCCCTGCCGTTCCTTCGCCGCATGATATTCGGCGTTTTCGGACAGGTCGCCATGCGCGCGCGCTTCTTCGATGGCGTCCACGATCAAGGGCCGTTCGGCCTTCAATTCGCGGAGCTGCGCGTTGAGCTTGTCATAGCCCATCTGCAGCATCGGCATCTTCTCGACGGTCGCCATTATTGCAAATCCTTCGTCAAAACTTCCCTTTGGCGGCCCCCACCATAGGGCCACCCGCAGCATGCTTCCTTATGCAGGGGATCAGGCTTGCGACACGGGATAATAGGACTGGAGCGACCGCACTTCAAGGGCATGCCCCCGAAGAGCCTCAATCGCGTCCGCGGCAGCCACCGAAGCCGCCGCCGTGGTGAAGCTGGCGACCTTGGCGCGCAGCGCGCTGGTGCGGATCGCCTTGCTGTCCTTGAGCGATTGCCACCCCTCCGTGGTGTTGAAGATCAGGTCGACATCGCCGTCGGTGATCTTGTCCACGATATGCGGGCGCCCTTCGGCCACCTTGTTCACCGGCTGCACGGCGATGCCCTGCTCCTCCAGATAGCGGGCGGTGCCGCCGGTCGCGATGATGGTGAAGCCCATGGCCGCCATCTTCCGCACGGCAGGCAGGATGACCGGCTTGTCGCTGTCCTTGACCGATACGAACACGGTGCCGCCCTTCGGCAGGACGGTGCCCGCGCCGAGCTGCGCCTTGGCAAAGGCCGTGGCGAAATCGCTGTCGATGCCCATGACTTCGCCCGTGCTCTTCATTTCCGGCGAGAGGACCGGATCGACGCCGGGGAAGCGCGCGAAGGGGAAGACCGCTTCCTTGACCGCGATGTGCGAAATCGCGTTGCGGTCGATCTTCGGCAGATCCTTGAGTTTCTCACCCGCCATGACGCGGCTGGCGATCTTGGCGATGGGCGTGCCGATCGCCTTGGCGACGAAGGGCACCGTCCGGCTGGCGCGGGGATTGACCTCGATGAGGTAGACCACACCATCCTTGACCGCGAACTGAATGTTCATGAGGCCGCGCACCGACAGCGCACGCGCCAGGACGTCGGTCTGATGCTCGATTTCGGCGATGATCTCATTCGGCAGGCTGTAGGGCGGCAGCGAGCAGGCGGAGTCGCCGGAATGAACGCCCGCCTCCTCGATATGCTGGAGCACGCCCGCCACGACCACATCGTCGCCGTCGCACAGCGCGTCCACATCCACCTCGGTCGCGTCGCGCAGATATTGGTCGATCAGCACCGGGGAGTCGCCCGACACCTGAACGGCGGTGGCGATATATTCCTCCAGTTGCGCCTGGCCGTCGACAATCTCCATGGCGCGACCGCCAAGGACGTAGGAGGGGCGCATCAGGACCGGGTAGCCGATGCGGTTGGCGACGGCGATGGCTTCTTCCCGGCTGCGGGCGATACCGTTGGCGGGCTGCTTGAGCTTGAGCTTGTCGATGAGGGCGGCGAAGCGTTCGCGGTCTTCGGCGAGGTCGATGGCGTCAGGCGAGGTGCCGAGGATCGGAACGCCCGCATTTTCGAGCGCCTGAGCCAGTTTCAGCGGAGTTTGACCGCCAAATTGCACAATGACTCCAAGAAGTGAACCGCTCGACATTTCGACGCTGAGGATTTCCAACACGTCCTCAGCCGTCAGCGGCTCGAAATAGAGGCGATCCGAGGTGTCATAGTCGGTTGATACAGTCTCAGGATTGCAGTTGACCATGATCGTCTCATAGCCGGCCTCGCTCAGCGCGAAGCAGGCGTGGACGCAGCAATAGTCGAACTCGATGCCCTGCCCGATGCGGTTCGGACCGCCGCCCAGGATCACGACCTTCTTGCGGTCGCTGGGCTGCGCCTCATTTTCCGCCTCGCCGAAGATCGGGGCTTCGTAGGTCGAATACATGTAAGGCGTCTTCGCCTCGAACTCGGCGGCGCAGGTGTCGATGCGCTTGAAGACCGGACGCACGCCCAGCTTGTGGCGCAGCGCGCGGACCTCATCCTCGGTGACGCCGCCGGTCATGGCCTTGACCGCTTCGTGGATCAGGCCGGAGCCGCGGGCGATGCCCCGCTCCATGCCGCGCAGATTGGCGGATTTGAGCGCGAGATAGGCCAGGCGTTTGTCGGAAAAACCCATCGCCTTCAGACGGCGCATCCCGTCGGCATCCTGGGGCAGGCCGTTGCTCAGTATCTCGGCTTCGGCGTCGATGATTTCCTTGATCCGTTCCAGGAACCAGGGATCGAACTTGGCGATGACGTGGATTTCCGCGACGGTCAGCCCTTCGCGCAGGGCTTGGGCTGCAACCAGCAGGCGGTCCGGCGTCGGCTGGGCCAGGGCGGCGACGATATCGTCCTTGGGCGCGCCCTCCAGATGATCGACATTGTTGAAGCCGGAAAGGCCGGTTTCCAGCCCGCGCAGCGCCTTCTGCATCGATTCATGGATGTTGCGGCCAATGGCCATCACCTCACCCACCGATTTCATCGCAGTGCCGAGCAGCGGCTCGCTTCCCTTGAACTTTTCGAAGGCGAAGCGCGGGATCTTGGTCACGACATAGTCGATGGTGGGTTCGAACGACGCGGGGGTCGCGCCGGTGATGTCGTTCTCGATCTCGTCCAGCGTGTAGCCGACGGCCAGCTTCGCGGCGACCTTGGCGATGGGGAAGCCGGTCGCCTTCGACGCCAGGGCGGAGGAGCGGGAAACGCGCGGGTTCATTTCGATGACGATCAGGCGGCCATCCTTCGGATTGACCGCGAACTGCACGTTCGAACCGCCTGTTTCCACGCCGATTTCACGCAGCACCGCGATGCTCGCGTTGCGCATGATCTGATATTCCTTGTCGGTCAGCGTCAGCGCGGGCGCGACAGTGATGGAGTCGCCGGTATGGACGCCCATCGGATCGACATTCTCGATGGAGCAGATGATGATGGCGTTGTCGTTCCGGTCCCGGACGACCTCCATCTCATATTCTTTCCAGCCGAGCAGCGATTCCTCGATCAGGACTTCAGTGGTGGGCGAAGCGTCCAGCCCCTCCTGCACGATCCGCTTGAACTCTTCCTTGTTGTAGGCGACGCCGCCGCCGGTGCCGCCGAGCGTGAAGCTGGGGCGGATGATGGACGGCAAGCCGGTGAATTCCAGCGCCTCCATCGCCTCTTCCATCGTGTGGGCGATGCGCGAGCGGGCGGACTCGAGGCCGATCTTGTCCATCGCATCGCGGAATTTCAGGCGATCCTCGGCCTTGTCGATGGCGGCCGCGTCGGCGCCGATCATCTTGACGCCATATTTCTCCAGCGTGCCATCGTTGAACAGGGCAAGCGCGGTGTTGAGCGCGGTCTGGCCGCCCATGGTCGGGAGAACGGCGTCGGGGCGTTCCTTCTCGATGATCTTCGCCACGATTTCGGGCGTGATCGGCTCGACATAGGTCGCGTCGGCAAATTCCGGGTCGGTCATGATGGTGGCCGGGTTGGAATTCACCAGGATGATGCGATAGCCCTCTTCCTTAAGCGCCTTCACCGCCTGCGTGCCCGAATAGTCGAACTCGCAAGCCTGGCCGATGATGATCGGGCCAGCGCCGATGATGAGGATGGAGGAGATGTCGGTGCGTTTGGGCATTATGACCCCGGTTTAAAAAGAGCGATGACAGAAACGACGAAGGCTGCGAGTGCAATCCAATCGGATTTAGGGACAGCTTCGAGGCGACCTATTAGGCTTCTTCGATCTAACACGCTTGATGTTGCCAAAGCGGCTTGGTTAAGGCTGAACAGAACGGACCGCCTTCCCTCTTCAGAGACTTCGATCAGTCGACCGAAACCAGCATCTTGCCATGATCGAGCGAGTTCAGCCGCCTGATTCACGGTCAGCTTCGGAGCTAGAGCAGAAAGCGAAGGAATATGATCCCTATTGCTCATGGCCCAATGCACTGCCTTTCGAAATAGACGCGGATTTTGAACTGCGGATTCAAACTCAATCAATGCACGCCCCCTACCCGCGCCTCGCAACCCCAGCCGTCATATTCGACGCCACAGAGGATTTCGATCTGGAGGCATTTCTTTGTCAGCGCGCGGATCGACTGTTCATCGACGGGCTGCACGCATTCGAGAAAGAGGAACAGGTCGCCATCCTCATCTTCCTCGCGGTCCAGTTCGACGAAGCCGAACTGGCTGGCGATGGTGAGGACGCGCTCGAAATCCTTTTCGCTGCCCTTGAAGCTGACGTCGACCGGGCGCGCCAGACGCGCCACATCGCCATTGGCCGCAAGATTGGCGAGGACGGACTTATCCGCCTCCCACTCTGCGGCGAGGCGGGCTTCGTCAACCGGGGGCAAGTTGAGGCTCACTTAAAGCCCCTCAACGAAGCGCTGGAACAGGTAGAAGCTGTCCTGCGGGCCGGGCGAGGCTTCGGGGTGGTACTGGACCGAGAAGGCCTTCCTGTCCGTCAGTTCGATGCCGCAGTTGCTGCCGTCGAAGAGCGAGACATGGGTCGGCTTCACATTGGCGGGCAGCGTGCCGCTGTCCACCGCGAAGCCGTGGTTCATCGAGGTGATCTCGACCAGACCGTCCGACAGGCGCTTGACCGGGTGGTTGGCGCCGCGATGGCCCTGATGCATCTTTATCGTCCTGGCGCCAGCGGCAATCGCCAGCATCTGGTGGCCAAGGCAGATGCCGAAGATCGGAACCTCCGCATCCAGCACCTTGCGGATCACGGGCACGGCATATTCGCCGGTCGCGGCCGGATCGCCGGGGCCGTTGGAGAGGAACACGCCATCGGGCTTCTGCTCCATCACCTGTTCGAAGCTGGCGGTGGCGGGCAGCACGGTGACGCGGGCGCCCGCCTTCACCAGATTGCGGAAGATGTTGTTCTTCGCGCCATAATCCAGCGCGACGACATGGGGGCGTTCGTCGCCCGCTTCATTCAGGCCGTAGCCATGCCCAAGTTTCCACACGCCGTCCTTCCAGAGGCGGCTTTCCTTGCCCGACACTTCGATGGCGAGGTCCATGCCTTCAAGGCCCGGCCAGCTTGCAGCCTTGGCGGCCAGCGCTTCGAGATCGAACCGGCCTTCGGGATCATGGGCGATCACGACATTGGGCGCGCCCTTGATACGGATCATGCGGGTCAGGGCGCGGGTGTCGACCCCGGCAAGGCCGATGCGGCCCTTTTCCTTCATCCACTGATCGAAGGGTTCGACATTGCGGAAATTGCTAGGCTCGGTCACGTCCTGCCGCACGACGCAGCCCAGCGCGTGGGGGGCGTCCGCCTCCACATCGTCCAGGTTGGTGCCGACGTTGCCGATATGCGGGAAGGTGAAGGTGACGATCTGGCCCGCATAGCTGGGGTCGGTCATCACTTCCTGATAGCCGGTCATCGCCGTGTTGAAGCAAAGCTCGCCCACCGCATCGCCGACAGCGCCGAAACCGCGCCCGAACACCGCGGAGCCGTCGGCGAAAACCAATACCCCTGTCGCTCCTTTGGGCACAATGAGGGTCTTGGCGTCAGCCATGGTCGTATCGTCCTTTATGCTTTTGCGGGAACCCGTCTGCTGCGGGTTAAACGGCCGGTCACCTATGCGGGTGAGGCCGTCGGGTCAACTCCTGTTAAAAATCTCTTTTGGCGTTATATCTGGACCTTTCCGGAAGAAACAGGATTCATTCGCATGATTCGCGACGAGATTAAGAGCGCCCAGGTCGCCGCCATGAAAGCCGGGGAGAAGGATCGGTTGGCCGCCGTGCGCCTGATCCTGGCGAAGCTGAAGGACCGGGATATAGAGTTGCGCACTGCTTCGAACGTGCCGGATGACGATACGGTCGTGGTCGAGGTGCTTCAGAAGATGGTGAAGCAGCGGCGCGAGTCCATCGAAATGTTCAAGAATGGCGGGCGCGACGAACTGGCGGCCAAGGAGCAGGCCGAACTGGACGTGATCGACAGCTTCCTGCCGCAGCAATTGAGCGAGGATGAGACCAAGGCCGCCATCGAGGGGATCAAGGCTGAGGTCGGTGCGGCCAGCGTCAAGGATATGGGCAAGGTCATGGCGGTGCTGAAGGAGCGCCATGGGTCGGTGATCGACATGAGCAAGGCCAGCGGGCTTGTGAAGGCGGCGCTTTCCTGAGACTGCATTTACAACTCCCCTTCCGCTTGCGGGAGGGGTTTGGGGAGGGCATGTTCGACGCTGATGGATAAAGGCTATGCCCGCCCCACTGCGAAAGCGCGTGAGTTGCGCCATAACGCCACCGATGCTGAGCGGGCGCTGGTGACTGCCGGGATGGTTCCGGACATGCCCTCCCGCTTGCGGGAGGGGAGCTATGGGGGTGAGGTGCGGTGAGCCTCTCTCCGGCCTTTCTCGACGAGTTGCGTGCGCGGACTTCGCTTTCGACCCTGATCGGGCGGACGGTGAAGGTGCAGAAGGCAGGGCGCGAATATAAGGCCTGCTGCCCCTTCCATAACGAAAAGACGCCCAGCTTCACCATCAATGACGAGAAGGGCTTTTATCACTGCTTCGGTTGCGGCGCTCATGGCGATGCGATCCGCTGGATGACCGATCAGCGCGGCCTGCCGTTCATGGAGGCCGTGAAGGAACTGGCGCAGGCGGCCGGTATGGACGTCCCCGCCCCCGATCCCCGCGCAGCGAAGCGGGCGGAGCAGGCCAGGGGGCTGCACGACGTCATGGCGGCGGCGCAGGCCTTTTTCGAGGAGCAGCTTGGCGGCATCGAGGGCGCGGAGGCAAGAGCCTATCTCCAGAAGCGAGGGATCAGCGCGGCGACGGCCAAGGCCTTTGGGTTCGGATTTTCACCGGATGGGCGCGGGCGGCTCAAGGCGGCGCTCAAGGATTTTGGCGAGCCTTTGCTGATCGAGGCGGGATTGCTGATCGATCCCGATGGCGCCGAACCGGACGGCGATAAAAGCAGAAAACGCGATAGCTATGACCGGTTCCGGGGGCGTTTGATGCTGCCGATCCGGGATATAAGGGGCCGGGTCATTGCCTTTGGCGGGCGCATCCTGGGCGCGGGGGAACCCAAATATCTGAACTCGCCGGACACCCCGCTCTTCGACAAGGGGCGGACGCTCTACAATATCGACCGGGCCTCTCCGGCCAGCCGCCAGGCCGGGCGGATCATCGTCGTCGAAGGCTATATGGATGTGATCGCCCTCGCGCAGGCGGGTTTCGGGGAAGCCGCGGCGCCGCTTGGGACCGCACTGACGGAGCATCAGATCGAACGGCTCTGGAAAATGGCCGATGTGCCGATCCTCTGCTTCGACGGCGACGCGGCCGGGCAGAAGGCCGCGATCCGGGCGGCGACGCGCGCCCTGCCGCTGCTGCGACCGGGGATGAGCCTGGCCTTCGCGACGCTGCCGGGTGGGCAGGATCCGGACGATCTGATCCGTGCCGAGGGGCCTCAGGCCATGGAAGCCGTGTTGGCGGCAGCCGAGCCTCTGGTCGAGCGGCTCTGGAAATATGAACGGGCCGCCGCCCCCCTCGATACGCCGGAACAGCGCGCCGCGCTCAAGCAGCGGCTCTCCGCCATCACCGACGCCATCGCGCATCCCGATGTGCGCGCGCATTATGTCCATGCCTTTCGCGAACGCTATGATGCGCTGTTCTTTGCGCGACAGGCTTTCCAGCCCCGGCATCAGCGTGGCGGCAACGCCCGCTCCGGTTGGCAGCGGGATAAGAAGGGCAATTGGAAGCCCCCTGTCCCGCCCGCCGGGAACGAGGCGCGGGCCATTGGCGCCAGCGGCATGGAACAACGGTTGCTGAGGGCCGTTCTCGCCAGTCTGCTGCGACATCCGGAGCAGATTGCGCTCCATCGGGAAACGCTTTCGGGGCTGCGAATCGCCGATGCGGCGCTGGCGGAACTGATGAAGGTGATGGTTGCGGCCTCGTTCGGCAAAGAAACAGTTGAAACCGGTGGCCTCCTTACCATATTGGGGCAAGGTGAAGTGTATAATATGGCAAAGGGGATGCTCCGGGCCGACACGTTCACATTCACCCCCCACAGAAGCAAAGCCGACTCGGATCGCGTGCAGCGCGATCTGGACGAGGCGATTCGGGTGATGGCGCAAGGACCGGAGTTGGAGGCGGCGTTGGCGGAAGCTACCCGGCGGGCAAGAGACGACCTCAACGAGGACAGCTTTGCGGAACAGCAAAGGGTTCACAAGTTGAAGCTGGATCATGATCGCCGCCTGGCGGAACTGGCGCAGCCCGAAGATAGTATATGATTTTGGATCGTCCCTTCCAGGGGGACGGCGGAGTTAAGGCGAATAAATGGCGAGCAAGGCGAACGGCAAGGGTGCGGGCGAGGATCAGGATACCGGCGATGCGCCGTTGCTGGATCTGAATGAAGCGTCGGTCAAGAAGCTGATCGCCCGCGCGAAGAAGCGCGGCTACATCACCTATGACGAACTGAACGATGCCCTGCCGCAGGACCAGATGTCCTCCGAGCAGATCGAGGACATCATGTCCGCGCTCAACGAAATGGGCGTGAACATCGTCGAGAATGAGGAAGCCAGCGAAGACGGCGACGATCAGCGCGACGACAGCGACGACGAGAGTTCGGACGAAAGCACCGACGACGATGGTTCGCCGCGCCCGGTTACGGAGAAGAAGAAGGAAACCGTCGACCGCACCGACGATCCGGTGCGCATGTACCTGCGCGAAATGGGCGCGGTGGAACTGCTCAGCCGCGAGGGCGAAATCGCCATCGCCAAGCGGATCGAGGCGGGTCGCGACACCATGATCCTGGGGCTTTGCGAAAGCCCCACCACCTTCAACGCGATCATCGAATGGTCGACCGCGCTCAACAATGGCGAGATGCAGTTGCGCGAGATTCTCGATCTCGACGCAATGCTGTCCAAGGACCCGGCTCCGGAAAATCTGGAGGAAGGCGCCGAGGACGATGACGGCGAGATCAGCGAGAAGACCGCCGGTCCCAGCTTCAAGGAAGAGGAAGAACCGGAGGAGGAATCCGCCGACGCCGATGAGGATGAGGACGGCCTGACCGAACGCCGCACGCGCCGGGTGGAAGAGGAAGAGGAGGAGGACAACACCCTTTCCCTCGCCCAGATGGAAGAGACTCTGAAGCCGATGGCTCTGGAGAAGTTCGCAACCATCACGGAGATTTTCCGCACCTTCTCCAACGCGCAGGAATCGCGCATGATCGCCATGGCCATCGGCGAAACGCTGAGCCAGAAGGATGAGGACGATTATCAGGAACTGCGCGAACAACTCACCGCCGAGGTCGAGAGCGTCCAGTTCCATCAGCAGAAGATCGAATATCTGGTCGATCAGCTCTATGCCTATAACCGGCGCCTGACCGCGCTGGGCGGGCAGATGCTGCGCCTGGCCGAGCGGCATAAGGTCAGCCGCAAGGATTTCCTCGACCGCTATGTGAACCATGAGCTGGACGATGGCTGGCTGGACAGGATTTCCGGGCTGGACAAGAAATGGGCCGCCTTCGCCGCCGCCGAGGCTCGCGCCGTGGAGCGCATCCGCACCGAAGTCAGCGAAATCGCGCAGGCGACCGGCATGTCGCTTTCCGAATTCCGCCGCATCGTGAACATGGTGCAGAAGGGCGAGCGCGAGGCGCGCATCGCGAAGAAGGAAATGGTCGAAGCGAACCTGCGTCTCGTGATTTCCATCGCTAAAAAATATACGAACCGTGGCCTGCAATTCCTTGATCTTATTCAGGAAGGCAATATCGGCCTGATGAAGGCGGTCGATAAATTCGAATATCGGCGCGGCTACAAGTTCAGCACCTACGCCACCTGGTGGATCAGGCAGGCGATCACCCGCTCCATCGCGGATCAGGCGCGGACCATCCGTATTCCGGTCCACATGATCGAGACGATCAACAAGCTGGTCCGCACCAGCCGCCAGTTCCTGCACGAACAGGGCCGCGAGCCGACTCCGGAGGAGATGGCCGAGCGCCTGTCCATGCCGCTGGAGAAGGTGCGCAAGGTGATGAAGATCGCCAAGGAGCCGATCTCGCTCGAAACTCCCATCGGCGACGAGGAGGATTCGCATCTGGGCGATTTCATCGAGGACAAGAATGCGATCATCCCCGTGGATGCCGCGATTCAGGCGAATCTCAAGGAAACCGTTACCCGCGTCCTCGCTTCGCTGACGCCGCGTGAGGAGCGCGTGCTGCGCATGCGTTTCGGCATCGGCATGAACACCGATCATACGCTGGAGGAAGTGGGCCAGCAGTTCAGCGTGACCCGCGAACGTATCCGCCAGATCGAGGCGAAGGCGCTGCGCAAGCTGAAGCACCCCAGCCGCAGCCGCAAGATGCGCAGCTTCCTCGACCAATAGAGGCGCGGGGCAGGAGGACGCCTCGGCAGGCCGAAGGCTTGGTAAGAAGGCGCCTCGGCAGGCCGAGGCTTGGTATGAGGGCGCCTCGGCAGGCCGAGACTTGGTACGAGGGCGCCTCGGCAGGCCGAGACTTGGTACGAGGGCGCCTCGGCAGGCCGAGGCTAAGGCGCGGTAAAATGATCCAAAAGGGCGGCTTTCGGGCCGCCCTTTTTTACTGGCGTAAACTCCTCTTTTACCTCGTCTCTCTAGGTTCGCTCCGATGATGCCTCGCCAGCACCGGGGCTTCCAGGGGAAGATGATGAGCGAATTAGCACCGCGCTATCAATTTGGCGATGTATCGCAGATTTTGGAGACCGTCGTGGCCGCCGACGGCACGGCCGGCCATGGCTATGCCAGTGGCGCCCAAGCAAGCTTCGGGCCGAATGCCACCCTGTCCCTGCCCGATCTGGCGGATGCGGCCTATTATCTTTGCCTGCTCCATGGCCGGCATCCGGGCGTCATCGACCATGCCGCCACGCGATCCGCCGACAATGCGGCGCGCAACTGGCTGATTCAGGCGGCTGACGCCTTCGCGCGCGAACGGGCCTATCTGACGCAGGTGACGGTCGCGGTCGGCCCCGCCCCCAGCACCGCGGGGCAGAGCGATTGCGAAACGGTCGTCAGCCAGCAACGCCACGCTCTCGACATGCTCGCCCAATCGGACCGTCGCGGTTGCGCCATGGGCGCGGCCATCGCGCTGATTCTCGATTGGCGGGCAGTGCGGCACGTCCTGGACATCGCCGCGATCCGCGTCGGCCTGGAACCCCATGCCTGCGACCTGCCCGATCACGCCGCGACGCTGGAGGTGGCGCGGGAAATCGGCGGCGACGATGCGATCGACCGCGCCATCCTGTTCGGCAGCCGCCAGTTGCTCAACCAGCATCGCGGGCTTTGGGACGTTCTTCAGGCACGCGCCCGGATTCGCGCCGGCAAGGATAGATAAAGGCTTTGCGCTTCCCCCCTGCTTTGCCATAGTTGGGGCCATTACAGGCAGGAAGAGTGAAGCGAATATGCGGTTTGAGGGCACAGAGGATTATGTCGCCACCGATGATCTGAAGGTGGCCGTCAATGCTGCGGTGCTGCTTCGCCGTCCCCTTTTGGTGAAGGGCGAGCCGGGCACCGGCAAGACCGTGCTGGCGCAGGAAATCGCCAAGGCCCTCAATGCCCCGCTGATCGAATGGAACGTCAAGTCGACGACCAAGGCGCATCAGGGCCTGTATGAATATGACGCTGTCGCCCGTCTGCGCGACGGCCAGCTTGGCGATCAGCGCGTCCACGACATCGGCAATTATATCCGCAAGGGCAAGCTGTGGGAGGCTTTCACCTCCCCGACCCTGCCGGTGCTGCTGATCGACGAGATCGACAAGGCGGATATCGAATTCCCCAACGACCTGTTGCAGGAACTCGACCGCATGGCCTTCCATGTCTATGAGACCGGGGAGACCGTGGCGGCGAAGGAACGGCCGGTGGTCGTCATCACCTCCAATAATGAGAAGGAATTGCCCGACGCCTTCCTGCGCCGCTGCTTCTTCCACTATATCAAATTTCCCGACCGGGAGACGATGCAGGCGATCATCGACGTGCATTTCCCCGGCATCCAGAAAATCCTGGTCAACCGCGCGCTGGAGATTTTCTATGAAATCCGCGAGGTTCCGGGCCTCAAGAAAAAGCCCTCGACCAGTGAATTGCTCGACTGGCTGAAACTGATCCTGGCGGAGGACATGCCGCTCGACGTGTTGCAGGACCGCGATCCGACCAAGGCGATCCCCCCGCTCCACGGCGCGCTGCTCAAGAATGAGCAGGACATCATGATGTTCGAACGGCTCGCCTTCATGGCCAGACGGCAGGGGCGGTAACGACAGCCCCTCTCCTTCATCAGGAGGGAATCATGAAAGGCCCGATCCATGCCTCATCAAGCCGGATGCCTGTGCGGACAGGTGCGGATCAGCATCGATGCGGAACCCATGGCGGCGCGCATGTGCTGGTGCCGCCTCTGCCAATATCTGGGCGCCGGATCGGGGACGGTGAATGTCTGCTTCCCTTCCGACAAGGTGACGACCACGGGTGAGGTACGCTGGCATCACAGCACCGCCGACAGCGGCAACGCGATGCGGCGCGGTTTCTGCCCCGAATGCGGAACGCCCTTGTTCAGCCTGGCCGAATCGCGTCCGCACCTGACCTTCGTCCGGGCCGGAGCGCTGGACGATCCGGACATTTTGGGGCCTCAGGCGGTCATCTGGACCGACGCAGCGCCCGATTGGGCGCATCTGGACCCGGAACTGCCCCATTATCCGGCACAAATTCCACCAGTCGCCTAAAAGCGCGCTTGCGCGGGGCCTGCATTTCGGCTCAACTTCCTCCTGACATTCAAAGCCGCGCAAAGACGGTCGTGAATTGGGGAAGGATGCCAATGCCCAAGCGTGCGTTGTCCCTTTTATCGGCGGTGCTGGCCTTGTCAGCGCCCGCGTTGGTGCGCGCGGCCGAGGAACGGGAAGCCTGGACACCGACTGCCGCAGCCCTGCGCGCCGATGCCGCCGGGATCAGCATGCCGCAAAGCGTGGCGGGCCTGTCGCTCTCCAAGAGCGGGGAGGTTTCCAACGGCGGCAAGGGCATCGACAATTACGCGCAATATCTGTCGGACGACGGCGCGATCCAGGCGACGCTCTATGTCTATCTGCCAAGCTATGCCGATGCTTCGCTCGCCGCCTATATGACCGACAAGGCGGTGATGGAGCGTTTCGGCGCCAGGACGCGCCGCACTGCCTATGCGGGCGTTGCCGTGGCGGGGCAGACGGATCGCGCCATCCGCGCCGTCTATGACGATGCGGCGGACGGGGCGCTGACCACCGCCGCCGCCTTCCTGCATGCGGGGCGCTGGGTTGTGAAGCTGCGCGTCACTGGCCCCACGGAGCGGCGCAAGGAAGTGCTGGATGGGCTGGACGGCATGCTGGCGGGACTTCGGTTCGATGACCCGTCATCCATCCATGCCACGAAGCCGGCAAGACTGGCCGCATGTCCAGCCAATGATGGCGGCGATGCCCGTCTGACGGCGCGCAACGTGGTTGAGCCGGTTGCTATCTCCCTGCCGCGTGAAGGGCAGGAACCGCTCTGCGTGCGGGGCAGGGTCGATACGGCGGAGGGCAGCTACGACATTCTCCAGCAGGCGGGTGCTGCAGATGGCGCGATCATCGTTCCGGTGGACGATGCGGGCACGGTGGTCGCGTTCGATCCGGCGAAGGCGGGCCGCGGCTATCAACTTTCGATCCATTCGGTGGGGCAGACCGACCTCTACGGCGTCTATGACAAGCTGCCGAGCGCCCGGCAGATCGCGCAGATACTGGACGGAAAAGATCCGCAGACCGCCCAGGCCGGGGCTACCGCCAATTATGCCGCCAATGGCGAGATGACGGTGCGGACGGCCAACGCCCGGTTGCCCTGAAGTCAGATCAGATAGCCGACCTCGTAAAGCCCCCAGCGGCGGCCGCCGAAGGTCAGCGGCACGAAGACGCTGCGCAATGCGCGATAGCGGCCTTCGCCCAGATTCTGGCGGTAGGTGAACAGGAAGAAATCCCCCTCCCCATCCAATGCGCGGCGGGTCTGGCTGTCCATGAATATCTGGCGGTTGCGCGCATGTTCCATGTTCCAGCGCGTCTGCCCGGGCCGCTGCGGCTGGCTGCGCGCGCTGATATGGGTGGGCAGATAGCCGTTCATGTCGATCAGGCAGCAGCCGACGATCGCGCTGTCCTGTGCCGTCCGCCGGTCCAGTAAGGGCTGCACGAGGCGGTCGGCAAAGGCGGTGAAGCCATTTTCATATTGCGCCGGTTCGGAACCGGGAAGCGGGCGGTAGGCGGTGTCGAACAGGCTGGCCATGTCCAATTGCCCTTCCGCCAGCGCCCGCCTGATCAGGGCCTGCATCTCTTCCGCCCCTTCTTCGGCCAGGGCGATATAGCGGCTGTTGCGCGTGACATGCCCGCCATGGGCGGCGGTGTTGAGCATGGCGTTCGCCATCCCCTCCAGACCTTCCAACTGGCTGCGGGCGGTTTGGACGCGGGTGGCGCTTTCCGTCGAGGATAGGCTGAACCGGGCCAGACCCTGCCGCAACGCCGCCACATCGCCATCGGCCTCATCCGTGCAGGTGACGATGGTGTCGGAGCGCTCCGCGAATTGCGTCACCAGCGACGCGATTTCAGCCATGCTGATTCGCAACGTGTCGATATCGGAACCGACGTCGCGGCCGCGCAGGATATTGGCCTCCACCCCGCCGATCAACTGGCGCGCATCGCGGTCGAGCTGGCCCAGCTTGTCGCCCACGGACGCGGCGGATTCGCCCGCCTGCCCCGCCAGCCGCCGGATTTCGTCCGCCACCACGGCGAAGCCCTGGGTCGCCTCCCCGCCCCGCGCCGCCTCGATCGCCGCGTTGACGCCCAGCAGCCGGGTCTGGCGGGCGATGGCGCCAAGCTGATCGGAAATGTCGCCGACCGTTTCGATGACGTCCAGAAACTGGCGCAAATGCCCTTCCAGCCCCGTCACATTTTCGATGAGTTCCGTAACCTGCCCCAGCGAACGCCCGATGGCTTCATGCCCCTGGGCGATGATGTTCCCCGCGCGGCGGGCCGTCAGGCTGAGTTCCTGCGCCGCCAGCACGCTTTCATTCTGGCTGACCGCCAGCGCTTCCATGGTCGATTGCAATTCGCCCAGATGCGCGGAATCGGCCTGGATGCGCAGCGTAAGTTCCCCCAGGAAACCCGCCGTTTCGCTGCATTGCAATGCGATGTCGCCCGATCGTTCCCCCAGGTCGGTCAACAAATCCCCGTTTTCCAATGATCGCCGCCCTATTCCGCTCAGCATGGATACTGCCTTGTTAACGATGCATTGCAACACTTAACATTCCTACAACATGGCAACGCTTGCATCGTCGGCGAAGCTGACGGACAAGGGCGCCATTATGATGCTCAACTTCCTCGACGCGCTGCGTGCTGCCGGCATCCCCGTCAGCATCAAGGAACATCTGCTGCTGCTGGAGGCGCTGGACCGCGACGTGGTCGGGCAACGGCCGGAGGATTTCTATTATCTCGCCCGCGCCACCTATGTGAAGGACGAGGGGCTGATCGACCGCTTCGACCAGGTGTTCGCCCGCATATTCAAGGGCGTGCTGGGCGCGGAAGGCGTCGAGGCGGAGATTCCGGAGGAATGGCTGCGGCTGGTGGCGGAGAAATTCCTGAGCGCCGAGGAGATGGAGAAGATCAAGTCGCTGGGTAGCTGGGACGAGATCATGGAGACGCTGAAGAAGCGGCTGGAGGAGCAGAAGGGCCGCCATGAGGGCGGCAACAAGTGGATCGGCACCGGCGGCACGTCCCCCTTCGGCAATGGCGGCTATAATCCCGAAGGCGTGCGGATCGGCGGCGAGAGCAAGCATAAGCGCGCCATCAAGGTGTGGGAAAAGCGCGAATTCGCCAATCTGGACAATCAGAAGGAATTGGGCACCCGCAATATCAAGGTGGCGCTGCGGCGGCTGCGGCGCTTTGCGCGGGAGGGCGCGGCGGACGAATTGGACCTGGAGGAAACGATCCGTGGGACGGCGCGGCAGGGCTGGCTCGACATCCGCATGCGGCCGGAACGGCATAATGCGGTGAAGCTGCTGCTGTTCCTGGACGTGGGCGGATCGATGGACCCGTTCATCACGCTGTGCGAGGAGCTATTCTCGGCGGCGACCAGCGAATTCAAGAATATGGAATTCTTCTACTTCCACAATTGCATCTACGAAGGCGTGTGGAAGGACAATAAGCGGCGCTTTTCGGAACGGACGCCGACCTGGGACGTGCTGCACAAATATGGGCATGACTATAAGGTGATCTTCGTCGGTGACGCGGCGATGAGTCCCTATGAGGTCAGCCATCCTGGCGGATCGGTCGAACATATGAACGAGGAACCGGGCGCGACATGGTTGAGCCGGGTGCTGCACACCTATCCGGCGGCCGTCTGGCTGAATCCCGCGCAGGAGGCGCATTGGGGCTATAGCCAGTCGACCAAGATGATCCGCGAGATCATGAACGAGCGCATGTATCCGCTGACGATCGAGGGGATTGACGGTGCGATGCGGGAATTGACGCGGAAGCGGTGAAAATTGGATTTGGCTTTTTAGAATTTTACGCTGATCATCGAACCCAGGCCGTAATCGGCGGCGCCTTGGCTGAGGCCTGTGGTGCCATAGAGGGTGAAGATCAGCTTTTCCGCCACCGGGCTGCTGAAGGCGCCGAACAGTTCCCGGCTGTCGCCGGCGAAAGCGCTGGTGGATTCGCGATAGTCGTAGGAAGCGATCAGCGCCGATTTGCCCAACATCACGCTCGCGCCGCCCGATGCGGTCCAGGCATTGCGCAGGTCGAAGCCCGACGGGTCGCCCGGCATGCGGTAGCCGATATTGGCGAAGGGCGTGACGATGCCGAAACTTTTGGAGATTTCCGCCGCGACCGTCACATCCGTCTTGCCGGTGCCCAGCGCCTTGGATCGCGAAGCGGTGGGAAGCTTGACGCGGGCCGAGAGGTCGAGGCCGAAGCCGAGTTGCTCTTCGGGTATCCCATAACCGACGCCCAGGGTCAGATCGCCAAGGCCGCTGCGAGTGGTGCGCGGGGCGTTCGGGTCGATGACGACACCGCCCGATCCGCCGCCGACGATCGCGGACGAACCGTTGATGCGCAGCCATGGCAGGGTCGCGGTGAAGCGGAACTGGCCGGCGCGGTATCGCAGGCTCATCGGAATGACGAGGATATGGGTGTCGAAACCGGTGCCGTAATCGCCGCTGCTGTAATCGATGCCGGTGATGGCGGTCAGGCCGCCTGTGGAAAAACTCATGGATGAAGCTGTGGATAAGCCTGTGGACGGTTCTTCGGCCCGGGCGGTTTGCGGGCCGCTTTGCGCCGCGATCTGCGCCTGGGCAGGCGTGGCGACTACCGTCATCGCCATGCCCGCGGCGGCCAGCATCATGGTCCCCTTCATCGATTTCCCCTCCCTATGCCAAGCGGGGCGAACCCTTGGCGGGTCCGCCCTCGCTCTCCATGCCTTCATGCGCGATCAGCTTCCGCGAGCGGAGCGGGCGCCTTCCTTTGCGGAGGTGGCCGTTTCGCGGGCAGCGCCTGCATTGGCGCGGGCGTCCTGCGCGGCGCGGCGGGTTTCAGCGGCGGAGGAGCGGGCTTCCGATGCGCTGCTGCGCGCTTCGGTCGATGCGGTGCGCGCGTCCTGGGCCGCCCTCGTGGCGCCCTGCACATCCTGCAACGTGCCCTTTACATTGGCGTCCTGCAGCGTTCCCTTTACGTTACTGTCCTGAAGAACGCCTTTGACATTGCTGTCCTGAAGGGTTCCCTTCACATTGCTGTCCTGCGCCTGCGCACCCGTTGCGGCGGTCAGAACCGCAAGGCCGATGAGGGGAAGGGTAAATCTGGTCACTGCGACTCTCCTATTATGTGACGTCTCAGGGTGCTTCCGGTTCGAAGACCCGACCTGCATGTCGCCGATTTCCTTCTCATGTGAAATCGACCGAAAGGATTAGGTCGGCCACATTCGAGACGAGCAATCCGTTCACGGAAAGTCCATCGATCACTATTATTCTTGATTTACGGTGAGATAGACGATGTTCGTCATGGCCAGTCATTAGGTGATATGTGCAAAATGGGCGACCAAAGCCGGGATGACTGTTTCAACCCCCTCCCCATTCTTCCATTTGAACGTCCCCTGTTCGCCAATGCCAAGTTAAATGGTCAGGCCGGTTCGAAGAGGACGCCGCCGGTTATGGGTTGCGGTGCGCCGGTGGTACCGGGGAAGCTGATCGGCAGGCCTTTCAGGTTGCGGACGGCCATATAGGCGAAGCCCTGCGCTTCCAGGGCGTCGCCGTCCCAGCCCAGTTCGTCCACAGAGCGCACCTCCGCGCCCGTATAGGTCGCCAGCATCCCCATGAGCGTGGCGTTGTGGCGGCCTCCGCCAGCGGCATAGATTCGTGGCGGGCGTTCGGGCAGATGATCGAGCGCCCTTCCAACGGCGGCAGCGGAAAAGGCCGTCAGGGTGGCGGCGCCGTCCTCCAGCGAGAGGCCGCGCGCGGCTTCGATAGTGAAGGCTTCGCGGTCTATGCTCTTCGGGGGCGCGACGGCGAACCATGGGTCGGAGAGCAGGCGTTTGAGAAGATCCTGGTCGATCTTGCCAGTGGCGGCGGTTACTCCGCCTTCGTCGAAGTTGCGGTCGCCATGGGTGCGCATCCAATTGTCGATGAGGCCGCTCGCCATGCCGGTGTCGAAGGCGACGATCTCTCCGTCGGAGGCGATGGCGGTGATGTTGGCGACGCCGCCAAGGTTCAGCACGGCGACTGGTTTCGGGAGGTCGTGCGCGAGGGCGCGGTGATAGACGGGGAGCAACGGCGCGCCCTGCCCTCCCGCGGCGACGTCGGCGCTGCGCAGGTCCGCGACGACCGGGATGCCGAAAGCGCCCGCAAGGGTCGCGCCATCCCCGATCTGCCAGGTCCAGCGGCGTTCCGGCCGATGGGCGACGGTATGACCATGGAAGCCGATGACGGCGATGTCCTGCGTGACATGGCCGGTGCGGGCGAGAAGATCGGAAATCGCCTCTACATGAAGTTCGGTCAGTTCTTCCTCGACCGCGTGGATCAGCGGTTCGAAGCCGGGCCTGTCCATGGTCATGGCGCGTTGGCAGGCTTCCGCCAGGCGGAGACGGAAACCGTCGCTGTAAGGCATGGCGTGGAAGGCGATGCCTTTGCTCGCGCCCTCTCCGTCGGTTTCGATCAGCGCGGCGTCTATGCCGTCGCGCGAGGTGCCCGACATCAGGCCTATTGCCAATAGGGGGTGGCTGTCCATGTTCCGTCCTTCCGCTCTAGCTGTTCTGTGGGACGGAATGGTTCCTGAAACAAGTTCGGGATGACGGATGAAATCCGCTTTTGCGTGGCTGCGCAACGATGCTACAGGGCGCGGCGTTATGACCAGCTACTCATCCGATCTGCTCCGCCTGCTCGAAACGCGCGGTTACATTCATCAGTTGACCGATGCGGAGGGGCTGGACGCCCTCGCCGCCAGGCAGGTCGTGCCGGGCTATATCGGCTTCGATCCCACCGCGCCTTCGCTGCATGTCGGGCATCTGGTGTCGATCATGATGCTGCGGCAGTTGCAGAAGGCCGGACACAAGCCGATCGTGCTGATGGGCGGCGGCACCGGCAAGATCGGCGATCCCAGCTTCAAGGACGAGGCGCGCAAGCTGCTGACCACCGATCTGATCGCGCAGAATGTCGCGAGCATCAAGCGGGTGTTCGAGCGGTTCCTGACATTCGGGGACGGGCCGACCGATGCGATCATGCTCGACAATGCGGAGTGGCTGGATCGGCTCGAATATATCCCCTTCCTGCGGGACATCGGGCAGCATTTCTCGGTCAACCGAATGCTGAGCTTCGATTCGGTGAAGCTGCGGCTGGATCGGGAGCAGTCGCTTTCGTTCCTGGAATTCAACTATATGATCCTCCAGGCCTATGATTTCCTGGAACTGTCGCGGCGGTCGGCGTGCCGGTTGCAGATGGGCGGATCGGACCAGTGGGGGAATATCGTCAACGGCGTCGAACTGGCCCGGCGCGTGGACGGGACTCAGGTTTTCGGGCTGACCACGCCGCTGCTGACCAATGCGGACGGGACCAAGATGGGCAAGACCGTGGGCGGCGCGGTCTGGCTCAACGAGGATCAGCTTTCCAACTACGATTATTGGCAGTTCTGGCGGAACACCGCCGATGCCGACGTGGCGAACCGGCTGCGGCTGTTCACCGACCTGCCGATGGATGAGGTGGAGCGGCTGGCTTCGCTCCAGGGGGCGGAGATCAACGAGGCGAAGAAGATCCTGGCCAATGAGGCTACGGCGCTTTGCCGCGGCACCGAAGCGGCGGTGCTGGCGGCGGAGACGGCGCGGCGGACCTTCGAGGAGGGCGCTTCGGATGCCAATCTGCCGACTGTCAGCCTTGGCGCGGAAGGGCTGAATGTCGTCCAGGGGACCACCGCCCTGGGCTTTGCGGCGTCCAATAAGGAAGTGCGGCGGAAGCTGGCTGAGGGCGCCATCCGCGTGAATGGCGAAGTGGTCAGCGATCCTGCGCTGGTGCTGAAGCCGGGCGACAAGCTCAGCTTCGGCGCGAAGAAGCATGGGCTGGTAACTACCTGAAATCAAAAGAACGTCAATCCGGCATTAACCACAGAGGGTAAGGAAGGCTCTATCTTCCTGACCTTAGTCTGCTGGCATGCCTTCGATGTTCGCCAGCCTTGCCCATCTCAATCAGTCGCGAGACCCGGCGGTCAATCAGCGGCGCGCGCAGCGCGATCTGGTCGACATGGTCAGCCATATCGCGGCGCAGGGGCGCAGCCATGGGGCGCGGATCATCAATATCTCGGCATTTGGGCTGATGTGCAGGACCGAGGCGCGACTGGCGATCGGCGAGCGGGTAACCATATGGCTGCCGGTCGTGAAGGATCATGCCGGGGAAGTGCGCTGGGTAGAGGATGGCCGGGTGGGCGTGGAATTTCTGCAGCGGATCGAGCCGCGACTTTACGACTCCATGCTCTCGCTCATTCCGCCGCGACAGACGGCCTGGTAGGCGATCCAGCAAAGCGGCAAGGCGATGGAGATCGCTTTATCGGCCTGATGAGGCACAGGCTGAACCCGACCCACTTGTCTCGCTTCAACATATTCGCAAGACCCGGCCATTTCTCAGCCGCTGCGAAGCAATCCAACCGCCGCATCCCGTTCGAAAAGGTAGAGGCAGGTTCGGGCCGCATCCCCTCTGGCTTCGGTGAGGCCGCCGTCCCGGTCGATCAGGAGATGCGCATCGTCTCTGGCTGAATCGAGCAAGGCCGAAAGATGTTCGGGGCTGGCCAGCTTGAGTTGCGCTTCGCCGGACTGGCGGGTGCCCAGAATTTCGCCGGCTCCCCTCAACCGCAGGTCTTCTTCGGCTATGCGGAAGCCGTCATTGGTTTCCCGCATGAGCGCCAGGCGGGCGCGACTGGTTTCGCTCAACGCGCCGCCGCGCAGCAGGATGCAGACCGAATGGTTCTGGCCCCGGCCTACACGGCCTCTAAGCTGGTGGAGCTGGGCCAGGCCGAAGCGGTCGGCGCCTTCTATGATGATAAGGTTGCTGTTGGGCACGTCGACGCCGACTTCGATGACGGTCGTGGCGACCAGGATTTTCGTGCGGGCGGAGGCGAAGGCTTCCATCGCGGCGTCCTTTTCCGGCCCCTTCATGCGGCCGTGGACCAGGCCTACCAACTCCCCGAAGCGCATTTTCAGCATTTCGGCGCGGGCTTCGGCGGCGGCCTGATCGCTGGTTTCGCTTTCCTCGACCAGGGGACACACCCAATAGGCCTGGCCGCCAGTCTCGACATGACGGGCCAGCGCTTCCACCACTTCGTCCAGGCGGTTGGCCGACATGACCACCGTCTGGATCGGCTGGCGGCCGGGGGGCATCTCGTCCAGGCGGGAGACGTCCATTTCGCCATAATAAGTGAGCGTCAGGGTGCGCGGGATCGGCGTGGCGGTCATCACCAGGAGATGCGGCGCGCGCTCTGCTTTCGAGGTCAGCATCATGCGTTGCGCCACGCCGAAGCGATGCTGTTCGTCGATCACCGCCAAAGCGAGATTCTTGTAGCGCACGGCGTCCTGAAAGATGGCGTGGGTGCCGACAAGGATGTCGATGCTGCCATCCGCAAGGCCCATCAGGGTGGATTCGCGGCTCTTGCCCTTTTCGCGGCCGGTAAGGATAGCGATGGTGACGGGCAGGCCCGAAGCCATTTTGCGCAGCGTCTCATAATGCTGGCGGGCGAGGATTTCGGTGGGGGCCAGGAGAGCGCCCTGCGCGCCTGCCTCGACCGTGTTGAGCAGGGCCATCAGCGCTACCAGCGTCTTGCCGGAGCCGACATCCCCTTGCAGCAGGCGAAGCATGGGGACAGGCTGGGCCATGTCGCCCTCAATCTCTCCAAAAGCACGGCGTTGCGCCCCGGTCGGGGCGAAGGGCAATTGGAGCATGGCGCGCAGACGGCCGTCTCCGGCGATGGGGATGCCCCTGCGCTTGCGGGAGGACTGTCGGACCAGCATCAGCGCGAGTTGGCCAGCGAAAATCTCGTCATAGGCCAGGCGTTCGCGTGCCTGCGAGTCGCTGGGATCGGCGTGGATGCGGGTCAGGGCCTCTCGCCATGCGGGCCAGCCCTTGCGGGCGAGCAGGCTGGGTTCGATCCATTCCGGAAGGTCCGGGGCGCGGCTCAGGACCTGGGCGGCAAGGTCGCGCATGCGATTGTTGGTCAGGCCTTCGGAAAGGCCATAGACCGGCTCTCTCGCCGGAATCGTCGCGGCTTCCTCCGGCGGGAGGACATAGTCGGGATGGACGATCTGGAGATTGTCGCCATAGGCCTCCAGCTTGCCGGAGACGAATTTGGGTTCGCCCAGCGGCAGCAGCTTGCGGGGCCAGGCGCTGTTGCGGCCGAAATAGACCAGCGCGACGATGTTGCCGTGCCTGTCCTGCGCGATGACGCGGAAGGGCGCGCGCGCGCTGCCGGAAGCGCGATAGTCGATGGGGGTGAGCTGGATGCCGATGATGCGGCCTGAGTCGCCCAGGAGCAGTTCCTCGACCATGCGGCGGTCGATGAAGCTGACCGGCAGATGGAAGGCCACGTCCACGGCGCGGGCCAGCCCCAGGCGTTCCAGAGGTTTGGCCAGCGCGGGGCCTACGCCCTTGAGCGCTTCGATTTCAGTGAAGAGTGGGTTGAGGATATCGGGTCGCATGGCTATCTGGCGGTGTCTAGAGCATTTTCGAGCCATACGGTACGTCTGGCGGCTTGGAAAATGCGTCGAACGAAAAAACTCCAGCCGGGACGATGCGCAAACATCCGATCGGCCATTCCGGCATGCCCGCTAAAGGAACAAATTGTGAACGAAGACCCCCGCATCCGACGCCTGCAATTCCGGGCCTGGCATCGTGGCATCAAGGAAGCGGACCTTGCCGTGGGCGGTTTTTTCGACCGCTATCATGCGCAATGGGGTGCGGAGGAACTCGATTGGTTCGAACGGTTTATCGAGGAGCAGGATGCCGACATCATGGCCTGGGCCTTGGGGACGCTGCCGCTGCCGGATGAATGGCGGGGGCCGATGTGGAACAGGTTCGCGAAGATGGATTTTGTGGAGATCGGGAAGAAATAAGCCCCCTCCCCCCGTCATCCGATTCATCTCCTGACGGAGCATTCAGACCTGAGGTTGGAAGATGAATTCCCGCCTGCATGGGAATGACGACCTAAAATATGACCGATCTTCTGAAAATCCTCAAAGCCTCCGCCCCGATCACGCTTTCCGCGGTACCTGCCGGGTTTCAGCCCTGGTTGCTGGCAGATATTGCACGGGCTGCGCCGTCACGCGCCTTATTCGTCGCGCCGGATGAGCAGCTTATGCGGGCAGTGGCGGATACGGCGCATTATTTCGCGCCGGAGATCGAGATCGTCGAAATTCCCGCCTGGGACTGCCTGCCCTATGACCGGGCCAGTCCTTCGTTGCGGACGGCTTCGGCGCGGTTGGCTGGTTTGCATGCCTTACAGGGGAAACCCAGGGGGCCGCAGCTTGTCCTGACCACGATCAATGCCTTGACGCAGCGAACTTTGACGCCGTTCCGGGTGCGGCAGTTGGTGGCGAATCTGGCGCCCAAGGAGCGGATCGCGATTTCGCGGCTGGCGGAGATGTTGCAGGCCAATGGCTATGTGCGGACCGACACCGTGCATGACCGGGGCGAATTCGCCATTCGCGGGGGAATTGTCGACCTTTTCCCCGGTGGCGAGGAACAGCCTCTGCGGCTCGATTTCTTCGGGGACGAGATCGAGACGGTTCGGCGGTTCGATCCCGCCGACCAGCGGACCAGCGGGAGTGTCGATGGGTTCACCCTGCTGCCCGCGTCCGAGGCGCTGCTGGATGAGGAGACGATCAAGCGTTTCCGGGGGCGCTATCGGGAAACTTTCGGGGCCACGGCGACAGGCGATCCGCTCTATCAGGCGGTGAGCGACGGGCGGCGGCTGGCGGGGATGGAGCATTGGCTGCCGCTGTTCGAGGAACGGCTGGTGCCGATGACCGAGCATCTGGGCGACGACACCATCGTCGTGCTGGATCATGGCGTGGCGGGCGCGGCCGAGGCCCGGTTCGAGGCGATCCGGGACTATCATGCCAATCGGGTGCAGGCAAAGTCTTCCGATCCGGGGGCTTATCGGCCTTTGGACCCCAAGGCGCTCTACCTGGACGCAGAGGAGTGGGGCGGCGTCGCGCGCGAATGGCCGATGCATGCGACCACCCCTTTTCACGAGCCGGAAAGCGCCTCCATCATCGACTTCGCCGTCGACGGGCCACGCGATTTCGCACCGGAGCGGGCGCAGAACGCCAATGTCTATGAGGCGGTGGGCAAGCATATCGCTTCATTGCAGCGGGCGAAGAAGAAGGTCGTCATCGCCAGCTATTCCGTGGGCGCGCGGGAGCGGCTTTCGGGATTGCTGGCCGATCATGGGCTGAAACGGATCGCGGCGGCGGATAACTGGCAGGAAGCGCTGGGGATCGCCGCCGGGGGCAGCGCGGTGCTGACCGTCTTGCCGCTGGACCATGGCTTTGCCGCGCCCGACGTGGCGGTGCTGACCGAGCAGGACATGCTGGGCGACCGGCTGGTGCGGCGGGCCAAGCGGAAGAAAAGTTCGGACGCTTTCCTGCAAGAGCTGGCGACGCTCTCGCCAGGCGATCTGGTCGTGCATATGGACCATGGGATCGGGCGCTATGAGGGGCTGACGCAGATTCCGGTCGCCAAGGCGGCGCATGATTGCGTGGCGCTGGAATATGCGGGCGGCGACAAATTATACGTACCGGTGGAGAATCTGGAGGTTCTCTCCCGCTACGGTTCCGACAGCGAAGGTGTGAGCCTGGACAGGCTGGGCGGCGAGGCGTGGCAGCGGCGCAAGGCGCGGATGAAGGAGCGTATCCGCGAAATTGCGGGCGAGCTGCTGAAGACAGCGGCGGAGCGGGCCTTGCGCGCGGCGACCGTGGCCGAACCGGACAGCGCGGGCTATCCGGCCTTTGTCGACCGTTTTCCCTATCAGGAAACCGAGGATCAGGATCGCGCGATCATGGACGTGGTCGAGGATCTGGGCGCCGGGCGGCCCATGGATCGGCTGGTGTGCGGCGATGTGGGCTTTGGGAAGACGGAAGTGGCCTTGCGCGCCGCTTTCGTGGCGGCGATGGCGGGGATGCAGGTGGTGGTGATCTGCCCGACCACCCTGCTCGCCCGGCAGCATCATATGAATTTCGAGGAGCGGTTCAGGGGCTTTCCGGTGAATATCGGACGCCTGTCGCGGCTGGTGCCGGACAAGGAGGCTAAGGCTGTCAAGGCCGGGCTGGCGGACGGGACCGTCGATATCGTGGTGGGCACCCATGCGCTGCTGGCCAAGGGACTGGAGTTCAAGCGCCTGGGGCTGGTCATCGTCGATGAGGAACAGCGTTTCGGCGTGACGCACAAGGAGCGGTTGAAGAGCCTGAAGACCGACGTGCACGTGTTGACG
This sequence comes from Sphingobium sp. JS3065, assembly GCF_026427355.1. Classification (NCBI taxonomy): domain Bacteria; kingdom Pseudomonadati; phylum Pseudomonadota; class Alphaproteobacteria; order Sphingomonadales; family Sphingobiaceae; genus Sphingobium; species Sphingobium sp. JS3065. Next base: position 1,537,794 of record NZ_CP102664.1, read on the forward strand.
CTGACGGCGACGCCGATCCCGCGGACCTTGCAGATGGCGATGTCCGGACTGCGGGAACTGTCCGTCATCCAGACCCCACCGGTGGATCGTCTGGCGGTGCGGACCTACATCATGCCCTGGGACGGGGTGGTGATCCGGGAGGCCTTGCTGCGCGAGCATTATCGCGGGGGGCAGAGCTTCTTCGTGGTGCCGCGCATCGCCGACCTGACCGAGGTGGAGGAGTTCCTGCGGACCGAGGTGCCGGAGGTGAAGGCCATCGTCGCCCATGGCCAGATGGCGGCGGGAGAGGTCGAGGAGCGGATGTCGGCCTTCTACGACAAGCGTTACGATGTGCTGCTCTCCACCACCATCGTCGAAAGCGGCCTCGACATTCCCTCGGCCAATACGTTGATCATCCATCGGGCGGATCGCTTTGGGCTGGCGCAGCTTTACCAGCTTCGCGGGCGTGTCGGGCGGTCGAAGACGCGGGCCTATGCCTATTTCACCACACCCGCGAACCGGGTGATTACCGAAACGGCGGAGAAGCGGCTGAAGGTGCTGTCCGACCTGGATACGCTGGGGGCCGGGTTCCAGTTGGCGTCGCATGACCTGGATATTCGCGGAGCGGGCAATCTGGTCGGCGACGAGCAGTCCGGGCATATCAAGGAGGTCGGGTTCGAACTGTATCAGTCGATGCTGGAGGATGCGATCCTGGAGGCGAAGGCTGGCGGGGCCGGGATCGAAAAGCGGGAAAGCTTCTCGCCGCAGATCACCGTGGACGCACCGATCCTCATTCCGGAGGATTATGTGCCGGATCTGGATTTGCGCATGGGCCTGTATCGCCGCCTGAACGAGGTCGAGGACAGGCAGGGGCTGGAGGCGTTCGCGGCGGAACTGATCGATCGGTTCGGGAAATTGCCCGCGCCGACGCAGAACCTGTTCAAGGTCATCGAGATCAAGCAGAATTGCGTCACCGCCAATATCGCCAAGATCGATGTAGGACCGAAGGGGGCGCTGGTCAGCTTCTTTGAGGATCGCTTCCCCAAGCCGGAAAATCTGGTTGCCTATATCCAGCGCTTGAACGGCGTGGCGCGGTTGCGGCCGGACAGCAAGATCGTGGTGAACAGGGCCTGGGCCGATCCGGGCGCGCGGTTGAACGGCGCCTTGCAATTGTCGAAGGGGCTGGCGAAGGCGGCGGGGTAGGATTGGCATGGCGCGCGCCTGTGAAGGCACGGTCTGCATCGCTCAGGGCTTCAGCGCCAACGCCACCAGATCGGCGGAGGAGACGCCCGCCGAGCGCAGGAAACCCTGATAATAATCGCAGCCTTCGCGGGCCAGGAGATCGCGTTGCTGCTCGGTCTCCACGCCTTCCGCTATCACGTTGAGGCCCAGCGACTTCGCCATGTGAATGACGCCGCGCACGATGATGCGGTCGCGAGCGGTGCCGGCGATGTCCTGCGCCAGGCCGCTGTCGATCTTGAGATAATCCAGCGGCAGGCTCTTCAGATAAGCCAGGCTGGAATAGCCGGTGCCGAAATCGTCCACCGCGACCGCCAGCCCTTCGGCGCGCAAGGCGGTGAGCAGCGCGGTCGCACTGTCGACATCCTCGATCAGGCCGCTTTCGGTGATCTCCACCGTCAGGCGCGATCGGGGAAAGCCGCTGGTGTCCACCAAATTCAGGAATTGCGGCATGAAGCCGGGCTGGGCGATATCCTCCGCCGTGACGTTAATGGACAGGCGCAGATGGGACAGCGCGCGGGGCCATGCGGCGGCCTGCCGCAGCGCCTCCGCCTGAATATGCGCCGACAGCGGGAGCATATAGTCGGACCGCTCCGCCGTGGCGAACAGCATCCCCGCGCCGAGCGCGCCATATTGCGGGTGGTTCCAGCGGGCCAGCGCCTCTACCCCGATCATTTGTTCGCCGTCGACCGGATATTGCGGCTGGAACAATATGGCGATCTCGCCGCGATGAAGGGCGAGGCGCAGGTCGGTTTCCAACTGATCGGCGTCGACCTGACGGCTGCGCTTTTCCGAGGAGAAGATGCGAATGCCCTCCCCTCCCCCGACCCTGGCGTCGGCCAGGGCGGTGCCCGCGCGGCGGATGAGGCGGGTCGCGTCGTCGTCCGCCCGCGACTGGGCGATGCCGCAGCGGGCGGTCAGGCGGATGAGATGATCGCCCGCGCTGAAGGGGCGGCCAATGGCGCCGATAAGCTGGCGGGCGAGGAAGGTCGCCTTCTCGGCGGTGGCGGCTTCCCCGGTCAGGCCGATCAGGAATTCCGTCCCGGCGATGCGCGCGACCATGGCTTCGGCGGCCATGTCCACGGTCATGCGCTCGATCCGGCGGGCGATTCGGCCCAGCAGCGCGTCACCCACCACCTGGCCATAGGCCGCGTTCATCCGGTCGAACTGGCTGATCGAGAGCAGCAGCACCGTGGTCGCCAGCCCCTTGCGCCGTTCGAGCCAGTCGAGCGCCGCAGGGCGGGATCGCAGGCCGGTCAAATCGTCGCGGCCCGTCTCATCAGGGCCATGGGCGTCGGAAAGCCACTCCACATCCGCCGCGACCACGCCGTCGATCACGCGCAGATGATGGACCAGCCGGTCGCCGGGGCGGCCGGGCGCGGCATGGGCGAAGGCTTCCGGGCGGCCCGACCGCATCATGCCGCGCAAGGCCGCGATCACTGAGCGGCGCTCCGAGCGCGGCAGGCGGCGGACGAAACCCGCCGGAGCGATGGTCCGCCCTTCCAGGCCGAGATGGCGGGCGAGATTTTCGCTGAGGCGGATGCAATCCCCCTCCCTTTCCCAAAACAGCGCATCGCCGCGTCTTATGCGCTGGGCGCGCCGGCTGTGCGTGGCGCCGCCAACCAGCCGGTCGACCAGCCGCTGGGCCGAGGCGAGCGTGGCGCGCAGGTCGGCGGGCGTGAAGGGAGCGGTGAGGAAATGCGTGGCCCCCGCCTCCAGCAGGCCGGGCACGGCGGCGATGCCCTGCGCATCGACCAGCACGACCAGCGCGCCGCCGCCCGCATCGACCGCCGGGACAAGCGATGCGATCAGCCCGACGTCGCCGTCGCGCACGCCGCGCATGTCGACCAGCGCGATCTGGGCATCGCTGTGGAGAAAACGTTGCGCGGCATCGGTGGCCCTGCGCGCGGCCATGACGCGCCAACCGGCCGTCCGCGCCTGCAAAGACAAGCCGTCGCGGTCACCCGGAGACAGGATGAAAAGGCTGCGCTGTCCGTCCAGTGCGGTTTCACCGCTCACATGATGCTCCTCGGGACGGCCCATCGTTCCCCTTTAACCCTTATCGGTTAGCGACCTGTTTACATTGTCGCAACCGGTGACGCTTGCGCGGGCCAAGTCCATCCCCTAGCTAAGGAGCCATGGAGACGGTCGATAAGGGCATGGTCGATCCGGGGCGCGGCGTGTTGACCGACGCACTCGGCCGCCGGATCAGCTATTTGCGGATTTCGGTGACGGATCGTTGCGACCTGCGCTGCCGCTATTGCATGGCGGAGCGGATGACTTTCCTGCCGAAGGATCAGGTCCTGACTCTGGAGGAGATCGCGCTGCTGGCCGACCTCTTCATTGCGCGGGGCGTGCGCCGGATCAGGCTGACCGGCGGGGAGCCGCTGGTGCGGCGGGACATTGTCGACCTTGTCCACCGCATCGGGCGGCATCTGGGCGAGGGGCTGGACGAACTGACGCTCACCACCAACGGCACAAGGCTGGCGCAGCATGCGCAGGCGCTGGCCGATGCGGGCGTGCGGCGGATCAATGTCAGCCTGGACAGCCGCGACCCGGAACGCTTCGCCCATGTGACGCGCAACGGCGACATCCGGCTGGTGTTCGAAGGGCTGGAGGCAGCGCGCGCCGCCGGGCTGGCGGTGAAGATCAACATGGTCGCGCTCAAGGGCGTCAATGACGATGAGATGCTGCCGATGCTGCATTGGTGCGACGCCCAGGGCTTTGACCTGACGCTGATCGAGACGATGCCGCTGGGCGAAACCGGGGAAGACCGGACAGATCATTATCTGCCGCTGACGGAGGTTTCAGACTCCATCCGGCGGCATCATGCCCTGACGCCGATCCCGCATCGCACCGGCGGCCCTGCGCGCTATCATGCCGTGGAGGGGTTAGGCGTGCGGCTGGGGTTGATCACGCCGCTCACGAATAATTTCTGCGCCGACTGCAACCGCATGCGGATGACTTGCGAGGGCAAGATATTCATGTGCCTGGGGCATGAGGATCATGTCGACCTGAAAACCGCCTTCCGCGAGGGCGGGCTGGCGGCTGTGGAACCGTTGATCGACCGGGCGCTCCGCCTGAAACCGGCAGCCCATGATTTTCGCATTGGCGCGGGCGCCCAGCCGGCGGTACGGCGGCATATGAGCGTAACCGGCGGATGACGGGCGAGGTTCGGCGCGCCCTGGTCGCCTCCCCCAGTCCAGCCGCCAAGGCGGCGGAGGAAAGGCTGCGCGCCGCCTATGACTTCGTGCCGGTCGAACAGGCGGACATGATCATCGCATTGGGCGGCGACGGCTTCATGCTCCAGACGCTGCACGCCATGCTGGAAGGGCGGCGGATTTTGCCGATATTCGGCATGAACCTGGGCACGGTCGGCTTCCTGATGAACGAATGGCGGCTGGAAAGGCTGGAGCAGCGGATCGAGGCGGCCAAGCTGTTCAAGGTCAATCCGTTGCGCATGACCGTCGATACGGTGGATGGAGAACGCTTTTCCATCCCCGCCATCAATGAAGTGTCGCTGCTGCGCGAGACGCGGCAGACCGCCAAGCTGGAGGTGAAGGTCAACGACCGCACCGTCCTGCCCGAACTGGTGTGCGATGGAGTGCTGGTGGCAACTCCTGCGGGATCGACGGCCTATAATCTTTCGGCCCATGGCCCCATATTGCCGCTGGGATCGGCGCTGGTGGCGTTGACGCCGATCAGCCCTTTCCGCCCCCGCCGCTGGCGCGGCGCGATCCTGCCGGAAAATACCGCGATCCAGTTCACCGTGCTCGATCCGGTGAAGCGCCCCGTCAGCGCCGTGGCCGACCAGCGCGAAGTGCGCGACATCGCGCAGGTGGAAGTGATGATCGACCGGGCGACGCCGCTGACGCTGCTGTTCGACCCGGAACATACGCTGGACGACCGGATCGCGGCGGAGCAGTTCATCGCGTAAAAATTCCGTCATTTGGCGCTTGCCATTGCCGGAAAGCCGCTGCTATAGGCGCGGCCTGCCCAGCGGAAGCCGGGTCGCTCCCCGATAGCTCAGCGGTAGAGCATTCGACTGTTAATCGAATGGCCGTAGGTTCGAATCCTACTCGGGGAGCCATTTCGGCACGAAACCGCGAACGCCATGTGCCGCCGTTTCCGCTTCAGGCTTTCCTCCAGACGTTGATAACGACACGGATCCCCCATTCCGCAGCCATTCGCCTATGAAAGCATTTCGTCACCGCGACCCGACAAATTCGCGAATGGCGGCCTTGAGCCGTTCACGCTGCGAAGGAATGGCGGCTTCCACTGTCTCCCCGGCGGCAATCGATATGGCGAGAGCCAGGTCGTCGCTGCTTTCCGCCACATGCACGCCCGGCCGTCCAGCCATCTGTTTCGCGGTTGCGACCTGGTGATCGTTGCGATGCTCTCCCAATGCAGAGCGGCGCGCCATGATGACCAGCGGCTTTCGCATGCCTTGCGCCAGCAGGATCGTCCCGGTGCCGGCATGGGAGACGATGACGCTGGCCTCCTTCAACAGCCGGTCGAACTCGGAAGCGTCCAACGTCGCCTGCCATTCCATGTTCAAGGGCCGGAATTCACCCCTTCCCACTTGCGCAAAAACGGGTTCCCCCAGAGAAGGCGCCAAAGCGTCCATGGCCTGGATGAGGCGATCAAAAGGCAGTTGAGTCCCCACTGTGACCAGGATCACAGGAGCGCTCCGGCGAAGTGCGGCCCTTTTGGTCTTGCAAGATGTTCCCATTGAACGATCGTGCGGTCAGCAATCCTGGCGGCCAGTTTCCCGCACATCGACAAGCTTTCCGCATTGGCGAAACTTTCGATCCACAATGTCTTCGCCCCGAATAATTTGCCTGCGACAATGCAGAAAAATCCCGGCGCCGCCCCCGTGGAAATCACGACATCCGGCCGTTGCAGGCGGACGAGGTTGAACGCCTTCCATATGCAACTGAGCGAGGCCCATTTCGAATTCCGGTTGCAGTCGGGCAGGATCGTCGCCTCCACTATTCCCGCGCGGGATGGCAAATCCGCGAATGTCGTCGCGAAATGAGTCGTCGCATTATCGAATGAATCCCTGAGAAGCATGAGTTCTTCCCAATGCCCTCCGCCGGAGGACACAGCCAAGACGCGAACCATGAAATGACCCCCCGATCATCTTGAAGAAATAATAATAAAATCAATATCTTTTTAGCTTACATTGCGGGACGAGCGTTGCCTTTCCTGAATAGAGGCAATCAAATCAGCCGCAAAAGAAAGTATATGTTCGCCTATATCTTCGCGATCCAGCGCCAGGGCCAGGTTGGCCTCTACAAAACCCGCCTTCGACCCGCAATCGAACCGCTGTCCGGAAAAGGCGAGGCCGTTGAAAGGCTGATGGCCGATCAGCGCGGCCATCGCGTCGGTGAGCTGGATTTCGCCGCCCGCACCCTTTTCCTGCCGCCCCAGCACCTGCATGATTTCCGGCTGGAGAATATAGCGCCCCGGCAGGATCAGATTGGACGGTGCCGTGCCCGGCGCGGGCTTTTCCACCAGGCCCTTTATTTCGACCAGCGCGCCCCGACGTTCCCCAGGATCGACCACGCCATAGCTGGACGTCTGGTCGATGGGTATTTCAAGCGTGCACAGCAGGTTGCCGCCCAGCCTGCCATAAGCCTCCACCATCTGCGCCAGGCATCCGGGGCTGCCATACATGAACTCATCGGGAAGGAGGACGGCAAAGGGTTCATCGCCGACGATGTGCCGCGCGCACCAGATCGCATGGCCCAGGCCCAGCGGCTCCTGCTGGCGGAGGAAGACGGCCTGGCCGGGCAGCATGCGGGTGCCGTGCAGCGCCGAAATATCCTTCCCCCGGCCGATTTGCGTCATTTCCAGTTCGAACGCCATGTCGAAATAATCCTCGATGGCGCCCTTGCCCCGCCCCGTCACGAAGATGAACTGTTCGATCCCGGCCTCTATCGCTTCATCCACCGCATATTGGAGCAGGGGACGATCAATAATCGCGAGCAATTCCTTCGGCACGACCTTCGTCGCCGGCAGAAATCGCGTTCCCAGTCCGGCTACAGGAAAAACGGCTTTCTTAATCGGTCGCATATACCCCCCGCATGGCGACAATCGATGCAACGTGCCCGCCCGAAAAGTTGCGATTGATTTAATCAAATAGCAATTCCTGGCAACAAGAAATACCGCATAGATTAAAAATGACAATTTCTCTCTGTGCCGAATTGGGATCGCCCATCACCCGTTCACTTTGGCATGACATGGCTGCCCCCGCCTTCCCAAAAAAATCTTTCGGCTTGCCCGATCGGGAAGAGCGTTTTTGGTACAATTCGCGTGAATTATAGCCGGAAATTGCAGGGAAGCGCTTCTCTCGACTGGTGTGGAAAGAGTGATGAGCGATCCGTCATTAGTTTGACGGCAATGGACAGTCCTGAATTGACACATCTATTATGCGTTCGGATTAAGCTATCAAGATATTGCAGAGCAGCATAATTTGATGTTAGCACGTACGGTATATGCCTAAAGATAGATGAATCCAACTTCTGGTTTCAAAAAGGCATGGGGGCCTCTGTTATTTAGACAAGATACAGAAATCAAACGGCTTTATAGTCGGAACGCGGGGGCGTTAACGGTGCAAATTGACATGAATCTCCGTAGTGCAGTTACCAGAAGGAAGCTGAGCAGCAGGCAGATTCGCGTCACCGTCTATGCCGCGCAAATGATGACAGACGTCTTTATCCTGCTCTTTTCCTTCTTAACCTCCAGCCTGGCGCGGGTCGGCCATTTGTCCAGCGGACGGAATATCGACTGGATCACGGTGCTGGTGCCCGCCTTCATCGTCGTCGCCTTTTACGGGCGACTCTACACGCTGGATGCGATGCAATCCTACAGATTGTCCGCTCGGCGCGCGTGCGGGGCGCTGGCATGGGCCGTGGCGATCACGCTGCTTGCCTTCTTTTCGAAGGATACGGATCCGGATTCGCGATTCATCTTTTCATCGGGATGCCTGCTCTCGCTGGCTCTTCTGATGCTCGTCCGCATTCCGATAGCTCTTTTCGTCAATCGCGCCATTCCCGAAATGTTTCTCAAGAAACTGCTGATCCTCGATAATGTCTCCGCACGCGCGGTATCGGGATATGATGTCGTCGATACCCATGAATTGGGGCTGAAGCTGGACATTCATGACCCGGTCGCCCTGCATACATTCAGTTCGATCGTGCGGGATTATGACCGGATACTGGTCGATTGCCGGGTGGAGGACCGCGAGCATTGGTCCCTCTATCTCCAGGCCATCGGCTGCATTGGCTATCTGCTGATTCCCGAATTGCGGCCGGTGATATCGGACCATGCGCGGTTGGCGTTCGACGCCGCATCGATCAGGGTCTCCACCGGCCCGATGGACTTGAGGAGCCGCGCGATCAAGCGGAGTTTCGATATTCTGATCGCGGTCGCCATCCTGATCCTGGTCACTCCGCTGCTGATCCTGGTCGCCATCGCGATCAAATGCGACAGTCCCGGCCCTGTCCTGTTCAAGCAGATCCGGATGGGACGTGGCAACCGCCTGTTCCATGTCTTCAAATTCCGAAGCATGCGCCACGAACTGGCCGATGCGTCCGGCGCCACATCCGCGTCGCGGGACGATCATCGGATTACCCGTGTCGGGCGGTTCATTCGCGCATCGTCGATCGACGAACTTCCGCAAATCTTCAATGTGCTTCGGGGCGACATGTCGCTTGTCGGACCCAGACCTCATGCGCTGGGTTCAAGGGCCGGGGACGATCTGTTCTGGCACATTGATGTCCGATACTGGCTTCGCCACTCGGCCAAGCCGGGAATTACGGGTCTCGCCCAGATACGCGGCTATCGCGGCGCCACCGATACCAGGCATGACCTGATCGAGAGGTTGCGTTATGATCTGGAATATGTCCGCAACTGGTCCATCGTGAATGACCTGCGAATATTGCTGGCGACATTCGGCGTAGTCATGCACAAAAACGCCTATTGAAAGATGAACCAGGGAAAGCGTGCAACCCTGCCGAAGGGTAAACGTCGAAGACAGGGGAAGTGGGATAAATTCCGGGTTGGCTGATTTGGGTGGAGAGCGGACATTCCAAATCCCTCTCCCTTGAGGGAGAAGGAATGTCCTGGATTGGCCCTTTCCGGTCCCCGGAAAAGTCTCAGCGCCCCTTCCAAACTCCCGGACGCTTCTCGACGAAGGCTTCCATGCCTTCCTTCTTGTCCTCGGTCGCGGTCAGGATCTGGAACAGGCGGCGCTCGGTCAATATGCCCTGAGCCAGCCCGGTCTCGAACGCCAGATTGACCATTTCCTTGTTCACCATGGCGGCCATGGGCGGCATCCCAGCGATGGTCGCCGCGGTCTTGAGCGCGTCCTCCAGCAGATCAGCCGCCGGAACGACCCGCGCGACCAGGCCGCCGCTTTCCGCTTCCTCCGCGCCCATCATCCGGCCGGTCAGGCACATTTCCATCGCCTTCGCCTTGCCGACGGCGCGGGTCAGGCGCTGCGATCCGCCCATGCCCGGCGCCACGCCCAGCTTGATTTCGGGCTGACCGAACTTCGCGGTGTCGGCCGCCAGGATGAAGTCCGCCATCATCGCCAGTTCGCACCCGCCGCCCAGGGCGAAACCGGCGACCGCCGCGATCCAGGGCTTGCGGGTGGCGACGACCTTGCTCTGCCAACCCGAGAAGAAATCCTCCAGGAAGAAATCCGCCGCGTCCTTTTCCACCATTTCCTTGATGTCGGCGCCAGCGGCAAAGGCCTTTTCGCTGCCGGTCAGAACAAGGCAGCGCTGCGACGGATCGGCGTCATAGGCGGCGAAGGCGGCGCTCAAATCCTTGAGCACCTGGCCGTTCAGCGCGTTCAGCGCCTGAGGACGGTTGAGCGTGACCAGCGTCACCGCGTCGCGCTGTTCCACCAGGATCGTTTCATAAGCCATCGCCGTCTCCATTCATTCGACCATTTGCGATCCGCTCTATGCAGCGCGACGGCCCTTGACCAGCCCTGCCAAGCCGCATCTTCGCAGCCGCTATCGGCACAGATGCATGAAATCCCGGTCATAGCTGCGCAAATGCGCCCCGCCGTCGATATAGAGCGTCTGGCCGGTCACGGCGCTCGCGCCCGCCAGATACAGGACGGCCTCGGCAATCTGCTCCGCCTGCGGCAGGCGCTCCAGCGGCATCATCGCTGACAGGCGGTCCATCTGAGCCGCATCATAGTCGGGCGTCGCGATGGTGAGGCCGGGCGCGACGGCATTGACCCGAACCTGCGGCGCCAATGTCGATGCGGACAGCCGCGTCAGCCCCGCCAGCGCCATTTTCGACAGCGTATAGGCCAGTTGATCGCCATGCGGATGGTCGATCCGCTGGTCGAGGATATTGACGATGCACCGGTCCCCCGTGCCCGCGGGGATGGTGGCGAAGGCCTTTGTAAGCAAGGTGGGGGCAGCGCAATTGACCGCATAATGCCGCATCAGATCATCGGCGCTGACGCTGTCCAGCCGGTCCTGCCCAAAGATCGCGGCGCTGTTGACGAGGACATCGGGCGGGCGGCCGAAACGCTCGGCAACCAGGGCCACCAGTTCCTCCGCGCTTTCCGGATCGGTGAAATCGACAGTGAAGCCGTCCCATTCGGTCGCATTCTCCTCCAGCGTCAGCGCCAGAGGGGAATCGAGCCGGGTATCGTGGCTGCCATGGATCGCCAGCGAATAGCCCGCCCGCGCGAAGGCGGCGGCGATGATGCCGCCCAGCCGCCGATGACCGCCGGTCACCAGCGCGAGCCGCTTTTGCGCCAGGGGCCGCGCGCCGCCCTGCTCCGCGCGCTTCGTCGCGCCCCCCAGGGGCCGATAGGCGGGGGCTTCCTCTTCGCTCACGCGCCGATCAGCTTCAGCACTTCTTCGCGGCTCTTCACATCGTCGCGGAAGACGCCGAGCATGCGGCTGGTCTTCATGACGACATTGGGAGTCCGCACCCCCCGCCCCGTCATGCAGCCATGGGTCGCTTCGATCACCACCGCCACGCCTTCGGGCTTCAGATGTTCCCAGATGCAATTGGCGACTTCGGAGGTCAGCCGCTCCTGCACCTGAAGGCGATGGGCGAAGGCGTGCAGCACGCGCGCCAGCTTCGATATGCCGACGACATAGGGGCCGGGCAGATAGGCGATATGGGCGACGCCGACGATGGGCGCCATATGATGTTCGCAATGCGACTGGAAGGGGATGTCCTTCAGCAGCACGATGTCGTCATAGCCGCCGACCTCATGGAAGATGCGCGAGAGGTGATAGGCCGGATCGTCGCCATAGCCGCGGCAATATTCCTTCCACGCGCGCGCCACACGTTCGGGCGTTTCCACCAGCCCTTCCCGCTTCGGATCGTCGCCGGACCAGCGGATCAGCGTGCGGATGGCATCGGCGACGTCCTGCGGAACCGGAATCTTGACGGACTCGCCCGCAGCCTCGGCATCGGGATCATATTCCATAGACGGCACCACTCCTCTGTTGCTTTGGCGCATATGGCGACTGATTCGCGGGAACGCCAGCCCCTTCGCCCTGCTGGACACGACATCGTCTCGATGGCACATGGGGATCAAACCGGAAGAACCGGGTCGCAACAATCATATATTAGGGAACCATGCGGACTGAACAGATCGCCGCCGTCCTCCTTGCAGCAGGCACTTCCTCCCGGTTCGGGGAAGAGGACAAGCTGATGGCCGACTGGCGGGGCAAGCCCGTCGCCGTCCACGCGCTGGAAACCATCGCGTCCATGATCTTCGGGGAACTGGTGGCGGTGGCGCGGCCCATCGAGCGTTCGCCGGTCCTGCACCGCCGCCTGGAGCGGCGCGGCTACACCATCCTGGTCAACGACCGGCCGGAAGACGGCATATCCGGCAGCATCATACGGGCGGTCGAACATGTCATGCCGATCCGGAAATGCCGGGGCATATTGATCTGCCTGGCCGACATGCCCGACGTGCCGCAGACGCACTATAACCGCATCTGCCTGGCGGCCGAGGACATCCGGTCCGTCGTCGCCAGCACCGACGGCTTTTCCTCCTCGCCCCCGGCCTTCATCGGGCGCAAGCATTTCCCCGAACTGCTGGCGCTGCGCGGGGATCAGGGCGCGCGCGCGCTGCTGAGCCATGGCATGCAGATCGAGACGATGGGCGCCAGCCTGCGCGACATCGACACGCCGGAGGATCTGGCCGAGGGGCGGCCGGAATAGCGGATCAGCTCGAACGGGTGGGATCGGTCATGGGATCGCCCATCTCCCGCGGGTCGGCCGAACGACCGATCGGCAGCGATCCGGTCTGCCGCTCCACCATGCGATGGACGACCGGCGGATGAGGGCCGAGATGCAGGGCGTTGATGGCTTCGCTGTTCGCTTTGTCGGCGACGGTGCGGCGGCTGTTGTGGCGGACATAGTCCAGCCAGGTGGACACATGATAGCGCTCCACCCATAATTCCGGATCGCCCAGGTCGCGCAGCAGCGACCAGCCTTGGGCGCCGTCGCGGCGGCGGATGCGGCGGCGCTCGCTCATGGCGGTCAGGAAGGGGACGACCGATCCGGCGGCGATGCGATATTCGATGGTAACGACCACCGGGCCGCTGCGGGGTTCGATCGGAACGGCGGTCTGGGGTTCCCGCCACAAATTCTGGAGATCGAGATTCTCGTCGCCCGCCTGCGACAGCGGGCGGACATAGCCGATGATCGCGGAGACGAACTGGAGGGCGGCGGCGCTGTAGAGGGCGATGACGACGCCATGATCCTCCGCCATGGTGCCGAACAGCCAGGCGCCCAGGGCCATGCCGCCGAAGGCGACCATCTGATACAGGGCCACGGCCCGCGCCACGACCCAGCGCGGCGCGGACATCTGGACCGAAACGTTGAAGGTCGAAAGAGCGATGACCCAGCCGGCGCCGGCAAGCAGCAGTCCCCCCAGGGCCACGGCCAGCCAGCCGCTGACCGCCATCAACGCCGTGCCGGCCGCAAGCGCCATGGCGGACCAGCGCACGATGGTCTCGACGGAAAAGCGGCGGCGCAATTGCCCCGTCAACAGCGCGCCCGCCACCGCGCCGATGCCGAACGCGCCGCTGAGCGCCCCGAAGGTCAGCGCGCCGCCGCCCAATATGTCGCGGGCCACCAGCGGCATCATCGCGGTAACGGCGCTGGCGCCGATGCCGAAGGCGGCGCTTCGCAACAGGACGACCTGAATCTTCGGCGACATGGCGACATAGCGGACCCCCGCCCGCATCGCGATGCCCATACGCTCGCGGGGCAGAAGCTGGGGGACGCTTTCGGGCCGCCAGCGCAGCAGCACCACGACCAGGCCGATATAGCTGACCGCATTGACCAGGAAGGCGGCGGCCGCCCCGGCGACCGCAACGATGACGCCGCCCAGCGCCGGGCCGATGCTGCGCGCCATGTTGAAGCCCATGGAATTGAGCGAGACCGCATGGGGCAAGGCCGCGCGCGGCACCATGTCGCCGACCGCGGCCTGCCAGGCGGGACCGTTGATGGCGGTGGCGCAGCCGACCAGGAAGGTGAAGCCCAGCAAGGCCCAGGGCGTCACCCATCCCATCCAGGCGAACAGCGCCAGCAGGGCGGAGACGATCAGCATGAACAACTGGCAGAGCAGCATCACCACCCGCCGGTCGCGATTGTCCGCCACCGCCCCGGCCCAGAGCGACAGCAGCATGATCGGCAGGGTGGTCGCCGCCGGAACCAGCGCGATCATCTGGGGCGAGGCGGAGAGCGAGGTCATCATCCACTGCGCGCCGACCGACTGGATCAGCCCGCCGAAATTGGAGGCGAGGCTGGCCCACCAGATCGCGCGGAAGATCGGGATCGATAAGGGCGACGGCGCCTGCGAGGGGTCCGAATCTGACACCGGCCCCATGAAGCGGAATAAGGCGATGGGGTCAAATCCACGAATCACGAAAAGAATTGAAGTCGGTCGACCAAGGCCGATCGGAGGATGACGTTACGGCCGGGCGGGCTGGCGATTGAGGCTTGCACTTTACGTAAACGTAAATACATTTGCCGCGCATTATCCCGCCCTGCGGAGAGGATTGGAAAGTCATGGAACCCTTTATCTACGATGCCGTCAGAACGCCCCGCGGCAGAGGCAAGGCCGACGGGTCGCTGCACGAAATCACCCCCATTCAGCTTGCCACGCAGATGCTGGAAGCGGTGCGGGACCGGACGGAGATCGACACCGCCGATGTCGACGACGTCATTCTGGGCTGCGTCAGTCCCGTGGGCGAACAGGGCGCGGACATCGCGCGCGTCGCGGTGCTGAACGCGGGCTATGCGCAGACCGTGCCGGGGGTGCAGATCAACCGTTTCTGCGCTTCGGGCTTGGAGGCGGTCAACATGGCCGCCGCGAAGGTCCATTCGGGCGAAGCGGACTTCGCCATCGGCGGCGGCGTCGAGTCGATGAGCCGCGTGCCCATGGGTTCGGACGGCGGCGCATGGGCGATGGACCCGGCGGTCGCCTACAAGACCTATTTCGCGCCGCAGGGCATCGGCGCGGACCTGATCGCGACCAAGTTCGGGATCAGCCGGGACGATGTCGACGCCTATGCCGTGGAAAGCCAGAAGCGCGCCAAGGCCGCCTGGGACGACAAGCGTTTCGCCCGGTCCGTCGTGCCGGTGAAGGACGTGATCGGATCGATCGTGCTGGACCATGACGAACATATGCGACCGGATACGACGATGCAGTCGCTTGCCAGCCTGAAACCCAGCTTCACCGCCCTGGGCGAGGACATGCCCGGTTTCGACGCCGTCGCCCTGCTCCGTTATCCGGAAGTGGAGAAGGTGAACCATGTCCACCATGCCGGGAACAGCAGCGGCATCGTCGACGGCGCGTCGGCGGTTCTGGTCGGCAACAGGGAGATGGGCGAGAAATACGGGTTGAAACCCCGCGCCCGGATCAGGGCCATGGCCTCCATCGGGTCGGAGCCGCTGATCATGCTGACCGGGCCTGAGTTCGTTGCGGGCAAGCTGTTGAAGCGGGCGGGCATGAGCAAGTCCGACATCGACATCTGGGAACTGAACGAGGCCTTCGCCAGCGTCGTGCTGCGCTACATGCAGGCGATGGACATCGACCATGACAGGATCAACGTCAATGGCGGCGCCATCGCCATGGGCCATCCGCTGGGCGCGACCGGGGCGATGGTGCTTGGCACCGCGCTGGACGAGCTGGAGCGGTCCGGCAAGGGCACCGCGCTCATCAACCTGTGCGTCGGCGCGGGCATGGGCACCGGGATCATCATAGAGCGTATCTAACCCCTCCCCCGTTCGGGCTGAGCCTGTCGAAGCCTTGTGCTTTTTCAAGAAAGAAAAACCCTTCGACAAGCTCAGGGCGAACGGAGAGTAAAAAGGCGGCATCATCATGCAGACCATCAATTTCGACATAGACGCCGACGGCATCGCCACGCTGACCATCGACGTTCCCGGCCAGTCGATGAACGTCATCGGCCCTGATTTCATGACCGATCTGGATGCGGCGATCACGCGCATCGCGTCCGAGGAAGCGATCAAGGGCGCGGTGATCGCGTCGGGCAAGGACAGCGGCTTCATGGCGGGCATGGACCTGAAATATTTCGGGTCGATGCTTGTCAGCGAGAACGGCAAGCGCCCCTCCCCCGCCGAGATTTTCGACAAGGTTTTCGTGCTGAACCAATTGTTCCGGCGGCTGGAGACCTGCGGCAAGCCGGTCGCCTGCGCCATCGAGGGCACCTGCGTTGGCGGCGGGTTCGAACTGGCGCTGGCCTGTCATCGCCGCGTGGTGGGCGACAGCCCGAAGACGCAGCTTGGACTGCCCGAAATCCTGATCGGCCTGTTCCCCGGCGGCGGCGGATCGCAGCGCCTGCCGCGCATCATGGGCGTGCAGGCATCGCTGATGTATATGTTGCAGGGCAAGCTGTTCCGTCCCGCCGAGGCGGCGATGTTGAAGGTGGTCGATGAAGTGGTGCCGCAGGGCACGGCGGTCGAAAAGGCCAAGGCGTGGGTGAAGGCGAACCCCAACGCATCGGTACAGCCCTGGGACGTCAAGGGTTTCAAGGTGCCGGGCGGCGCGGGCGGGTTCAACCCCGCCTTCGCGCAGACCATGGCGGGCGCCCTGCCCATGACGCTGAAGCAGACGCAGCGGAACATGAATGCGCCGGTCGCGCTGCTGTCGGCGGTCTATGAAGGCATCACCCTGCCCATGGATCGCGCCGTCCGGATCGAGAGCAAATATTTCGCCAAGGTCGCCGCCGATCCGCAGGCCGGGAACATGATCCGCAGCCTGTTCGTCAACAAGCAGGCGGCCGAACGCGGCGCGCGGCGGCCCAAGGACCAGCCCAAGGCGCCGACGAAGAAGCTGGCCATGCTGGGCGCGGGCATGATGGGCGCGGGGATCGCGACCGTGGCCGCGCAGGCGGGCATGGAAGTGGTCCTGTTCGACCGCGACCAGGCCTATGCCGAAAAGGGCAAGGCGCATGTCGAGGAGGTGCTGAAGAAGCGCTTGGGCAAGGGCATGACGCCGGAGAGGATGGCGGAGACGCTGGCCCGCGTGACGCCGACCACCGACTATGCGGCGCTGGCCGGGGCGGACTTCGTGATCGAGGCGGTGTTCGAGGATGTCGCCATCAAGGCGGAGGTGACGAAGAAGGTGGAGGAAGTGCTGGGCGCGGACATCATCTTCGGGTCCAACACCTCCACCCTGCCGATCACCAAGCTGGCCAAGGCATGGAGCAAGCCGGAGAATTTCATCGGCGTCCACTTCTTCTCGCCCGTGGAGAAGATGCCGCTGGTGGAGATCATCCTGGGCAAGGAGACCGGCCCGGCCGCCATCGCCAAGGCGCTGGATTTCGTCAGCCAGATCAGGAAGACGCCGATCGTCGTCAATGACGCGCGCGGCTTCTACACCTCGCGCTGCTTCGCCACCTATGTGCAGGAAGGCGTGGAAATGGTGGCGGAGGGGATCAACCCGGCGCTGATCGAAAATGCCGGGCGGCAATTGGGCATGCCGGTGGGGCCGCTGGCCGTGGGCGACGAGGTTTCCCTTGAGCTGGGTCACAAGATCATGGTCGCGGCGCGCAAGGAACTGGGCGATGCCTATGTCGCGCAGCCGTCCGACGCGGTGATGGAGCGCATGGTCGGTCTGGGGCGGCTGGGGCGCAAGAGCGCCAAGGGCTGGTACGACTATCCCGAAGGCGGGAAGAAACATCTCTGGCCGGGGCTGGCGGAGATGTTCCCCCTTGCCGCCGAGCAGCCCGATGTCGAGGAAGTGAAGGAGCGGCTGCTCTATCGCCAGTTGATCGAATGCGCCCGCTGTTTCGAGGAAGGCGTGCTGGAAACGCCGGAAGATGGCGATATCGGCGCGATCTTCGGCTGGGGCTTCGCGCCCTATACCGGCGGGCCGTTCAGCCATATGGACACTGTGGGCATCGGTCCTGTCGTGGCCACGCTGGAACGGCTGGCGGCGGCGCATGGCGACCGTTTCGCCCCGACCGTGCAGTTGCAGGACATGGCGGCGAGCGGCGCGACCTTCTATCACCCCGTTTCGTCCCGCGCCGCTGCATGAATGGGGTGGGAATTGTCGCGAAGCTGATCTAATCCTGATGGGCGAAGGGCTGTAGCTCGTCTCTCCGTCATGCTGAACTTGTTTCAGCATGACGGTTGAGGGGAAGCGGCGGCCCTGATCTATCGGGAGACCTTCAGTTTATGAGCGACAAGCCGACGGTTCTGGTCACAGGCGGGGCCGGCTATATTGGCAGCCATGCCGTATTGGCGTTGCGCGACGCGGGTTATGGCGTCGTGGTGATCGACAATCTGGTGACGGGTTTCCGCTGGGCGGTGCCCGGCGACGTGGCGTTCGTTCAGGGCGATATTTCCGACCAGCCATTGGTGCGGCAGACTTTGCGCGATCATGGCGTGAAGGCGGTGATGCATTTCGCCGGATCGGTCGTGGTGCCGGAATCGGTCGAAAATCCGCTGAAATATTATCATAACAACAGCGCCAAGACCCGCGACCTGATCGAAAGCGTGGTGGCGGAGGGGGTGCCGCACTTCATCTTCTCCTCGACGGCGGCGACCTATGGCATTCCGGAGGAAAGCCCGGTCAGGGAGACGACGCCGCAACGGCCGATCAATCCCTATGGCATGTCGAAGCTGATGACCGAATATATGCTGCGCGACGTCAGCGCGGCGCATGCGATGAACTTCTGCGCCTTGCGTTATTTCAACGTCGCTGGCGCCGATCCAGCGGGGCGGACGGGACAATCGACGGCGGGGGCGACCCACCTGATCAAGGTGGCGGTCGAGGCGGCGCTGGGCAAGCGCAGCCATGTTTCCGTGTTCGGGACGGATTTCGACACGCCGGACGGGACCGGGGTGCGCGACTATATCCATGTCACCGATCTGGCGGCGGCGCATGTGCTGGCGCTGGAGGCGCTGATGGCCAAACCTGAACAGAATTATCTGCTCAATTGCGGTTATGGCCGGGGTTTTTCGGTGCTGGAGGTGCTGGACGCCGTCGACCGGGTGACGAACCTGAAGATCGACCGGCGGCTGGAAGGGCGGCGCGCGGGCGATCCGGATGCGCTGATTTCCGACAATCGGGCGATCATGGGGGAGTTCCCCTGGAAGCCCCAATATGCCGATCTCGACCAGATCGTGACCCATGCCCTGGCCTGGGAACGCAAGCTGACGGAGATTCAGCAAAGCGGGACCGGGGGAGAATGAGCGCGGAATCCGTCCGCGCCTTCTTCTCCGCCCATGCGCCGGATGTCGCGATCATCGACCAGGGGGTGAGCACCGCCACGGTCAATGAGGCGGCGGAGGCTCTGGGCGTGGTTCCGGCGCGGATCGCAAAGACCCTGTCGTTGCGGGTCGGGGATGAGATCGCGCTGGTGGTGGCGCGGGGCGATGCGCGGTTGCATAACGGGAAGGCGAAGGCCGCGCTGGGGGCCAAGCCGCGCATGCTGGGACTGGAAGAGGTCGAGGGGCTTACCGGGCATCCGGTAGGGGGCGTGTGTCCCTTTGGGCTGACCTCTCCCCTGCCCATCTATTGCGATATTTCCTTGCGCGATTTCGAGACGGTGTTCCCGGCGGCGGGATCGCGGTCGACTTCGGTGGAGTTGACGCCGGATCGGCTGGCCGCACTGACGCGCGCGCAATGGATCGACATCTGCACCCTTCCGACAGAGAATTGAACGACATGCCTACCGAACATCTTTTCATCGATGGTGCGCTGGCGGCGGCGGACATGGCGCGGCGGATCGCCATGATCCTGGGCGACGCCATCGCGGCGCGGGGCGTGGCGACCATCGCGCTTTCGGGCGGGCGTTCGCCAAGGCCCGTGCTGGAGGCTCTGTCGGGCGTAGCGCTGGACTGGGACAAGGTGATCGTGACGCTGGTCGATGAGCGCTGGGTCGCGCCTGACCATGGCGACAGCAATGAGCGGCTGGTCCGCGAGACGCTGTTGCAGGGGAAGGCGGCGGCTGCGCGGTTCGTGCCGATGAAGAATGACGCGGCGGACGCTTATGCCGGGCAGGCCGAATGCGAGGCGGCCTTTGCGGCCCTGCCCTGGCCGCTGGACATCGTGCTGCTGGGCATGGGGGAGGATGGGCATACCGCCTCGCTGTTTCCGGGGGCGAAGGAATTGGCCAAGGGGCTTTCGACCGGGGCTTTGATCCTGGCGGTGACGCCGCCCGCCGCGCCGCACCAGCGCATGTCGATGAGCGCCGGAGCGATATTGGCGAGCCGTCATATATTCCTCCAGATCGGCGGGCCTGCGAAGAAGGCCGTCTATGACCGGGCGCTGGCGGGCGGACCGATTGAGGAACTGCCGATCCGGGTGGCGCTTTGCCAGCATGCGGTGTCGGTGGAGGTCTGGATTTCGGAGTGAGCCTTCAATCGCGGGGTTTGTGCTTCGAGAAGAGATAGCGCCAGACGCCGACGATGTTGATGCCGAGTAACGCGATATTCTGAAAACCTATGCCTTCGCTGTCATCCGCCAGGAAACCCCAGCCGATCAGCGCGATGGAGGATGTCACGAACAGCACGAACGCCCAGCCGGTGATGCGGCGGCCCAGGTTCAGCGAGACGATGAGGGCGGCGATGGTCGCGGCGGCGGCGCCATAATATTGCAGGGCATCGAGCAAGCTTTCATTCATGGCCTCCCAACGCGGCGATTGTGACAAGGTTGCGGGGCGGGTAAGAGGCGGCGCATGGTTGCCAATATCGATCCTTTTCACGCCATCGCCATCAGCCGGGAAGCGCACAGGCTGGAGGCCGAGGGGCGATCCATCCTGCATATGGAATTCGGCCAGCCTTCGACCGGGGCGCCGTCCGCCGCCATCGCCGAGGCGCATGCCGTGCTGGACAGCGACCCCATGGGCTATTGGGAAAGCCCGGCGCTGAAGGAACGGATCGCGCTGCATTATCGGGAGCGCTACGGCGTGGTGGTGGAGGCGGAGCAAATATTGCTGACCTGCGGGGCTTCGCCGGGGCTGGTGCTGGCGCTGACCAGCCTGTTCGCGCCCGGAGCGCGAGTGGCGGCGGCGCGACCCGGCTATGTGGCCTACCGCAACACGCTGAAGGCGCTGTATCTGGAGCCGGTTGAGGTCGATTGCGGACCGGCGGAGCGTTACCAGATCGGCGCGGCGGCGCTGGAGGCTTTGGAACCGGCGCCCGATGGCGCGATCATCGCCAGCCCGGCCAATCCCACGGGGACCATCATTCCGGCCGGGGAAATGGCGCGGATCGCGGAGGTTTGCAGGCGGCGCGGCATCAGGATCGTGTCGGACGAGATTTACCACGGCCTGAGTTATGGCGAACCGGCGCGGTCGATGCTGGAATTCGCGCCGGACACGGTGATCGTGAACAGCTTTTCCAAATATTTTTCCATGGCCGGGTGGCGGCTGGGCTGGGTGGTGTTTCCGCCCGACCTGATCGACGCGGCGCGGGCGCGGATGGGGAATCTGTTCCTGACGCCGCCTTCCCTGGCGCAGCATGCCGGGTTGAAGGCGTTCGATTGCGTCGATGAGCTGGAGGGGCATGTCGCGACCTACCGACGGAATCGGGAATTGCTGCTGGCCGCCCTGCCCGCGCTGGGGTTGAAGGAGATCGCGCCGCCGGACGGGGCCTTCTACATCTATGCGGATGTGGGGCATCTGACCAATGACAGCCTGTCCTTCTGTCAGCGGCTGCTTCGCGAAACGGGCGTGGCGACGGCGCCGGGGATTGATTTCGATCCGGTGGACGGGCATCGGCATATCCGCTTCAGCTTCGCCGTTTCCACCGACCGGGTGGAGGACGCCATTGCCCGGATGATCCCCTGGTTCAACGCCCAGGGTGGCGCGGCGAGGGATTGATCCATTTTGGATGGATCGCCGATTTTCGCTGGCCTTCTAACAATTTATGGTTAACCGCCGCGGCGCGACCCGAAGCTTTTACCTGGTGAAAGCTCACCTGCCCGGCAGCCATGGCTGCCGGGCTTTTTTGGCGCTATGCCGATATTTGGAGAGATGGCGGCCCTTCAGCCACGGCGCTTGATGCTGAATCAAAAGATGGTGCGGGCGGTCGGAATCGAACCGACACTCCTTTCGGAACCGGATTTTGAGTCCGGCGCGTCTACCAGTTTCACCACGCCCGCATGCGCTTCACCGCGTTTTCCATGCCGGAGGATGATTCCATCCCCCTTGAAAACGCCAAGGTGGAGCGCCAATGGCAAAATCGGCGGCCAGCGTCCAGCCAAAAATCAACGCTTCCGACTTCTCGCGGTTGCGAGATGGACCCAGCGGCGATAGCCTGCTTGCGTAACGAGCGCCGCAGGGTATAAGGGCGGCCTCGTGCAGACCTGAAAACACCAAACGGAAAAGGGTGTCCTTTGACCGAACCGTCTGCCACGTTCCTGTTGTTCGGCGCCACCGGCGACCTGGCGCACAGGATGATCTTTCCTTCGCTCTACAATCTGCTGGCCGATGGGCTGCTGCCGGACGATTTCCTGATCATCGCGTCGGGGCGGTCCGAATTCACCGACGATCAGTTTCGCGACGACATCGACAAGGCGCTGCGGAAATTCCTGGCCGCCGACCGCTATGATCCCGTTATTGCCGAGCGGTTGTGCAGCATTATCGTCTATCAACCGGTCGAAGCGGGCAATGCCACGCAGTTCAAGGCTCTGGCGGAGCGGCTGGACGGACGGCTCGACAAGGGCGTGTCCGTCTATCTGTCGACCCCCCCTTCCCTGTTCGCGCCGACCGCGCAGGGGCTGGCGGAAGCCGGGCTGATCACGCCGAAGACGCGGATCGCCATGGAAAAGCCGATCGGGAAGGATCTGGCGTCCTCGAAAGAGGTCAATGACGGCATCGGCGCGCTGTTTGCGGAGGAGCAGATTTTCCGCGTCGACCATTATCTGGGCAAGGAAACCGTCCAGAACCTGCTCGCCCTGCGCTTCGGCAATGTAATGTTCGAGCCGCTGTGGAACGCCACCGCCATAGATCATGTGCAGATCACCGTGGGCGAGACGGTGGGGCTGGAAGGCCGCGTATCCTATTATGACGGCGTCGGCGCGCTGCGCGACATGGTGCAGAACCATGTGCTGCAAATCCTGTCGATCATCGCCATGGAGCCGCCCGCCCGGATGGACCCGACCGCCGTGCGCGACGAGAAGGTGAAGGCGCTGCGTTCGCTGCGCCCGATGACGGCGGAGACCACCAAGACCCATAGCGTGCGGGGACAATATACGCCGGGCGCTGTCGGCGGGCAGATCGTCACCGGCTATGCCGAAGAGCTGGGCAAGCCGTCCGACACCGAAACCTTCGTCGCGCTGAAGGCCCATATCGACAATTGGCGCTGGCAGGGCGTGCCCTTCTACCTGCGCACGGGCAAGCGCATGCCGACGCGCCATTCGGAAATATTGATCCAGTTCAAGCCGGTGCGCCATTCGATCTTCGGGCGGAACGGCGGGT
The DNA here is from genome assembly GCF_026427355.1 of Sphingobium sp. JS3065. Lineage (NCBI taxonomy): Bacteria > Pseudomonadati > Pseudomonadota > Alphaproteobacteria > Sphingomonadales > Sphingobiaceae > Sphingobium > Sphingobium sp. JS3065. Next base: position 1,560,974 of record NZ_CP102664.1, read on the forward strand.
CGGGGCTGGAGCCGAACACCCTGATCATCCGGTTGCAGCCGGAGGAATTCATCCGCCTGCTCATCATGACGAAAAGGCCGGGGCTGGAGCGCGACGTGCATCTGGAGGAAGTGACGCTGGACGTGTCGCTGACCGCCGCCTTTGCCGGGCAGCGCCGCCGCATCGCCTATGAGCGGCTGATCCTGGACCTGCTCGCGGGCGACGCCACCCTGTTCGTGCGCCGCGATGAGGTGGAGGCGCAATGGACCTGGATCGATTCGATCATCGAGGGGTGGAAGCAGGCGGGCGTGAAGCCTTCGCCCTATTCTTCAGGGAACTGGGGGCCGTCCTCAGCCATTGCCCTTATCGAACGTGACGGAGCAAGCTGGAATGACTGATCTTCATCCGGTGATCGCCAGGGTCACCGAACGCATCGTGAAGCGGAGCGCCGCTTCGCGTCTCAAATATCTGAGCCTGATCGAGCGCGGGCGGGATGCGGGGACCAATCGCGACCAGCTTTCCTGCGGGAACCTGGCCCATGGCTTTGCCGCGAGCGGCGAAGACAAGGCTGTCATCCGCAACGGCGCGGCGATGAATTTCGGCATAGTCACCGCCTATAACGACATGTTGTCGGCGCATCAGCCCTATGGCCGCTATCCGGAGCTAATCAAATTGGCGGCGCGGGAGGTGGGCTGCACCGCGCAGGTGGCAGGCGGCGTTCCGGCGATGTGCGACGGCGTGACCCAGGGTCAGGCGGGCATGGACCTGTCGCTCTTTTCCCGCGACACGATAGCCTTGTCGACGGCGGTGGCGCTGTCCCATGCGATGTTCGAGGGCGCGCTGCTGCTGGGCATTTGCGACAAGATCGTGCCGGGTTTGCTGATCGGCGCGCTGCGTTTCGGGCATCTGCCGACCATCCTGATCCCCGCCGGGCCGATGCCTTCGGGCCTCGCCAACAAGGAAAAGGTGCGCATCCGCCAGCTTTACGCCGAGGGCAAGGTGGGCCGGGAGGAATTGCTGGAGTCCGAAAGCGCCAGCTATCATGGCGCGGGCACCTGCACCTTCTACGGCACGGCGAACAGCAATCAGATGATGATGGAGATGATGGGGCTGCACATGCCCGCCGCCTCCTTCGTCCATCCGGGCACCAAGCTGCGGCAGGAATTGACGCGGGCGGCGGTGCATCAACTGTCGCGCATCGGATGGACCAAAGACGGACAACCCAACGATGACTATCGGCCGCTTGGTCATTGCGTCGATGAGAAGGCGATCGTCAACGCGATCATCGGCCTGATGGCGACCGGCGGATCGACCAATCATGCGATCCATCTGCCAGCCATCGCGCGGGCGGCGGGGATCGTCATCGACTGGACCGATTTTGCGGAGATTTCCAACGTCGTGCCGTTGCTGGCGCGGGTCTATCCCAATGGATCGGGCGATGTGAACAATTTCCATGCGGCGGGCGGCATTTCCTATGTGATCCGCGAGTTGTTGGAAAATGGCCTGCTGCACGGGGATATTCCGACCGTCGCCCGCCGGGGCCTGGCCGATTATGGGCAGGAGCCGGTGCTGGAAAATGACGCGCTGGTCTGGAAGGACGTGCCGGAATCGCGGGACGAGACGATCCTGCGCCCGGTGTCCCATCCATTCAGTCCGGATGGGGGCATGAAGCTGCTGTCCGGCAATCTGGGGCGCTGCGTCATGAAAGTGAGCGCGGTCGACAAAGACCGCTGGACCGTCGAGGCTCCTGCGGCGGTGTTTCACGATCAGGACGATGTGCTGCGCGCCTTCAAGGCGGGTGAGTTGGAGCGCGACGTGGTGGTCGTGGTGCGGTTTCAGGGACCGAAGGCGAACGGCATGCCGGAACTGCACAAGCTGACCCCGGCGCTGGGCGTGTTGCAGGATCGCGGGTTCCGCGTGGCGTTGCTGACCGACGGGCGCATGTCGGGCGCTTCGGGCAAGGTGCCGGCGGCCATTCACCTGTCGCCGGAGGCTTTGGGCGGCGGTCCCATCGGCAAGCTGCGCGACGGCGATCTCGTCCGAGTGTGCGCGGAGATGGGGGAAGTCACGGCGCTGGTCGACGCGGCGGAGTGGGAGGCGCGGGATGTGCCTGCCGCCCCCCCTGCCCCCTATGATACGGGCCGGGAATTGTTCGCGCTGTTCCGGCATCACAGCGATCTGGCGGAGAGCGGCGCCTCGCCCATTCTGGCGGCGATGGAGGCCGAAGTTTAAGAGCTACGCCTGGCCTCACGAGATCCCAGCCTTCGCTGGGATGACCGAAATGAATGGAGAAAGGTCGTTCATGACCGAGATCATCGCAGCCGACATCGGCGGCACCAATGCCCGCTTCGCCCGCGCGAAACTGAACGCGCGCAATGTGCCGACGCTGGGCAAGGTGCGCAAATATAAGGTGGCGGAATATCCCAGCCTTCAGGCCTGCTGGGCGACCTTCGTCAAGGATGAGGGCGGCCATCTGCCGGCGTCCGCCTCCATCGCCTTCGCCACCGCCATCGGGCGGGATGTGATCAAGCTGACCAACAGCGCCTGGGTGATCCGGCCCGACACGCTGGACGAGGAACTGGGCATCAAGCATTTGCGGCTGGTCAATGATTTCGAGGCGGTGGCCCATGCCGTGGCCCGTCTGCCGCAGGAAAATCTGCCGCTGCTGTTCGGGGAGGACAGACCCTTCCCGCGTGATGGCGGGGTGACGATATTGGGGCCGGGCACGGGCCTGGGCGTGGCGATGATCGCCTTCGACGATGGCGAGCCGCATGTTATCGCGACCGAAGGCGGCCATCTGGATTTCGCGCCGCTCGATCCGTTGGAGGAGAAGATACTCGCCTATTTGCGCGACAAGTTCCTGCGCGTGTCGACCGAGAGGATCGTGTCGGGACCGGGCCTCAACAATATCTACAAGGCGATGGCGACCATCGGCCATGACCGTGTGGTGCTGATGGAGGATGCCGAGCTTTGGCAGGCGGCTATCGACGGCACAGACAAGTTTGCGCGGGCGGCGTTCGATCGTTTCTGCATGTCCTATGGGTCGGTCGCGGGCGACCTGGCGCTGGCGCAGGGGCCGCATGCCGTGGTGCTGGCGGGCGGGCTGACGCAGCGGATGCGGGCCTTGTTGCCGCATAGCGGTTTCCATCAGCGCTTCACCGCCAAGGGGCGGTTCGAAAGCCTGATGAAATCCGTGCCGATCCGGCTCGCCCTGCATGACGAAATCGGGCTGTACGGCGCCGCCGCGGCCTTTCGGGAGAAGAGATGATGGGTTTGAGCGTTGAACGGGTGATGGAACTGGCCCCGGTGATCCCGGTGCTGGTGGTGGACCGGGTCGAGGACGCGCTGCCCATAGCGCGGGCGCTGGTGAAGGGCGGGCTGCCCGCGCTGGAAGTGACGTTGCGGACGCCCGCCGCTCTGGATGTGATCCGGGAGATGGCGCAGGTAGAGGGCGCGGTGGTCGGCGCGGGGACCGTGCTGAATCCCGCGCAACTGGATGCCGCGATGGAGGCGGGCGCGCGCTTCATCGTCAGCCCCGGCCTCACCGAGCCGTTGGGCCGGGCGGCGATTGCGGCGGGGATTCCCTTCCTGCCCGGCACCGCGACGGCGGGCGACATCATGCGCGGGCTGGACATGGGCCTGTCGCATTTCAAATTCTTTCCGGCGGAGACTTCGGGCGGCCTGCCTGCGCTGAAGGCTCTGGCGGCGCCGCTGCACATGGCGCGTTTCTGCCCGACCGGCGGGATCACGGCGGAAAGCGCGCCAAAATGGCTGGCCGAACCCTTCATCAAATGCGTCGGCGGCAGTTGGGTCGTGCCCAAGGGGCCGGTCGATCCGGCGAGGATCGAGGCTTTGGCGCGGGAAGCGGCGGCGTTGCCGCGCTGAGCTTGCCTCCGCGCCCACGCCATCCTAGATGCGTTTCATGATCCTGCGTCGGCTGCTTCCCTCTCTGGCCCTTTTCCTGTCCGGTTGCGCCAGCACCTTTCAGGGCTATCCCTCGCTCGCCAAGCGGGCGATAGAGGATGCGCCCATTGCCGAGGTGTCGCAGGCGCCCTCCCCCGTCGCGCCGGAGCCGGAGCTGGTCCGGAATGTGGACCGGCTGACGGCGCAGGCCCAGGCGGGCGGGGCGGCTTTCGACAAGGCATGGCCGGAGGCGGACAGGGTGACGCGGGCGGCTGCGGGGTCGGCGGTTTCCAGCGAGGCCTGGGTGGCGGCGCAAACGGCGCTGAGCACGCTCGAAACGGCGCGCAACGACAGCGTGTCTGCGCTGGCGAGCCTGGACGTTCTTTATGTCGAGCGCAGCAATGCCGTGTCGGAGGGCAAGGTCGGCGGCGGGATCGATGCGATCGATGCCGCGCGCGGCGCGGCGCTGGCGATCGTGGATAGCCAGAATGATCGGCTGGACGTGCTCAAGGGGCGGTTGGCTCAGCCTTGATCTGAAACATTGCCCATGGTCATGTAACCTTGGGCTGGTTCAATCCGATGCGAAGGCCGCCTTGACCGCGCCCTTATGCGCCTTCCCATTATGGACATAATGGTCGACGCCTTCGCGCATGTCGATCAGCGCTTCGTCGGACAGGTCGCGCATATATTTGGCGGGGCGGCCCGCCCAGAGTTGACGATGCAGCACCGTCTTCCCCGGTGAAAGCAGCGCGCCCGCGGCCAGCATGGCATCGCTTTCCACCGTGCAGCCGCTCATGACTATGGCGCCAAGGCCAACGAAGGCCCGATCCTTCAGGACGCAGCCATGAACCATCGCCATATGGCCGATCAGCACGTCTTCCCCGATAATCGTGGGCCAGCCTTCGGACGGGCGGCCGTTGATATTGTCGCCGGGGCTGTCACAATGGACCACCGTGCCGTCCTGGATATTGGTGCGCGCGCCGATATGGATGAAATTAATGTCCGCCCGGATCACGCAATTATACCAGATGCTGACGTCGGGACCGATCTCCACATCCCCGATGATCCGGCAACCCGGCGCGATGAAGGCGCTGGGGTGGATCACCGGGCTTTTGCCGTTGAGCGGGATGATCGAGACGTCGGGATGATCGGTCATGTTTCAGGCTCCCAGCAGTCGCGCCGCATGGAGCGCATGATAAGTGAGGACGCCGGAACAGCCCGCCCGCTTGAACGCCAACAGCGTTTCCAGCACCAGCGCGTCCCGGTCCCCCGCGCCCACGGCGGCGGCGGCCTCCAGCATCGCATATTCGCCCGACACCTGATAGGCGAAGACGGGCACTTCGAACCGGTCCTTCACGCGGGCAATGATGTCGAGATAGGGCAGACCCGGCTTCACCATCACGCTGTCGGCACCCTCCGCAATGTCGAGGGCGACTTCGCGCAGCGCTTCCTGGCTGTTGGCGGGGTCCATCTGATAGGTTTTCTTGTTGCCTTTCAGCAGGCCGCCGGAGCCAACCGCGTCGCGGAACGGGCCGTAAAAGGCGCTCGCATATTTGGCGGCATAGGCCATGATCTGCACATTGGCGTGGCCTTCCTCCTCCAGCGCCTCGCGGATCGCGCCGACGCGGCCGTCCATCATGTCGCTGGGGGCGATGATGTCCGCGCCCGCCGCCGCCTGGTTGAGCGACTGGCCGATCAGCATGTCGATGGTGGCGTCGTTGACGACATAACCCGCCTCGTCCAGCAGGCCGTCCTGCCCGTGGGCCGTATAGGGGTCGAGCGCCACGTCGGTCAGGATGCCGATGTCCGGCACCGCGTCCTTGATGGCGCGGATGGCGCGGCACATGAGATTGTCGGGGTTGAGAGCCTCCACGCCGTCGTCGCTGCGCCGTTCGGGCTGGGTATTGGGGAAGAGGGCCAGGCAGGGAATGCCCGCCGCATGCGCTTCCCTTGCGCGCTCCACGATCAGGTCCACCGACCAGCGGGAAACGCCGGGGAGCGACTTGATGGGTTCCTCCATCTGGCTGCCCTCGGTGACGAACAGAGGCCAGATGAAGTCGCTGGGGTTCAGGCGGTTTTCGGCGTGCATCGCCCGGCTCCAGGCGGAGGCGCGGGTGCGGCGCAGACGAAGCGCCGGATAGGAAGCTTGGGTCATGGCCGGGGGTTTAGGCCCCTACCCCCGCCGGATCAAGCATGGGGACGCTATTTGGCGAAGCGGCGGAAGAAGCTGTCCTCGTTCCAGGCCGGACGATCCGGCGCGTTGGCGATGCGCAGGGTCACGGCGGCGACATAGTCGTTGAGCTTCACCGATTCCGCCGGCATCACCGGCTGGTTCGCGTCATCCTTCGGCGAATGGTAGATATTGGCGCGCCAGGCCTTTTCCACCGTCGCCTCCGGCGTGTCCGCCTTGAAGCCATATTTGAAGAACAGCGCGGGGATGCCGGTGCGGATGAAACTATATTGGTCGGATCGGATGAAGACGTTCCGGTCCGGGAAAGGATCGGGCGTGATCGGCAGGTTCGTCTGCGCGCTCACCGCCGCCGCGTCCTTGCCGAGGCTGCTCTGGTCGTAGCCGATGGGCGTCACGCTGGTCAGGGGAAAGATCGGCAGCGCCATGTCGAAATTGAGGTTCGCCACCAGATCCTTGTGCGGCACGGTGGGCCGCTTGGCGAAATAGGTCGAGCCGAGCAGCCCCTTTTCCTCCGCCGTCACGAAGGCGAACAGGATCGAGCGTTTGGGCTTGCCCCTGCCCTCGCGCAGGGTGCGGGCGATTTCGAGCAGGCTGGCGACGCCGGAAGCGTTGTCGATGGCGCCGTTGTAGATCGCGTCGCCCTTGATCGGCGTGCCGACGCCATAGCCGTCGAGATGGGCGGACAGGACGACATATTGCTTTTTGAGAAGCGAGTCGGTTCCCGGCATGACGGCGATGATGTTGGGCGATGACAGGTCGGCGCGGCGGGCGGCCACCTTTGCGTCCAGACGCTGCGCCAGCGCGAAGGACGGGACCGGCGCCGATCGATCGGCCGCGTCGGCGACCTGCGCGAAATCATGGCCGGAACCGGCGAAGAGCAAAGCGGATTTGGCCGGATCGAACTGTGCGCTCAGGAAAGGCGTGGCGGTGTCGCGCAGGGCCGTATCCTGGAAGAACAGCGCGGGCTGGCTGGAGAGCGCCATGCGGCGATCCCAGGGGATTTCCACCTGCCTGGGCGTGACGAGCTGGATCAGCCCCAATGCGCCCTGCCGAGCGAGCCAGGTCGCCCGTTCGGACCGGGCATGGGATTTGAGCGCGCCGGAAATGGTCGCAGGCCCGCCGGAAACGACCACCACGATCTTGCCCTTAAGGTCGAGTCCGGCGAAATCGTCATGCCCCGCTTCGGGGAGGTGCAGGCCATAGCCCGCAAAGACCAGCGGCGCGCTGACAGTGGGCGGAACGGGACCGCCGCCGCCCGAGAAAATTATGTCGGCGGGCACGGCAAGCGGCGTTTCGCCCTGTGCGCCGATCAGGCTGGCGCTGCTGTCCTGCGACAGGATCACCTGCTCCGTGAAGGCGATGGGCTGTTTATAGCCGTGCGTGCCCGCTGGCTGGAGGCCGAGCGCCTGAAGCCGGGCGATCACATAATCCGCCGCCTTGTCATAACCGGGCTTGCCGGTGCCGCGTCCTTCATAGGCATCGTCGGCAAGGGTGCGGACGTGGCTCCACCAGGCTTCCGCCCGCTTATCCAGCACTTTGTCATCCGGAGCGGCCAAGGCCGTCGTGCCGATCAATCCCAGGAGGAGTCCGGAAAACAGTTTGCGCATCAGCCACATGCCCTCTTTTGGAAACCCGACGATCTTGCCCGATCCGGTGCGACGAACAAGGGGGCTTGGAACCGCTACCGCCTATTCGTATCAGGATCGCGATATTGAGTTGGGAGATCGTGATGCCGCTTCCCCGTTTTCTCGCTTTTGCGGTCGTCACGATGGCGGGACTGGCGGCCCCTGCCGGGGCGGCGACGCGGGGCTTCACCCTTTCCAGCTTCGACGCGATCCGGGTGGAGGCGCCGGTCGAGGTCGTGATTACCACAGGCGCCGGGGCGTCCGCACGGGCGGAGGGGGATCAGGCGGTGCTGGACCGGCTGAAGCTGAACCTGTCGGGACGCCTGCTGGCGGTGACGATGGAGCGGGCGCAGCCGGGCGAGAAATCCGGCGGGCGGGCGGTGCTGCGGCTGTCGACCGGCGATCTGGGCCGGGTAGTGCTGACCGGGGGCGGATCGGTTTCGATCAGCCGGATGAAGGGGCTGCGCGGGGAGATCGTGCTGGGCGGCAATGGCGATGTCAGCGTGGCGGCGGTGGATCTGGAGCAGCTTCATCTGGGCGTGGCGGGGGCCGGGCGAGCGAATCTGGCCGGACGGGTCGGTGTGGCGACGGTGCGGGTCACTGGTCCGGGCGCGGTGGCGGCCGAGGGATTGCGGGCGCGGCAGGCCGTGCTGACGAATGACGGACCGGGGAATGTGGCGCTGACGGCGGAGGTGACGGCCAGGGTCACGGCTTCCGGATCGGGCGATGTGACGGTGGTCGGGAAAGCGGCGTGCAGCGTCGACAATCGCGGGACGGGGCGGATCAGTTGCGGGGGTGTGGCTTATTAGCGCTTTCCAGTCAGATGGCATCATCTGACGTTTAAGAAATCGCGGTAAAACAAAGGAATAGAGCGGTCTATCTGATTCAATCAGATCGAAAACCGCTCTAGTGCCTGGAGGATATCGTTGCACTTAACCGCTTCTTAGCACCTCTATCGTAACGATTTGGCATCCATTCAAGGTATGTCATGCCGAACTTGCTTTCCGCCAATGCCGCCGCTGCCGTCCGCGTCTCGAACCGGCAGAAGCTGCTGCGCCCCTCCACATTGCGCCTGCGGGAACAGAAGCCGTTCGACGTCGTCATCGACGATCTTTCCAGCGAAGGTTGCCGCATATCCTCCACCGTGCCGCTGGCGGCGGGCGAAGCGATCAGCCTGGGCCTGCCCGGCATCGGGAGATGCGCCGCGCGCGTCATCTGGTCGGGCGGCAAGGTGGCGGGCTGTCGGTTCGACCGGCCGCTTCACGACGCGCAGATCGAGAAAATCAAGTTGGCGCATACGGTCGTCACTGGTAGTTTCGGATGCGCCGCCATCCATGTCGATCGGGAAGGTGAGACCATGTCTCTTCCTTCAAAATCCAAGCGCATTGCCCTTATAGTTGGTTTGTCCCTGCTTTCCTGGGGATTATTTGGATTTTTGGGGTGGGCCGTTAAAATGCTCGCCCTGTCACATTGATCCTGGATCGCGCACAGTCTCTATTGGATCGTCGGAAAAAGGCCGTTTGACTTGGATCAATGGTCCAAAATATTGAAGTTTTTCCTTAACGCTTGACGAATCCTCTATTTTTGAGTTGTAGCGTCACATGCTTTCCTATCCGCTATGGGCCTATGCCGCTATTCTTGCCTTGGCGGTGCTATGGGTCGTGGGCTTTATTGCCCTGTGGCGGCGGCAGACCCGCTCCCGCCATGTCGTGACGGTGGGAATAGCGGACAGACTCATCGCGATTTTCTGGCTTCCTTTATATGCGGCCACCTTGTCCTGGCTTTGTCTTCTCATGATCATGGAAGCGATTGGATTGACCCGGCCCAATACCGGCAGGAAATAGGCGGACATTCTCATCGGCAGCTTGGGCAGGGATCATGACCATCACCACGATATTGCTGCTCTGCGCCGTGCTGGCGATGCCGCCGGTCGCGTTGTTCGTGCTGGAAATCGCCTGCGCCTCCCTGGCGCGCCGGAATGACGAGGCGGGGGACGCCCCCGCCTTCACCGTCCTGATCCCCGCGCATGATGAAAGGACGATCATCGCGGCGACGCTTTCCGCATTGCTTCCCCAATTGCGCGTGGGCGACCGGCTGCTGGTCGTCGCCGACAATTGCAGCGACGACACCGCCGCCATCGCCCGCGACATGGGGGCGGACGTGACCGAAAGGTTCAGCGCCGATCTGCGGGGCAAGGGTTATGCCCTGGCCCATGGCATCGCGCATGCGCGGCAATGGGCCAATCCGGTCATGATCGTCGTCGATGCGGACTGCCATGTGGCAAGCGGCGCGCTGTCGCGGCTGGCCGCCGATGTGGCGCGCACCGGCCGACCGGTGCAGGGATCCTATCTGATCACCGCCCCGGCGCATGAGCGGCTGGCCATGCGGTTCAGCGCGTTTGCGATCCGCGTCAAAAATCATGTCCGCCTGCTGGGTTGCCATGCGCTGGGCATGCCCTGCATCCTGACGGGCAGCGGCATGGCGTTTCCGGCGGGCGCGTTGGAACAGATCGATGTCGCGTCCGGGGAAATCGTGGAAGACCTGTTGCTGGGCATCAACCTTGCCAAGGCCGGCTATCCGCCCGTTTTTTCGCCCCAGGCTCGCATAACCAGCCCGCTGCCATTGGACAGCAAGGCCGCCGAAATCCAGCGGGCGCGATGGGAAAGCGGATATCTGTCCATCATGCGCCGCTTCGCCCTGCCGCTGCTGATAGAGGGGATGACGCGGCGCAAGCCGGGCCTGATCCTGCTGGGGCTGGACATCGCCATTCCGCCGCTGAGCCTGCTCTGCATGGTGCTGGCGGCATTGTGCGCCGTGTCGGGCCTGTGGTGGCTGATGGGGGGTGAGGTGGCGCCCTTGCTGCTGCTGTCGGTCATGATCGCGCTGTTTGGCGGCGCGATCCTGTTTGCCTGGGCGCGACATGCGCGTGACCTGCTGACGCTGAAGGAAATGGCGTTGATGCCGGTCAGCGTCCTGAAGAAGCTTGGCTTTTACGTCCGGATGGCGCTTGGCCCGAAACGGGGTTGGGTCCGCACCGCGAGGGATGGCGACTGAGGCTTCATGCCCCGCTCGCCGCGCGCCGCTGAACCAGTTGGGCCGGGTTCCCCACCGCGACCCCGCCAGCGGGCACGTCGATCAACACCACCGCATTGGCGCCGATAACGGCGTCGTCGCCGATATGCACCCCGCCCAGGATCACGGCCCCTGCCCCCACCTGAACCCGGTTGCCCAGCACGGGCGCGTCCATGGGCCGCGCCTCGCTGCGGTTGCCGAGCGTCACATTCTGCCGCAACAGGCAATCGTCACCGATTACTGTGGCGCTATGCACGATGATGCCGCCGAAATGCTCGATCCGCAGGCGCCGCCCTATCGTCGTTCCTTCCGGCAGGGATATGCCGCACAGGCATTCGACGGCCTTTCCCGCCAGCTTCGCCCATCCGCCCCATAGCCGCCTGACCAGCCCCGCCCGCCGCGCCAGGCGGCGGTGGGACAGGCGGTAGACCGCCAGTGCCCAGAAGCCCTGCGCCCAGAGGCCTTCGCGCTGCGTGGACCTGTCCTCCCGGATCAGCCGCCAGACGCCGGGGCGATCGCCGCTCAAGGATCGGCCCTCTCGCGCTTGAAGCGCGACGCCAGCCGGTGGCCGAAGCGATTGAGCGGCCGTTCGAAATAAAAGGTCGAGAGATGCGCGGCGGCGAAAGCCAGCAGGAACGATAGCGGACGCTTCAGATAACGTTCCACCGTGTCGCCGCTGCCCAGCCAGCCGCGATAGGTCAGTTGGTGCAGGACATAGAGGGCGAAGGAAATCTGCGCGACATAGCGTAGGGGGGCGCTGGACATGTGGCGGGTCACGACATTGTCCCGGGCGAAGATGCTGAGGCCGACGGCACCCGCCGCCAGATAGGGCCGCAAATAGGCGAGCAACGGAAAATGGTCCCGCACATTGGGCTGCGACCCGATCAGATTGCAGACCAGCAGCAGCCCCCAGACCCATGGCCTGCACCAGGATTCGGGCGGCCGCCATCCCCGGGCGACCACGATCGCCAGGATCGCGCCGGCCAGTATTTCATCCATCCGGTCGAATGTGTGCACGCCGGCGGTTATGCCGCGAACGACGCGGCTCAGCGTGACGGCCACCGCCAGGGCCGGCAGCAGCATGATCGCCCGGCGTCCGCCAATACCGACCAGCAACGCGACGAACATGTAAAACTGCATCTCCAGCGACAGGCTCCACAAATGCCCGGCGTAGAAGAGATAGGGTTTATGGTTGTTGGCGAAGAATAGAAGATTTGCCGCGATGACCGGCCAGGACGACGTCTGCGTCGCGACGACCAGCAGGATGAACGTCCAGGCCAGCGGAAGAATTCGAAACACCCGCTTGATCAGGAAGGGAACGACCGACGGATCCTTGAGCAGCGCCTTGGTGATCAGAAAGCCCGACAGGGTGAAGAACAGGGACATCCCCACCATGCCGAAGGCTTCGTTGAGCCTTAGCGATTTGGGGCCAAGCGACAGCATGTGCGTCGCCAGCACCAGCAGGATCGAAATCCCGCGCCACCCGTCGAGAATGGCGATGTGCGGCGTATCGGCTTCGGGTTCCGGTCTGGCCGCGGGTTGCGGCATAGCGATCGAGGCGTTCATCGCAGCATGGCTGAAGCATTGCGAATCATGGTCGGCATGAAGCGCATATGGATCGGAAAAAGGCTTGGATAAAGGACAGAAATTCTCGACGCCCCGCTATGGTACATTTCGATCCCATAGCTGATCGACGGGATATGGATAGTTCAATTCATGTCATTTTTACGTTAGGGGACCGTGTGACTTTGCAGCTCAATGACGAAGCAGGCTTGATTCCCGAGGGGAAAGGTCATGGGCAGTATAAATGGGAAGAAAGATGATCGTCGGATATTTCACCAACCAATATCCCAAGGTGAGCCATACGTTCATCCGGCGGGAAATACTGGCGCTGGAGGCGGCGGGCGTGACGGTCGAACGCTGGGCGCTGAGGGGATGGGACGCAGACATCGCCGATCCCGCCGACGCATCGGAACGGGACCGGACGCGCTATATTCTGCGGCGCGGCCCATTGCCGATGCTGGCGGCCGCGATGATCCTGCTGGTCACCCATCCGGTACGGTGGATGAAGGGGCTGTGGCTGTCCATGCGGATGATGCCGAAGACTGACCGGTCGATCCCGCTGCACCTGATCAGCTTTGTGGAAGCGGCCCTGCTGGCGCGGCAGGCCATGGCCACCGGCGTCCGGCAACTCCATGCCCATTTCGGCACCAATGCCGCGGAAGTCGCGATGGTCGCCGCGACTTTGGCCGGCATACCCTATAGCCCGCCTTATTCACCAAAAGTGTCCTGAAGGGTTGGCGGGAGTGGCGTAAGCCTCTGATCTGAATTAGGAACTGGGTGTCTAAGCCGAACCTGCCGCAGGGCAGAAAATGCCACGGGCCACACCCGCCATGAACGATGATATCGCAAGCTCATTTGGATTCCCAGCAGTCGGCCGCAAGAAAATCACAGCTGCGTTCGACGGTGGCCGGCTTACCTCGGATGGCGGTGTTCTACTGCTTGCACAGGCCGAGCGCGCGATGGGGATTTGCCAGCGCCTGGCGGCTTGTATTGCCGATCCGCGCGATCCAGCGCGGGTGATCCATCGCCTGGATGACATTCTGCGTGCCCGTGTGTTCGCGATTGCGTGCGGCTATGAGGATGCCGATGATCTCGATGCTCTGCGCGACGATCCAGGCTTCCGCCTGGCGCTCGGCAAGCTGCCGGAATCGGGCGCGGGGCTGGCCAGCCAACCGACGATGAGCCGGTGGGAAAATGCACCGACTACGCGCGAACTGGCCAGCATGATGGCCGCGATGATCGACATCTACTGCGCCAGCTATCCCGCCCCTCCGACAGCGGTCACGCTGGATATCGACGACACGTGCGACGTCGTGCATGGCTATCAACAGCTCTCGTTCTGGAACGGGCATCATGGGGAGCGCTGCTTCCTACCGATCCATATCTACGACACCGCGACCGGCAGGCCGGTGGCCATGCTGCTGCGCACAGGCAAGACGCCTTCTGGAAAGGAGGCGGCGGGGCACATCCGACGCCTGGTGCGTCACCTGCGCCGTAATTGGCCCGATACCCACATCACTATCCGCGGCGACGGGCACTATGGTCGACCCGAGGTCATGGCCTACTGCGATGCGGCCCGCGTCGATTACGTGTTCGGCCTGCCCACCAATTCAGCGCTGCGCGCCGATCCCGCCATTGTTGCGGTCGCCGATGCCTGCGCGGTCAAGCGCGCCCAGCGTCAGTGTCCCGTCCTGCGCAACTATGCCGAGACCCGCTATGGGGCAAAGACCTGGAAGTGCCAGCGTCGCGTCGTTGCACGGATCGAGGCCAGCACGCTGGGCATGGACATCCGCTATGTCGTCACCTCGTTGGCAACAGGATCGGCCGAGCACATCTACGACACGCTCTACTGCGCGCGTGGTCAGGCCGAGAACCTGATCAAGCGCCACAAGTCCCAGCTCGCCAGCGACCGAACCTCGTGCCGCTCGGCCAATGCCAATCAGATGCGCCTGATACTGCACACTGCCGCATACTGGCTGCTATGGCGCATCCAGCAGGCGATGCCCAGGACCGCTGCTCTGGCAAGCGCGGAGTTTACCACCTTGCGCCTGCGGCTGCTCAAGGTCGCTGCGCGCGTCGTAGAAAGTGCTAGCCGCATCCGCATTGCCTTCGCTTCCGCCTGTCCGGATGCCGACCTGTTCCGCGCCCTCGTTCTCCGGCTGAAGCCTGCGCCGACGTAGCCCATGCGGCAGCGCCGCAGAACTCCGAGCCCAGCCCTTCAACCCGAAAAGCCCATCAATCCGAATGCGGTGAAACAAACGCCAGCGATGCCGGTCGTCCGCGCAATACAGCCAGCCGCAGCAAATGCCCAGAGCGGGCCCGAAACCGAGCGTCGTGAATAAGAGAGGCTAGCTGCACGGTGCATGGGTCGGACGAGTTCGACCGACCCATCGGCCTGCATCTGGGGACGAAGATCGAACAGGCCGCCTTCGTGATCGCCATCACGCATTTTTGCGCCAGCCAATTATATCGCTGGTGCGATCCGCGCCATTGGAACAAGATCAGCGTCGTGCATTGCGGCCTGTCCCGTGAATTTCTGGAGGTCGAACCGACGCCGCCCGCCACGGCCCCGCACTTCGTCAGCGTCGGGCGTCTGAGCGGCGAGAAGGGGCATCTCCTGATGCTCGAAGCCCTCGCCCGGGTTCGCGATGGCGGGATTCCGGCCACGCTGACGCTGGTCGGCGACGGCGAGATGCGCGGGCGGATCGAAGCGGCGATGATGCGGCTGGGGCTGAACGATGCGGTGAAGATCACCGGCTGGGCCGATGAAAATCAGGTGCGGACCCATATAGCGAACGCCCGCGCGCTGCTGATGGCGAGTTTCGCCGAAGGATTGCCGATCGTCGTGATGGAGGCCTTCGCCCTGGCTCGCCCGGTGCTGGCCACCAATGTCGGCGCGCTGGCCGACCTGGTCATCAACGGCCGGACCGGCTGGCTCTTCACGCCCGGTTCGGTCGACGCCATCGCCGGGGCGATGCGGGATTGCGCGACCGCGGAGCCGGCGGCGCTGGCCGCGATGGGCGAGGAAGGACGGCGGATCGTGCGCGAACAGCATGATGCGCAGCGGGAAGCCGCAAAGCTTCGGGTCCACTTCGCCGAATCACTCGGCCATGCGGAAGCCTCCTTTCAACATGAATGGTTGGCGCGCGCGGAAATCGAGCGCGCGTGAGCAGGTAAATTAACCATTTTCAAGTCCAGGGATCAAAGATTTGTGAACGTTTTTATCCTTTTGTAAGCATTTCAATTGTCGCGGAGCAACGATTTGTGTATCCGACGATATATGCCGAAGATTATTATTGCCTGCATGATTGCATTCGCTTTACCCTGTCTTGCGCAGGCGGCTGCTCCGGAAGCTGCCGGCGCGGCGCCGGTATCGGCCACGGATGACGCGGCGGCGGCATCGACGCTGACCGATTACAAGCTGGGCGTCGCCGACAAGGTCAGGATCATCGTCTTCAATGAGGAGACGCTGTCGGGCGAGTTCACCGTCGGCGACGGCGGCGGGCTGTCGCTGCCGCTGATCGGCGAGGTCAAGGCGATCGGCCGCAGTCCCAGGGAAATCACCAAGGATATCGAGGCCAAGCTGGCCGACGGCTACCTGCGGGAACCGCGCGTCAGCCTGGATGTGTTGAGCTATCGCCCCTTCTACATATTGGGGGAAGTGTCCAAGCCCGGCGAATATCCCTATTCCAGCGGGCTGACGATATTCAACGCGGTCGCCCGCGCCGAAGGTTTCACCTATCGTGCCAATAAGCGGAAAATCTACATCAAGCGCTTTGACGAAGTTGTCGAACGCGAAATCAAGCTGACGCCTGACCTTCAGATCTTTCCAGGAGACACGGTCCGGATCGGCGAACGTTTCTTTTGAATCGTCAGGTTCCAATTGGCGATTTCATAACTGTTTTCTTGGGGGAGGTTGAGGGTTTCCACATTGCGTGGAAGCACTCCTTTATTTTGTGTGCCGCATTTTCCGGGCCGCCGACCGTCAACGGCCTCGTGATGAAAATGCTCTGACTGTTCAAAGGGGGGAATATTCATGAGTGTCCAGAAAAAAGGCGCGATGATTGCCGCGCTGCTTTCCGTCGTCCCGGCTTCGCTGGCCACCATGCCGGTGAACGGGCAGACCCCCGCCGCCACCGAACCGGACGCCGCCGCCGTGGAAAAGCTGATCGGCAGCATCGACGCCGCCGTCGCCGCCCTGCCCGCGACGGCCACCGCCCAGGATGTGGAGGCCGCCATCACCTTCACCATCGACCAGCAGCAACAGCCGATGAACGTCAATCTGGCGGCGCTGGAATTCATCGCGGCGCGCAAGAACAAGCCCCGGAAGGTCGAAACCGCCGTTGCCGCGGTCATCGCCTCGCTGCGGCGCGGGCTGGCGGGCACCGGGGGTATCCTGTCGGGCAGCGCGGCGTCGCTGGCGGCCGGACCCAGCGTCGGCGGCGGCGGCACGGGCGCAAGCTACACGCCGCAAAACTGATCGCATCCAGCCTGAACGCCATCATCCCGTCAATCGATGATCGCGAACTTGGAAAAGGCCAATCATGACCTTTCGTTTCTGCTCGTCCATCGTCGCCATCGGCGCGGCCATCCTTCCCGCCATCGCCATGGCGCAGTCGACGATCGATACCGTCGTTCCGATCATATATGACCGGGGCCGGAATGTGAGCGTGACGGAACGGGCGCGCCCGGAAACCAACCCCGTCGGCCTGCCCGCGGGCGGCTTCACCATTTTCCCGGCGCTGGATATTCAGCCCGGCTATTCGGACAATGTGTACCAGACGCAGGACAACAGGCTGGGCGATTTCTTCGTCAGCGCCGCGCCCCGCGTCCTGGCCCGGTCCAACTGGTCGCGAAACAGCCTTCAGGTCGAGGGCAGCGGCAATCTGGTCCGCTATGCGACGGAAAAGCCGCGCGACCAGAATGGCTGGCAGGTCGCGGCGCGCGGCCGCTATGACGCCGGCAGCAGCCTGACCTTCAATCTGGGCGTCGACACGGCGCGCCTGTTCGAATCGCAATTTTCGGGCGCCGCCATCACCGACGTCCGCAGCCCCACCCCCTATCAGCGGAGCCAGGCGCGCTTCCTGACGGACGCCCGCTTCGCCCGGTTCAGGGTCGTCGCGTCGGGCACCTATGCGGATTATGATTTCCGGTCCGTCGACACGCTGGCGGGCGCATCCCTGTCCCAGGACAATCGCGACCGCAGGATCGCCAGCGGCGCGGTCCAGCTTGAATATGGCGTGACGCCCGATACCGGCATTTTCGGCCAGGTCACCTATACCGACACGGAATATGACGAGGTGCTGGCGCCGGGCGTCGACAACCGCGATTCCAAGGAATATCGGCTGTTGGGCGGCGTCACGCTGGATATCGCGGCCCTGGTGCGCGGCACGTTCGGCATGGGCTATATCGATCGCCAGTTCAATTCCGCCCTCTACCGGGATGTGAAGGGCTTTTCATTCGACGGCAGGATCGAATATTTCCTGTCCGAACTGACAACGATCACCCTGACGGGTTCGCGGGAAATTCAGGATGCCTCGGCGAGCGGAAGTGGTTTCTTCACCACCATGGGCGCGGTCCGGGCCGATCATGAACTGCTGCGCAACCTGTTGCTGAACGCCAGCGCCTCTCTGTCGGAAGACAAGTTTTTCGGCTTTGACGGCAAGGCCAGGGTCACGCGCCTGTCGGGCGGGGCGACCTATCTGACCAACCGCCTGATCAGCGCGAAGCTGGACCTGTCCTACGCTCGGCGCAAGAGCGATTTCGCCACCGGCAATGGCCCCACACTCTCGGAATTCCGAATGCTTGCCGGCATTTCGGTACACCCTTAACCGCATAGGGCCATCAGAATGTTGGATCAGACCGGCGTACCGAATGCGGACATCACCGCCCACGCTTCCGCTTCGGGGATAATATCCTCGCTCAATAGCGCAGTCATCGGCATGTTCCGGCGGCGCTGGCGCACATTCGCGATCGTGTTCATCGTCACCTTCATAGTCGCCACGGCGCTGATCCTGATGATGCCGTGGAAATATTCGGCGACGGCGCGGGTCAAGATCGATCCTTCGGCCAACGCGGCCCTGGGGCAGATGAGCGGAAACGAGCGGCCGGACCAGAATATCTTCGACACCGAAGTCAACGTCATGCGATCACGCGACATCGCGATCGGCGTGGTCCGCGAACTCCGGCTGGACAGGAATCCGGAATTCAGCAAGGGCCTCGATCCCCTTCCCTCCCGGCCGACGGCACGTGAACGCGAGGAGTTCGAAACCGCGCTGGCCGACAGGCTGCTCGGCAATCTGGACACCGCGCGCGACAAGATGACCTATATCGTCAATGTCGGCTATACCGCGAAGGAACCCAAGACGGCGGCGGCGATCGCCAACGCCTTCGCCAGCGAATATATCGCCTACAGCGTCGGGCGGCGCACGGGCACCGCGTCACGCGAAACCAGCTATCTGGACCAGCGGCTGGCGACGCTGAACGACCAGGCGGTGAAGGCCGATGCGCGGCTGGCGCAATATCGCGCCACCGCCGGCATCGTCAGCGGCGGCGACACCAGCGTCACCGACCAGCAGATCGCGCCGCTCGCCTCCCAATTGGCGACCGCGCAGTCGGAAGCGGCAGCGGCCAGCGCCAAATTGGCCGCCGCCAGGGCGCAGGTCGCTTCGGGCGGGCTGGATGCCGTGTCGGCCGTGCTCAATTCCCAGGTCATCGCCGATCTCCGCTCGCAGCGGGCGCAGGTGATCCAGCGGCAGGGCGAGGTCACGTCCCGCTATGGCCCCAAGCATCCCGAATCCGTCAAGGTTACCGAGCAGGTGCGGGCGCTGGACACGCAGATCAAGGATGAGGCCGACCGCATCATCGGCGGCCTGATCAGCGAAGCCAATGCGGCGAGCGCAAGGGCGGCGAGCCTGCGGGGGGACATGGCCCGTCTGCGGGGACAGCAATCGACGGATACGCGCGCCAGCGTCATGGCCGACACGTTCCAGCGCCAGGCCGACGCCGCGCACTCAGCCTATAACAAGCTGGCCGAACAGGCGCAGGGTATGAACCAGGTGGCGCGCAGCGCGCTGACCCAGGCGCAGGTCATCGAAACGGCGGTGCCGCCCGCAAAGCCGACATCGCCCAATCGCAAGCTGTTACTGGTGCTGGCCTTCTTCGGCGCCGTCGCGGCGGGCAGCGGGACCGTGCTGATGCGCGAAATATTGGCCAAGGGCCTGTATAGCGTGGCCGATCTCGAACGGTTGGGGGTGCCCGTGCTGGCCAGCATCCCGCGCATCGATTCAGGCAAGCTGCGCGATGCGAATGGGCAGCCCTGTTCGGCGCCCGCGACCCTCATCAACAAGGCGATGAGTTCCTATGCGGAATCCTATCGCGTGCTGCGCCGGTCGCTGCTGGGCCGCGACAATGCCGATATGCGGGTCATCACCATCGTTTCCAGCCTGCCGGACGAAGGAAAGACGAGCAGTTCGCTGACCCTTGCCCGCATATGCGCCATGGCGGGCGAGAAGGTTTTGCTGATCGATACCGACCTGCGCCGTGCCGGATTGCGGGAGGCTGCGGGGATCGAAGTCGACCGGGGGCTGGTCGAAATACTGACCGGCGATCTGCCGGCCGAGGACGCCATCGTCCAGGACGCGGTGGCCGGGCTGGATATATTGCCGGTCGCATCGACTTCGTTCTTGGCCGAGGATCTGTTCAGCGGCAGGAAGATGCGCGACCTGATCGACACCCAATCGCGCATCTACGACCGGATCATCATCGATACCCCGCCCCTGCTGGGCCTGGCGGACGCGCGGACCGTGGCGCTGCTGGCCGACGCGGTGGTGCTGGTCGTCAAATGGGGCGATACGCCGGCCAATGCGGTGAAGACGTCGCTGTCTTGGCTGATGAATGACGATGCGCGGCTGGCCGGGGCCATCTTCTCCATGGTCGACGCGGGGGAAGAGGCCTATGGCGCCCTCTACTATTCGCGGAAATATTCGCATTACTACCTCTCCGAATAAGGGCGGAGCGGGCGGCGGCCTGATCCTGACGGGAGCGGCGATGACAGTGTTGGCGGCTTGCCTGGTCTTCGCCGGACGGATGCTGGCGGTGGAATATGACGTGATGCGGACGAAGGCTGCTTCAGTCCGGCAGGCGGGCGGCTTGTCCGGATATCAGGACGTGATCGATTCCAACCGTCCTTCCGAAGCCCTGCCGCCGCGCAGCGCGCTGTTTCGCGGGATCATGCGCGCCCATGCGGCGGCGGCGGAACCGGGCAAGGCTGCGGCGTTGCTAAGGCTGGCGACGGCGGACATGGGTCATGCCCTCGCAGCGCGCCCCGCCTGGGGCGAGGCGGAGGTCAGCGCCACCTATCTTGCGATGCTGCGCGACGGGCCGGAGGCGGCGTGCACCCTCGACGCCCTGCGCCGCAGCTATTCGGCGGCGCCCTTCCTGCGCGGCAGCGCGCCGTGGCGCATCCGCTATGCCGCGTCGGTCTGGCGCCTGCTGGACCCGGCAATCCGGTCGCGGGTCGTGGACGAGACGGTCTGGCTCGCCCGCGCCACCGATCATACCTACGGCTATGCGCGCGGGCTGGTGGCTCAGACCCCCGCCGCGCCGCTGGTCGACGCACGGCTGCGCGCCGGCACGGACTGATTCCGGCGGTCATCGTGCACGGCGCTTGCCGCCGCCCCCCATACCAGCCCCAGCAGCATCGCGCCCAAGGCCGCCATGCCCGGCATGTCGAGCGCGATGTCGACGCTGGAGCAGACGAGCATGATGGCCAGCGCGCCGATGGCGGACGCCAGCGTAGCGCCCTGTTCACGGGCCTGCCGATGGCGCAACGGGAACAGCAACGCTCCGGTCAGCATGATCATCAGGAGCAGATAGGGCCAGCCGCCGTTGATCATCAACGACAGGAAAATATCATGCGCGGAATTCACGAACCACAGCATATTGGCTTCGTTCACCGATGCATAAGCGCGCAGGGCCGCGTCCTCCAGACCGCCCGGCCCGTGCCCCAACGGTGCGGACCCGGCCAGACGCGCATAGAATGACCAGATTTCCACCCGCAGACCGCTATCCTGGTCGACCTGCCTGAACCGTTCGGCCGTGCTTTCGCCGACCAGCGCCAACACCAGCAGGATCGCCATCGCAGTGGCTGCAAAGACGGTCGCGGCATTCCCCTTCGCCCGGTTCCGATATTCGGTCCAGCCGAACTGGACCGCCAGCAGGAACAGCACCGCCAGGCCCGCGACCAGCGCGGTTCGCGATCCGGTGATGGCGCAGGCGCCCAATCCACCCAGCAGCGCGACCGGCGCGACCACCTGCGTCATCAGGGATGCCGGGGCGAAGCGGCTTCGCCACAGCATGATGCCGCGCCCCAGGGCCAGGGTGGCGAGCATGGCGTAGAGACAACCCGCCGCATTGGCGTTGACGAAAGTGCCGGTGAAGCGATCGCGCAGGAATCCCTTGTCGACGCCCCAGACGCTGTTGGGGTCGGATTGGCGCAGGAACAGCGCGACGGCCAGTTGGATGAGGCCCAGCAACAGCCAGTAATCGATCGAAAGGCGCAACCCCCGCCGCCGCCAGCCGACCGCGGCCGACGCCAGCAGGACCGCGCATCCGCCAAGGAAGCGGGCCAGCGCGGAAGGCAGCAGGTCGGGCGCGCCCCAGACACGTCCGAACATGTCCGGCCCCGGCATCATCGCCGACGCCAGCCAGGCCCAGGCCGCCGCCGCCGCCAGCAACGGCATGTAGAAGGCCCGCCAGAAAGCCATGCCCGGACGCAACAGCCAGAGGACGATCATCGCCCCGGCGATTTCCGCCACCGCCGCCACCGCGCCCAGAAAGGGGCCATCCGCGCCCAGGGCCAGCATTTCGCAAAAAAGGATCGCCGGCATGATGAGCGCGGCCTGCGGCAATCTGTTGGTCATGAGTCCCCCGCCGCCTGCCTATGCGGGCGGCGGGTTCTCTTAATTCGGACGAAGCCGAACACCAAGATATTTAAAGATATTCACGCGCGTCAGGGCATCTCCAGATCGTCGACGGTGACGACGTCGATATTGGCCCGTTCCGCATCCAGATAGGTCATCATCGCGTCGAAACTGCTCTGCCAGCTCACGCCGGGCGTGTTCAGGCCGCCATGGAACACCAGGAACGCGACCCCCTTCTGGGCGATGGCGCTGTCGATATAGGGTTTCCAGCGATTGGTGAACAAATCCGCGTCGCTATTATATTGAAATTCCCCCGCGCCCTGCGCCTTGATGCGCATGGGATCGCCCCAGGGGAAGGTTTCCGGCGGGACCGGGCCGAAATAATAGGCCCGCATCGACCGGAAATGCTGACGGAACATGGGGTAGGCGATCATGTCGGTCACGCCGACATTGCTGAAATAGCTGCCATGGGCGCCGCCCGTCAGGCCCAGCGCATTGTGCATATTGCGCAGCTTCGCCATTTCCGCCGTGCGCTGGTCGCTGGTCATCAGGTCGATGCCGCCCGCACCGACGTTGTTTTCCGTGGAATAGGCCTGGCTCGCAATCTGCCAGCCCAGATTGTCGTGCAGATTCTTCACCATCGGCACCGTCAGCTTGCCCGGCTGGCCCAGCGCGATCATGCTGCTGGGATACAGCACGCCGCGAAAGCCGTATCGGGCCATGGCGCGCGACGCATATTGGACCGTCAGGGGGGACATGTCGTCGAAGGCGACGATGAATTTCGCCTTGGCGATGCCGTTGGGGACGACCTCCACATTGCCGAAGCGCAGGATCATCTGGCTTGTCGTGGACGCGGCCGCCATGTCGATGACCGCGAAGGCGATTGCCGAAAGGTCGGCGCCAGTCCCGACCGCCGTGAAGGCGGCGGGCGAAGCGCTGAACGACATCCACCTCGTGTCGCCATTGCCCAGCGCGGTCTTCACGTCCCCGGCGGCGGCATAGACATGATAGTTCGCGCCGGGGCTGAACGGCGAACCCGCCGAATAGAGGCGGATGCTGAAAGTGCCCAGCCTGGCGTTCACGTCCTGGCCCCCCTTCGCCCACCATCGGACGATCTGTCCGCGCACGTCGACCGGTGCATGCGCGGCGGTGGGCCGCACCTGCGTGGTCGCGGTGGACCCCGGCGTGAAGGTCAGCGACGAAGCGCCGTACAGCGCGTCATCCGACGTCACGTCGGCAATGCCCGCCGGGCTGCCGGACAGGCGCGAGACGAGATCGAAGGACGCCAGCACGGCATTCGCCTGCCCGATGCGATAGCGTTGGTCGATACGCCCGCCGACGCCGGGCGCCTTGTCGCCGTCGGCGGGCTGGGATGTCCATTCGGCGTTCGCCTGCGCCATTTCGGCCGGGCGGGCAGCATCGACATCCTGCGCCATCCCCGAACAGGGAAGAGCGGAAAGCGCAATCAGCGCCATCATCTTTCTGATCATGTCAGGGAACCTTCGACAAAATGGCGTTGCAGCCCGTTGTACCGGAAATGGCGGCATCCACCACGGCGGCGTTGCCCAGATAGACGGACGTGCCGGTGGTCGTGTCCGACGCGCCCTTCGTCACCAGCGGCAGCATCGTCGCGCCATCCGCGCCCCGATAGCGCAGGATGAGCGACCCATAGGCGCCGCACGACTGGCTGAGGATATAACGGCCGCCAAGGACGGTGCGGGCCGCCGCGGCTTCATTGCCCGACACCAGGACCAGACGCTCCTGCGGCGGTGCGACCGGCAAGGGGGCGTCCGCCGAAAGCGGACGGCAACTGCCGTCCGCCTGGACCGAGCAGGGTGCCGACAAGGGAGCATAGCCGCCCGGCACCTCCACCTTCTGCGCCATGGCTGGCCATGACGGCAACAGCAGCAGGGCGGCAATCAGCCCTTATTTCCCAAATAGGTTAAATTTTGACATGAACCCTCCTCCTCGGCGATGAGAAGACAGCCTATGCTCCAGGGTAAAGCCTGTAGGACAGCATTATTTCATGGGTATAACAGCCAAGAAAAATCAGGATTTTTCCGGCAAATCCACTGACGCCACCGTTCCGGACAGGCATTGCCGGGGATTTTCGCGTGCTATGCGCTGGCAATCCCATTGTACCAGATCGGCTCTTCCTGGCGCCTTGCTGTAAATGAAGAGGATATGAGCGGGACGCGCCTCGGTCACGGCGACCGGCACCTGCGCGACCGCATCCCAGCCATAGACGCTGCATGTCTTGCGTCGGGCGCATATTTCCACCGCCTTCACCGCGAAATGGCCCGGATAGTCCGCCGGATTGAAATAAGCATAATAGATGCCGCGCCAGTCGTCGGATCGAATCACATCGCCGCTGGCCACCGCGACGGTAGAGGGCGCGGCGGCCAGCGGCGCACCCTCCGCCGCGACCGAGACGCCGCCTGCCTGACCGGGGGTCGCCGCCATGAAGCGGGCCAGCATTGCCGGCGCTTCCCGCCCCGCATATCGCCCGGTAAAATTGCGCGCTTCACCGGCGGGTCCGCGCCAGCGGAAAAACAAATGGCTATGGAACACCATTAATTTGTCCATCGCACCGCTCCATTGCGGCACCACATAGTCGGCATGATAATGGGTGGCGTTTCCCACCATCGCAAAAACGCTGCCGTTCATGGCCAGATTGGCCGTCGCCCGCGCCAGCGATAAAGCCGCGGGCGAAGGAGAGCGCCGCTTCAGCGATCCGTCGCAGGTGAAGCTGAACTGGCATCCGGTCGCCCGCTCCGCCCCCTGAAGCACCACCCCGCAAATCGAATGGGGGAAGGCGGGGTGCCGCATGCGGTTGAGAATGACCTGAATCACCGCCGCCTGGCCCAGCGGATCATCGCCCGCCTCATAATAGGCCGCCGCGGCCAAGCAGGCCTGCGCGCTGGCCGCATCCTCCGCCGTGCCCGCGAAGCGGAAGGGTTTTGCCGCCGGATTCGGGACAGTGGCGAGAGGAATCAGCGCGTTGATCCGGCGTGCCCGGTCAGGCGCAACATCCAAATTCATGACCGGTTCCACCACCGGCACCGGCGGGGCGGACGATAATGGCTGGACCTTCACCGCCGACGGCATCGCCCATGGCGACCAGTCGCTGACCACAAGACCGGCAAGCGCCACCGCCGCGATCATGGACAGCAGCATCAGCCAATTCGTCCCACGAACCGGCAAACGCGGCGCGCGGACAGGCACGCGGATAAGGGCTGGCAGATCAAACCGCATCGCGACGCATACCCCCTTCAACGGCCCTGAATGCCCCAATCCCCCTGCCGGACATATTGGCCGCCGCGCTTC
Source organism: Sphingobium sp. JS3065 (assembly GCF_026427355.1). NCBI lineage: Bacteria > Pseudomonadati > Pseudomonadota > Alphaproteobacteria > Sphingomonadales > Sphingobiaceae > Sphingobium > Sphingobium sp. JS3065. Next base: position 1,586,557 of record NZ_CP102664.1, read on the forward strand.
GCTAGACCGATTTTGCTGCGGATGCGAACTTTTTGTGGAGACTGAGGCGTCCGATTATTACACATAGTTAATTCAAAGATAACTTCATTATTTTACTACGAGATAACCAAGTAATTACGCAGATACTATGGTGAATTTACAATAAACTATTTCCTTCAATTAGGAAGAAATCGACTTAATCTTAGATAAACCTCCTTCGACAAGGGGGTTTCGTGCGTTCAGAGCTATTCTTCGCTGTTTCCACCATTGGCCTTGTTGCCCTTGCCGCGCAGCCCGTTCATGCGCGGACGAGTCCCCCGGTCTTCATCGCCAGGGGCGCACCGGTGGAACCGCCCCGCGGCTTCGTCGCCATGTGCGGCACCGACAAGAGCTTCTGCGGAACGCGAGGCCATGGTGATGCGGCGGACGAAACCGGCGTGCCGACCGCCTTCGCGCTCATGCCGACCGCGGGGCTGAGCGCAAAGCCCCTCTGGCCGACGCAACAGGCTCGCAGCGAGGCGGCGGCGCCGGTCGAAAGGCTGAAATCGACCGATAGCCGACGCAAGGCCGCGCTTCTGAAAGAGGTCAATAATCTGGTCAACAGCCGGGTCCGCCAGCGCCCCGACATGGAAATCTATGCCGAAGCCGAACGTTGGACGCGAAGCGGCATCGGCCCGCAGGCGGTCGGGGATTGTGAGGATCTGGCGATCGAGAAACGCTATCAATTGCTGGTCAGGGGCTTCGACCCGGCCGATGTCAGCTTCGCGGTGGTATTTTCCGCCGCGACCGGCCTGCACACGGTGCTGGTGGCGCGCACCGACGAAGGCGACATGGTGCTGGACAGCAGCACCCCCTGGGTCCGCCGCGCCGACCGGACCGACTATAGCTGGATCAGCATCCAGTCCACGGGCGACCAGATGACGTGGGTCAGCGCCCGGGTGTAAGGATCATGCAGCCGCGTGCATCAGCGGCGCCGTCATCGCCGGTTTGCGGGTGACGAAATCCTTGACGATATTCCTCATCGTCTCAGCCTCATCGCTGTCGGGCCTATGCCGTGTCAGGAAGCGGGCGAAGCGGGCGAGCGTCAGGGGCAGCCTGCGTGTCGCCAGCACCCGGCGAAAGGCCAATTCCCTACGGACGCCCGGCGCATCGCCGAAGGCCGCAAGGATGGCCCCCTCCATTTCCGTCCAGCGCGCCGCCAGATCCTGCGGGGAAGCATCGCTGTAAAGCCGCCCGCCATGATTGCAGAACGGCACTGGATCGTGCCAGCTCACGCCATGATGCGCGGCGACCAGTTCCATCAAATGGCGGGATATATCGGCGGACAATTCCATCTGCCGGTCGAAATTCATGACGCTCGTCGCGCCTGCATGCCTGCGATAGCGGAGGACTGGAACAGGGACGTTGCCGCACAGTCCCAGCACCGCCAGTTGCCCGAACAGGAGATAGTCTTCGGCGAAATTCGTCAACTCCATAGGGGCGATCCCATAGCGGACGGCCAGTTCGGACCGGCCATAGCGCAGGCCAAGATCGCTGAACGCGCCTGTCCGCAGCATGACCGTCGGATGCGCGACCGGGTTGCTGAACAGGTAAGCGGTGGACAGGCGCCTGGGGTCGGAGGGCAATGTGCGCGAAGAGAGGAGCGCGCCGTTCCCGTCCATGATATGATAACTTCCCCCCGCGAGCACGAGGCCGGGCTGGGCCTCCAGCAGCGCCAGTTGCAGCGCCATCCGCCCCGGCAGGGAGGCATCGTCCGCATCGTGCATCATGGAAAATGGCGCATCGCACAAGGCGAGACCTGCATTCCGGACGTCGGACACCGTCATTTCCGGGCCAAAGGCCACGGTCTGGATTCGGGCGTCCTCACGGCACAGCCGATCGATGATCCCCGCTGTCCCATCCCCGGATGCGTGATTGAGGATGATGAGCCGCCAGTCCCGCTCGGTCTGCGCGATGACCGAACGAACAGCTTCGCCGATATAGGCTTCGCCATCGCGAACCGGCATTATTACATCGACGCGCGCCATTGCTTTCCCCGGGCCGAACCTTTGAAATCGGCAAAAGATACGGCAGGATTAGTGAAGAAATACGGAATTTTTATATCCTTGATGAGACCCGGTAGCAATTCGTCATAAAGAAACTATGGACGTTCGCAGTATCATTTCGCATAGTTGATGCTGCAATGCGGTCGGGTCTGCACCCTGACGCGGCGGCGGGGCCAAAAGAAACAGGATTCCAGTTCATGACGACGATCTCGGTCGTTATTCCGGCGCGCAATCGCGCCGCCGTGATCGGGCGGGCGATCGAAAGCGTGAAGGCGCAAAGCCTGCGCCCGGTGGAGATCATCGTCGTCGACGATGGCTCAGACGACGACGGCGCGACCGTCGCGGCCGTGCGGGCGCAGATGGATGGGAAGCTGCCGATCCACCTCATCACCCTGAAGGATCGGGGCGGCGCGCCCCGCGCGCGCAATATCGGCGTCGACGCGGCGAAGGGGGAATGGATCGCCCTGCTCGATTCGGACGATGCATGGGATCCGGAAAAGCTTCGCGAACAGTTCGAACTCATCGATGACAATGTTTGCGCCGTCTTCACCGACACGCTGTTCGAAAATCCTGACGGACGGACGACGACGAAGTTCGCCGGGCAAATGGTCGATCCTGCCGATCTGATCTTCACCAATTGCCTTGGCGGCTGCTCCGCGGCGCTGATCCGTCGCGAAGCTTTCAACGCGGCGGGAGGCTTCGACGAAACCCTTCCCAGTTGCCAGGATTGGGATTTGTGGATCAAACTCCGCGATCATGGCGCCATCAGGATAAGCGCCCTTCCCCTCACCCGCTATTATTTCGACGGCAATGAACGCATATCCCGCAACGTCCAGTCCGTCGTCAAAGGCCATGAAAAATTATATGCGCGCATCATCGCGCGCATGGACGAAGGTTCCGCGCGCCAGATGCGGCGGTTCCAATCCTTTCATCTCGCCCAGACGAAAGTCTATTTCGCCAACACTTCCAAAGGTGCATTTGCGCCCGCCGTCCGCAACCTGATCAATCCCCATCCCCGGACTTTGAGGCGGTCTTCCCTGCATCTTCTATGGACAGGCCTGAAACTGAAGATGGAAACGAGAGGCAAGCAGCAACGGTAGGAGGGCAGCCATTGGAACCCGCATGACATCTTCAACCGGGCTCCAGACGCGAATGACCGTGGCGCATCATATATTGCGCCTTATGGGAGACGATCCTTGCTGAATGAAGGGGGTTACGGGCGAAAGGTCGCCGGGGGCATAGGGTCGACAGCCGTCGCGCAACTGATCCGCATCGGTTCCGGCATGGGGCTGGTGATCATCGCCTCCCGCATATTGCCCCCGGCCGATTATGGCATCTACGCCATGGCGGCGCCCATCGTCGGCCTGGCGATGATGTTCCAGAATATCGGCTTCGACCATGCCATCGTTCAGGCGAAGGACGTGTCGGACGATCAGATATCGTCCCTCTTCTGGATGAATATCCTGATGTGCGCGGTGATATCGGCCATTTTGGTCATCGTATCGCCGCTCGCATCGCTATTTTACCGGAACGATGCGGTCGGGCCTCTGGTCGCGGCGTCGAGCCTGCTGATATTGGCGACGGCGCCCAATCCGCTTTATAACGCATTGCTCAATCGCCATTTGCGGTTTCATGCGCAGAGCCTGGTGGATATCGCCAGCAGCGTGACGGGCTTTGTCGTCACCATCGTCGCGGTTTTCGTGATGCGGACCTATTGGGCGCTGTTGATCGGGGTCCTGGCGGCCACGATCGTCAACGTGATCGGATTCATGACGGCGGAACGGTGGCGGCCACGGCTCACCTTCAAATGGCGCAGCATCGCGCCGATGGTCCGTTTCGGAGGCGGCGTGTCGGTGTTCGGCATGGCGACCTTCGTCACCCGCAACATCGATAATGTCCTGTTGGCCCGTGTCTGGGGCGGCCAGACGCTCGGCTATTATGACCGGGCCTACCGGCTGATGTTCCAGCCGCTGCAAAATATCTGCGCCCCGCTGTCACGCAACCTGCTGCCGGTCCTGGCCCGCACGCGGGAGGAGCCGGAGCGCTATCGCCGGGCCTATCTGCTGTTTGTCCAGGGCATGGCGGCGTTGGTGATCCCCGGCATCATCGCCTGTTCGATGAGCGCCCATGAAACGGTCGGCTTCCTGCTGGGCGAAAAATGGCATGCGTCCGCGCCCATCTTCAGCTGGCTGTCCGCCGCAACGCCGTTTCTGCTGATCAACGAGACGGTTCCATGGCTGTTCATGTCATCGGGACAGTCGCGCAGGATGATGAATTGGGGATTGTTCGCTTCGGCTACGGTGGTGTTGGGATTCGGCATCGGCATATTCTGGGGTGCGGTGGGCATGGCCATGGCCTATTTCATTGGAGAGATAGCGCGTTCGCCCCTGCTCTTCGGGCTGGCCGCCCGGAATATGCCGGTCAAGTTCGGCGACTTCGCACGCTTGCATATCGTCACCGCCGGGTGTGCAGCCGCCTGCTGGATCGTCGATGGGCTGCTGCCCGTCGAGATTGCGGGACTGGCCCGCATATTGAGCCTGGTGGCCATTTCCTATCTGGCGGCGCTGGCGGCGCAACTCGCCTCCGAACCTGGGCGGGAACTGTTGAGGATTGCGCGCAGCGTGCTGCTGGATCATTCGGCTGGGCGGCTGGGGCTGCGGCAGGATCGCAACTGATCGCCCATGATTATCATACAGTCCTCGCGATTTACGACTTGGAGAAGAATTTTATGAACGAAACGCTCCAGCGGTCCGTGGGACAGGAATTGCTGAAACATTTCGGCGCCATCCGCATCATCAACCTGGCGTCGCGAGCGGATCGGCGGCGTGAAATAACCAGGGAATTTGCGAAGATCGGCCTGGAGATCACCGCCGATGGCCCGGTCCGGTTTTACGAGGCGGCCCAATTTTCCGACCCCGGCCCCTTTCCGCTGACAGGGGCGCGAGGCTGCTGGCACAGCCATGTGGAGATATTGAGGGAGGCCCTGAACGGTAAGGACAATATCCTGATCTTCGAGGATGACTGCGATTTCGTCGCCGGCATCGAAGGCAAGCTGGCCAACGCCCTTGAGAGCCTGGCGCAAAAACCATGGTCGATATTCTATGGTGGCCATGAACTGGTCGACAAACCCGATTCGGCATCCCCCTTCATCCACATCGACCATTGCGATCAATGGCTTTTGGGAGCGCATTTCGTCGGTTTCAACCGCGCCATATTGGAGCGATTGGTCGCGACATTGGACCAATATCTGCTGGACCTGGAAGCTGGCAAAGACGCGCCGAAGGGAATTGACAGCGGCTATTCCCGGTTCCGGCGCCTCAACCCCGAACTACAGACCTATCTGGCTTGGCCGAAACTGGGTTTTCAACGGCCCTCCCATTCGGATATTTCGGGCGCCTCCAAAATCGGCCGCCTCATGCCCCGGCATCTGGTTTCCGTCATTCGAACACTTAAACGATATGCCAGAAGGGTGGGAACGGCCTGACCTTCAGCATCCGGACCTGGTCGCTATTTCCCGTCCGGCGCCCCTTGCGACGCGATGCGAAATTCATGCCGGAAACATCAGCGGGCGACCCCCTGCGCAACCTCCTTTATGGAAGCCAGATAGTTCGCCAATCCAAATTTTTCGCGAGCGGCTATTCGACCGGCGGATCGAATATTATCGACGGCCGCATGGCTATTTTCATCCCCGGCCCAAATGATGGCGTCCGCAATAGCCTGGGGCGTGCTATCCACGATCAGCCCCGTGACACCATGTTCCACATAATCGCGAACGCCCATCACGTCGTTGATGATCGTCAATTTCCCCAAAGCCATGGCATTCAAATATGTCTGCTGCCCCGCGCTACGTTGGCTGGGTTGTAACGGGACGACCACGATGCCGGACCGGCGAAGCTCTTCCATATAGGCCTGGTGAGGCAAGGGCCGGCAAACGACGTTGGCGGGCAGGTCCATCGCCTTGAACGAAGACGCAATTCTCAAGGAGTTGGGCACTTTCTCAAACGCCTCGATCAGCAATGGATAGTCCCGCAGAGAGTTTCCGCCGGAAAAGACATAGTCTTCGGACGGAAGTTCATCCCCCACATCGAACAAGGTGTTGCAGAAGGGCGTGAAATGGATTCTCGACGGATCGACACGCCAATTCTTCCCGAAATTCTTTTTTTCGTCCGAGGAAAGGACGCAATAGATTGCCTTGCGATGATCGAGCCGGGCAATCATGAAACGCGACAATCTGGGCCACAGCCATGCAAGCATGGGCATTTTCCGGGCCAGCGCCCTGCTTCCCATCTCCCAGGTACAGTCGGTCAGAACGACCCAGGGCCTGCGAACCCTCAACTTCACGACCAATGCGGCCAGCAAGTCACAATATCGGTCGGGCCATCCCAAGGCGCCATTGAGAATCAGGACATCGCACTGTCCCGCCCCTTTCCATATGCGCCAAAGATATCGCGCAAGCCCGATATTTCGCCGATCGATAAGCTTGGTAGAACGCCAGACGGCTTCATCGCTCCAGATTGAAGTCGCGATCCTGATCATCGATTAAGCCCTGTGCATGGATGTTGGTCGCCTGATCGGAAGGGGCGGCGCGTCATTTTTGATATTCGACATGGCAGATATGATGAACCAGATGGAGAGATTAGCCGATAAATAGTACAACATATTGTCGGAATATGACGCTACGGAAAACATAAATATTAGCAAGATACAATAAATCTTATCGAATCTATTCAGATTTTTGTTCGATAATTGAACAAAAATCATCGAAAATATCAAAAATAAATATGACATCAACTGGATGATACCGCCTTCAAACAATATCTGCATATAGATATTGTGAGCGCCACTTCCGCGCGCCGCGCTGAGCGGGAAGAAATCCAGCGAATAATATTTGAAGGATCCAAGGCCGTAGCCGACTATCCAGTGCTGCTCTATCCACGGCCATGCCGCTTCCCAGAGATATCGGCGCCAAGTCCCGGAATCGAGCGTCAGCGGTCCTGAATCGGCGACGTCGCCGCGCATGGCGCTCACCAGATAATCGTAGGTGACAGGGGAAGTGCCCGATAGCGCATCGTTGATCCGATCGGCCACCGCCGGAATGAGCAACGCCATCGGAGGCAAAAGAAGAAGGGGCAATATAAGGGAAGGCTTGCGCAAGCCGGAGTAGCATAACAGGAATAAATAGGTGGAAAGATAGGCGGAGCGAGTGCCGGTGAGCAACAACGCCACCATGGCCCCCGCAATCAAAACCCAAACAGCGGCTTTTTCCGGGAATGAACGCAAATAGTTGCTGAGTTGGGCGTGAAAAAGAAAAGAAATATATATAAAGCAGAAGAAGGCCAGAATGTTGGCGTGCGCAAAGGTGGATGAAAGCCGGGCGGGCGCCATGCCCAGCGCGACTTGCCCCAGTCCGAACAATATCGGAATCACCCCGGACAACGCCACAATGGCGGTCAATGACCTGCGGCTTAGATCAGCACTATAGACATATCCGATATAGGCGATGGCGCTGTAAGTCAGGAAATTGAACAGGATTTGGATGGCATCGATCGCGACCGGGGCATGGGCCGCAGCTATGGCGCTTCCCAGCAGGAACGGTCCCCATACGACCGACGCCGTCAACACGGCCCGTTGCCGCGATGGATTTACCAACAGCGCGTGGCCGATCAAGACAGCCGCCGAAAACACGATGATGCTGTTGACCAGAAATCCCGGACTGAAAAATGTCTCTGGAAACGGCCAGCGGGCCATTCCGAATAGCCTGTCCAACGATGGACGCGCGATGATGAGCGGAATCATCACGGAACTGAAAGGCGGCTTTCCATCCCTATGATATGCTGTAATCGCCACATTCTTCCTTTTGGCAAAGACTGACACATCGCCCGTCCAGGCTTTTGCCCGAACCGGTCTATACTTCCGGCCGCTAGTCCTGTTCGGAACGATGGCCCAACCCTATAAGAGAAAAAATGATAAACCAGAAAAGAACGTTAATCGATAGATAGAATATCATGTTATCGAACATGGCCGTTATCAGAAAAGACAAAATGACGATTGCGCAGTAAATCACATCATATTTGGCATATTTGATATTCGATACCAGTTTCGCGATGATTTGCGCATACATCAAGATATATGCGCAGAGCAGGATATAGCCGCCCTCGAACAGCAGTTGAATATAGACGTTATGGGCCGGATTGCCTTCCTCCGAACTGAGCGGAAAAAAGCTGCGCGAATAGGATTGAAATGACGCCAGACCATATCCGAACAGGGGGCGCTGCTCGATCCAGGGCCATGCGGCCTGCCAGAGATATCGACGCCATGTTCCGGAATCGAGAATCAATGCTCCCGAATCCGACACGTCGCCGCGCATCGTGCTTACGAAATAATCGTAGCTGACCGGACTGGACCCAGCCAACGCATCCGCCACGCGATCAGACACCGCCGGAATGAGCAAAGCCAGCGGCGGCAAAAGCAACAGGGGAAGAACCAGGAGCGGCTTTCGCAGGGCCGAATAGCACAGAAGAAACAGGAAGACGGTGACATAGGCCGACCGCGTGCCGGTGAAGAGGAGCGCGACGAAGGCGGACCCGATCAATCCCCATATCACCGCGCCCGCCGCGCGGTTGCGCACATATCCGTTCAATTGCGCGTGAAACAGGAAAGATATGTAGAGCAGGCAAAAAAAAGCGAGAATATTGGGATGGTCGAAGGTCGAGGCGAGCCTGTCCCCCGCCGTTCCGAAAGCGACCTGCCCCAGCCCGAAAAAGACCGGCACCACGCCGGACAGCGCGACGACGATCGTCAATCCGGACCGGCCAAGACCCGGACCATAGATCAGTCCCAGGAACGCCACCGCGCTGTAGGTCAGGAAATTGAACAGGGTCTGGAGGGCGTCGACCGGCACCGGCGAGTAGGAGGCGGCCATCGCGCTTGCCAGCAGGAACGGCCCCCAGACGCAGGCCACCGCCAGCACCGATCGCTGCTGCGCGCGATTCACCAGCAATGCATGGCCGGCCAACGCCGCGGCCACCAGCACCATGAAGATATTGAACAGGAAGCCGGGACTGAGCGAAGCGCCGCCGACCGGCAACCGAACCATCCCGAACAGATTGTCCAACGATGGGCGGGCGATCATGAGGGGGACGACCAAGGCGCCAAACGGCAGGGTTCGTTTCGCGCTAGCTGAAATTGCCACATGCCCCCCTTCAGCAGAACCCTGAAGATCGCAGTTAACGGGTCACCGCCATATGGTAAACCGTTCAAAAACCATGAAGCCGCGGCTGGGTGTCATTGCGGCACAGAAAATATGCCAATCCCCTTGGCCATGCATATGGGGGATGATCAGCCCGCGGCTCGCGGATCGCGCGTCGTCAACTCCAGCCTTATGCTGGCCTCCGGTCCTGCCGGTTTGTTGATCTGCATCTCGACCACCGTCGCATCGGCAGGCCATGGGAAGGTCCGCTCTTCCCCGGGCGACAGATTATCGGTGGCGCCGATCTGCTGATATTTGCCGTTCCTGAACAGCAGCCTGCCATCGATCATGCCCGTCCCCACGGCGGCCAGGCGATATTCCGCCCCCGGCACCGGATTGGAAAAAAACGCCTGCCCCGTCATCCATTGCCGCCAGGACGCCGTCTGCGCCGGATCGCGCCGTACCAGATGCTTGGTCATGCCGCAGGGCGTGGACGTCGCCGGGACCAGATACATGTCCGCGGCGCCATCATAGCGGCCCTGCAGTCCTCCTGCCCGCATCCCTTTCGCGGCGGACCACGGCCCCCGCATCGACAGGATGTTCTGCCACCCCCAGGGCGTGGGAGTGAACGGCGCGCCATCCGCGTCGAGCCAGCCGGCGACTGATGTGACGGCGCGCAGCGCGTCGAATATCTGCTTCACATCCCGCGCCCAGCTATTCTGCCAGACGCCGTTCACCGACGATCTGCTCCAGCCGGACCCGATCTCCGCCGACAGGGACGCCGTCCCCCTGGTCGCATCGACCAGATAGGCACCATGCCGCTTCAACGTGCGTGCGATCACCCGCGCCTCCTCCCAATGCAACGCCTCCGCATCGAATTGGGGGGGCAGCAGGAACAGCGTGCCCATCTTGAAGGAATGGCCCGGCGTGCCCGTATAGTCGCCGTGAACGCCCTTATAATCCTCCATCGTCGCGGGAAAGACCGGGCCGGACGAGAAACTGGACAGGTCGAGGCAGAGCGCCAGCGCGTGCGGCAGGACGGCCAGGCCGCGCTCCGACGCCAGCATCATGCCGGCGGCGGCCGAAGTGCCGGAGGCGCGCACATTGTCGGGATTGCTGGCCGTGCCGAAGCCTGTGCCCGCCAGGGGGGAAGCCACATATTTGGTCGCCCGCCATTGCCCGCCGACCTTCTTCAACTGCCAGAAGCCGTGCATCAGGCCCGTCACGGGATCGATGATGGTGCAATGCCCGTCCGTTCCGGTGGCAGGCATCGTGTCGGCGGGAAAGCGGGGGATGACGATAGAGCGCCACACGCCTTCGTTCGCGACCTGAATGTCTTCGCCGCCCGTCCTGCCCATGATCGTCATGGGCGGATCGTCCTGCGCCGCGAAGAATATCCGAGAGGCGTAGGCCCCCTCCTCTATCCACGGCGTCTGATGGGGAGAAATGGCGATATCGCCCAACAGCGGATCGACCGGCGTCGCATTCCACATCGACTGGGACGAAAACAGGGTGGGCCGGGCGATGGCGGGTGTCGCCATATCCTTTCCACGCGCGGTCGATGCCGCCCCCACCCTTTCGCTCCTGCCCAGCGCGATGACTGGCAGCGACGACAGCATCGAAACTATCCGGCGGCGATCGATCATCGGGTTCACGGCGTTATGGCGGCCTTGCTGCATGAGGTGGAAACTTCGTAGCCTATTCGCAAGGAAAGCCAATTTCCATTCGATGGCGCAAGCTGGGAAAAGCTTTTCATAATCACGCGATATCGGAGCGTTCGGGCGGATTTCGACAGGACTTTCGTACCGTTCAGGCCGTCTGCCCATTTTTTTGAGGCGGGCGGCTTTTCAGGCCCTTGCCATTTCCCGAAAGCCACTGCATATGCGCGACCTGCCCGACGGAAGCCGGGCCGCTCCCCGATAGCTCAGCGGTAGAGCATTCGACTGTTAATCGAATGGCCGTAGGTTCGAATCCTACTCGGGGAGCCAATTCTAAAAATGGGGGTTTTTTGCCCCCTTTTTGTGCTGGGCCGGAACCGCCAGTTTCGCCGATTTTTTCAAGAATTCCAAACGGTTCGCGGAACGTGACGGTCAGCGCTCCACCCGCGAATGACGAGTTCGATAATATCAAATTCAGAGCCCGTCGCTTGGTCGCCAAGGGCTGATCCGCAAACTGGTTGTGGGCGGTCCTCGCGAAATCCAGCAGTGCCAGACCATCATCAATCAGGTCGTCCTCGGCGGCATGCAAGCTCTCCATATCCCGCAGCGTCCGATCCCGCTCTTCACGCCAGGTCGCTGAAACCCGGTCGTGGAATTCGACCGTGACCCGCCCATCGATCTTGTCGAGGTAAAGAGTATCCAATCGGTGTTGAAGGCGATCGGCCTCAGCCCGCAAGCGCTCAACCGATTCGTCGCGGTCGCGCCGCTCATCTGCATGGCTCTCACGGATGGCTCGCTCAATGAGCCGGAATGACGCATCATCCAGCCGAAGCCGCCTGAGGACAGCTGCGAACTGCTCGTCGAGGGCCTCCTCGCGTATATACCGCTCAGGGCAGCGCCCCTTGAACCGAGAGCAGTGATAGTAGATGTATCGGCCCTTCTTGATCTCGGCCGTGACCGCGCAACCGCAGTGACCGCAGGTGATCAGTCCGGTGTAAGCGAATTGAAGCCGATTGCCGTGGACGTTGGAGATGCTCCGGCCATCCAGGATCTCCTGCACGTTGGACCAGGTGGCAAAGGTCGTCAGCGGCGTGTGCGAGCCCTTGTAGAGTTTGCCCAGCCATTCGAACGAGCCCGTGTAAATCCGGCTGCGTAGCATTGTATTGATCGTGCTCACGCCCACCGGTTTTCCGCTCTTGCGGTACCGGAGGCCAGCCCTGACGGCCAATTGGGTCACTTCCTTGAGCGAATATTGGCCACTCTCGAACCATTCGAACACGCGGGTCACCAACGGACCGATATCCGGATCGATTGTGATGACCTTCTTGCCGAGCGGGCCCATCACATTCACATAACCGAGGGGAGCGAAGGTCGGCCAAATCCCCTGCTCTGCCTTTTCGAGCATTCCCTTGCGGGTCTCCTCAGAGAGATTGTCGATGTAGTTCTTGGCCATCAAAACCTTGATGCCATGCATGAACTTCTCCGACGATCTCGAATCCCGAGAGAGAACGACATTCTCCTTCACGAAATGGATCTCGATTTCCAATCCGTCGACCGTCACCCAATCCTTGAGGTTGCGGTAGAGCCTGTCGGTCTTCTCGACCAGAATCGTTCTGACGCTCGGATGGGATCTGATGTAGCGAAGCATTTCCTCGAATCCGGTACGACCGGCGCGCTTCGCGGTCTCCACGTCAACATGTTCAGAGGCAATCGTTATGCCGTTCTGAGCCGCATACTCTCGCATCAACTTCTGCTGTGCCGGGATAGAAAATCCTTCCTTCTCCTGCTCGCTGGTCGATACTCGTGCGTACATGACCGCCTTATTGCGTTCTTGAATGATACGCTTGGCCTTCGGTTGTACGATCTTTGCGCGGGGTCTCGTCATCTCAATTACTCCTCATTACCCCAATATACCATCCATCCTCCCGTTTTTGAAAGTCATCCGGCGAAGTTCGATATGTGAATTACTTGGGGTTGTTTGGTTTTCCTTGCAGTTGGCGGTTCCTCCACGATCCTATTGGCGACTGTCGAAAGCGGTGAAAAAATCCACGAAATCCCCCAGAAAGTTTCTCGCTTCATCGTCGCTGACAGGACGATCGAGGTGCTGTTCGAAATACGCTCTGGCGTCAGCGACTAGGGCGGCCGAGAACATCCCGCGCCTCGAAACCCGTCGCCTTCCAAAGCTAGGCGATATGTCATGCATCCCGGAGGACACAGTCACCAAGGGTAGTGGTGGCGGTTCGACGGGCTTCGGATCGAGCTCGGAATCGAATGGAGGTGGGGCGACAACTTCTGCCACTACGGGCGGAGGAGGCGGTGAACTGGCTCCAGGAAGCTTGCGCCGACGACGCCGTCTCATGGCACGGCCTCGAAAACTGGGGGTGGCCCTTTCGACGGACGAGTGAAGAGGCTGGACCCGAACCGCCGCCGCAGATGAACAACGACGCTCGAGGTGTAGCGTTGTTGCCGCCACCCCGTGGGACTGTGATAGACACCGATCGCCTTCCAATAGTCGCGCGTGGTGGCCAACCCGGAGAGGAATATCCAGCGCGCGGCTTCGACGTTGAAACAGGCATCCTGTTTCAGCCAATGGCGAACATGTCGCTCCGGCCGACCGGTTACAGCCGCCAGCCGCGACACCCACCAGCTATTGACCTGCAGCGGCCCGAGGTCGTGGCTGCCGTCGCTGTTTGCGACTTCCGCGCCTACCCAGCCGCCCTCCTGATCTCGCAATCCCCAGAGCGTCTTGGCAAGCCAACCGCGACCGGCAGCTGACCGAGCAATGCACCTCGCGACGATCTGCTCATCGATCGTATTTTGACGGGTCGTTCGCGCTTCCACTGAATGGACGGGGATAGCGAACACCAAGGCAGCCAGAACCGCCCTGGAAAGGGTCGGCGCGAACCTGAGGTGGAAGGCGGCCCTAATGATCATGGCCAGCCGCATGGTCGTGCTGTTGCGCGGGGGCCGGATCAACGCGTGGAGGTGTCGTCTGGGTGTGTTGCCCCTCCTCAACACTCCGCGTCAGGATGTTCGTAAGCCACCGGTCCACGGCCTCCACCGCAGACTGCGCACGACCGGCAAGCAGATGGGCTAGGCCGCCCTGTTCGGGCCGGTTGCGAGCCTCCTGCTCCGCACGCATCCGCTCCTTGCGTTCCTGGCGCTCGCTGCGCTGCTGATCGCGCAGCCGATCCCACCGCTCTCCGTGGCGCTCCTCGCGAGCCCTGTGACTGTCGCGATCGAGGCGGCCGAGGCCTTCCAGAGCGGAGGTCTTCTCCCCGGAGTGGCGTTCAAGCTTGTCGACGAGGCGCTCGCGATCCTCGGTCCACAGCTTTACGCCGTAACGCGCGCGCGTGATCGCGGTGTAATAGTTCTGACCCGTCACCAGCCCGGAGTTCACCGGCGCGAGCACATAAGCGCGGTCATAGGTCTTCGACTGAGCAGAATAGACCGTCTCCGCGTAGCCATGATCCCAGCTCTTGTGCTGGGAAAGGTCGATGTCCTGGACTCGCCCTTCCCGGTCCCAGCGGATCGTCGCGACCGCTCCATCCAGACGCTCGACGGTGCCGCGCTCGGCGTTCTTCAAACCAAGGTCATGGCTCACCAAACGCCACTGGATGCGGTCACCCGTGGCCAAATCGCGCTCTTCGCTGCGGAACACATTGACCTGCGACGCGCGTCCGATACGAGGGTCCCACCGGATGGTCCGACCATGTTCGTCGACCATCCGGACCACCTGCCGACCGTTTGCGTCACGGCCGATCCCGATGACCCGATATTCGGTGTCGCGGGCAACTCCCAGGCCTGCATTGTCCCGCGAGAAAATCAGCACTTGCCCGCCCGAATAGAAGCGGGCGAAGTGCTTCTCCTGATCGGTCATGCCGGACGGAGTGAGCACAGAGAGCCGCGCCTCCTCCGCTGCGACGGCGCCCTCGGTCTTCAACGCTTCCCGGATCTTGGTGTTGACGATCAATCGGGTGGCATTCTCCAGCACGAGGATGTTGGTGTTCGCGCGGTTCTCGGGTTTCAGCCTGGTCCATTCGCCGACCAGTCCCCTGGCGAGGGCCTCTGCATCCCCGCCGCTGGTCACCTTGTCGAGGTTCTCCAGTGAGGCGGCATAGTTGCCCAGGCGAGCCTGGGTCACCGCCGCCTTCATCATACGGGTTTCCTGGCGCACGGACTCGGTAAGCTCGGCCGTCGGAAGGCCCAGCTTCTGCAGCAGCCAGAAGGCCTTCCCCTGTTCGATGGCGCCGGTCTGCTTGTTGTCGCCGAGGACGATCAGCCGAGCGCCAGTCATACGGCTGATCTCGAGGACACGAAGCGCCTGCCGGTTGCCCAGCTGGCCGGCCTCGTCGAGCACGAGCGTATAGCTGTCGTCGATGTTGCGCCCGCCCCCGGCGACAAGGCTGGCGACGGTCCGGGCGTCGATCCGTGCGTCAGCGCCTAGCTTGGCCGCCGCTGACGATGTCGGCGCGAGCGCAACGAGCGTCATGCCTTGTGGGGCAGCATCGTTCAGCGACTTCACCAACGTCGACTTGCCTGCGCCGGCGACGCCATGGACACCGACAAGCCGGTCGCTGGTCGTCCCGATATGGAGAAGCGCTGCCTCCTGGGCAGGGTTGAGGCCAGCTTCAGCCATGACCTCGCGAATGCGCTCGACGGTGGCAATGGGCGTGCCGTCATTGAGCGAAAGCGAGAGATGCTCGGACAGAGCCAGTTCAAGGCGCGCGGTGCGCCGGGTGGTGCGGCCCCGAGTATGGATCTCATCGCCGGTTTGATGCCGCGTTGCGAGCAGCTTGAAGCGGCTTTCATGCTCCTCGACCAAGGGACGAATATCCGAGAGCCGGACCTCCCCGACATGGGAGGCAAGGGCGAGCCGGAACATCCGGCCAAGATTGTTGACGGCCTCTCGCGTTTCCGCCTGGCGGATACCGAACAGCATCGCGCGGGCCGACGTGCGGGCATCCGGCGGGCGCACATCGTTCTCGCTGCGATCTGCATTTTCCCGCGCGGTGTCGAGCGCCTCGCGATAAGGTGCCGACCTGGAGGCCCACTGGTCGTGCAGATCCTCCAGCGAGATCTTCTCCTTGGGGCCACGCGTCGCATAGAAGGATCTCTGCCGGCCGGCCTGTCCGGTCAGGCCATGCTCCCTTGCATGCGCGTTGATCTGTTCAGCCCGCTGCGACATGGCCCTGGCCAGCTGTGACGGGACGCCCAGGATTTCAAAAAGGCCTTTGCGGGGGTCGAAGTCGATCTGATAGCCAAGCTCGCGAAGGTCGTGCGCCAGCTCGTTGCGATAGACCTGGCCGGCGACGATCTGCTCGACGAACATCGCCCTGGTTTCAAGGCTGACCATTTGATCGCCATCCTGACGATTGGTCATGTTCATGACGACAACATGCGTATGCAAATGCGGGTCGAGTTCGCGCGATGCATGTTCGGTGAAGCGCGCGAAGATCAGCCGCCCGGTGGTCTCGTGGACGATCTCGCCATCGACCCGGTGCCGCAAGGAAGCATGTTCCTCGAGATAGTCGAGCGCCGCGCCGACGGCCTTCTCATGAGCAGCGAGGATACGTTCGTCGCCCATGACCAGGGCCATGATCGAGACGGACTTCGGCGCGTTGACCGCGAAGTCCCATCCGGGATGATGCTGGATCTTCCCCCCGGCACGGTGACGGCCGAGTTGAAGATCGCCAACCTTCCCGGCGAGCAGGTCCTGCAAGATGTCCGGTTCGACCTTCCCCTCGAGCCCGAGTTCGGCGGCGATCTGGCCGCCCCACTCCGAATGCTCGTCGGTGCCCTTGGTGTAGTAGTCGCCGACCGTATAGTAGCGGCTGATATTGGCGGGCTTGCCCTTGAGGCGGATGGGATTGATCATGCCGGCGTCGCCGAATTCCGGTCGCCATCATGGCGGCCATGCTGCCGCAGTCGGAACGCGGTCGGTTTCCCGTAAAGCGTGAGCGGTGGGGGCGATGGCGGCGCGTCCACTCCGCCGCCGCCCGTGTCGATAGGCTCCGCAGCCGGCGCATCAGCATTTTCTGCCGCCTCGGTCGTCGGCAAGGTAGCGGGTTGGCTCAGTGGCAGCTCCTGCCCCGTGTCCGCAGGGACCGCGCGGCGCCGTCGGGTGGTCGAACGCGGTGCCGTTGGCATTGGCTCAGCGGGCGTCTCGGGCGGTGCGACCGGCCCCATGGACATCCGGACAGGAGGGATCGTGCGTTCCTCAAATGCCACGGCGATAGAGGGCATGCGATTATAGCTATCCTCGAAGCGCACCACGGGCAGATTGCGGCCGAACCGAAGATAGCCGCACAGATTGGGAAGGTTGGTGACCTCGGTATGCATCACCAGCGGGCGGGTCACCTGCATCCGCGAGAGGTTCACGCCATCGCGCATGTCGTTGACGCCATAGGACATGCCCTCGTTCGCTTCGACCTGCTCAACTTGGCCTAGATTTTCGCTGACATGTTTCGCGGTTGGGGTGTCGTTCGCGCGTAGCGCCACCCAAGTCGAGCAGTAGCCGGTGATCGCCGCGGCATCCTGGATGCCGTAGGTCGCTTCAAGCTGCGGGTAGCTCTGGAAGCCCAGGATGCCGCACCCGCCATATTTCCGGGCACGGGCCAGGAAATCGGAGAGGCTGGGCAGTTTCTGGAGCGAGGGAAGCTCGTCGATCACGCAATAGAGGCGCCGGTTGCGATCGGCCGAGAGGCTCATGATCGCGCTGATCGCGATGTCCAACCAGACCGTTATCAGCGGACGGAGCGACGGGAGTTGGTCCGCCTTCACGGTGATGAACAGCCAGCTGTCATCCCGCTCGTTCGCCACCCAATCGCGGATCGACAGGCCATCCTCGGTATCATCCAGATAGGCGAAGGACCGCATCACCGAGGCGAGTTCCGCCTGGATGCCAGCCGAGGTCCGCTCCCCTTCCATGGAGATGAATGCCGCCGCGTCGGTCCCCTGCGCAAAAGCCGCGAGGTCCTTCAGCTTGGAGCGCAGCAGGGTATCGAGCAGGATCGAGACCAGCGTGCGCTGCTGCCGGGCAAGTTTGCGAAGCACTGCCACTAGGGTGCCGCGGGCGGACTTGGCCCAGAAGGGATCGCCGGCCTTGTCGGGAATCGTGGACTCCGCGATCTGGTCGTAATGATAGTCCTTGGGGACATCGACCCAGGGGGACCAACAGTCGGATCGGACGTCCAACGGGTTGAGCAATACGTCGATCCCGGGGCGATAGAATTTCTCGACGAAGGTTCCGGCGGTGTCATAGACTATGGCCCGCTTGCCGCGCTGGCGGATGCCGGCGAGCATTTTGATGATGATGTTGGTCTTGCCGGTGCCGGGCGCCCCGCAGATCAGGATATGCTCGGGCTCGAAGATGTCGGGGACATTGACCCCGCCAATCTCGAAGCTGCCGCGCGCATGGCGCCAGAGCGCGCGGCGCACCTGTCGCACGGTCCCGAACCGGGCCCCGCGTAGGAACTGATTGGAGCCGAGCCCCCTCCCCGTGCGCGTAAAGTAGAACCAGGCCCAGAACAGCATGGCGAGCGCGAACACCCCCGAAAGCGCGGCGCCGTGGATGAGGTAGCGTTCGAAGGCCTCCAGCGTCGTGTGCGCTAGACCTGAGTCGAGCAGCCCTTTGGGGGTCGTCCAATATTCCCTACCAGCAGGCGTCTTGAACAGGATGGGTGCCGCATTGCCCGGAACCGCGTCCCCCATGAAGCTCGCTTGGCCCAGCTTCAGCAGGACATAGCGCTCATATTCGGTCGACTTCTCGAACCCGTACCAGATGATGCCGCCGATCCAGATCACCAGCCCCGCCACGAGGGTCTGATTGAAGACCTGTGTGGTCATCCGAACATTGTGGACAATGGCCTGGCCGCCGCGGGTCCAACTCCCCAGCGTGTCGTGCCGAAAGATGCTCACGCCTGGTCCTGCTCGGGATCGAGCAGCCCCCTTTCCCGGAGGAGGCGCCGGGCATCGGCAAGCCCCTGTTCGAGGATTTCCGGCGTGCGTTTGCCGACTGAGGCGGCGAGGATCGCAAGGGTCTGGATGCCGGTCGCGTGGAGCTCATCGAATCGAGCATGGTATCCTGACGGATCGGTGCCCTCGAAGCGCCCGAGGATGTCGCGGCAATAGGTTGCTGTGGGCGTTCCCGCATCGCGGGCGCGGGCATCTAGGCGCCTGAAGAGGGCGTCATCGACGCGGATCGTAATGCGAGCCAAGGGTGAGACTCCGGTCTGGCACCCTGACGATCATGATGAAGCGCGCTCCTTATACTCGAATTAGCGCATGATCTCAAGGATTTATGCTGGCGGCCACTGGCAGCCGGATAGTGCCAAGAAAGATCAAAGACTTGGGTCGGGCACAGCCATCGCGCGGCTGCCACTGGCGGCCAAATAGCGCCAGAATGGCTGCCGATCTGCGCCACATCCAAGCTATTATAAACGCTAAAGAAACTGCCGAGCAGCACCCGTGCGTGGGGTGCATTACAAACGCCCTCGGCGTGCGTCCTCCCTTTCGCTGCGACAGCGTCGCTGCGTAGCCTCGCACCGGAAGGGGCGCGGCTCCCCCGAAGGGGCCTCAAGGCAATTTTGGCCTTGCGCCCGAGCGCGCACTTTTGGATGATGACCCTTGGCGGGCAGACCCATGAGAAGGACCATGGTCATGCCGAAACAAAGTGAACGCGAACGCCTTGTCGATCTGGAATCCCGCCGCCGCAAGCTCGATGACGAAGTCGAGATTGCCCGCCGCGCCTTGCGCGGCAAATATGCTGCTCTGGTCTCCGAAGTTGCGGTGGAGACGCTCACGGAACGCGAGTTCCGCGACCTGCTTGGCCATGCGATCCGTACCGGTGGCGCTCCCGCCCTGGCCGCACTCAAGGCGCTGCCCGCGCTTCCACGCTGATCAACAATGTCGCCCGTAGGGCGGCCCAGCGACGAGCATGGCGGAGCCACGCGCAGGAGGCCGGTGCCCTTTCGGGCACCGCATCGGCGGGCGACGGATCCGGCACTTCCTGCCGGGTTCCTGAGCCCGGCGATCCTGTTCGCCCGACAAAAAAAGGGGACGGCCCGGGCGTGACCCGAACCGTCCCCATGGCGCGGAGATCACCGCGCTCGTGCCCAAACCGGCGCTTCGCCATTGCGGCTGATCAGACGCGGTCGGACCCCGGCTTCCCCCAATATGCGGGCGAGATGCGCCTGGATGCCCGACCCTTCGCAGATGATCGCATCGGCCGGACGCAGCGCGACGATGCGGTCGTTGCGGACGAACCCGGCGCGCTTGCCCAGACCCTTGGGAAGGCCAAGCCTGACCAGCTTGACATCGTTCGCTGCCGCCCAGCTTTCTGCGATGGCGTCCGCTCCGGTGTCCTGTGCCGTTGTGAGCAGGACCATGTTCGGGATGAACGCCTTCACCCTGTCCAGTGCGGCGTGGATCGGTCGATAATCGTCCCATGCCGCCCCGCCCGAGAAGGCGACGATCGGCCCCTGCGGATGGTGCTGGTCGATCCTGCGGTTGCGGCGGGCGGCGAGGAAGTCGGTCGCGTCTATGACCGAGGCGGTGCGTTTGCTCGACACCAGTGACCCCCGCGCGCTGCCCCAAGGCTTGCCGGTCTCGGCGCTGAATGCTGCGGCGGCGTGGTCCCGCATGCAGGCGATGGCATCATTCGCTTCGTCCAACTCCCGGCATTTCGCCTGTGCCGCCTCCAGCTCGTTCATCATCACCTCGCTGCCATCGGCGCATCGGATGAGATCCTTCACCTCCCGCGCGGCATCGTCGGCCTGCCCTGCCAGGCCTCGCGCGGTGCTGTGCAGGCTGTTGACGATGCCCCAGGTGACGCGCTCGGCGACCCGTTCCAGCCGGGTGTCGCGCAGCACATCGAAGACGGTGCCGATCAGGAGTTCGGTCGCCAGTTGCACCTGCATCGGATCGGGCATGTCGGCGAGCAGTTCGTCTTCGCCCCGCGCGAAGCGGACCCCGTCGAGGTCGGAGCTGAAGGCGGTGGTGAAGTCGCTATTGGGCGCGGCTGTTTCCGCGGCGATGAGATCGGCGATTTCTGTGAAGTCCCGGATGGTGCGCTTGAAGTTCGTCATGTTGACCTCCTTTTTCTTGAAAGAGGTCATTTCCCCTGCACGGGCTCCGAGCGCCGGGGTCAAGGATCGCGAAGCGACCGCTTTAGCGGCGGTGGGGGTCACGATTTTCTTTGGCGCCGCGCGAGGGTGCGGAAGAGCGCTGCCCTCTGTTCGCCAAAGAAAATGGTGGGGCCCCGCCGTCCTTGAGGCCGGTGCTGTCCCCGTGCCATCATAAGACTTGTTGAGAGAGATATTTTACACGGAACGGTGCCGCTGGGCGCCAAAGATGACCCTTGGGCTCGATGCCCATGGGGCAGCTTTCCGCACAGCCAAAGTTAGCGGGAGGACAGGATGGGAGACGCCATCATCTCACCAGTCATAGGCGGGCAGGCCGGGATGCTCCTGCGCATCGCGGTCAAGCATGATCCAGTCCACCCCGGCCCGGCTTGCGACGTCAAAGCAGCCGGCAAGATCAGCGGGCAGATCATCAGGCAAGTCGATGGGCACATAGACGAACCATCCATAATCGCCCTTCTCGAAGGCAGCGAAGGGCGCGGTGTGCAGATAGACATTGCACGTCTCAGCGGTGACGTTGGCAGTCGACAGGACCAGCATGCGTTCGATCATGGCTCTTGCTCCTCTTTTCATGTCCCGGACCAGTTCATCACCTCAAAGCCCGCATCGACCGGCACGTGCTCGCAGAACAGTTCAACGATGCAGGTGACCACGTCTGGGGCTTCAGGGGTGCCGAAGCGGTCCCCCGCCTCCTCCGGTTTCCCGAAGGAAGCCAGCGCGGCCTCGTAAAGGGCAGCGGGGTCGAAGACGTTGAGTTCAAATCGGACAACGGTCATGGGGATTGCTCCTTTTCCAGTTTCCAAAAGCCCCGGGCGACGGCCTGCGCAGCAGCCGGGGCCCGAGATTGAAATCTTCATGCTGGTCGCCCCACCGCAAGGCGCGGCCTGAGCGACAGCATAGATGCTCGCTGTCAGTGAAGGACCGAGTCCATCGGCGGCCGGTAGGCATCGAACGGATTCCCGTCATGGAGATGGCCGAAAGGGGTGACGACATAATCACCGCCCTCCCGGCCGACCGCGCAGATGACATAGCGAGGCTCGCCGGTCTCTGCATCGGTGCATTCCACAAGCGCGAGGTCTCCCGATTCCGCCGCCCGAAGCAGCGTCGAGAAGTTGCGCCGAAAGGCGTCTGGAATAGCCATGCCCCTTCCCCTCAAGCCACTGCCGCGGCAGCACGGCGTCTTTCCGCCCGCGCCGAACGGCGTCCGTCCGTGATCCTGCGCACCGGCATCCCTTTGTCGGGGGCTTGATCCGACTTCCGGAAGGCATGGATCGGCACGCCTGCACCATCCAACTCCTCATAGAGATTGGCCTGGACGCCCGATCCCTCGCACAGGACAGCCATCACGGGCCTCAGATCGCGCAGCTTGCGATTGCGCGCAAAGGCGGCCTTCATGCCCGACCCGAGCAGGTTGAACCTGACCGTCTGCACCTTGCGGCTGGCGGCCCATTTCTCGGCGATCAGGTCGGCGCCGCTGCGCTGCGCGGTCGTCATCAGCACCATATGCGGGACATGCTCTTTCACCAGATCGAGCCGTTCCCAGAGCAGGTCGACATCATGCCAGATTGCCGGCCCCGAGAAGACCACGATCGGTCCCTGCGGATTATGCCGGTCGCGGACATCGAGCTGGCGCGCGCGCAGAAAGTCGATCGCGGCGATCTGACTGGCGGTCGAGATGCGCGAAGCGCGGCTCCCGCGCGCGGGCGACCAGGGCCATCCCGACATCGCCCGGTACATTTCGGCGGCATAGTCGCGCATCGTCTCGATCGCGACGCGCTGCTCGGCCGTCGACTGGCAGAGAAGCTGCTTGTCTTCCAGCTCGCGATTATAGACCTCGCTCATGTCAGGGGAGCGGGCCAGCTCGCCGATTTCCACGGCAAGGCTGTCCTCCCGCCGCTCCAGCTTGCCGGCGACGAAGTGAAACGAATTGACGAACCCCCAGGCGATCTCGGCCGCCAGCGGCTCCAGCCGCGTGTCGGTGAACAGATCGAAGATGGTGGCGATCACGCCCGCGCTGTCGGCCTGGGCCGCCAGTTCTTCGGGCATGCCATGTTCGCCGGGTTCTTCACCTTGCTCGACGATCGAAAGCGGCATGGGGTCACCAAAGGCGGCCTGGAATTCGGGGGTAGCGGTCATTTCGGCATAGAGCTGCTTGAGGTCGCCAAAGCGATCGACGCTGCGCACGGGTTCGTGCCTGGTCATCGGACAGATCCTTCTTGAAAGATGGGAATGGACAAAAAGAAGCCGGGAGGCGCGCAGCGCCCCCCGGCTCCCTCAGGCTGGCTTCAGAATGGGACCTCTTCGTCGAGATCGCCGCTGAACCCGCCGCGCGCGCCCGCACCCTCAAGCGGCGCGGTGCTTCCACCGAACCCGCCGGCGAACTGGCCGCGCTCACCGCCGCCAAAGCCGCGATCGTCGCCCTCATCGTCGTCGCCATTGCGCGTACGCGGCGCCTTGCCACCGGCCGCGCGGCCCATGTCGTCACGGCGCCACGATGCCCGGAACCCCTCCTCGGCGGTCCCGAACAGTGCGATCTGCATCGGGAAGCGCCAGGACTGGTCGTCCAGCTCGCCGGAGTAGAAAATCTCTCCGGTGGTGTGGATCGCGGTCGCTTCGAACAGTGCGCCATAGGGCACCCAGCGCCCATTGCGGTTGATCGCTTCGACCTCGAACTTGGGCGCCCGCGGGTTGTTGCTGGCGATCGGCTTCAGCCGCGCCCGCTGCAGGTCGATTTCGCCGCTGGCGATGAAACCCAGCAGCTGGCCATTGACGTTCCGGAACTCTCCAACAGTCTTGGACATGATCTTCACTCCTCTAAAATGTCGCTCATGCGACACTCTCAAAGAGCCTCCTCTTCTCTCCCGCGGTGGGCGGGCTGGCGGGCGATCCGTCGGAGATGAAGCACGACCGTGCCGCCCGTGCCCCTGTTCCCACGGCCCCGAATCGGCTAGACTGCAGAGATGGATGCGGAGACGATACGCGCGGTGGCGAAGATTGCCCGGTCTCGGGCGGAGCGCGGTGGCGGCTCGGCCGCGCAGGGCGACGGCATGTCTCGCCTGGGCGCATCACGCGCCCTGCACCAGCTCGCGACGGATCTTGAGGTGACGGCCGCAGAATTCGACCGCACCACGACCAAGCGCACCGCCAAGCCGCGCGCCTGATCCCGGCCGCTCTACCGCCCCGCGCCTTCTCCTTCTTGCGATAGGTGATCGTCACCCGCAGGGCCGAGATTCGGCGCAGCCGAAGCTCGGTCGGAGCGAAGCGGAGATAGAGCGCCGGTGCTCGCGCCAGCGGGCAATCGCCATCAACTCGCTACCTCGGTGCGCAACAAACGCGAGCCAAGAGGATCTGCGGCAATCAATCGCCTTCGTCTGGCCCGCGCTCCTCTTCCCGATCCGGGCTCATTGAATACATCGTCATCACCGGAACCACCTTAGGCACGCGATAGGCGCGCGGATCCTCGACTTGCTTGGATCCATCAAGCTTGAGACAAACGGCGACGACCCAACCGGTCAGCCAAGCGACGTCGGTGCCATCAAGCGTCTCGTACCAGGCGACGAGGACCGGATCTGGTTCCGGCGCCACCTCATCTTCTTGCAACGCTCCAAGGCGAGCGACGATTGCGTCCGTCAGGGGATGATTGCCGAAGGGCAACGGGACCAAGGCCGCTGCTATCTGGAGTAATTCCGCGCGCTCCGTTTGGGCTGCCGCCATGAGATCGTCATAGAGCGGCTCCCTCACGGCGCCGCCGCTTATTCCGAGCGCGACGAGAGTTGGTCCAGCGAGCCAGCCTGGTTCCGTCAGGGCGACCAGACGAAGTTTCTCAATTGCGGCTGGTTCAATGGCGAGGCCATCCACAGCGCGGTCGAAAAATCCCCAGACGGCGGCCTGCGCGACCACCCGATAGTCGGCATCGTCATGAAGTCCCGGGTCATCCAGCGCTTCGCGGAGAACGGTCGGAACTCGGGGATCGCCACGTTTGGCAATTGCGCCGATGGCAGCGCAAAAGACGAAGGGATCTTCCGAGCATCGCGACCCAATCAAGGCATGGATCGAGGCTTCTGTCAGCGTCCCAAATGCGGCCAGCGCTCGGGCCGCCGCCCGCGCGACAGAATAGCGCGGCCAACCCCGGCTGGGGCCATGGTACCGATCAAGACTGAAATCGCGATCGTCGGAAAGGAGCGATACCAGCAATGGCTCTGCCTCACTCCACTTATGACGGCCCATAAGTTCAGCCCAGGCCAGGCGCACATCTGCTCCTGGATCGCGGACCATATTCAGCAGCGCCGCCCGATCTTCGGCTTCATTCCTTTCGACCAGATAGGTCATGGCTGCACGTCTGACGTGGTAGCGCGGATGGCCAAGCCCATTCCGAATAAGAACGCGCTCCTCGTCCCCGCCTCGGATGCGCAGGGCGATGATTGCTGGCATCCCGTCATCTTCATCGCCGGTTGCGAGTAGCCGGCGGGCGGTCTCCAGGATGTCGCCTTCGCCGGTTGCAGCAAGGCAGACAAGGATTCCCGCCAAACCGAGGGGGCTTTCCGGGCACAGTTCCGCGATGCGCTGGCGGACTTCCGGACTGCACCCCTGCATGAGCTGACCGATTCCGGTTTCGCTATCGATCTCGACGAGAATGTGCGCAATGGCCCGCTCGGTTGGATCCAGCCGATCGGCAAAGATGCGTGCGGGCGCGAACTCCGGATCGATATCCTTAGAGGAAGCGCGGTCTAGATCGAGCACCAGCTCCAATCTGCGAGCCGGTGTCATTTTGTCGAGCAGGCCCACGAGAAGATCGGTGCCATTAGGCGGCGAGGCAATGAACGAAAGCTTGGCGAGCGTGGTGCGCAGGCCCTTGTTGCCGACGTCCGTTCTCGACAAAGCCGCTTCGAGTTCAGGCCGCAGCTCGTCATGCCAGTTCTTCTCGATCAATGACCAGACAGGCGGCAAGGCCCGATCATCCGCGTGCTTGAGCAGGATCTGAAGATAGGGTGCCGAGAAATTCCCGCGCGCATTGCTCTGAGCAGAGGCAAGTGCATAGACCATCGCTGCGCCGTGTTTGTGCCCCTCCAGCCAGTCCCACCCCTCCGCCGCCAGGCGTGAAAGGGCTACCGCTTTGAGGCCCGCGTCAGCGGTATAGTAACGCTCGCCGGGCTCCTCGAGAATGCGATCAGCGCCAATCGCGTCAACCTCGTGTTCGCGAGCGCGTCGTTGTTCGTTGTTGGCGTAGCTCTCGAACCAGCGGTCCACCTCATTTTCGGCCTTGATGAAGGTGTCGATGACGAAATCATAACCAGGCCCTCCCGGCGCGACGGCGCCGGCAACAATTGTGCCGATGTTATCACCCGGCGACTGCAAACTGGCGAGCGTTTCTACGGCAGCGCCGAAAGCGCCGCCAAGGTCATGGCTGAACAAGCCCGCGAACGAGAGAAAGTCCTCCTCATAGTCGCCGTCGATAAAGGGCAACACACCGCGAATGAAGGTTTGCAGCAGGCTGCCGGTTCTTGGATCCTTCCGGAAGCGCTCGATCTCTTCGGCTGACAGTTCCGGGGGCATCCAGGTTTGGCCCGGCCAAGCACCCTTTGCGCGCGGAGGAAGACGCATGAGATATTCGCTAAATTGACGCGGCGTGAAATCGGGGGACGCCAATTGCGATAGGTCCGCGAAGGCACGTTCGAACGACCCGCTGCCGGCGGGAGCCGTCACTCGGGCGGCGAGAGCCGCGTCGAGGCCTGCCTGAGCCGAAGCGGCAAGCTCGATCTCGACCGCCTCCAAATTGGATGCCGCGCGAACGATCTCTACCGCGCCACGCGATGCCCAGCCATCGGCGCCGCCAGCGATCGTCAGAAGCGTCTCGGCGAGCGCGGTCAACACAGCCTCAGTCTCGGCACGGTTCGTGGCGAGCGCCAAACGCAAACCTTCCTCGACCCGCGGGTGCTGGAGCCTGATGGAATCGTCGCCGATCCGAAGATTGCGGCCAGCACCGAGGAAGTCGATAAACCCTTCGACATGGGGTTTCTGACCGTGGGTGTTCCGCAAAATCCGGAGCACGCGACGAAGGTCGGCCAGGTCAAAGGAGCCGGACGACCTCATCAGACCCCAGAGGACCGCTGCGCAAGCAACACCGTCCTCGCCCCAACCCAGCACCTGGTCGCGAATGACGGAGGAGATTGCCTCAATCGAGGAAGCATCGAGGATTTCATAGACCGACCGCGGGCTCTCCTCCTTCTCGCGAGGCAGTGCTGGACTTGTAACGGATTTGCGCCGGTCACCTGAGCGATTAGAGTTCGCAACAGGAGACCGACGAGATGATCAAACACACAGAAGAGTTCAAGCAGGAGGCGGTGCGGATTGCGCTGACCAGCGGGTTACCCCGCGACCGGGTTGCATCGGATTTGGGGATAGGGAAGTCGACGCTGGGCAAGTGGGTGTCACAGTATCGGCCATCTGACCTGGTGGCAGCGCCGCAGGCAGATTTGGCGCGTGAGAATGAACGCCTTCGCCTTGAGAACCGTGTGCTGCGGGAGGAGAGGGAAGTGCTAAAAAAGGCCACGCAGTTCTTCGCGAGCCAAAGGCCGTGAAGTTTGCGTTTGTGCATAGCTGGCGTCACCGTTGGCCCGTTGAACTGCTCTGCCGTGTCATGCTTGTCAGTGAGCGCGGCTATCGTTCCTGGCGCTCGCGACCGATCAGTCGGCGGGAGCGGACGGATATGAAAGTGCTGGCACATATCAGGGAACAGTACAGCCTCAGCCTCGGTAGCTATGGTCGTCCGAGGATGACCATGGAACTCAAAGAGGTTGGGCTCGACGTTGGTGAGCGCCGGGTCGGGCGGCTGATGAAGATCAACGGGATCAAGCCGGTCCGCACGCGCAAGCACAAGGTCACGACCGATAGCCACCATCGCCTGGGGGTCGCAGCGAACTGGCTGGACGGCGACTTCGCCGCCGATGCGCCCAACCGTAAGTGGGCGGGCGACATCACCTATATCTGGACCTCAGAAGGCTGGCTCTACCTTGCCGTCATTCTCGACCTGCATAGCCGACGTGTCGTTGGTTGGGCTGTCAGTGACAGGATGAAGAAAGACTTGGCGATCAGGGCGCTGGATATGGCGGTGCGCCTGCGCCAGCCTACCGAGGGCTGCCTTTTCCATTCGGATCGCGGCAGCCAATATTGTTCTTATGACTACCAGAAAAAGCTGCAGGCCTACGGCCTGCGTCCATCGATGAGCGGCAAGGGTAATTGCTACGACAATGCCTCCGTCGAGACATTCTTCAAATCCCTGAAGGCGGAACTCATCTGGCGGCAGAGCTGGCCGACACGGCGTCAGGCAGAAGCCGCCATCTTTCAGTATATCAATGGCTTCTACAACACCCGTCGCCGACATTCATATCTGGGCGGCATCAGCCCGCTCGCGTTCGAAGCCAAGGTGGCATAATGAGATAGGTGACCGGCACAAAACCGTTACAAGTCCAGTGCCGCCAGAAAGCGCTCGATCTCATAGGGCCGACGAACCCGGCCCAGAACGACATCGCGATGGGCGAGCGCCAAGGCGTGGGCATGTCCACTCAGATCGCCAACATGATTGTCGTAGATCAGCGCGCGTTGGTCGGCGGTATAGTCCTCGGGCTCTATCGCGATCGTGTAGGATTCGAGAGCCTCACCCGGCTCGCTTCGTTTGAAGATGTCGTACCGCGTCGTGATCAGGAACTTATGGGCATTATCGGCCATCCGGAAAAGACCCGGGAGTTTCGACGTCCACCGAGCGGCTTCGATCGATGGCGCCGAATCTCCCCAAGGATCCCTAAGGTAGATCAGCAATGGGCCCGGATCGGTGAGAGCGCTGTTCGCTTCGCCCGCATCCAGGACGGGGCGCTCAAGGAATGCTGGGCTCTGGCGCGCCAGCTTTGCCGCAAGGACATCCGCCGCAAGCGATTTACCGGTGCCGGACGGGCCAACGATGATCACGGCATGCGTGTCGCGAAGCGCTTGTTCAATGGAAAGGAAGGATCGAGGCGGCACGAACTGATCGTGACGCCGATGCGCGAGGCGTGAGCCACCATTGTCGATGATGTTGGCAAGGAGATTCGCCATCGTCCAGCGGCCGCCATGTTCGCCCCCTAGGCGTTTACGCACCGCGTCACGCATGTCCTCTAGGCATTTTAGCAGCTTCTGGGGCGGAACATTCCCGTGCCTGTCGAGAAGCTTGAAGATGCGGGATTCCAGCATCTCCATGGTGATCGTGTCGCAAATGCCGATACGCTTTCCCAAGGCGGCCTTTTCGGCGGCTGTCCGCGCGTTGCGGCAATAAGGTGGCAGGTCGCCGGGGTCGGGGAACGACAGCAAAGCGATATTCTGATGCAGGCGCAGGCCTGATTCCAGCCCCTCATTGGTGATGAAGAGATATTTGGCGGTCGGGTCGGCGACCAACATATCGAGCGGGCGAACGCGAGGCGCCGGCCCCCTGGCCTTCCCTTTCGATTTGGTCGCAGCCTCTTTTCCCAGCAGGACGTCTGCGAAGGCCTTGGAGGTCCATGGCGAGGTGGTACGCGACTTGATCTGCATGATAAGGCGGGTGTCGCGCGTGGCGGTAGAAACGCCGAGCGAAACCAGGTTGGGATCCTTCAGCGTCGCCTCAGCGTCCTCATGGGACGGCGGTTCAATCTCAACTTCGTTACTCAGCCCCTTGGCGAGCATGATCTCGAGCGCAATCCAGATGGTGACATCGATCTGATAGTCGTAGGCCGCATAGCTCGGATTGCCAGCAGTGCCCCCGGACTCAGGACGTAGCGTTCCTCCGGCAGATTTTGTGCCGCTGCTAGGCGGCACGGTTGCTGGCTTTGAGTTGGAGATAGATGAAGGCGAACAGGCGAGTGAAGAGATAGTCGATCTGAAGGGCCGTCTCGAGCGGCTCCTGCCAGATTTCCGAGTGCCGGATTCGATGGGTGTTGCCGATCTTGGTGAGCGCGTCCGCCTCGACGCTCAGGGTCGCACGCAGCTTGGATTCTGGCCGTGCGGCATAGTTCAACATGGCGTCGGCTGTGAGGCGTTTGTCATTGCCAGGCTCAAGCGTCTTGATGCGCTCAAAGGCATCCCAGAGTTTCTCCAGGCCATCGCTACGGTCCTCATGTTTGGGCGCGAAAATACGCAGGCGCGCCGTCTCGAGAAGACGATCCGTTTCCGCGTCGCCGGTCGCGAACCGCGCCTGCATCAGGGCGACGCGAAGCGCCGCCGGCAAAAGCCGCTGAATCCTACCCTCTGGCGTCATCTCGAAAGCGAGCCCGTTGCGCGCGAAGAGGCGATTCACATCAGCGATAAAGGCGGCGAGACCGGGATCGCGATCCCAGGCAAGGTGATAATGATCGAAAAAACCATGCCAGCTGCCTTCAACAGGTTGTCCAACCGCCCTCGCGCAGAATTCGAGAAGATCGAGGATGACCGGCGTCTCCGGCAATTTGTTGGGACGCAGGGGCCACTCGATCTGCGGAACCTCGGCTTCGAGCATGAAGGCGAAGGCCGATCGGTCGCAGCCACAAGGGCGCTTCCCCGCGTCCGGACATGCCAACGGGAACCGATAACCGAAGGAGGCGTCGTCCAGACGGGTTTCGATCAGGCTATGAAGGCCGCCCCAAAGACGTTCATCGATCGATTCCGAGCCACGCGGCACAGCGCCGAATTCGCGATCTGTGAAATAGTCGTCAGTCATCATGGGCAATCGTGGTCTCGGTTCATTATCTCGTTTCGACGGCATAGCTTATGTCGCTCACAGATTCACAGCGTGATGTCCGCAGCGTGGTCGACGGCGCACTCGTAGGATCACCCTTGCTTTCAATCCGCAGGGATCGGGAGGCCAACTGTTATCGTGAAGGCCCCATCGAGGCGCCGCGGCAAGATCGATACCAGAACATTGTGTTCCGGTCGGTGGAGAGGCACCTTGCGGCATGACTTCAAACGACCCCCACCGTCATCATTATGTACCGCAATTCTATCTCAGCCAATTCGCATGCCATGATGATGAGAACAAAGTTACCACGCTGGCAGCCTATAACGGCGGTGACATCGTCGCCGAACGGAAGTCAATTTCCCGGATCGGATATGAAGAGAAGTTGCACGATTATGAGTTCAAAGGGGAAAAGCGGTCGATCGAAGGAACGATCAACGATCAGATCGAAACCCCGTTCACGCAGGGAAGCACATGGCGCAAAGTCACGTCTGGCCGCACGGCGGAGCTAGACGAAACCGACATTGAGCCGCTCTATGGGCTCATCCATCATCTTCAACGCCGCAATCTCGAGGCACTGCGTTTCATCGAGATGGAACAGGCGCGCATTCGACGCCACGGTTTCTCGGCTGACGACACTGAGGAAGAGCGCGCGATGCACGCTGCACTTGCCGCGCATCCCGATGCCGTCCGTGCCTTCTTTCACGAAGGAATTTTGCAGGAAGCACCCTATCTGGATGACGCTGCCGAGCTTGGCATGCTGGTCTATCGGACCGGGCTGCGGCTTCGAACATCGACCAACCCCGTCATTGCCATTGGCTTGCCGGGCGAAGAAGCAGGACGCAAACGGGCTAATGGTGACGCTGCCCGAGCATGGTGGCTGCCGCTGACGCCTCACTGCGGCGTGGTGATGACCCTTGGGGCGTCGTTCACGGGCCATTCGAACGCAGCGATCCCGGACGACAGCGCCCAGGGACTCAACCGCCACTATCTGGTGCAACTTCTCCAAGCCCTGTCGGTGCGCTACGTTCTCGCCGAAGATCAGCACATTGAGAGCGATCTCAAATGGGCGGGTTACCGCATCGAAGTGCGGACAAATCAGGGTTTCAGATACCGCAAGCCGCGCGACTAGAGCCCGATCGAATCCACCCGCCCGTTCTCGCTTACGAACAGAAGGACGACGGCCAGCTTTGCCAGTCCACCGCGGGTTTCCTCGAAGAGGCGTCGATATCGAGGAAAATCCGGGAGCGCTATTGCGATAACGGCGGCCGGATGAGCCGTTTGAAGCCGCAGGGCTTTGAGCATTGCCTGCGCATACCAATGAGCAGCCTGGTTCGTGGGATTGGTCGGCTTTGTCTGGCCAGCTCTTCGTGGATCCCGATATGTCTTTGAGGGCCAGCCTTTGGCTTCCACATATAATTCCACCGCTCCTCTGCTCGCGTGGACGTCGACACCTCGCTCCTTGGAGCGTGTGTCGGCCTTCGACCGGATGGACCAACCGCTGGCGAGCAGGAACCTGGCCACTGCATCGGCAACATTTCCTTCCCAGAACCAGTCTTGGGTGACATCCACGTCGATTATCCTTGAGTCCTGCTGGCCGAATAGTCAGCCGACCCGCAATATGCCCGTAACACAAGAGCAAGAACAAGCAGCCCATGGCCACCGAACCACCCGCGCAGTCCAGGATCTGGTCCTACAAGATCGACGAATGCGACGTAGAAGATCGTGACGCGCTGGTGCGGTTCCGGGCTCGTTCGGAGAGCTGGTCGGAGCTTTTACGAGGCGATCCCGCGCACTCGATATCATCCCAGTTCAATGACATGCTCTGGCAGGACGCTGCCTGGCGTATGGCCAATGAAGCGCGGCGTTACGCCCAGGAAGATGGTCCCAATGCGTCCGTGGCGCCCATTCTCGGCGCCATGCTCGACCGTGGATATGTTGCAGGACAAGTGATTGCGATTGGTCGGCTGCTTGAGAAGTCAAATCCGCGACAGCCGCAGCGCGGCGTTGTGTCGCTACGTCGGATTGTAGACGAGATCCGCGCGGACAGAGATCTTTTCACTCGGGAGATCTTCGTTTGCCAGGATGGCTTGCCCTATGACTGGGAGAGTGCGCGCGAAAGAGACGTCGCAACGTGGATGACCAAGCACGACCCGAACGAAGGCGCGCAAATGCAGTGGCTACCGACCCAAGGGCCTGATGCGTGGATGACAGCGAAGCAGCAACACGAACTGTTCGACATATTGTCGGGAACAGGTTCGCAGGTGCGAACGCGCACGGATGATCTGGGCGACGCTGTGCTTGATGGGCTGGATAGCGTGCTCGGAGACCAGGTCTTCACGGACTTACTGGCTCTGAGGAACAAAACCATAGCGCATGCCGCAGACACGTTCTCGCGGGCGCAAGCGGCTGGTCTGAGACAGGGCCTCAATCTGGAAGAGTTTGCGCGCGCGCACTACCTCCTGCTCGGCGTACTGCAGGCAGTTTCAGCCTGCCTTCTTTATGGCGAGTGGCGAGGTAGCGCCGTCCCGGTCCCCCAACATGACCAGTTCGCCCATTTGGAAAGCGCGTTCGTGCCCGAGGGCCGCATGAAGGAGCTTCGGGCATACTGGCGCCAACATTGCGACGAGCGGGATGGCTGGCTTAGCACTGCTTATCATGAGGTGATACCGAAGGCCGAGTGACGGCAGATGCCTCTGATGCATACCTGATAGGTGCCATGACGAGGCGACGATATCGGAATGATGGCTGCGAAGGAACGAAAAGCTACCCAAAGCGGGCGCGCCGACGCTTCTCAAGACGCCGGCTGGCCCTGGCCGATCGGCAAGTCACCCGACCGGTTGCTCCTAGATTAGCGTTGACGGGCCCACATTAGCAATGGTCGAAAGTATCCGCGATCCTAAAGGCGTTGATGCGCAAGCAGCAGGCTATGCGTTGCCGCTGATACTCGCGCCTGAAGGTGGCACCACAACCACCTCGATATCCCATGCAGTACGAAGTGTTTCGAGCAGCATGAGGCTTTGATCGCCGAGCTGCTGCGCGGTCCGGATGCTCCGGCGGGAAGCAGCCAATTTCGCTGCCTCGCCGCCCCCGAGCACGGGATCGCTGTCGGCACCCCCAAAGTGAGAGCGGTGCCGATCTAAGGTTAAAGAGTGGAGTACCTCACCGCGACATGACGGGTCGGGCAGCAGTACAGAGCGCGACAGGCCGCCCTGACGATCTTCGCCAGGGCGGCTTACTGTCACGCCCGCACGACCTCCGCCGGCGGTTCTTTGGCAGTCTTCCGTTTAGCCAAAATTCGGAACATCAGCGCCGATATCGCCGGAAGAACCAGCAGCGTCAGCGCCGTCGAGGTGATGAGTCCCCCGATCACAACGGTCGCAAGCGGCCTTTGCACCTCGGCTCCGGTTCCGGTGGCAAGCGCCATCGGGATGAAGCCCAGGCTCGCGACCAAGGCCGTCATCAGAACCGGCCGTACTCGTTCCATCGCGCCACCAATGATCGCGCCGTCGATCCCTTCGCCGTCATCAAGCCGCTTGCGGATCGCGCTCATCATGACAAGGCCGTTGAGAACCGCCACGCCCGAAAGCGCGATGAACCCGACCGACGCGGTGATGGAGAAGGGTATCCCGCGCAGGGCCAGAGCAAACACACCTCCGGCCAGCGCCATGGGAACGGCCGTAAACACGACCAGCGCCGGCCAGGCACCGCCCAGTGCCATGTAGAGCAGCGCGAAAATCAGGACGAAGCAAAGCGGCACGACGATCGCCAACCGCTCGGAAGCGGACTGAAGGCTCTCGAACTGGCCGCCCCATTCGGTGAAGGTGCCGGCGGGCAGCTTCACATCGGCGATCTTCGCCTGGGCTTCGGCGACGAATCCGCCAAGATCGCGGCCTCGCACATTGGCTTGGATGACGACCATCCGCTTACCGTTCTCCCGGCTGATCTGGTTGAGCCCCTCGGTGTAGGTGAAACGCGCGACTTCGCTGAGCGGGATGGAACGCGCGTTCCCGGCACCGTTGGATGGTAGCATGACCGGGATCGAGCCCAGGGTGTCGATATCGTCGCGCTGTGCGTCGGGCAGACGCACCACGACAGCGAAGCGCCGATCGCCTTCGAACAACAAGCCCGCTTCGCGTCCACCCAGGGCGGCCGCGACCGTACTGGCGACCTCCTCGACCGACAGGCCGTAACGGCCCGCCGCCTGGCGATCGACCTTGATGTCGAAGGTCGGTGCGCCCGATGTCTGCTCCGCCTGCACGTCCGCCGCGCCTGGAATGGTCCGCAGCGCTGCCGCGATTCGGCCTCCCGCTTCGCTCATGGCATCGAGATCGTCGCCATAGAGCTTGACCGCCACGTCCGAGCGAACGCCCGCGATCAGCTCGTTGAACCGCATCTGGATCGGTTGCTGGATCTCGGTGCGGTTGCCGATCAGCGGCTTCATCCGTTCCTCGATCCGCCGAAGGATATCCTCCTTGGATTTGACCTCGGCGGGCCACTCCTCTTCAGGCTTTGGGATGACATAGGTATCGGACGCATTAGGCGGCATCGGATCGGTGCCCAGATCGGCATTGCCGTTCTTGGAAAAGACCAATGCCACCTCGGGCAACGTCTTGAGTGCATTTTCGATCTGGAGCTGCATCGCGGTCGACTGGTCGATTGAGGCGGACGGAATACGGAAATTGGTGACCGTGATGTCCTTCTCGTCGAGCTGCGGCATGAACTCCTGTCCAAGAGTGCCGAACAGCAGCACCGCTGCCGCAAACACGCCTGCGCCGCCGAGGATGAACGGCATTGGCCGCGCCACGGCGCGGGTGAGCGCTGGTTGATATTTCTCCTTGAACCAGCGGATCGATCTGACCTCGGTCTCGCTGACCTTGCCGGTGACCAGCAACGCGACCATCGCTGGCACGAACGTGATCGACAGGATGAACGCGCTGGCCAGCGCCAGCATCAGCGTGATCGCCATCGGTGCGAACGTCTTGCCCTCCACGCCCTGGAAGGTGAGCAAAGGTATGAACACGAGGAAGATGATGGCCTGGCCATAGACGGTTGGCCGGACCATCTCCTGCGCGGCGTGAGTGGTTTCGGTGAGGCGTTCGAGTCGGGTTAGGAGTCTTCCTTCCTTGTGCTGCCGTTCGGCGAGGCGCCGGAGCGCGTTTTCGACGATGATGACCGCGCCATCGACAATCAGGCCGAAATCCAGCGCGCCGAGACTCATCAGATTGCCCGAGACACCCAGCTCATTCATGCCCGCCGCGGTCATCAACATGGTGATCGGAATCACCGCCGCCGTGATGAGCGCGGCGCGGATGTTGCCGAGCAGCAGGAACAGCACGACGATGACCAGCAGTGCGCCTTCGACCAGATTCTTCTCGACCGTAGCGATGGTCGCATTGACCAATTTCGAGCGGTTATAGGCTTGGCTTGCGACAACGTCCGGCGGCAACGTCTTGTTGATTTCGACCAGCTTGTCGGCGACGCGATTGGCAACGATGCGACTGTTCTCGCCAGTGAGCATCAAAATCGTCGAGATGACTGCTTCCGACCCGCCGACGCTGCCAGATCCGGTCCGCACCGCGCCCCCGATGACGACCTGGCCGACGTCCTTCACGCGCACCGGGACGCCGGCACGCGTGGCGATCACCGCTTCCTCGATGTCGGCGACCGAGCGCAGCCGCGCGTCGGCGCGGACGAGGAAGGATTCACCGGCACGGCGGACATAATTGGAGCCTGCCGACAGGTTCGACCGTTCGAGCGCGTCGGCGAGGTCAGTGACCGAGACGCCATAGGATGCAAGCGCGGTCAGATTGGGCTCGACGACATATTGTTTCACATAGCCGCCGTTGGAATCGACACCGGCAACACCCTGCACGGTGCGCATCTGCGGCCTGATGATCCAATCCTGGACCGTTCGCAGATAAGCGGCCTTGGCAACCACCGTGGTCAGTTTCTCGCCTTCGGGCGTCAGATAGGCGCCGTCGGACTGCCAGCCCGGCTGACCGTCAACGACCTTCACGCCCTTGCCGTCGGGATGTTCGAATGCGACGCTGAACATGAAGATCTCGCCCAGACCCGTCGTGAGCGGCGCGAGTTGGGGTTGAACGCCAGCAGGCAGGCTGTCCTTGGCCTGAGCGACCCGTTCGGTCACCTGCTGCCGGGCAAAATAGATGTCGGTGCTGTCCTTGAAGACCGCGGTGACCTGGCTGAACCCGTTACGCGTGAGCGAGCGGGTCATCTGCAGGCCGGGAATACCGGCAAGCGCTGTCTCGACGGGAAAGGTGACCTGCTTCTCCATGTCGACCGGTCCGAGGGTCGGCACGAAACTGTTGATCTGGACCTGGCGGTTGGTGACGTCCGGGACCGCGTCGATCGGCAGCAGGGTGATCTGCCAGGCGCCGAACAGGACGACGAGAAAGGTGAGGAAGGCGACCGCCCATCGCGCTCTGACCGAGAGCCCTAATATGCGCGCGATCATTCCGCCGACTCCTTGCCTAGCTCGGCCTTGAGCAGGAAGGCATTGGTGGTGGCGATCACCGTGTTTGCAGGGAGGCCCGAGGCAATCTCGACTATGCCGCCGCTGCGCGTTCCAACCCGCACGGTCTGCGCCTTGAACCCCTGGCGGGTTCGCACGAACACCACCGAGCGATCCCCTAGCGTCTGGACCGCATCCTGCGGCACATTCACGCCTGAGGCCGCATCGCCGCCGCTGGCGAAGATACGCGCCTGGACGAGTTGGCCGGGCGCGATCAGGCCGCCGCCTCCGCTTGGCGTCACGACCACCGTCGCTTGCCGCGTCTGCGGATCGACCACGCCGGTCGCCGAGCGGACCTGGCCTTCCACTTTCTGGCCGTTGTTGGTCGTCAGCTCGACCCTGTCACCCGCCTTCACACGCAATGCGTCCGCTGCCGGCATGCTCGCCTCGATCTGAAGGCGGCGCGGATCGGCGACACGGAACAGCTCGGTCTCGGCCTGCACAAACGCGCCGAGATTGACGGGTGCGGATGTTATACGGCCGGAGATCGAACTGACCACCGCAACCGACCTGCCGTCGCGCGAGACCTTTGCCGCGCTGGCGGCAGCGCTCGCTTGCCGGGCTTCGGCCTGAGCGACCGCCAGATTGGCTTCGGCGGTCTCATAGTCTGCCCGGGGCGACACCCCTTGATTAAGCAGTATTCGCTCGCGCGCGAGTTGCCGGCTTGCAAGCGTAACCCTTGCGGCAGCCGTACTGCGATCGGCGGCGATCGCCGACGCATCGCGGCTCTCGACAAGGGCGATCGTTTCGCCCTCACTGACCGGATCACCGATCCGCTTGAAGATCCGGGTAACGGTGCCCGCTGCCCGGGCAGTGAGCACCGCTTCGGCGTCAGGCGTTGCCTCCACTGTGGCGCTGGCGAGGATGATGCCGGCGACGCCACCGGATGCCGCTTGTGCAAGGCCAATCCCCGACGTCTTGATACCGTCCTGGGTGATCACGACCGTGTCGGTTGGAGCGGTGGAGGCGGCCGCTTCCGTCTCGTCTGTCGGTGCGGACGGACCCGTCATTCTGGCGACACCGAAACCGGCAAGGGCGGCGAGGACGAGACCGATCGCGGCCCCGGCATAAAGCTTGTTGCGGTCGGGGTTCATTGGATCTCATCTCCGGAAAGGGTGCGGCCCTGAAGGCGGGCGAGCTGCGCGCGCGCCTCGAAACTGGCTACTTTGGCGTCGAGGACGATCCCGCGTGCCGCGCCAAGGCCTTGGCGGGCGTTCAACAATTCGACGAGCGGGGATTTGCCAGCCTCATAGGCGATGCGGGCGAGACGATAGGTTTCTTCCGCGGTGCGTTGCGATGCCTCCGCAGCGGCAACCCGCGACTGCGCGGCCGCAATCTGCGCCCCGGCCGCGCGGGCTTCGGCAATCGCATCGTTACGCGCCATGGCCAATCTTGCGGCGGCGGCCTGTGCCTCTGCTTGCGAAGCGGCGATATTGCCACGATTGCGATCGAAGATGTTGAGCGGGATCGAGACGCCCGCCGTCAGTGCGGTCGCATTTTCATAATCGAGGCGCCGCACGCCGACGATTGCCGTCACATCGGGGATTGCCCGCTTCTGTTCGGCGGTCAGGCGGCGCTCGGCAGCCTCCCGCTCTGCCTGCGCGGCAAGAAAGGACGAACTCGTCATCGGATCGACGGGGCCATAAGCCGGTGCCGCGACCGGCACGGTCAGGAGCGATTCCGACAAGCCGGTGAAGGTCTCCTCGACGCCGGCGAGTGCGGAGAGGCGGGCATAGGCCGCAATGCGATCCGCTTTCGCCCCCTCAAGATCGGCGCTGACGGCGTTCAGCGCGGCCTCTGCTTGCAGGGCGCGCAGCCGCGCTTCCTTGCCGGCATCGACCAGCACGCGAGCGGCGCGCAAGATGTTCTGCGCTTGCTCGACCTCGCCTTCGGCCAGCATTATCCGCTGGTCTGCGACGTCCGCCGCTGCATAAGCGCGTGCAAGATCATAAGCGTAGCGGATCTTCGCATCACGATCGCGGGCGCGGGACGCGGCGACGCCGGCCTCTCCGGCTGCGATCCTCGCCGAACGCTTGCCGCCGATTTCAAGCGGCTGGCTATATTGCAGCGTCGTCTCGGCGCGATCGACCCCGCGATAGGGAGACGATCCCGCGACATTCTCGGTGAGAATGCCGATCGTCGGATTGGGTCGGGCGCGCGCCTGGCGTGCAAGACCTTCGGACCGGCGGACCTCAGCTTCGCTTTCGATACGCCGGGGCGCCTCGGCGGTCTGGCGTAGCAGTGTAGCGAATGGCGGCGCCACTTGCGCCTGTGCGGGTGCGCACAGCGCCGCGACGCAGGTCGCGACCATCATGCCGGACACCACGCGACGCGGCAGCCGGCCTATAAAGGCTCTCATATTCTTATCCCCAAAAAAGGCTGCAATGACGGCACGCGCTACGCGCGTGAATTCAGCCTCGCGGGGGACGCAGAATTGACGAAGGTGCGATAGACCGCGCCGCTTCGGCAGGTTCGCGCGCCCAGATTGCGGTGACAGGCTTCAAGAGCGCAACAACCACAGCCTGCG
The DNA here is from genome assembly GCF_026427355.1 of Sphingobium sp. JS3065. Lineage (NCBI taxonomy): Bacteria > Pseudomonadati > Pseudomonadota > Alphaproteobacteria > Sphingomonadales > Sphingobiaceae > Sphingobium > Sphingobium sp. JS3065. The sequence continues at coordinate 1,626,347 of NZ_CP102664.1, forward strand.
CGGGCACGTCGATTGTCTGGAGCACCGCATGAGCCGCCAGATGCATCAGGTCGGGTGTGTCCGGCTGCTCGGGCGGGGCGTGATCATGATGATCCCGATCGACGCTAACGACATGCGCGGCATCATGGACGTGCGGCATAGCGTCATGCCAGGTGGCGAGCGCCAGCATCCCGAACAGCGCCAGAATCGCCGAGAGCGCAAAAAGGCGCATGCGGGCACAGGCCCGCACCGAAGCGCGCAATCTGACCGACGATGCCGTCATGTCGTTACGGGTATCGCGAACACGGCCGGTCCACAAGCGCGCCGCAAGGCAGGGATCATGACAGTCGAGATGAAAGTCATTGGCGTGGCCAGCGCTGATGGAGATCGTCGATGACGAACGCATGCTCCCGCGCCGTGCCGTGATCGCCGCGCAGATGGGGATGATCGGGCGCGAGATCCGCATGATCATGGTTCACCGTAACGGGATCTGCGCTGGGCCAAAGCCACGATGCGGCCAGGGTTCCGACGGCCGCGATCACCGCCATTGCCGCAAAGGCCGCTGTCTGCCCGATGCTGGCGCCCAACAGACCCACCAGGGGATAGCAGATCAGCCAGGCGCAGTGGCTGAGCGCGAATTGAGCAGCGAACAAGGCCGGACGGTCGTCGGCATTAGCCGACCGTCGAAGCAATCGGCCCGATGGCGTCACGCTCATCGAATAGGCGATACCGAGTATGAACCAGCCGATCAGGACCATGCGCCAATAACCGGGCGCTGCCCCAAAGCTTGCCGTGAGCACTGCCAGAAGGGCGAGACCGATCGTCATTGCTGCCGCAGCACCAATCATGATCGTACGATCGGCGACCCGATCGAGGATGCGTGGCAGGGTCAGCGCGGCAAGGATCGAGCCTGCGCCAAAAGCGGCAAGCGTGAAGGCAACATCACGCTGCGTGAGGCCGAGATTGCCGCGCACGATGACCACCGTGTTGACGATGACCATCGAACTGGCCGCAGCTGAAGCAAGGGTCAGCGCCAGCAACCCCAGCAGGCGCGGCGTCTTCAGATAGATGCGCGTACCCCGCGTGGTCTTGGCGTAGATGCCCCCACTTCTTGGTTCTGATTTCGCCGCGCGCGGCAGGACCGTCGTCACGACGAGCAGCGCCGAGCACAGAAACCCGATCGCCGTTCCCGAAAATAGCCAGTGGAAGTTGATGACGGTCAGCAGCCCGGCAGCCAGGATCGGGCTGGTCAGGCTTTCCATGTCATAGGCGAGCCGCGACAGCGACAGCGCGCGGGTATAGTCGCGCTCCTCTGGCAGGATATCGGGGATGGTTGCCTGGAAGGTCGGCGTGAACGCGGCTGAGGCGGATTGCAGCACGAAGATCAGGAGATAGACCTGCCAGACCTGGCTCACGAACGGCAGGCAGATCGCCACGGCCATCCGCACGAGATCCATACTGACGAGAAATGCGCGACGCGGCAGGCGGTCGGCGAAGGCGCCCACCACCGGCGCGACGCCGATATAGGCCACCATCTTGATCGCGAGCGCCGTCCCGAGCACCGCGCCTGCGCTGCCGCCCGCGATGTCATAGGCAAGCAGGCCGAGCGCAACCGTCGCGAGCCCCGTGCCGATGAGCGCGATGACCTGAGCCATGAACAGATGGCGATAGGTGCGGTTTGCCAAGACGGAGAGCACGTGGCGTTTGTTCCGATTGATTGCGACCCTATCCCCTATGGGGGATATAGGACGCGCTTGAGCTAACCTCCCGGGGAGGATATGTAAAGGGCCTGAGTGTCCCGCTCGCTGATCTACAGGATGACCATTTGATGACCGATCACAGGCACGCCAGCCACACAGCGATTGTGAAACGGCTCAACCGGGCCGGGGGACATTTACGCAGCATCGTCGAGATGATCGAAGCGGGTCGGCCTTGCGTGGATATCGCCCAGCAGCTTCATGCGGTCGAAAAGGCAGTGGCGAACGCGAAAAAGGCGCTGATCAACGATCATATCGATCACTGCCTGTCCCACGCAGAGGCAGACAAGAACGTAGGCTCGGCCGTCGAGCAGTTTCGGACGATCTCCAAATATCTATGACGTAAGCTGCCACGATCGTTGAGACAGCGATCGCATTGACCCTGACACCAGAAAGCCCGGCGGCGGTGATGGCGCGCCGATCGTGCCGTGCGGACGAAGGAACAAGGATCTGGTTGGCATCACGCCGGGCGATCGGGATCGCGCTGGAAGCACATCGTCAGGTGGGTCAGCGCCGCTGCGATCTCTCGCTCGATGTCTGCGACGGAGGTGCCGGTGCGGTCGGCGATTTCGGTATAGGGCAGGCCGTCAAGCTGGTGCAGCTCGAAGATCGCGCGGCGGTCGAGCGGCAGTGAGGCAATCGCCAGTCGATAGGCGGCCGCGTCAATCGCCTGAACGGACAAGATCTCGGCAGGCACCTGATCAGACGTGGTTTCCGGCTCTATCGGCCCGGTATCTGGAAGAGCTCGAGCGCCAACAGACAAGCCGCGGTCGGCGGGCGGCTTAGGGGTAATGGCGACCCAATTGGCGAAGTCATCGCCTTCTGCGCCGCAATCGTCGCAGGTCTCATTGTCGAAGAGCCCCGAAATCGACCAGCATTGTTCGTCCGTATCCCATCTGGCGGTGGCGTCGCGGGCGACCCCATCGCTTCCGCAGTACGGACAGACTGGCTTCTGCGCGGCCGCGGGACAAGGCGATTGAGGATCGGGATCATCCCCGTCCGTGATCGGCACGACATGGGCGTGAAGGCCCAGATCGGGAACACGCGGGTCGTGGTAGATACTGTCCTCTGCTTGGATGAGGGCAAGGCGGACGGCCTCGGCGACATCCTCAGCCTCGATATCATATTGTCCGCTGGCGAAGCATTGGTCGCCGCTCAGGAAATCGACGGCAATGCAATAGGCGCGCGTCGGCGCCACCGAATTCTCGGTCATGGCAAATCTCCAGAATCTGGAAGCGTCGGCGCCGGACCGCGTCCGGCGCCGACGCGGTCAGTTGGCGCGTTCCATCAGCTTCCGGGCCTTGCCCTCGAGATCGAGGCGGTCGTCCTGATGGGTCTTGTGTCGCGCGACGGCGGTGATGCCCTGCACGAAGTCGTAGAGTGACGCGGCGGGGTGCCCTTCCTCGTCGAGGACGGTGGCGACGACCTTGGCCGTGTCGGATTTGGAGAAGCCGCGGTTGCGCAGGAAGCTTGAGCGATCTTCGTCGGTCCGCGCGACGATGCGGTCCCGCGCGGTGCGGATACCATTGATGAAATGTACGGCTGAGGAATCCGCGAAGTGGGTCAACGCCGGCTCGGCCTGCTGCGCGAACCGATTGGCAGCGAATTTCGAGTGGCGGATATTGATCTCCTCGAAATTCTCGACGCCCCAGAGATTCCGGTTCATGCACACCGCCCGGAGATAGAAGGTCGCGATGCCGAGCGTCTTCGAGCCGACTTCCGAGTTCCAGCAATAGAAGCCGCGGAAATAGAGGTCCGGGTCGCCATTGGGCAGCCGACCCGCTTCGATCGGATGGGTATCATCCACCAGGAAGAGGAAGACGTCGCGATCGGAGGCATAGAGGGTGGTCGTGTCACGGCTGACATCGACATAAGGGTTATAGCGCATCGTGCCCCAGTCGAGCACGCCCGGAACCTTCCACCGTGTATCCCCGACGCCGTCGCCCGCGAATTTCATCACCGCCGCGACCAGCTCATGATCCCAGATCCGGCCATAGTCCGGGCCGGTGACCGCCCGCAGCTCGGTGCGGCCATCATGTGTCTGGAGCAGCTTCACCTGCTCGCCGCGATGGGCGATCAGGCCGTGCTGGAGATTGATGCCAGCGAGCGCTGCGGGCAGATCGCGCAGATAAGAGGCCGGTGCGCCGACCAGGCTGCACATCTGGCCGAACGACCAGTTGGTGGGAGCAACCGGTTCGTCGCTGCCGGGTACTAGGAGTGAGAGGCGCTCGGGATTGTCGCTGCGCGCCTCGACGCGGACGGCCCGGCTCTCGACGACCCGGGTTGTCGCCGCCTCGGCGCGGGCGCGTACGCGATCATAAAGGCTGGTGAGGGAGAGATAGCGTTCGTCCTCGGGGCGCGAAAACCATTCCGAGGAAACGCGGCTGACGTTCCGGCCGCGGCTGATATCGACCTTATAGGCGCCCGATACCGGGCGATCGACGGTTGCGATCATGTTCATGGGGACCTCCTGATACTGGCTGCGCGCGCGAAACGTCGTTGCCTCCGCCCGCCGCACATCCCCCAAGGCCCCCTTCCCTCCGCCGGTCCGGCGTCATTGATCGCTCGCGCAAGGCTCGCCGCTGAGCATGGGCTCGGCCCGGCAATTGTCGGGTTGTGAATCGAGCGCGGTGAGGCGACGCGCAGCGGCGTCGAGGGAAGCGGGCCGAAGGGCGTGGAGCCAGGTCGGCCCAAGCTGGTTGCGCACCATTCGCAGCGATGCCGAGAAAGGCTCGAACTCGTCGCTCCCGTTCATCCATTTGAGCGAAAGGGCGCGCTTCCAATAGCGCCCATGGCGCGCCCGGAAGTCGAGCAACGCGCGCCACATTGCGGGGGTGGGGTCATCCATCGGAGGTCTCCCGGGGTGTTGGTTGGGCAGCGGCAAGCCCGCTTGAGCGAGTATCCGGTCATGGCCACTAAAGCTGTTGGACCACAAAGCGGTCGGATACGCCGCTGCAGCCCAGTTCGACCTCGAACGTCGTATCGCCGGTTTCGGCTTTCTCGCGCGCCTCTTCGAGTGTCTCCGCCTCGACCTGATACTGCATCTCGAAATTGCGGGTCTCGGTGACCGCGAACTTGAACTGGGCCATCTCATTGCCTCCTTCGGTTTTTGGCGCTGCGATGGTCATGAGCATTTGCAGCGCCTTTGACGGTTCGGGTGAAGCTACGCTTCTACGGCTCGGCGAATTTAGAGGACGCCGCCAGAAAGCGACGCCGCGAGGGCTTCGCCGGTGCTTTCAATCTCGATCCGATCGTGGAAGATCGCGCACCATCCGCCGCCGAACTCCCCGACGCGCATTCGCGAACAGGTGACGCTCCATTCGAAACCGATCGGACCGGTGAGGAGCGTTGCCGAGCAGCAGCGCTGGATCAGCTTGGCGAGTGCCTCGGGGTCGAGGGCGATTTCCGACGTGACGACGGCGGCGACCATCAAAGGATCAGCAAGGTTGCTGCCCGTCAAAACCGCGCCGAAGGATGGGAAATCGCGGTCGGAGAAGATGTCGCGAAAACCAGCCCAGCGGTCGTCCTCGGAGGCCGGAAACAGCGCCAGGAATTCGGGGCTCGGGCTTACCGTATCGGGATTGTAGCCCTCGCCAAGGCCATAGCTCGCCTGAAAGGCTTCCTCCAGCAGCGCCATCTCCGCTGGTGAGCAGGAGAAGGCAAAGCAGCCCTGGACATAGGTGTCAGCCATGATCCTGCTCCTCATCATCGACGATGGTCAGCGGGGGCAAAGCGACATTGGCCGACTGTAGATAGGCGCTGACGGCCTCGAAGGTGCCGAGTGAGCGAAGTTCCGGCTCGGTGACCACGACGATGTCGTTATCGGTGACGGTGTAGGAGCGCGGGTCGGTCGCGCCATCGAACACGATGCGCTCGGCCTCCCAACTTCCGGGATAGCTGCCGCACCAACGCTGGAAGGGCAGCCGATTGTCGACACAGAAGGTCTCGAGAGACTCAAGCCGGCCCCAGGAAACGTCGTCGGCCGCAAGTTCGAGCGGGCCGAAACCAGTGATATGGCCCATTGAGAAATACTCCCCGAGCGGATCGGTGAGCGCTTCATCCTCGATAACGGCGATGAACGCGGCAAGTTGGGCGCGCGGCAGCGAACCGCCGATGCGGATAGTGACGGAAACACGGTCGGCCATGATGGGCCTCCTGCGAAGTCGGTGAAGGGAAGCCGCCTCGGGCATTCAGACCTGCGAGGCGGCGGGGTTGTTCAGGCAGGGTCGCCGACAGCAGCGGCACCGATCAGGTATCGCAGCTTCGCCCATGCAGCGGCCTCGCCCACACGAACGCCGTGGTTGAGGCCCTGCCCGTAGAGACGGTAAGCGATCGCCACCATTTCGGGAGAGGCATCGGCGGGCACGAAGGAGAGGAAATTGCCCTCATCGTCCCGCAGTTCGAGCACGTCGCCGTGATTGCCGTTCGACGGCAGGGCGACACGGGCGGCGGAATGGAGTTCGGCGAGATCGAGATTGAAGCTCTCGACGAACAGCGCGCCGATCGGATCGGGGTCGGCCATGATTGGTCTCCGGTGTGCGCCGACGACCTATTCGCCGACCACATCCAGCCCCCTCCCTTCCCTCCATGCGGCCAATATGCGCGACCGGGCCGCAGCCCGAGACAGCTCGGCCTCGGTCGCGCATCGCAAATTGGGTGTGTCGGGCGTCTGTCAGCCCGCTATTCAGGGAGTGGCGTTTGCGGAAATTGCCACGAGGATATCCTCGGCACGATTGGTCGGAACGAACAGGCGCGTCTTGTAGGCGATGATCTCGGTGAAGCAGCCGAGCGACTTCAACCATTCGCGTTTAGCGGGCGGGAAGCTTTTGATCTCCAGCCGCGCCTCATCGTTGACATAGGAACGCTGAAGGCGTGCGCCCGGAAGTTCGGGGATTGCGACGCCGTCGCTGCCGCGGGCCGCTGCGACGATTTCGGTCGGCGACAGGGCGATAGCCATGGTCACGCCGAACGCCTGTGCAAGCTTCTCGAAACCAGCGGGCGAGACGATCCTGCCCAACATCGAATTGCCCTGGGCATCGGAGATCCGCCAGACACGGACATCGTCATCGGGCAACCGGTTCCAGACTGGCAAGAGCAGCCCCGTGGCGATGTTGATGGTCTCGACGTCGATCCGCGTGGCGATGTCCGCGCATTCCGCCTCCCAAGCAGTGCGAAAGCCGGCCATGTCGATCTCGCGCCAATGGCTCTCTGCGAGCGCTGACTGACGAATGCGCTCGGAGCCGACGGGACGGATCAGCTCCCAGACCTGAATGGATTGCCCGTCATTGTCGAGGATCGACCAGGAAGGCACCCGTAGCGCGATCCGGCCCGAGCGGCCATTTTTCAGGAACGCGATTTCCTTCGCCCCGGACCAAGTCTCCATGAGACGTTCAAAGGCAGTCGCGCGGCGCCGATGATGAAGCTCGATACGGCAGAGCCTGGTCTCGGCGCCGGTCACCGGATCGCGGCGAAGGATCTGCTCTTCGAGCGGCACGATCCGCTCAGCCTTGATCGTCTCGACGCCGACATCGAGGGTCCCAGCATCGCGCGCGGCATCGATGCGGGCCTGGATCAGCGCCATATACTCCTCGAAGATCGCATTTTGGGTGCCGATCCGCAGCGCCAGCAGCCGGTTGAGCCAGCGTTGTATCGGGGGCAAAGTTTCGAGCAGGCCGCCGCCATTCTGATCGACGAGCTTGAGTCCGGTCATAAGCGAAAAATCGTCGAGTGTGACGCTGGTGAGTTTCCCCAGATAGAGCAAGCGATACCATTGGCTTAAAGCATCTCTCGCATAATCGCTCTCAAGATTGTCCGCCGGATCGAAAAGGTTCTGGCCCCCGGTCTGCCGCTGCCCCCGGGTGAGCGCGCCAAGACTGTCGAGGCGTCGGGCGATCGTGCTGATGAAGCGCCGTTCGCCCCGGCAGTCTGTCGTCACCGGGCGGAAGATCGGCGCGCTGAGCTGGTTGGTTCGGTTGGATCGCCCCAGACCCTGGATTGCGCTGGAGGCGCGCCAACCCGGTTCGAGCAGATAATGGACGCGGCGGCGGTCGGCCGTCGGACAGTTGCGATCGGCGTGATAGCTGCGCCCCGTCCCACCGGCATCCGAGAAGGCAAGGATCGCCTTGCGGCCGGACATGAAGGCGTCGGATTCGACAATATTACTGCGCGCGGTCCGGCGTTCGACCTGCTGTCGCCCGCTGCCGTCGATCACCAGGCGCCGCGTCCGGCCAGTCACCTCGGCGACTGCGTCGGTGCCGAAGTGACGGATCAGTTCGTCGAGCGCGGCGGGGATGGCCGGCATGGCACATAGGCGCTCGATCAGGTCGTCACGCGCCTGGAGGGCGACCTGACTATGGACAGGGTAGCCATCCTCATCGACCATCAACTCGGAACGGGGTTCGCCATCGGAGCCCTTGAAGACGCGCATCATCCGCGTGGGGAAAGCGGATTTCAGATAGTCGATCATATATTCGCGCGGGGATAGTTCGATATCGAGTTGCGCGCGCTCGTCGGCGGAGAGGCCCGCCAGACGACGGTCCAGCATCGCCTCGGCCGTGGTGACCAACTGGACGATGGCATGGCGCCCTTCAGCAACATCCGCCTCGATCGCACCAATGACGGTCGGCAGCTTCATGGCAATCAGTAACTGGCCGAAAAACCGCTGCTTAGCACTTTCGAACCGGGACAACGCCGAGCCCTTGGCCTGGGCATTGAGCGCCCGTCCGTTCATGCCGTCGACGATGTTCGTCGCTTCGAGGACGGTGTCGAGATTCTGGTGGATCAGCGCTTATCGCGAGGAAGCGGTAATGCGGAGGAACGCGGCGTAGTCCTGCAAAGCTGCGGAACATTTCGCCACGTCCTTCACATTATTCTATAGGGTGTCGAGCCATCCCATCAGATTGGCATCTCGCTTCCACGAAGGTGGCACGTTGCTCGCCGCCGGGGCGCCAACCTGTTCCAGCGCCTTTCGTTTGGTCTCCAGATTGGCCTGAGCATAGTGATTGGTCGTATCGAGACTGACGTGCCCGAGCCAACTGCGGATGACGGTGATATCGACCCCGGCGGCAACGAGGTGGACGGCGGTCGCGTGCCGGAAGCTGTGAGGCGTAACGTGTTTTGACTGGAGGGTCAGCGTCGATTTCGCGGCTTGTTCCACGTAGGCGTTGAGCTTGAACCGCACCCCTGACGCCCCTAGCGGTTCACCGTATCGATTGACGAAGATCCGCTCATCGGGCGCACGCGGCTGTCGCTCCAGTAGCTTCCTGAGCAATGCCACGGTTTCTGGCCAGAGCGGGCAGATGCGTTCCTTGCGCCCCTTGCCGTAAAGACGCACGAAGTTCGGTGCATCGAACCGGATTGCTTCGGGACAGAGGTCAAGCGCCTCTTGGATTCGCGCGCCACTGTTATAGAGGAACGAGAGCAGTACATGGTCGCGCAGCCCTTCGAGTGTCGATCGGTTGGGCTGGGCGAGGATGGCCTCGACCTCCTCGGGCTCGAGGTAGCACGGCGCGGAGGTGGGCTCCCGCTTCAACGGAACAGCCAGGACCTCTGAGCACTGCGCGATGTATTCCGGATTCTTGTCCGCCACGAAGCTGAAGAAGCTGCGGATGGCGGCCAGTCGGCAGTTCCGCGTGCCGATCGTGGTCTTGCGGCCATGCTCGGTATGATGAAGGAACGCGCGCACCTCGCCGGCCGAGACGTCGGTGAGCGTCAGCCGCGCGACCCCGCAGCCTTTTCGCTCCGCGACGAACCGAAGCAGCAGCCGCCAGGTGTCGCGATAAGAGCGGATCGTGTGGATTGACGCGCTGCGCTGCTCGGCCAGCCACTCCTGGAAGAACGCCCGCAACAACGCGGGCAATGGATTGCCTTTCCTCATGGCCGCGCCTCCGTGACAAGGCACGGGGCGCCGAGCGCGCGGAACCGTTCACTGGCTTCCTGCAACAGATCCTGCGTGACGGTGATGTAGACCAGCGTGGAGTGGAGATCCCGGTGCCCCATGTAGGTCGAGAGGAAGTGCAGTTTTTCCTGAGGGTTAATGCCGGACCGGTACCACTGGAGGATGCGGTTCACCACCATCGAGTGACGAAGGTCATGGACCCGCGGCCCGGTCCGGCCCGAAGCGGGCTTGAGCCCAGCACGGCGCATGACGTTGGTAATCATTGTCGTAACCGCCTCGGGCCTGTAGCGGTCATTTAAGTGGGCATGCCAGAACAGCCCTGATTTCGGGTTCTGTGGGCCGCCAGCGCGCCGCCTCGCATCGATGTACGCGCGCAGTTCGACCGCGACACTGTCGGATAGAGGCAAGATCCTGGTCTTGTAGAACTTCGTTTCCCGGATCGTGATCGTGCTTGATTGCAGGTCCACGTCACCAAGATCGAGCCATGCCAGCTCGCTTCGCCGTAGCCCGGCACAATAGGCCAGCATGATCATGGTGTAGAGGGTCAACGGCCGCAGCGGAGCGTCCGGCGACGGATAAGTCCGTGCGGTATCGAGCATACGCCGAACGTCAGCCGGGCTGAAGATATGCGGTTGCCGATGCTCCCGCGCTACTTCCCGCTCTGGCCGGGGATTGAAGCGCTTTGGCGGGATAGTCGGATCGAGGCGGAACCGCGCCTTGGTCAGGATGCGCGCCAGCTTCTGGCATTCAGCCGCGTGGTTGCGGGTCGGCTTGGCAGCCGCCCAGCTCGCAATCATTGCCTCAAGTGGTTGCTCCGCGAGGTCGGGACGGGCCTGAAGGAACCGATCGAACCGCAGCAGCCAGTGAGCCTGCGCTTCATATTGATATCCCCGGCTGCGCATCAGCATGACATGGTCTTGCATGAAGTCACCCAGCACGCTGCCGAAGGGCGCAGGCCGTCGTAACGCGGCCAAGGATTCGTCGGGATTCGGGGAAGCCAAGGCCCGCCAGATCGGCTTGCTTTGCTTGACGTTGTACCGACGGCGAAGTGCAGCAACAGGGTTGTCGGCGATCAGCCCGATTTCGACGAGGTGGTCGAGGAAGCGGTCGACAATGCAGACCTGATTGAGCAGCGTCGACAATCGCCAACGTTTTTGCATCTCCTTCAGCCAGGCGTCGAGCATCTGCCGGTCCACCGCCGGATGCCGGCGGGCAACATCTTCGAAGGTGCAAAGGAACCAGCGATATGTCGGTACGCTTCCCGGCCGGAACTGCGATTTTACCAGGAAGGCGTCGACGACGGTGCGATCGGGATCGTGCCAGGCGCTCATGACAGCACCTCCATTCCAGGCACCTCGAGTGCCACGGCTCGGAGATCATCTGTTGCCAGTTTGAGATAAGTATTGGTGGATTCGGTGGATCGATGCCCGAGCACGTCGCCGATGATCTTTTGCGGGACCGATGCCCGCAGCATTTCGACCGCACGTGCGTGGCGGAAGACATGCGGCCCCCGCTTTCCTGCTGGCACTACGCCTGCGGCGGCCAACCGACCGCGGATCATGCCGTACAGGTTCGTCATTGCGATATAGGGTGCGCAGGATCGGACGAAGATTTCCCGCACTTCAACCTGGGGCCGCCCAAGGCGCAGATAATCCAGCAGCGCTTCACCAACAGTCACCATTAGCGGCATGTACGAGTACGCGTTGGTCTTGGTGTGGCAGATCCGGAGGGATTCTGCGCGCCAGTCCACGTCATCGAGCCGAAGGCGGCATATCTCACCTTCGCGCAGCCCATACGTGGCAAGCAGCTGAAGTATCGCATAATCGCGTAGTCCGCGTGGCGATCTGTCCTCCTGCGTTGTCGCCAGAACCGCGGCGATTTGGCTCCTTTCCAGCGTCGACGGCACATCTTCGTAGGCATAGAGCATGGGGCCGATGATGTGTGGCGTCAGATCGGTCGGGATGCGACCCGTCCGATGCAGATGGCGAACCACCGAACGGAGACGCTCAGCGACATCGGCCAATGATTTGCGCCGTAAACCAGGCGCGCGCATGTCCATGTAGAGATCGATGTCCACGATGCTCAACGTTTCGAGGCTGGCGGCACCGGCCCGGTCGAACTGCCATCGCAGGAAGTTTCGCGCCTCCCACATCAGCGCCGCAATGGACGCGCTTGCCAAACCGCGCTCCTCGCGCAGCCATGCCTCGTATTCGCGGCAAATTTCATGTCGATGCTCGTCATCGGGACCGATCATTTCTGCGTCCGGGGGCCAATTGCCTTGAGCAAGCCGGAGGAGCTTGGCGATCGCGGTGCGGGGCAACATGTGCCAACGCGCACTGGGAGGCCGACCGTACTGGATCTCAAAATCCTGAACCGCATAGCCAAAATACTGATCGACCTGCTGCGGCGTCACAGTCTCGACCTGTATATCGCACTCGGCCAGATAATCGAGAAACGCGCGGGCGTAGAGACGGTGGTTCGCCACGACCACGGGATTGTAATTCTGTGTGGTGAGCGAATTCGAGAGTTCGGTGATCAACTCGTCATGCAACTTCAACATGATTGCCTCCTCAGCTGGTCCAGGGACCGCCGAGGTTCGCAACCAATATAATGCGCAGCAACTGCGCACACTATCATGGGAATTCGCCGGTTACGCCGCGCTCCTCCGCATTACCGCTTCCTCGCGATAAGCGATCTTATGCGCAGCTCGCCATAAAACCGCCCAAGCGTCGGCATAGGCATCATAGACGGCAATCTGATCGTGCGTGAGCTTGTGTTCGAGGGGATCATATTCGACGCCGCAGAAGGTAAGTGCGCGTGCCGTATAGAGGCCAAGCGCCTTCAGGTCGCGCGCGACAATCTCCATGGCCGCGATCCCGCCGCTGCCGATCGCCGTCATGAACGCTTCGCGGGTGTCGAAGGCAGAGCCCTGCCCCCACAAACCTAGCCGGCTCGTATAACAAAGATTGGCGGGATCGGTGGCGCCGGTGGCACTGTTATAGAGGATACAGGCGCGCGGCAGCAGGTTCTGCAGCCGCACACCTGCCAGCCCCTGTTCGGAGCCTTTCTGGGTGCCATATTGTGTGTCGGTGCCGGCGGCATTGGCGAGTTCATGGGCCTCGTCGATAGCAATGACCCCGTCGAAATCCTCGCCAAGCCAGGCGAGAAGCTGTTGCAGGCGGGATTGTGCGTCGTCGCGCTGAGAGCGGAGCGTCGCGAAGGTCAGGAACAGGATGCCGCTGTCCATCGTGATCGGCGTACCGAACGCGAAGGCATCAAGCGGCTGGATGTCGATCGCCATGCCGCCGAGCGCGCTCCAGTCGCGTCGCGCGTCTTCGAGCAGCGCGCTGCTCTTGGAAATCCAGATCGCGCGGCGCTGGCCGCGGCACCAGCGATCAAGAATGCAGGCGGCGATCTGCTGGCCTTTCCCGACCCCGGTTCCGTCACCGACCATGAAGCCGAGCCGATAGATGTGGCCGTCGGTGTCGGGCGTGAGGAGGGTGCCGGCCTGGTTGGGCACGAAGCGGCCGGGCAGATCGCGGGCGAAGGCCTGCCCGGCATAGATCACGGTCTCGAGTTGGGCTTCCGACAGCGCCGACACAGCACGCGGCGGCAGCATCGGCCGATAGGATGGCAGCGGCGGCAGGATCGACGACATTGCCACGGATTCGACAAGTTGGTCAGGATGGGGATTAGCGTCGGTGAAAGCCATGCGGGCGAGCCGCCAGGGGACATAGATGCCGATCTGCTCACCGGCGGCCGGCGGCGTGGCCAGCGCTTCGTAGGCAAGAAGTTCCGGCTCACCGGCGATCATCGGCGCTGGAGGTGGCGTTATAGGCCGGAGTGGCTCAACGCGCGCAAACAGGCTGCCGGCGCGCGCCGGGGCTGCCAGTAACGGTCTGGCCGGCCCGAACTGCTCGACCGCCACGGGCGGCAGTGGCGGTTCGCCGGCATCCAGGCGCGGCGGCACGTTGAGGACGATCGGCAGCGCGCCGCGCAGATCGGCGACGACGTGACATTCGGTTTCGCCGATCCAGCCCTTGTCGAAGATCACCAGCCTGATCGAGATCGCGGTGCCATGCTTGGCATAGGGCTGCCCGTTGATCGTGATCTCGAACCGCGCTGGGACAAGCGACGTGACGGCGTCATAGCCCTGCGATCCCGTGCCATCGCGGGCAGAGGCAGGCGACATGATCGCGACGCAGCGACCGCCGTCGGCAAGGCGCAACAAGGCGGAACGAAGATGACGCGCGCCGGCATGACGATCCCGGCCTCGGCCCTCGCTGCGTGAGAAGGGAGGATTGATCAGCACGACGTTGGGGCGATCGGCGGGATCGAGCATGTCATGGATGAATTCGGCATCGTGGCGGCTGACCTGCTGGTCGAGGGTCAGTGCCAGAAGATCGGCGCGCAGCGGGTCGCGCTCGTTGAGGATCAGTTGGGCGCCAAGCTGCCGCGCATGAACGGCGAGCATGCCGGTGCCGGCCGACGGTTCAAGCACCGTATCAGCGTCGGTGATCCGGGCAGCATGGGCGGCGAGCCACGCCAGATGCAACGGCGTGGAGAATTGCTGCAGGTCGACCTGGCGCTCGCTGCGATAACTCTGGGTCGGCAGCAATCGGGAAAGGCGGTCGCGTGCGGCGGTCGCGGCGACAGGGTTGTCATAGTCGATAAGGCCAATCGCGGGATCGAGGGCGAGCAGCACCTGGGCGGCCTCGAGCGCCTCATAGGCGTCACGCATCGACCAATCGCCCCAGGCGTCCGAACCGCCGAAGCGCTCGCGCATCATGGCTTTGAGCGTCTGGCGGGAGACGCTTGTCCCCTTGGCGAGACGGCCCGTGAGGAGCCTGGCGATGTCGAGGAGCGAGATTGCCTTGGCGCACGGTTCGGACACCGCGGCAGGCGCGGCGAAGAGCGGATAGGTCATGGGCGGTTCTCCAGCAAATGATCGAGAGCCCCTGGCCCTCACCCCGCCGCTTCCCCCTTCCCTCCCCGATCCCCGATCCCCGAACGGCGCGCGGTAGATGTCTGCCGCCCATTGCTCGATCCACGCATCGGTGATTTCGTCATGATCGAGGTCTCCGCTTTCGATCAGGTCGCGAATCTCCGCTCGGGCGTGCCGAATGGCCGCCTCCCAAGCGTTCGCGGGAAAGCTCGAACAGGATCTGGCAGCTTGGTGTCGAAGGCGACGGGGAGGTTCGGTGAGGCGGGCGAGCTGCTGATGCGTCCATCGTTCCATATGCTCGGCGACCAGCGCGTCCGACTTGGACATCCGGCGCCGATAGGCATCCCGTCGTGCTGCGATGCCATAGGCCTGGCTGTCGATCGACGCGATCCGCCCGGAAAATGGGGCAAGATAAGGCAGTGCCGACCCTTTGACGCCGAAAGCGTGAAGGGTGACACCGGCTGGCAGAATGCGGTCGAGATGCTCGACGACGGCAATGAGGCCTTCAGGTCCGGCGATCTCGCGGCGGCACATGCTACCCACGCCGATGACCGTTCCCGGCTGAATCGACAGCCAAAGCGCGTCGATACAGCGCTCATAATCGCTCGGGCGCCGTCCTTGGATCACAGGCATCAGGCGATCGAGTAACCCCAAATCGGCGGCACGCTCGCGGCAGTCCCGGTTAGCGCGGATCGTCCGCGAGATGCGGTCGAGAACCTCCTCGCGATCGGCGGCGACTTCCGTTTCGGTGCAATAATCGAGACTCGCAATGCGCCGGAACGGAAAGGCGCTGGCGAGATGAAAATAGTCGTCCACGCTCCAGGGGAAGCCGCGGTAGCAGGCCATTGCCACGAATCCGGCGCTGTCGAGGTCGAGCGCGGCAAGGCCATAAGCATTGGCGAGTTGCCCGAGCCGCCATCCGGTCCATTCGCGCCAACCGCGTCGGCTGGACCAGGAAGATAGGGCATTGGCGGATATCAGCATGGGCTGCTGCAGGCGTCGCGCCCGGGTGAGGATGGGACCCTCGTTCAGATGGGGCAAGCCGATGACGATCTCTATCGACATGGCGACACGGGAAAATCGGGGCCACAGCCTATGCCGCGACCCCGATTTCCTCGTTTCGATCAGGCCGCCTCGGGCAGTATGACCGGTTTGTCGTCCTGCATCTGCTCGGCGTCGCCCAGGTCCTGATCGTTCGCCATCATCGGCGCATCTCCGAACAGGGTCTCGTCGGCCTCCGCATCCTCCGTGGCAAACCGCATCGGTCCGGGAAGCCAGGCGATCGCCCGCTCCTTGACCTCCGCCTCGGCGATGATCTGGCCGGCGAACAACTTTTCGGACGATGCGGCAAGATCGAACTTGCGCGATGCCGCATAGCGGCTCTTCAGTTCGTTGCCGCCAATGGCCTCGAACAGCTTCAGGATCGCAGGCTTGGTGATGCGATCGAAGAAGTTGCGCGCGGTCGGACGCCACCAGGCCGCGACATCGATGCGAAGCTTGGCCCCCAGATGATTGAGGAAGCTGCCGCCGGTCATGCCGTCGGGAACGGCATGGAGCGTCCGGGCAACCGCCCAACCGAGCCAGGCCGCGCGGGCGCCGTCATCGAGCGCGCAGAAGGCATCATAGCGCTCATGGATCTCCCTATAGTTGATCCAGCTCCGATCGAGCGCTTCGTCGAGCTTCGCCCAGGCCTGTGCGGCCGGAGTGTCGCTGGTAAAGCCGGAGACGCGCGGGCTCGGCGACCTTGCCCGAAGTTCGCTAGGCATCCCGTAATAGCCCGCGCGGCAGGCATCATCGACCATGATGAAGGTGCCGAGATCAAGTGCGAAGTGCGGGTCATTGGCGATATGAAGCGCGAGCAGCTCGGTTTTCATCATCGCCAGTTCGTCCTTGAGCTTCTGGCTGTAGCGCTCGGTCGCGGGTGACTCTGCGTCCTCCCCGTCATGCTCGGCCGCATCCTCGTCGTCACCGATGTCTTCGTCTTCATCCTCCTCGTCGGGGTCTTCCGAAACCGCGACATAGAGCTGCTCGTAGATGCAGGGCTGGCCGTCCTTGCCGATCATGACATAGGCGATCGCCGAGGCTTTCTGCGTTTCCGTAATGACCTCCTGCGTATCGATGATCGCGCCGATCTCTTCCTCGAGCGCCTCGACCCGATCGGACTGTTCCTCGGTATAACCGTCGGCTTCCTCGGCTTGCCTTTCGATTTCGGCGATCTCCGTTTCGATCTCCGCCTTGCGAACCTCGGCCTCGGGTGCGAGCGGGGCAGGCTCGCCGACGAGACGCGCGAGCTGGAAGGTCTCCGAATAGGGAATGGTCGTTGCCGGGATCGTGCGGACTTCGGCAAACCCTTCACGGTCGCGGATCGCTTCCGCTGCCGTCGCGAGCGCCTCGGCGGCGAGACGGTCGACCAGGTCGCCGTCGCGCCAGATCTCTGTGATGGTGTTGGAGAAGAGGTCGCTGTCGATGTGACCGCCCGCCGCGACATAGGCTTCGCGGCCGACGAGCAGTGCCTTGGGATCACCGCCATTGTACGAGCCGCTGGCGAGATGCCGCCGGATCTCGTTCACATTATGCCGGTGATAGCTGGTTGCCATCTGCTCGAACACCTTCGCCTGCCGCTCGGTGTCGGAGGTGCTGGCATAGGCCGTGGCGACTTCCAGCGTGATCTCGCTTGTGCGCAGCGCCTCGAAGACCGGTTCCGCCAAGCCTGCAAGGCGCAGCCTGCCGAGTACGAAACGCTCGGTTTTGCCGAAGCGCTTGGCAACGTCGACGGGCGTCTTCTTTTCGCGCTCGATGATAGCCTGGAAGCCCCGGCATTCGTCAGCCGGATTCATGGCGAGATTGAAGTAGTTTTCGGCCATGCTCATCTCGATGGCGTCGCGGGCATTCTTCACCGGAAGGACCGGGACCATGAAATCCTCGCCGAAAATGCCCTTGGCGATGAGGCTGTGAATACGGTCGAGCCGGCGACCGCCACCGAAGATGCTGTAATGGCCCTTCTTGCGCGGCACGGCGACGCCAATCAGGTTCTGAAGGACGATGCCGCTCTCGCCGATATTGGCTTCCAGTTCGGCATCCGCATCCGCATCGCTTTGGGTGCGGACATTGTGAGGCGATTTGGTGCAGTCCAGGGCCCGCACGTAGATGATGTTCGGGTTCGTCATGGGGTTCACTCCAATGGCGGAGCCACCTGACCATCAGGCCGCTAACCGCACCCGATCACCCACCTCCTTCCCCTCCCGCAGCAGCACGCGGTTCCAATCGTTCAACCGATACCAGGGCCAATGGGTCACGATCTCGCGACCGGCGCGCGCATAGGCGAGCTGGGCCTGTCGCTCGGCCAGGCGGCCGGCGAGATCATTGTCGGGCAGGAGAATGAGGCGCTCGACGAAATCGGGGATCGCGATACGGGCCAGTCGTTCACTGCCAAGAGCCGCCCAGACCGGGATACCCAGCAGAAGCGCCGCGGATTCCGCGGTCTCGATCCCCTCAGCGATGCCGAGGCAATTGCCCGGCCGGTATAACTGAACGGCGCCTGCAAGCGGTCGCCCCAATGTCAGCTTGGGCTTGGGAAGATCGGCTGCAAGTCCGGCATTGGCGCGATCGAGAAAGTTTCTCTGGACCGCCACGATCCGCGATTGCTCGCGGACGGCCGCTATCAATGCTGGCCGAAAGCGAACCGACCGTCCTCGCCCAAGCGGCGTGCGCGGGTGGAAACGCAACGCCGGTGACAGATGCACAATACCCCGAGCAGCAAGATAGGCGGCTGCAGGCGTATCAGCGATGGGGCTGGCTTGATTCCAGATCGTACGAGCACGCTCGGCCATATCTGTGTCGTAATGCGACGACGCGAGCGGTCCCACATTATGCTCCACGGGAACATCCAGCTTCATTCGCCGGACCGCTCGAATGATGTCGACGCCCGAGCAACCGGCGAAACATTTGAACAACAGGCTCCGATCGCCAATGCGTACCGACAGACTGGGCGTCCGGTCGGCATGGGCAGGGCAGCAGCACATCCCGCCATTGGGACGCCAGACGCCGCCAAGCCTTTTGACGAGCTCGGACGCCGCGGCCTCGAGTTCAAGATTACGTGCTGAATTCGACATGGGGCTGGGTCCACTGAGCTAGAGACTGACCAACAGCCCGATCCCCCTTCCCTTCTCCGGTCCCGCTCACATTCCTGCAGCGCGACACGACGGCCGTTAGACCGCCGCGCGCAATTCGATCCGAAATGGCGATTATGGCGGAAAGCCGCAATTTCTGCGCAAAATGTTACAAGAAGCCCGCCACCAAAGGAAGATGCTGAGCCTCTCAACTTTGGAGCGAGCAGATGGTGGACCAGTTTAACTTCAAGAAGATGATCAACGGCTTCCTGAGCGTGCAGATGGAGGATCAGTTACATCTCCATTTGGAACAATGTGCCTTTGATCTTGGATTTCGACAGTTCGCCATGGGGCATCATGTCGACCTCTCAGGGCCTCCACAGGACGCCATTCGTATCACCAACTATCATCCCGCATGGATCGAACGATCGCTCGGCGAAGGTTATTTCGTCTACGATCCCGTCCATTTGGCGAGCACCCGGACCGCGATGGGCTTTCTCTGGTCCGATGTGCCGACGATGATCCGGCTCACCCAGAAGCAGAAGATCATCCTCGATGCAGCCCGCCCCTATGGTCTCAGCGAAGGCTATACAATTCCTGTGCATGTTCCTGGAGAGTATCGCGGCACCTGTTCCTTCGGCGGGGACTCGTTGGAACGGCTTCGCCCCAACGCACTGCCGATCGCCAACATGATCGGGACTTATGCGTTCGAAGCGGCGCGCCGCATCATGCGAACGCGCCGCGGAATTCCCCAGGGTCTGGACGCGCTGCCCCAGTTGACCGAACGCCAGCGCGACTCGCTCGTTCTGGTCGCACGCGGAAAAGGAGATCCGGAAATCGGTGTTCTCCTCGGAATCTCGGCGGCGACCGCGCATGAACATGTCGAGAATGTCCGCCGCGCCTATGGCAACGCGCAACGCCCGCTCCTGATCGCGCGGGCGTTGTTCGATGGTCAGATCTCCTTTTCGGAAGTGTTTGGACGCTGACAACCCCCTGATCAGCGGGTCGCAACCGAGGCGCCTTTGGTTGAGCTGTTCTTCCGCTAACCAGCGGGAGAAGCTCCATGATTCAATATTTCGCGGGCCATGCCCGCCCAGGCGCCTCGGCTATACTCGACAATATGCACCGGGACCGCAAGCGCGTGTTCGTCGATATGCGCCAATGGGAAGTTCCAGTCGTCGACGGGCAATTCGAGATCGATCAGTTCGACGGCGAGGATGCCGTCTATCTGATCAGCGCGGCAGAGGACGGTGAGCATTTCGGATCGATCCGCCTGCTGCCGACCGACCGGCCGCATCTGCTGGGCTCGATCTTTCCACATCTGTGCGATGGGCCGCCTCCGTCCGGAGCCGATATCTGGGAGATCACCCGCGGCTGCCTTTCGCCGCGCCTGCGCGCGGCGGAACGGCTGCGTGTTCGGAACCGCCTTACGACGGCCGCAGTGCAATATGCGCTGCTGCATGGCATCACGCGCTTCGTCTGCGTCGCGGATTCAGGATGGCTGACCCAGATCCTGACGCTGGGTTGGCACTGCGAGCCGCTCGGAGAGCCCCGGATGATTGCCGACTCCACGACGGGCGCGTTGCAAATCCATATCTCCGGACGGACAATTGAGCAGCTCCGCCAAGCCGGCACCTATGCCTCGGTTACCCTTCAACTCGGCGGCGTCGCAACGCCGCTTGCGGCGTAGGGAGGCAACCATGCTCATGGAGCCCATCCCTGACCCAAGGGACATTGCCGTCGCAACATGGGTGGAAGCGCTGTCCGCTGATGGCTATTGCATCATCCCCGATGCGATCTCGCCTGCCGCGGTCGACGTTCTCGCCACCGATCTTGCGGACGATTTCGCCAGGACGCCACATGCGTCGGGACCATTTTACGGCGAATGGACCAAGCGCTTTCATGGTTTGCTGCGGCGATCACCCCACATGGACGCGTTCGTTCGTCACGCGCTCGTGCTGGAGATCGTCGAGAGCATCCTGGGGGCCGGCTGCGACAGCATCCAGCTCAACCTCACCCAGGCGATCGAAATCCTGCCCGGCGGTCGTGTCCAGCCCCCGCACCGGGACCAGGATATGTGGCCGGTGCGGGCGCCCGGGGTCGAATATCTGGTCAATGTGATGTGGCCGTTCACGCCGTACACCGAAGCCAATGGCGCCACGCGCATTTGGCCGGGGAGCCATCTGCGACAGGACGAGATCCTCATCGATCCTGTAGAAGCGATCCCGGCCGAGCTTGATCCGGGGGCCGCCCTCCTGTTTCTGGGCTCCACGCTGCATGGTGGCGGCGCGAACCGAACGGCGATTTCGCGACGCGGCATGATCGTGAGCTACAGCCTGGGCTGGCTCAAGCCTTATGAATTGCCGTGGCTGGCTTATCCCCCCGAGGTCGCGCGCGCGTTCCCTGCCCGCCTCGCCGCGCTTGCGGGCTATCGGGCCCATCGGCCCAATCTCGGCACGTTCGAAGGGCGCTGTCCCTCGACACTGCTCGACGAGAAGGCCGCTGGCTCCCTTGGCGCTGTCGATGCACTGAGGCCGGAACAGGAAGCGCTGATCGAGCAATTTTATGCTGGAACATTGCCGGCCGGGCTGCGGCTGGCGGATCGGAGGTGACCCATGAGCGGCGCCCTACCCAGCGTCATGGCAACGCTCGACCGGTGCGTGATGATCAGCCTTGCAGTTCGCGCGCACTGCCTCCTCGGCAACCGATTTGGCAGCGACCTGTTTTCGATGCCGGCTCTCAACATGCTGTTTGATCTGTATGCGCGCGAGGATCGCCGGCCCAGATCGTTGACCAGCCTTTGCGGCGCATCGAAGGCGCCGGCCCGGACTGCGTTGCGGATGATCCACCGAATGATCGAGCGTAATCTGCTCGTCCGGACACCCGATCCGCGTGATCAGCGCCGGATCAATGTCGACCTATCGCCCGAGGGAACCGCGTTGCTCGACGCCTATTTCGATGGCCTTCTCGACATACTTGCGAAGCCCGAACTGAAGGAGTGTCCGCCATGAATCATGGGTGGCAACGGCCCCGTCCCTTTCAAAGGCAATTTCGTGACGTCGTCCTCTTGCATCCGATATGGAGTTAATGCACATTTTGGGTGCAGCGCGGAAATAGGCTGGAAGCCGTCTGCAGGATAAACCTACCAGGCATAAAATGCGCCGATCCATGACGGTTGGGCGCGCGCATTGGACTTAAGTAGGCCGGCCCGCCTGGACGGATCCGTCGTGACTGAATTTCCTGACACGCTCACCGGCGCGCTTCGCTCTGCGCCCTCGTGGTCCTGTGCTTGACGCAATGCCGGAGCCGGATGATGGCGGCGGTCAGAGCACCGAGCCGGAGGGTATCGATCGCAAGCAGCTCGAGGCGGTCTATCGCTCCGAGGCTCCGCGCCTCAAACGGCTTCTCAAGCGCAAAATCTGGATCGAAGACGACCGCAACGATATCGTCCAGGAGGCCTTCACCCGTCTTGCTGAATCCAAATCGGGTGCGGCGTCGCAGAACCCCGGCGCGTACCTGCAGGGAATTGTCCGGCACCTCCTCGCGGACAGGGTACGGCGATGGGCCAGGGCACGATCGCATGCCATATTGGATGTGGCGATCGGTCCAGAGTCGCTTGGACCCGATGCGGCGGCCGAGATAAACCAGATGCGCGAGCGTTACCGCGCTGCCGTCGATACTCTCCCGCCGAAAACGCGTGAGGTCTATATGCTACACCGCGCGGAGGAACTGGAATATAAGCAGATCGCCGAGAGGCTTGGTATTAGTATCCGCACAGTGGAATGGCACGTGGCTCAGGCAATCATCCGGATCAGCAAGAGCATCAACACCGATGGGTGAAAATGAGATACCGGGCGATGCGCCCCGGCAGGATCAGTTGCTCGAAGAGGCCTCCTTCTGGTTCGCGCGCATGCGCGGCCCGGACGCTGAACAGTATCGCGCGGATTTTGACGCCTGGCTCGCCCTCGGGGCCGTCCATCTTGGCGCCTATAATCGCGCCGGGGAGATTTTTGCCCTCGGGAAATTTCTGGCCGAATCGCCTAATGCGGCGGCCGACAGCGATGACAATGATGGCTCTCCGACACGTTCGCGCTGGCGCGGATTTGCGCTGCTGGCCGGTTTCCTGATGGTCGTTGGGCTCGGTGCTTGGGTCGGACAGGACTCCCTCTTGAGGACGTTTGGTAGAACCCCCGAGATCGCTTCGGTGGATCCGGCAGCGGCGCCCGACGGCCAACGGCTCTCGACGGTGGGCAGTGTGCGCCGCAGCTTCAGGCTGGACGACGGCTCGACAGTCACCCTGGACGCCGAAAGCGTTGTTTCGACGGTATTCGACAGCCAGCGGCGCGCGCTGCGCCTTGAGCGCGGGCGGGCGCGTTTCGAGGTCGCCCATGAAACCAGGCCCTTCGTCGTCCTTGCTGGTGGAGGAAGCGTGACAGCAAGGGGAACGATCTTCGACGTCATCATCAACCCGGACAGCGGCGTGACGGTACGACTGCTGCGCGGCGAGGTGGATGTCGTGCGCCCCAGCCAGGCGGACGACGCGGACAGAGGCAAGCAGGCCATCACGCGCCTAGCGCCTGGGGAAGAACTAAGCTTCGGGGACAGCAGGCTCCCTGATCTAGCCTCGGCGACGAGGGTTCGCGATGCCGTCGCTGTCGCTTCGCTACCAGATATTCCGGCGGCCAAAGAGTTCGACATGGCACCCTTGTCCGAGGTGATCGCCGAGGCCAATCGGGGTTCTGCAATCCCGATCCGCGTCGCCGATCCAGCGGTAGGAGCGCTCAAGGTCTCGGGTCGTTTCCGGGTCGATAACCCTGAACTGACGGCCGACCGGCTCGCAACCCTGTTCGATCTCGAAATCGACCGCACCCACCAAAATGAGATTCTCCTCCGGTCCCGATCAACAATGTGAAGAAAATATTGCAATAGTGACCCCGTAGTTTGCAGCGTTGCTGCGATGCACCCAGAAAGCCTCGCCAAAATGGCGAGATTGGCATGGGGGAAATCATGGGGTTAGT
Organism: Sphingobium sp. JS3065; assembly: GCF_026427355.1. Classification (NCBI taxonomy): domain Bacteria; kingdom Pseudomonadati; phylum Pseudomonadota; class Alphaproteobacteria; order Sphingomonadales; family Sphingobiaceae; genus Sphingobium; species Sphingobium sp. JS3065. The sequence goes on from NZ_CP102664.1 coordinate 1,650,052, forward strand.
GCGGAACGGGGTTCGGATTCGGCTGCTTGCGGCGGTGGCGATTAGTGCATCGGCGATCGCCGCGCCGGCCAGCGCACAGAATGGCGAACGGCAGGAATATAACGTCAAGGCTGGAGATCTTGGCGCCGCACTAAGAACCATCAGTCGTCTTTCGGGTCGCGAAATTATCTTCAGTGCGGAGGCGGTCAAGGGCAAACATGCTCCCCGCCTCCGCGGAACCTACAATGCTGACGACGCAGTCCGGACGTTGCTGGAGGGCAGCGACCTCACCGCCGAATTCCGAAAGGACGTCATTCTCATCCGGGGGCGATCGGAGGCGTCGGGCGAGGTAAACTATCGCCCGACGGACCAAGAAGATATCGTCGTTACCGGTTCGCACATCAGGGGCGGCGACACGACATCGCCGCTCGTCTCTCGGTCGCGAGACCAGATTTCGGCGCGCGGCATAACCGATCTTGGCTCATATGCTCGCAGCATTCCCCAAAATTTCACCGGGGGTCAAAATCCTGGAGTGGTCGGAAGCCTCCAGGAGGGGTCCGAAAATTTCAGTACCTCATCGACAATGAACCTGCGCGGCATCGGAGCGGACGCAACGCTGACGCTCCTGAACGGGCACAGAGTTGCCTACGACGCGATCGGCCAGGGCGTTGATATTTCCGCCATCCCCCTGGCCGCAGTCGAACGAATCGACGTCATCGCCGACGGCTCATCGGCGCTCTATGGTTCGGACGCCGTCGGCGGCGTTGCCAATATCATACTGCGCCGAGATTTTAAGGGCGTCGAGACGTCGATCCGCTTTGGCGCCGCCACGGACGGCGGTGCCGAGCAACAACAATATTCGATCGTGGCAGGAGACCGGTGGACCGGCGGTGGCTTCATGATTGCCGGAGATTACAACAAATCGACGGCAATCAGGGCCGGCCAACGCGAGACAACGGCCAAGCTATTCCCGACTGGTATCATTTATCCCCCCCTCGATCAGATCTCAGCGGTCGTCGCCGGCCATCAGGACATCACCGACCGTCTGATCTTCGAGATCGATGGGCAATTCAGTCGCCGCAAAGCAACTTCTGCCTTCGCCTTTCTCACGACGTCTGGCTATCAGTTCAGCGGCAACTATGGTCGCCGAAAGACGCAGTCCTATTCTGTAGCCCCTCACCTTCGCCTTCGCCTGGACGGTGGTTGGCAGGCTCAACTTTCGGGTGTCATCGGCTCAAGTGATGCAGGCGCGCTCGTGAGCAGCTATTCACAGGGCCGCGAAACCATTCGAAATCAAATTTCCTATATCAACGATCTGCGCACGGCAGAAATTGGCGCCGACGGCCCGCTATTTTCCTTGCCGGCTGGCGAAGTACAGCTCGCTGTCGGCGCAGGATATCGGGGCAATACACTCAACACCAATATCCGATCCACGCGCGGCGCCATAACGACCACACCCACCAGCTATGTCTCGCAGCAGGATGTAGTCTTTGGCTATGGTGAGCTCTCGCTGCCGCTTGTCGGCGAGAATAATCAGCTGCCGCTCATTAGGCTGTTGAAGCTAACGGCCGCCCTCCGATACGAAGATTACGCTCATGTAGGCGGAACAGCGACGCCCAAGATCGGCCTCCGCTACTCTCCGGTTCGCGACCTTGACATAAGCGCCACGTGGGGACGGTCGTTCAAGGCGCCCACGCTGGCGCAGGCGAGCCGAACGCCCACCGGCGATCTCTTGCCGGCGGATTTCTTCGTGCCCGAGGCGCCTGGTGGCGTGCCCGTGCTGTTTCTGGGCGGTGCGATTCCAGGCCTCGCCCCGGAGCGCGCGACCAGCTGGAACACGACGATAACGTACAAACCGAGCTTCATTGAAGGCTTGCGGATCGAAGCCTCCTATTTCGAAACCCATTATCGCGACAGGGTCGTCGAACCGCTGGGCGATGGCGATGGCGTGTTTGGAAACCCAATCTACAATGCTCTGATCCTTTATTCGCCGGCGGCGACGCAGGTAAACCAGGCAATAGCAAATCTGCCGCTTGGTCTGACGAACCAAACAGGCCAACCCTTCAATCCGGCCGCGGTCGGTGCGATCGCTGACAACCGGCTCCAGAATGCAGCAAGCCAGCACATCAAGGGCGTGGACCTAGCCATCGGCTACAGTGGCAACATCGGCCCACAAGACCGGCTGGAACTGACCGGCAACGCCACATATCTGGAGAGCGATCGAAAGCTGAGCGCGGGGCAACCGGCGCTTCAAAGGGCCGGAACAATTTTCGACCCACCGCACTGGCGTGGGAGTATCAGCGCGTCCTGGATCCACGATCAACTGAGCGTGACAGGAACTGCCAATTATATAGGGGGCACTCTCGACGACCGCTTTCAGCCTTTCGTCCGCGTCGGATCCTTCACGAGCTTCGACCTGATTGGACAGCTTCATTCCGGCGACGATCAAGGCCCTCTCTCCGGCGTGGGAGTGACTCTCGCCGTCACGGATTTGTTCAACACGAAGCCCGCGACGATCCGAAATTCATCAGCCGCAGCGCCTCCCTATGATGCGACAAATTATCCGGTTGTTGGACGGGTGGTCAGTCTAAAGCTCACGAAGCGCTGGTAATGCTGTCATTTGCACTCGCGAGCATTGGTCTCGCCACGGCCTCGGTCTCACCGAGCGTCGCGGAAAGACCATGTGACATCACGCCCGCCCCGCCCTCACAAGCCATTACCAAGCCGACGAAAGCGTTCCGGGCGGAGGATTTGGTCGAGTTGCGCGATATCGGCTCAACCGCTGTCTTCCCGGGACAGCTGACAGTCTCGGTGTCACCTGACCAGGCACAAGTCGCGTTTCAGGTCAGACGCGCCAATCCGGCCGCTAATGGCTATTGCATTGCCATGCTAGTCATGAGCCTGACGCCGGACAAGCATGTCCGGCCTGTCGTCGTTGACCAAGGGGGCGAGTTCATTCGCTTTCGCTTCGATCAACTCCTTGGAAGAGCAGACGTCCCGACAGGTTTGCCCCAAGTCATTATGCCACGTTGGTTTCGTGACAGCCGCTCTTTCGCGTTCCTGAAGCGGGTGGTTGGTTCGACGCAGGTTTGGCGCGCCTTCGCCGACGGGTCAGCCAGCGTTCAGCTCAGCCATATGGCAAATGACATCGTCGACTTCAGGATCGACGAGGACGGCACGAACCTCGTTGTGGCCACTGACGGTCCGCTTCGCGTTGTCCGAGACAAGATCAGGATTGAAGGCAAAACCGGATATATATTTGATGATCGCTTCTCTCCCAATAGCAGCAGCGAGCCCTACCCTGCACCGCCGATAAAATCGGATTATGCGACGATCGACGTTGCGACCGGGGCTTCTCGGCCGGCGGAGCCAGCCGAGATCGCCTTATTTTCGGAGCATCCAGATTCTGTGCGGTCGGGAGCCGTCGACATTTCGACGTCAGTAGATGGCCGTCGTGCCTGGACGTTCAGGCAGGAAAGTGATCGTTTTCCTCGCCCGCTGGATCTGGCTGCTGAAGACGAGCATGGGGTTCGGCAGGACTGCAAGGCGGCTTCCTGTCAGGGCATTACAGGCATCATCGGTTGGTCGAATGATGGTCGACGGGTGATCTATCTCCGCCGCGAAGGCTGGGGACAAGAACTCACCGCCATTTATATGTGGAAGCTTGGGAGCCGTTTGCCGAAAAAAGTCTATCAGACTACCGGCCTCCTCCTTGATTGCCAAACTGCACAAGCCCGCCTGCTCTGTCTGAAAGAGGGATCGACCGCACCCAGAAAACTTGTTGCAATCGACCTAAGCCGCGGGAGCGAAAGGCCGATATTCGATCCGAATCCACAGTTTCGACGTGTATCGCTCGGCAAGGCAATCCGACTTCACTGGAAAAGCATGTTTGGTGTCGAATGTTTTGGAGATGTCGTTCTGCCGGTCGGTTACAGGGAGGGAAAACGATACCCTCTAATTGTGGTTCAATATACATCGCGCGGCTTTCTGCGCGGGGGTACGGGCGACGAATATCCCGTACAATTGTTCGCGAATCGAGGGTATGCCGTTCTGAATATAGAGCGGCCCCAGTCCCCCGCAGCGCCTTCGAATGCCCAGAGTTATGCCGACCTCGACAAGGCTGATCTCGTCGATCTCGTTGATAGACGCAATGTGCTATCCGCTACCGAGATTGCCGTCCACAAGCTGATCGCCAGCGGTCTTGTTGATCCGCAGCGTGTCGGCGTCACGGGAGTCAGCGATGGCGCGTCGAGCGTACAATTTGCGGGACTCCACAGCAGTATATTTTCCGCGGCAGCAATGAGCAATTGCTGTTGGGAGCCGGCGCAACTGGCACTCCTGGGCCCCGGCATAGCGCGCCAATATCGGGAAACGGGCTGGCCATCGCTTTCGGATGCGGCACCCAACTTTTGGGCAAACCTTTCGTGGGTAGCAAATGTCCGGAAGTTGAAGTTTCCGGTATTGATGCAAATGGCCGACAGCGAATTTCGATCCGCGATGGGGGCCTATACCGCCATGAAAGAAGTCGGGCTGCCGGTCGATCTCTTCGTCTTTCCTGACGAAACCCATGTCAAATGGCAGCCGGCCCATCGTCTTGCCGTTTATAAGCGCAGCGTAGACTGGTTCGACTTCTGGCTGAACGACTGGCGATCGAATGACCCCGAGCGCCAGACGGACATAGCTAGATGGGAAGGCCTCCGCCGTACTTGGCGCGCCGCTGACCCATTAGGGAACAACTCCCGCTCTGGAGGTTCGGCTGCCCTGTTCAACCCACTTCGCTTACCAGAAGGGAGCAGGTCGCAAACCGGCCTCGATCCGCCTCCTGCAAGCAGGTGAAAATCCCGCCAAGCCCTCGAATGTTTTGGCGCACCATGTGGCTATTTAATCGAGCGAGGACACGCCAGGCGCGATCCATTGGTCTAGCCAAGCCTCCGTGTCGAGCAACGCCATCAGCCTCAAATAATATACTGGGTCTCGGCACCGACCCGTTCGAAAAATCTCGTCCAACTCGGTCCGATTCAGAATCCCCTGCCGGCTGAGATGTCCGTAGGAGAGGCGCTCGCGAATTTGCTCAATACGGGCGTCTAGCAGGGCAAGAATGAAACTGTCTGGCCCAGCCTTTGTCGTCCGGTTAAGAATCGTGCCCGGAAGCTGGGTGGAAAATGCATCGCGAATGAAAGCGCGATTTCGTCCGCCCGTGCAAGCGCGCCAACTTGGTATAGCCAGGCAAAGCTCGACTATCGGTTGGGCGGCGATCGGGTTCACTACGGTGAATGGAAGGTCAGGCGAATAGCCCTCGACATGATGTTGCATACGAAGCAGCATGTTGATGTGCCCCGCCTTGCCGGGAATCAAACGATCGTTCGGCGTCAACCACGGATGTTCGATTGGAAGGTGCGCCTGAGCGGCCAAGAGTTCTTCGCTGAGCAATTGCGGTGTCGGCTTCCAGCGGCATTTGCCGCCATCGTGCACCACTAGACGGGCGGTTTCCAAGATGACCCTGAAAAGGCTTGTCCGGGTTAGCGAAGCAACGTCTAACATCGTCGCGAGACTGGGACCGATCCCCTGCAGCAAGAAGCGATCAATTATCGGGCGCACCGATGCGCTATTATAGAATATGTTGTCGCCGCCGTTGCCGGTGAAAATGGCTGCGACATTTTGTGACTGGGCAATCCTGGCTACCGCCGCTCGATAGGCCTGCTCATGGATTCGGCCAGACGGGCGTGGCAAATGACTGGCGACTGATTTGCCGAGATCAATGTCTTCCAGATGATAAAATTCTTCCAGCAATTCGACCTGCGCATGCTGCGACATACATTTGGCATATGGGCGCTCGTCGCCGTTTGGATCCTGCGTACTTATCGTGAGGGCCGTCACGTTCGTACGGCTTCTGGCAAGGCATGCCAGGACGACGGAAGAATCCAGGCCGCCGGAAAGTGTGGCCACGACATTATCAAACTGCGAGGCGAAGGCAGCAACGCAGTTTTGAATTGTCCGCTCTACCTTCACATCCAGCACTGGATCCGCGGCATCTCCCCGACTGTCCACATAGCTCCACGGTGACCATAGCTGCGCGATGGCCGTGGTCTGACTGGAAATTGTAATCTCTGTTCCTGGCAGCAATTCTCGGAATTCGAGCAGAGCCGTATGAGGGCTCGGCAGGTCTCTGAGATAGAGATAATGTGCCAAAGCTTGCCAATCGACACTGCCGCGAGCGAGGCCAGCCTGAACAAGAAGCTTGGCCCGGGACGCGAAGGCGACATAGTCATGGCCCCGGACATAGAGGCAGGATAGCGTGCCCAGCGGCGCTCGAAGGACATGATGACCAGTGGCCCCCCTGTGCAAGGCAATATAGCTTCCCCAATAGCGCTCCAGAAGATGGCGAACTGAACTGGCGGTGATCTGATCTGCCTCTTTGCCATCCAGCTGCCGTTGACGCTCGGGCGGACCAAAAGTCGGAAAGAGGGATCCGAGAATGACGCCGGTTTCCCCAAGGTCGATCACGTCCGCGGGTGCGTTGGTGAAGAGCAGATAGTCCTTTGTCCGCTTCGTCAGGACAAGACCGGTCCCGGCCATTAACTGGTCGGACCGTCGTTCCCGGCTGTCTGACTCACTTTCGAGCAAGATCACATACTGAAACGGCATCAGATCACGAGAATGGGCACGTAACCGGCAACATTCTCGAGCCTGTCATTGAGCACGAGGTCTCCCGATTGCGCCCAACAATGGGCTGAAAATGGCCTGGCTTGAACGCCGACGACGAACGATGGGAAATAGCCGCGGACGTGGCTTGCACGCAGGAAAGACAATGTGCGCACCAGACAGCGATCAGCGACGGGAAATATATAGTCCAGTTTCGCAAAGCTCGCGGCGATCAAAAAATAGGTTTCCAGGCCGCTGTCCTGTCGAGGGGCGTATCGAGCACGGCTCCGAAATGTGTCAGCACGCAGCCGATTGAGGCCCATTGCCCGGCACTTGATCGCCATATTGATCTGGATGGCCGCAAGTTGTGCTGTCAGAGTCCAGTGTGGCCGGACGCATGCCGGCAGAATCAATTCCCGCTCCGCGGCAGGAAGAATTGCCGTGTCCGGGTTCGACGCGACCGTCGGCTCCTCCACGATCAGCTTTTGCCGCACAAGAAGGGCGATGTTTTCACAAGCTGGGTCGGTAGTCTCGGGCTGTGCTATAACTTCGCGTAGCGCCATTTCGAGCGAAGGCGGCAAGGCGAAATAGCGATCCGCTTCAAGATCCAGAAGGATGAGTTTGTCTGCTTTGGCAGCATAGAGATTGTCACGAAGGCGATAGCGCATGCCCAATACCCCCAAGGAAAGGCGCACCTCACATCCTGCAAGGCGCGCCCCACCCTTTCAGTCGTCGGAAATGCCGCCGATCAGACTGCGCGGCTGGCCCTCTGCATCTGACTGGCCTTGGTTGGCGCCTTTGGTTTCGGCGATGGCCGAACCGAGATCGATCAGTTCGTCGTCGTGATGTTCGTCATTGCGTTGCATGACACGCTCCTTTTGATCCGCCGCAAGAACAGCGGCAGTCCAAGGATAGCGCGGGCAAACCTTCGACGGACCCGAATATATCTAGACAAATTGGCGCGATATCCGAGAATATTTTCTGAGTCTGACTTGGATTTAAGTATCGGCCTTCTAAGCGACTGATTTAGCGTTCCAACGCCTCTTGCGCCTGCTTCTGGATAATTTGCTGTTGATGGTCGATTCTCCGCTCATGGTAAGATTCAATGCGCCGATGGACGCTCTTATGGACATCGGCCACAGCGGAATTTGTCATTGTACGCAGCTCTCTAGCAGCCTCCTTGATCTTGGCTGCTCCAGCGACTCGCTGATAGAATAGACGTTCGTTGATCTGTGCGATGGCGGCCATGGCCTCCGTATTTCCTGTTGATTCAGCAAACGCGAGGAAGATTGATCCGGTAAGTGTCGCGATCTCAACGGGCGTGCTGCCGAACCCCGCACGCGAGAAACGGTCCAGAGTCTGGCTGAGAACCGATTTTTTCATCCTCTGGGCCAAGCCCAAGAGCAGATGCGTGTTCCAAGCATAAAGATGGATCAGTTCTAGCGGGGTCGCAAGCGTGACCCGAAATCCGCCAGCGCTATCTGGCTCGACCAAGCCCTCCCCCATCAGTCGACAGGCTGCTTCTCGCACAGGTGTTTTGCTCGCCCCATGGCGGTCTGCGATGTCCTGGATCTCGAGTTTCTCACCAGCGTGGAAGAGACCCGCCAGATAGTCTGCCTTGAGTGCGCGATAGACGCGCTCTTGCGTGATCGGATCCGCTGCAGACATCACTAGCTCGCCCCTGCTGCGAGCGCCGAGGGCTGCCATCTGGGCGTAAGGGCATTGGTCAGCTGGCTAAGATTCCGCTCTGCGACGACTTCAACGCATAGCCGCTCGAGATCGCAAAGATCGCCAGCCGCGAGCTGCCTTGGGAAGCACATGCGCTGGCCCGCGAACAACAGGGGGATGAGAATGTGGCCGGTCGACAAACCAAGCCGATATGCGCAGCGCAGATGATCATCGAGCTTCGACTTCGGGTTTCCGGACTCAATCTCGCGCAGCCAGCGGACTCCCATACCGAGATTCCTGGCCAGCTCGCGCTGCGTGATACCTATCTTCTTCCGTGCTTCCTCAATCTGCCGTCCCGACTGTTCTTTCACATACGAGAGCGGTGCATCAGCAACGGAAGCCGCGCAATCCAGCGACATGTCCGTGTCTCCTTACGGGAGATACCGCCCGCCAAGGCCATTTCGGACCCTATTGCTAGGTGTGCATACCACCACTGTCAAACGGAACCGCCGCCAATTTGGCCAAGCATCGACTGCCAGCATTCTGAAATCATTGACCAATCTTGCCATCGGCGATTGGCGGCCTTTTCACCGGCGGGCTCGCGCGCTCGAAAGCAGCCAGGAGCTGTGCGCCATCCGCGCGCGCAAGATGCTGAAGCGCGAGGATGTAGATGCTCCCGAGTGAGGGCGGCTCGCGATCCGGCACGGCACATCGGACACGCTCGGCGATCTGTGAGGCAGTATCCCAAAGACGATGCGGCGCGCCGACGTGATGCTCCTCCGATCCGCTCAATGGTGCTTCTCGCAGGGCATTCAAAGAATCGACTATAGTGCTCGCTGGGACCGTATCGAGATAGTTCACAGCCACATGCAGGGTAGTGCCCCACGCAAGGAGGCAGCGCGTGGTGCGAATCAGATGGCAGTGCGAGTCGATGAGCACATCCATCCCGGCCGGCGAGAGCCGGAGTTTGAAAGTTCGTGTTGCTCGGCCCATTCGCTTGTTACCCCCTTCCCGATAGCGATTTGCTGCTGTTTCGGGGCAAAAGTCGGTCTTTACCCTACTCCAACCATGGCTAAAGCGGCACTTCAGTGCCGCTCGGTTCCATTTAGCGCCCATCCGGGCGTGTGATGGCCCGCAATATTCAAGTTGCGGACTTATAAGCTTTCTTTCGCCGCTTCGGCACCTCAGTGCCCTCCCTATTGCAGGCATTTCAAGACATCGGCATTGCTCGTGGCACACCGGATCGGTGGTCATGGGCGCCTCTAGCTAACGCCCGCAGTCCCTCGATCCGCACCTTTCAAACCCTGAACCAAAGCGCGGATTCGCGCCACGAGGAGACGCGTCTCATGACCTTTCCACGCCCATCGACCAGGCTTGCTGCGATCCTTGCGACCAGCCTGCTCGCGTCCCAGGCCCAGGCGCAGGATTATCGGCCCGACGCCGAAGGCTATCCCTGTGCCGCCCGCAGCCAGCTCGCGATCGTCCAAGACGATCAGGGCTATTCGATCCGCCTCCGGCAAGTGGCGGGACAGGCCGCCAAGCCGGTGGTTGCTACCGCGATCCCGATCGGTGCCGCGTTCAAGGTCGACGCAAGGATCTTCGCGCTTTCGGCCCAAGCGAGCGGGGAGGTTCCCAGTGCGTCGCGCCGTTGAACTGCTGGCAGCTTCGTTGCTGCTCGCGGGGACATCCGCGTTTGCGCAGAATGCCCCGATAGCGGCCCCGAGTGATCCTCTGCCCGCGGCAGCTGCAGACGCCCAGCGTCAATTGCGCCAGACCTTCACCAACCTCAGCTTTGAGGACTTCGGACCAGCGCCCGTCAAGGGAGCCATCTATCAGGCGACGGCCGGTGGGCGCATCATCTATTTTGCGCCGGAGAGTGGTCATCTGCTGTTCGCAGCCGTCTACGACAAGAACGGCATCAACGTCACCGCAATGGCCCAGGATGCGAGCGCGCGAAAGCGGCTCGGCGCGATCGACCCAGCCGATGCGCTTGTGATCGGTCCGGCCGGTGCGCCCCAGGTGATCGAGTTCACCGATCCCGACTGCCCCTATTGCCAGGCGCTCGATCGCTTTTGGGCGGCGAAGGCCGCCGAGGGCAAGCCGGTTCAGCGGCTGATCTACTTCGTCAGCACGATCCATCCGGATGCCGCGGCGAAAGCCGAGCATATCCTCTGCTCCCCCGACAAGGAAGCCGCGTTCAAAGCGGTCTATGCCGGCGCGAAGCCCGCAGTGCTCCTCAAATGCCAGGCCGGACAGCAGAAGGTCGCGAAGGACGCGCGCACCGTCAGCAAGATGGGCATCGCCGGTACGCCGACGCTGTTCGTCGATGGCAAGCTCGTCTCCGGTTTTCAGCAGGCCGAGCTCCAGGCGTTCCTCGATCAGAAGGGCAACGTCGATGCACAACCCTGACTCGCCCAGTGCAGTGCCGAACGCCTGCACTCCCCTCCCCTATCTGGCGGGCCTCACCACCACTCCGCGCCGCTGCTCCAATGAGCGTGCGCCGAGCGGTGCGAGGGCCGGGATGCCGGCGGCCGCGCTCCTTCGGAGCCGTCCAGCGTCGCCGTCGGCCGACAACGATTCCCATCGGTGCCGGCAGGCATGTGTTCGGACGGCTCCGTTTCCAAGGAGACCATCAATGCTCAGTCTGCTCCCCAACCGGACTTTCCGCACCGCCGACGCGGCGGTCCTGTTCTTGCTGGTTGCCATCGCCTGCACCAGCGCCGCCCACGCCTTCCAGGCACCGGCAGCCGGCGATCTTGGCTACGACATCTACGACATCGTCGTGAACAAGGGCGTCAAAGGCCCGCTCGGCTTTGTCGGCGGTGTCGCCGCCTTCCTGTTCGGCGTCTCGCGCCTCTTCAGCAACATCATGATCGGCATTCCGACGATCGTGGCGGCGGTCTGCCTGATCAAGGCGGATTCAATCCTCCAGACCTTCGGCATGGTGATCTGAGCCTTGGCGCGCCGCGCCGGGTCTTCCGGCTCGCGCGCCTTTCGAGACGGGGGGTGGTGGTCACCTCTCGGAAATCACGCTGACGCGTGATGAAGCAAGGGAGAAGGGCGTTGGAAGAACGTCTGCCGCAGTTCCTGCACCGGCCGGTCCAGATCCTCTGGTTCGACAGTCAGGAGTTCATCGTCGTGATGTCCACCATCTTCGTCGCCGTGATCGTCGGCGGGATGATCGGTTGGACGCTCATCGGCGCTCTTCTCCTCTTCATTCCCTGGAAGCGAACCAAGCCGCGCGGTTTCATCCCGCATCTGGCCTGGCGCTGGGGTCTTCTCCGCTTCCGTCATTATCCGGGTCCGACCCAGACCCGCTTTTTCGAGTAGAGTGCATGGGGCATCCATTCAGACGCAAGGTCGATGCCGACATGATCGGCGACACCCGGCCAAGCTGGCATCTTCACCGCTATCTTCAGGGCTCGGCCAATCTCTTCGAGGAGAACCGGCTCCTAAAGTTCGCGATCGCGGGACTCTTCGGGATCACCGCAGTGCTCGGCACCGTCGTCTACACGTCGAACCAGAACCAGCGCACCGTGATCGTCCCGTTCGGCGCGGGCGGCGACCTCTATGTCACCGGCAACAAGCCCTCGACGACATATCTGCGGACCATCACGCGGAACATCGTCAGCCTGGCCGGGACCTACTCGGCCTATTCGGCCGATCGCCAGTTCCAGGAGTTGCTGAGCCTTGTCCATCCGAGCGCCTATAATGGCCTGCGCGACAGCCTGAACCGGCTGCTGGACGAGCTCGCCAGCAATCCGACGCTGTCGATCGCGACCTATATCCGCGGCGATCAGCCGGTCACCTACACCGATACCGAGATCGTCGTGCCCGTCGAGAAGGTCCGCGTCATCGGCGGCGTCATCCGCAAGTTCCGTGGAAACCTGCGCATCCGCTTCGCGATCGACAATGGCCGCTTCTGGCTGACCGCCCTTCAGGAGGAGAATTTCAGTGCCGAGATTCGGTAGAAGCTTGAGGCTTGCCTGCGCCCTGGCGGTATTCACCGCCACAACGCCGGCACTCGCCCAGTCGGTCGTGGCCCTGCCCGACCAGACCAGCCGCATCCGGCTGTCCAACCACGACGTCAATCATATCGTCTGCGTCGGCGGCGACATCGACGACGTCAAGTTCTCGGCCGAGAAGGGCCTCGCCGTCGAGCGCGGCGGATCCGACGCCTGGATCAAGTTCCTCGTGCTCGAGACCGACGACATAGGCGCAAAGACCCGCACGTTCGTGACGACGCCATCAGAATTCTTCGTGTCGTGCAACGGCGCGATCTACCCGCTCTACGCCGAACCGTCGGACATCCCCGCGCAGACCGTGACGCTTGTCCCGGGTTCCTCCCAGCGGGCACGCGCCAATGATGCGCTGCTCGGTCCGCTGGTCGAGGAGGAGCGCGCGGTCGGGATCGTGCTCGCGCTGCTGCAGGATCGGATCCCGGCGTCGTTCACCGAAGTTGCTCCGCAGGCAACAAAGCTCATGGTGGTCGACCTTCCCAATGTCTTTATCCATGAGCGTCGGCGTCTGGACGTTGAAGGCGCCGGACTATCAGCCAGCGAATATCTCCTGACCAGTCCGATCCCGGTGAACCTGGATGAGCGCGCGTTCCTGGATTCGGCATTGGGTCCGGACATTTTCGCAGTAACGCTCGACCGGCTTACACTCGGCCAGGGCGATAGCGCACGGCTGATCGTCATACGGCGGAGCGTCACGCAATGACCGGCCCGGCTGATCCCGCCGCGCCTGGCGCCGCACCGCTGCCCGGAGTGCCGTCCGGCATGGACGCACCGCTCGAAGAGACCGGCGATCGTCCAGCCTTGCTCGACCTGCGGACGCAATGGGCGCGGCTCACGTCGGACCAGAAGCTGCGCGCGAAGCAGGCAGGCGTCGTCGCAACGATCGCTGTGCTTGGCTTTGGCCTCTATACCGCGAGTTCGAACGGCACGCAGGAGCTGGCAAAGGCGCCGGAAGCGTCCAAGCTGGACATGGGCGCGGGCCTTCGCGGCGACAGCCTCGAAGTCAAGATGCGCGGCGACCTTCAGAAGATCCTCGACGGGCAGTCACTGCTCGGTGACCGCGTGACCGCCATCGAGCAGGGCCGTGTCACGCCCGGCGCCGACATTGGTGCCGGCGATCATGGCGCGGATGCTGGATTGCCTCCAGCCCTGCCCGGGGAGGCACCTGCTTATCCGCCGGCACCGCCAGAAGCGAAAGCCGAAGGCGACTCGCTGCCCCCGCCGCCCGCTGCTCCGGCAGCGCCTCCGGCACCGCCCGCACCCCCGACCGAGCGCCAGGTGGGCGCGATCGGCGCGGCCACGAACGCGGTCGCGGCGGAGGGAGGCGCGGCCGGCGTGGCACGATCAAAAAAAGCCAATCGGACGATCTATTTGCCACCTGGTTTCATGAAAGCGAGGCTGCTGACCGGGATCGACGCGCTGGCGAGCCGCGATGCGACCAGCAATCCGGAACCGATCATCGCCCGTGTGCAGGCCCCGGCCGTGCTGCCCAATGACGTCAAAGCCAATTTGTCGGGATGTTTCGTCATCGGCAATGCGACCGGCAGCCTGGCGAAGGAGCGGGTCGAGATTCAGCTCGTCTCGATCTCCTGCGTCGACTTCGATGAGCATGCGGTCGTCGATCAGCCGATCAAAGGCTTCTTCGTCGACGCCGATGGCAAGAAGGGCCTGTCCGGCAAGGTGGTAACCCGCGCCGGGGCAACGCTTGCGCGCTCGTTCATCGCCGGCACGATCGCGGGCATCGCCCAATCGGTCGAGGGCACGTTCGGAAATGTCTCCACCTCGGCGCTCGGCAGCGTGCGCACGCTTGATGCGGGCGATGCGGCCAAAACCGGCATCGCGGGAGGGCTCTCGCGCTCGTCCGACAAGCTGACCGATTTCTATCTCGATCTCGCTCGTCAGGCGGGACCGGTGGTCGAGGTGGGCGCCGCCAAGGATGTGGTGGTCGTCATCCAGGAGGGCCTCGCCCTCGAGATCAAGCCTTCGGTTGGAGCCAAGTTCTGATGCGCCGACCGCCCATCCTCCAGGGAGCACCAGCAATGCCCAAGCATGTCATTCGCGGCGGAGCGCTCGCGTTCGCCTCCGGAGCCGCCCTGCTCCTCTCCGGCTGCGCGACCATGGGGTCACTCATGTCGCCCTATAGCGAGAAATTCTCCTGCAAGAATGATGATCACGGCCAGTGTATCCACCCCGAGAGGGCCTATGAGGACGCGGTCGCCGGGGTCACGTCCAAATCCGACCCTGCGGTCACCAACGACCGCAAAATGCTGCGCGACCAGACCGCAGCAAAGCGTGGTCAACGCAGCGATCGCGCCGGACCTCCGAGCGCCTACGGCACCTATCGCGACAGCGTCTACCAGGAACTCAAGGGGCTGATCGATGCGCCCGTGACACCGATGCTCAAACCCGCGCGGACCGTCCGGACATTGATCCTGCCTTATGCCGACCGGCAGCGGCCGGACCGGCTCTATATGCCGCGCTACGTCTATTCGATCATGGAGAAGCCCGTCTGGGTGGTCGGGGGAAGCCTTGTCGCGCCGCCGAGCCAGGCGGCAAAGGCACCGATCCTTGGTCAGGTCCAGGAGTCCACAGCCGCGACGGCAGCCGGTGACACGCCCGAAGCCCCGATCACGTCCGCGACGGAGCCGCGGCGATGAGCGCGCCTGGCTCAAAGCGAGGCCGCGGGCTCTCTTATTCTCGCATGCGCAACGCGGTACGCCGCGACGCCTATTCCGATTATCTGCCGCTCGTCGCCTGGGACGCGGAGAGCGAGGCGTTCCTCTGCATCGACGACACATGGGGCCACGCGTGGGAGATCGTGCCGACCGCGTACATGTTCGCGCATGTTCAGGGTGCGCTGCAGGGCCTGCTGAACGTCAATTTCCCGGACGGCACGGTCCTCCAACTCCACACCTTCGCCGACCCGCTGATCGACGACGCGCTCGACGCGTTTCTCGATCTCAAAACCCGCGACGACCCCCTCATCCAGGCGTCCGCGCGACGCACCCGCGAATATCTGAGCCGGGGTCGACATGGCCTGAAGGCCTTGCACGGCATCCCCGTGCGAAACTTTCGCACGCTGCTGTCGATCAAGACGCGGCGCCCCCTCGGCGAGGATCTTCGGCGCCAAGTCGAGGAGCAACTCGCCAAGCTTGGCATTCGCCGCCTCGAGCCCGAGGAGATGATCTCTTTCTACCGCCGCATCTTCAACGGTGTCACGCAATCGGCACCCGGTGTGTTCGCCGATGGCGCGACGATCGGCGCGCCGACGCTCGCCAAGCAGATCATCGACGCTGGCCCCGACCTCCTGTTCGAGGGACCGGAGGTCTTTATCGGCAACCAGGTCGCGCGCTGCCTGACGCCCAAGGCACCCGCGCGGCGCATCACTGCCGAGCGCGCGAACCGCCTTCTGGGCGGGATGCGCGGCTCGGCGGAAGACAGCGACCAGATCGGCGGTCCGTTCCTCTACACGCTGAACATCCTGTTCGACCATTCACAGTTCGAGATCCACAAACGCGCGCAGATCCTTTCCGCGCAGAAGGCTGCGGGCTCCTTCGCGGTCGAGGTCGGCAAGCAGATCGAGGAGATCGGCTGGATTCTCGATGAGGCGGGCAACTCGAAGTTCGTCCGCGTCATCCCGATGGTCTGGGTATTCGGTCGCGACCGCGCCCATGCCCGCGAGCTCGCCGCCCGCGCGAAGCGTCTGTGGGAGAGCGAACCACTGCCCTTCTCGATGCAGGAGGAGAGCTATCTCAATCCGACCCTGCTCCCGATGAGCCTGCCATTCGGGCTGTATCCGGACCGCACGACGCTGCGCATGCTTGAGCGCGACTTCCGCATGCCGGTGAAGGCGGCTGTTCTGCTGGCGCCGATTCAGACCGACTTTCGCGGCGGCGGCCGACCGGCTTTGCTCTACACGGGCCGCAAAGGTCAGCTTATCACGCTCGATCTCTTCGATCCGCGCATCAACAATTATAATTTCATCGTCTCGGCGGAGTCCGGAGCGGGCAAGAGCTTCCTGCTCAACAATCTTTGCCAGCAATATTATGCGTGCGGCGCGCTCATCCGCATCATCGACATCGGCGGGAGCTATAGGAAGCTCTGCACGCTTTGCTCGGGCCGCTATATCGATATCGGCGAGGAGCAACTGGTCCTCAATCCGTTCGACATGGGCCTGGCGCTCGACGGTGACGACAAGCAGTCGGCGATCACCATGGCGGTGGCGATCGTCGCCGAAATGGCCAATGCCTCGACGCGCAAGGGCGTTTCGACCTCCGAATGGAATCTGCTGAAATCGGCCGTCCAGTGGACGATCGATACGGGCCGTGCCGATCATGGCATCGACTCGGTGCGCGAATGGCTCGGCACCTATCCGGCGCATGCTGGAAGCGACCTTGATCGGGTTGATCACCTCGTGCCGGTAGCTCGTGAGCTTGCCTTCAACTTGCGGGATTTCGGCTCCGACGGCGCCTATGGCCATTATTTCAACGGCCCCTCGACGCTCGACATCAGATCGGACGAGTTCGTCGTGCTTGAGCTCGAACGGCTCAAGGCGATGCCCGATCTTTTCAACGTGATCGTCATGGTGGTGGTCAATGCCGTCACCCAGGAGCTGTATCTCTCCGCCCGCGATCGGCCGCGCTTCGTGCTGTGCGACGAGGCCGCGCAGTTCATGACGCGGACCGAGGGACAGGACCTGAGCCGCCTCGCCGAGGCTTTCGGCCAAGGCTATCGGCGCGCGCGCAAATATCGCGGTTCGTTTGGCATCGTGCTGCAATCGATGAACGACCTGACTCTGTTTGGCGGCACCGGACAGGTGATCCTGGAAAACGCGGCAACTCGGTTCCTGCTGCAGGGCTCGACCTATGATCGCGCGGTCGAGAACAAGATTCTCGACTATTCGGGGTTCGTTCTCGACCTCCTGAAATCAGTCCGCAACTCCAAGCCGAACTATAGCGAGGTCTTCATCGACTCCCCATTGGGCCTGGGCATCGCCAGGCTCGTTGTCGACCCCTTCTCCTACTGGATCAATACGTCGGCGCCCGATGAGGTCGCAGCCTTCGAGGCCCTGATCGGGCTGGGTCTGTCGCCGCTCGAGGCGGTTTGCCGCCTCGCAGGCGTCGATCCCGCCGAGATCCTTGGATTGCCGGATCCGGTCCGGCTGGCGGCAGCGGAGTGACCGTGATGCGACGCGCCAACCCTTCTCACCCCGATCAATTGCCGCTCGATCTGACGGCCGATCTCGAACTCGAACGGGTGATCGAAGCGCGGGTGGCTGCGCGCTGCGAGGCAGAGTCCGTCCTTTGGAAGCTCCGCCTGGTCGCAATTGAAACACTGATGATGGGGGTGCTCGTCGCAGCGGCCGGCATCGTACTGGACCAACCCGCGATGCTGGTCCTGCGCGCCGCCATATTGGTGGCCGCTTCCTGCTTTGCCAGCGGACTGCTGCTGCTCGGCCTGTCCGCCTGGAGCGCACGGCTGCTGACCCGTTTCAAACAATGGAGGGCTTCGTGAACGGCCTCCTCGATGACAATCCCTCACCCGGAGCAGTGCGTCTCGTCGTCGGCGGCTCCCTTCTGCTGTTCGTGCAGACATTCCTGCTGATGCTCGAGCCGGGCATCGCGAGCCATCTGCGCGTGGTCGTCAGCCTAGTCAGCTTCGTCTCCGGCGCATCGCTCATGTTCGCGCTCGTCGGCTTCCCCGATCCTCCTCCCACCGACTGGAGGCGCCGCCGTGGCCGCTGATCCTCTCATCCCGTCCAGCGCCAAAATGGTCGTTCTTGGGCAGGCCGCGACCGTCGTGCTGCTGCTGATCGGTGCCGGCGCGCTGGCTTTTGCCGCCCGCGCCGAAACCTCGGGCATGAATCGCAGCACGATCGGCAGAACCTGGCCGATCGTCGAGCCTGACGCGCTGACCGAAATCGAGGCCAAGGTCGCGACGTTGCCGCGCGATATGTCGAAGGCATTCGGTCCCCGCGAGAAATGGAGCGCCCTCAAGGCTGCGGCACTTGCGCCCGCGACATCGGATCGGGTGCGGACCGTCGTGCCCTTCTACACGCTCGATTTCGACATTCGCCTGCCCGACGGAAAGACGCTTTACCCCAAGGGCTTCACCTTCAATCCGCTGACCTTCGTCAAGCTGCCGCAGCGGCTCGTGGTCGTTCATCCGCGCGACCTGGGCTGGGCGCTCCGGACCGCACGGCCGACCGACTTCATTCTGCTGACCGCGCTCGGCGGCGATAGCGGCGACCCGATCGCGCTCACCGAGAAGACGGGCCGCGCGATCTACATCCTTGAGGAAAGGGTCAAGGAGCGCCTCGGGTTGACCGTCGCGCCCGTCGTCGTCGCCCAAGCTGGCCAGAAGCTCGTGTTGACCGAATTTGGCCCGCGAAGCCGCCAGCTGCCGAGCAACCTCATAGGAGCGGTTCGATGATCCGGCGCTGTCATATCTTCCTCATCGGGCTTGCGATCGGCCTGGTCGCGACGCTCGCCTGGCCAAGCCAGGCGCATGCGTCGAAATGCGAGAGCAGTGTCTTCAATCCCATAACCAAGGTGCGCTGGACGTGCATCTTTCCGATCACCGTCGGCGGTGTCCGGATCGGCAGCTTCGACATGCTCGACAAGGCGCTGGATGCGCAATCGGCGTCGAAACCGCTCTGCGCATGCCGCAAAGGGGTCCAGTTCTGGTTCGGCGTGAAGGTCTCTTACTGGTCGCCCAACCGCATGGTCGACGTGGTGACGGAGCCAGGGTGCATGATGGCGCTCGGCGCCGATCTCATGCCGACGGGCGGCAAGCTCCAGGGTAGCCAATCCTCGATCGCTGATGGAACGAACACGCGCAAGATGTTCGCGCAAATGCACTATTACATCTCGCCGGTCTGGGCGATGCTCGACATGTTCACCGATCTTCCATGCCTGGAAGACGATGGGTTCGACGTCGCGCTGATCACCGAGATTCTGCCGACGTGGCAATCGGGCACATTGGGCGCGATCATCCAGCCCGAGGGCATATTGTTCGGCAATCCTGCCGCCGGCCTGGCTTGCATGGGCGACAGCGCGGCAGCCGCGGCCGGCAA
This sequence comes from Sphingobium sp. JS3065, assembly GCF_026427355.1. Lineage (NCBI taxonomy): Bacteria > Pseudomonadati > Pseudomonadota > Alphaproteobacteria > Sphingomonadales > Sphingobiaceae > Sphingobium > Sphingobium sp. JS3065. The sequence continues at coordinate 1,669,435 of NZ_CP102664.1, forward strand.
GGTCATCGATCCGCTCTTCTGGTGCATGGGCTCCTGGGGCGCGACCTATCCGATCGCCGGCGACATTCATTTCGATGACTCGGTCGAGGCCTGGGCGGGGCTCGCGGCGCGCGGCACGTTCATGATGGGGCGCCTCGGCGCGCTCACCATCAGTTCGTCCGATGGCTGCTCGTTCAAGCCCAGCCCGATCTGGACCAAGTCGCGCTACAAGCTTCAGCTGATGGAGCCGGTCAAGGGCGGCAAGTGCGTCAATATCGGCCGGCCCGGTGCGCTCTGGACGAGCGGCAAGCACGCACCCGGCAAGGACAACGCCCAGTTCATGCTTTTCGAAAAGGTGATCTGCTGCGCCGGGATTCCGGTGCCATGAGCGGGTCGCTTTTCCCCCACCCCTTTCAAGAACGTCTCGCGCACGCCGCCGGCAATTACCGGAGGTCTGCCCGCCAAGGCCCTGACGGCCGCTGGCGCGCACGCGAGGCGGGAGCGACGCCGACGTCCCCCCGCGGCGTCGCTCCACCCACGGCCAGCGCGGTCGTCACGCTCCCCTGGCGGTCCGGGCTGCTCCCCCTGGTCTGGACCGTTACCGCGACCGCGCTGGCCACCCTCTTTTCGGCGCCGCCCGCGCTCGCCCAGACAATGGAGGAGCGCGCGCGGACAGCGGCCGAAGCCGCGCGCGCCAAGTCCGGCGACAGCGAGGCTCTACAGCGCAACTATGTCACGCCGGGGCTTTCGGGGCAGCCGATCACGACGGTCGACAGCAGCAAGGCATTCACTCCCAATCTGGCCTGTCAGAAGACGGCGACGCTGATGGAAGTGCTGGTCCAACCGGCCTCCTCCGGCGACCTGGCCTCAGTTCAGATCGCGCGGGACACCGACTTCGATGGCACGGTCGACAGCCGCATCAATCTGCCGGTGCCGGTCTCGGGCATTTGCGCGAACGGCGTGATCTCCTGCCAGCCAGGCACCTGGAACCAGTGCAACTATTTTCGCTGGGACATGGATACGGCGCGCAATCTGAAGCTCACCCAGGTCGACATGCCGCAGCTCGCCGGTTGCTACTGCATAAACAATAGCTGCGGGACCAATCTCGCCTGGGGCAACATGGCCTCGGTGCTCGGGGACCTGGGCGGCGGGATGATCGGCGCGCTCACCACGGCCGATCCACGCATCGGTGTCGCGCAGGCGATGATCGACGGCCCCTCGATCCGCTATGTCGGCGCCCAGTCGACCGCCTGCACGAGCGACCCCTCGCTTGCCCAGACCGCTTATCGCGCCAACCCCAGCGCGCTCGCGGGCGATGCATTCGCAGCGGCGTCCAGCAACCATGTGTTCCAGTCGCTATCCGGCTCGCCGGTCGGCCACGGGACCGCGCAGCAACTCCGGCACTGCACGATCGAGCGGCAAGTGACGGTCGTCAAATCCGGCATCGACGATATCATCACCCGGACGAGCGGCGGCTATTCGACGATCAAGAGCGGCAAGGCGGTCGACTTCTATCTGGGCTCTCCGAGCGACAACAGCCTTTCCGGGGGAAGCTGCCGCCTGTTCGACTTCAAGATGACGCTGCATGTCGGCGCTTCCGACCGTATCGTCGACGCACGGCTCGCGGAGTATTTCGCGGACGATTGGGGCCAGGTCCGGATCGATGGCACGCTGGTCGCGTCCGGCCCAAGCCCCTGGACCTCGACCGGCTTTCCTCCAGGCCGATGCGAGCTGGGGCGAACTTTTTACGCTTATCCCAATCTCGATCTGAAGCCCTGGCTCACCCCGGGCGACCATGAGATCTGGTTGCGCGTCGCGGTTGGCGATCACGGGGAGGGCATGGCGCGGGTCCATGTCGAGGTCGACGATAGCTGCCGAACCGTCGAACAGCTGGTCGATCATTGCGGGGCAATCGCGGCCGATTCCAAATGCCGGGTCGATAGCGAGATGATCGATGGCGTCCAGACCTTCCGGAACGGCATCAGCACGGGCCTGCGTCCGCTGCCCCAGACGCGGCTCCTCGGCACCGAAGCCTGTCCGGTATCCCTCACCCGGGACTTCTTTCAGAAGGACAGGACCTATCGATGCGCGATCGACAGCACATCGCTACCGAAACCGGACACGAGCCGTGGCACCTATATCATCGACCATTCGACCGAGACGATATTGGCCGATCGCGCGCGGCAGGGGGATGGTAGCTTCGCGGAATCGACGCGGCCATTCAGCTTGCCAGATCGTGGCAGCGTGCCTGCATGCGAGCCCATTTGCAAAACACGCGCGCCTCGCGTGAATACGGCCGCGGCGCCGGCCGGCGTCGTCGGCAGCCTGCAGAACAATCCGACCGCCTACGACAGCTTCTATCATGCTTGCGGGAGCGACAATGCCTGTCCGACCGGCCCTGGCGAGGAGATCGTCTCGGCTTGCGGCTGTCTCGACGATTTTCCCGAGGCGGTCGTGATGATGCAGACCGTGCGCCTGGGCGGCGCGGACCTTGTCTGCACGGGGACGGTGCGATGATCGCGCGGTGGCTCCTTTTGCCACGCAGTGCGGCACATGCGGTGCTGTTCGGCTGCGCCTTGGTCGCGGCGTGCCAGCCACAGCCTGCTTCCGCACAGCAGATGTGCGCCGCCGATCTCAACGGCAATGGCGACGCAGCCGACGCCGGCGAGATGGCCTATTGCACCATCACCTCGAGCGGCCAGTATCAATGCCCGCTCGAGGAGATCGCCTGCGTGGCGGCCCCTTCCGGCGATTATAGCTGCCCGCTCGGATCCCAGTTCGCCTGCCTGCCCAAGAATGGCGGCGCGACCTGTTCGCCCCATAGCTGCGCCGATGTGGCGGCCAATCCGATTGTCGAGGAGCCTCCGATCGAGGACCCCGGCACGGCGCCCGACGGCCCGGTCGATGCCGACGGCAATTGCCTGGGTACGATCGAGATATTCAGCGGCCGCGCGATGCGCTGCCGGCCCCCCGGGCTCAGCACGACCCTCTCGAACTGCTGCAAGGATAAGGGCAAAATCGTCAAGGACGGCATGGGATCGTCGATCGGTTCGATCGGCACCAAGATCGCGGTCGCCAAGGGCGTCTTCACCGGCATGAGCGCGGCCTTTACAGCGTTCCGTGCCGGGGCGACCGCGGGCCAGGCAGCGAATGCCGGCGCCAATGCACTGATCATCGGCCTTGATCCAACCTCGATCGCGATCAGCCTTGCGATCAATTTCATGATCGAGGTGCTTCTCCAGGGCTGCGACCAACAGGACATGGAAGTCGGCATGCTGCGCGGCTCGGGCATGTGCCACGAGGTCGGCAGCTACTGCACCTCGAGCTTCCTCGGGATCTGCCTGCAAAAGGCGCGCGGCCATTGCTGCTTCAACACCAAGCTCGGCCGCATCATTCAGGAGCAGGGCCGCCCGCAATTGAAGGCGTTCAACGGCAATCTGTGGGGCTCGCCCAAAAAGCCGATGTGCCGGGGCTTCACGCCTGAAGAGTTCCAGGCGCTGGATTTCTCCAAAATGGACCTATCCGAATATTATGCGGACATCGAGGCTCGCGCCCAATCCGACATCCAGATCGATATGAAGGAGCGCGTCAATGCGTATCTCAAGGCGGTCGGCGAGTAGCGCCCTCGCCCTGGCCGGGTTTGCAATCGCAACCGTGGCGCTCGCCCAGGATTCGGCGCGCGAGCGCATCCAGGACCAGGGCGACGCGGCGATGGAACGGGTGAAAGGCGCTGTCACACGCGCCAGGGAGGGGCGCGCTGATGTGCCGGACCCCAAGCTGCCCCCTGGCCCCAGCGAGGCAGAGCGTCGGCGCGCCTTCGAGGGCCTCCGCAGTCGGCTTCCTACGCCCGCGATCGACGCACGCGCCCGCGCCGCCCTCGCTGCCGGCGAAGCGCGGATGGCCGCCGAACGCGAGGCGCAGGCAAAGCGACTGCGGCAAGCGCTCGGACTCGAGCCCGGCGAGATGGAGGCGGTGGCCAAGACAGCGCCCTCCCCCACGATCAAAGCGTGGGTGCCGGTGCTGTTCGTCTCGTCGTCGATACCCGTCCCGATCCTGCGAACCTACGCCGCGCAACTCGAACGGGTGCATGGCGTCCTCGCCTTTCGCGGCATGCCGGGTGGTCTGCACAAGGTTGGGCCGATGGCGAAGCTGTCGGCCGAGATTCTCCGGATCGATCCAGGGTGCGAGGGGCCGTCCTGCGCGATGCGCAACATCCAGCTCATCGTCGACCCGATCGTGTTTCGGCAACACGGGGTCGCCCGCGTACCCGCGCTGGCCATGGTCCCGGGAGATCCGACCCAAGCCTATTGCGAGCGCGAGGATGAGAGCCCGAGAGCGTCTCATGTCGTCTATGGCGACAGCGCACTCCCGGGTCTGTTGGAAGAATATGCCCGATTGGGCGGCGACAAGGAGGTGCGCGATGCTCAGGCTCTTTTGGGCGCTCGTTAACGCCGTCCTTGGCCTGTGGCCGCGGCTCCGGCGCCTGCCGGGCAAGGCTGCGGTCGCGCTCGGAGCACAGGGCCTGGGCGAGCCGGCACGGCCTGCGCGTTTGTGGCGCGCGCTTGCGATCGTCCTGCCCGTGGCGCTGCTCGCGGCGATTGTCCTGCCCCAGATCAGCCTAGTGATGAGCCCCTCGATCGGCGCCTGGGCCGTCCGCAAGGCGCCGGGGCCGATCGCGAAGGGCGACTATGTGATGTTCACGCTCCACCATCCGATCGCCGGACCCAAGCCGGTCAGCGTCACCAAGCACGCGCTTTGCATGCCGGGCGAGCGGCTGACACTGATCGAAACACCGTCGGTCGGTGCGCCCAAATCCTGGGACGCTCATTTTTTCTGCAATGGCGTGCTGCTCGGGGTCAGCCTTCCCTATGGGATTCACGGCCTCAAGCTGGAGCATTTCCAGTGGAGCGGCGTGATCCCGCGCGGCATGGTCTATATCGGATCGCACCACCCGCGTGGGTTCGACAGCCGCTATTTCGGTTTGGTCCCGATCAGCCGGCTAACCCGGATGGAGCGGCTGCTGTGAGCCGCCGCGTCATGCTCGGCGCCGCGGCGATTGCCACCAGCCTGTTGCTCCCGGCAACCGCGTTCGCGCAAAGCTCCGGCGATCCGGCGAAACTGAAGCAAGGCTATTGGTGGTACGAGGCGCCCAAGGCTCCGCCGCCCGCGGCCGAGGATCCAGAAGCACTGGCCAAGCCCGTCATCCCACCGATGGCAGAGCTTGCGACCTGGACGCCGCCCAAGATCCGAAAGCTGATCGAGCAGCAGCGCGACTATGCCGCCACGGTGCTGACGGTCGATGCGGTCTCCGACTTCTGGCGACTGCAGGACTTCGCGCGGCGCAAGGCGCGGGCGTTTGCGGGCGTGACCCAGATCGCAATGCTCCAGCACCCCGAGCTCAATTCGAAATCCGCGAACCCGATGGTCGGTGACGCGCGATCGGAACTCACGGCGCAGAAGGATGCGATCCGCCGCGGCTATCTGCGCGCACATGCCAATGAATTCGCGCTCGTCATGTTTTCGCGTTCGACCTGCGGCTATTGCCGTGTCCAATGGCCGATCGTCCAACGCTTCCAGGAGGAGATGGGCTGGCAGGTCACGCTGATGGACGTCGGCAAACGACCTGAGGTCGGGCAGCGGTTCGGCGTTGAAATCACGCCGACCACGATGATCATCCGGCGCGGCAGCGCGCAGCGCATGGTGATCGCGAGTGGCGTCGAGGCTTATCCCAATCTCGCGCAGATGGCCTACCAGGCAGTGCGGCTGCTGCGCGGCGATATTCGCCCCGAACAGTTCATGACCGGCCCCGGCGAGGATGACGGCTTCTTCGATGCGCTCGGCAACGGCCCGGTCTCGGCGACCGATCCGCGAGCCTTGGGCGGCGATCTCGTCGATGTCAGCCTGGAGCCGAAGCGGTGATCCGGCTCGTCGCCCTGATCGGCATCCTGGGCTTGATGATAGACACCGGATCCGCTGCTGCCGCGCAGACCGTTACGCGCGAGCAGGCGATGCGCGCCGCGATCCATCCGGTTGCAGACAGCAATGGCATGCACGCCTGGTTGTCGCGGGTCCCGGCGACGCGCGATTTCCCAGACGATTTCAACGCCACGCTGCGCGGTCAGGGGCCGGCGTTCGTCATCGAGATGACCACCACACCGGGATGCGTTCCCTGCGGCGATCTCTGGACCAAGCTAACGGCGCTTGGAGCACGTTATGGCTGGCAGGTTCGGACGATCAGCGCGCAAGAGGCGATGATCCGATCGGGGCGGCTCGGTCTGCCCTGGGTCGGGCATCCGGTTTCCTGGGCGCGCCCGATCGCCGACGCGGGGCGCGTGGTGCCGATCGCGATCGGCACCGATCACAGCGCCAACCTTGCGCGCAACCTCTATCTCGCGGCGAAGATGTTGACCGGCGTGCGGCCCGCAGTGGGGGTGCGCGCCATGTCCAAATTCACCGGCATCGTCGGCATGCCGGCACAATCACAAGGGAGGCGCTGAGCAATGGCGGGCGCAGCACCTCTCCTTCCCCTTGATTTCAACAGGAGCCCGCCATGTTCCCAGCCCCCACCCGCGTCCGCCTTTTCCTCTCGGGCCTGATCCTTGCGACGGCTGCGAATGCCGCGCCAGCGAGCGCACAGAGCTGGGCCGAGAGCTGGTTCGACAATGTCACCTATACCAGTCCGGGCAGCTTCGAGGACCAGACGCGCGGTTATGTGACCGCAGGCGGCATGTCGGGCCGGGTCGATGTCCATAACGACTATCTGATGTCGTTGACGCTTCCCAAGGTGAAAGCCGGCTGCGGCGGCATCGACATGTTCCTGGGCGGCATGTCGTTCCTGGACCCGGACTATCTCGTGCAGAAGCTCGAGAGCATCCTGCAGGCCGCGCCTGCGGTCGCGTTCCAGTATCTGCTCGAGACGCTCGACGAGAAGATGGGGAACATCATCTCGAAGATGGAAGCGGCGACCAACTTCCTGAACTCGATCCAGGTCAATGACTGCCGCCTCGCCAACCGCATGGTTCAGATCGCCAAGGGCGACGACAATATGTCGGGTATTATCGAGGAGATGACCGGCTACAAATCGGTCAAGCAAGGCTTCGCCAAAAGCTACCAGAACTCCCGCGAGAAAATACAGGCCAACAACAACAATCCGACCGAGGATCTGCGCGACGCTCTGACCAATTGCCCGGCCGAGGTCACCGAGATCTTCCGCACCGGCTCGCTCTTGAGCCATGCCGCGACGCGGGTCGGAGCGGGCGACTGGGCAAGCGTGATGCGCGCCAGGGTCGGTGACGTTTATATGCGCTGGGATCCGACGGATAAGGTGCCGCTGTTCACCGCGATCCCACAATGCCCAGCGCAGGATACGGAGAGCCCCCAGGATTTCCTGACAGGTCGAGTCCAGAAGCGAGCGCTGAACATTCCCCCGACCGGCGCCGATTGCGCGCAGGATGGGACCGGGCGCGGGGCATTGATCCTGGCGCGCGAGCGAATGGAGTCGATCGCTACCAAGATTCGCACGCGCGCTGCGCTGTCAGCAGAAGAGCGGCAGTTTGTCGCCAATGTCCGGACGCTGCCGGTCTATCGCATGCTGGAATGGGGCGTGCGTCAGGGCGTGGTGAACTCGGTCATTGGCGACACAGACGAACTGGTCGCGCTCACCCTCGCCTATCAGATGCTCAACGACCTTACGCGCACGATTGATTTCGCGGTGAGCAATGCCGAGCGCGGCACGAGCGCCGCGGGCGCGGCGGACGGTAATAGTGCCACGATCTGCCAGACCCGGATCCTGTCCAAAGGCATCGAGCAACTGCGCGACCTGCGGGACGAGGTGCTGCGCCAACGCGCGCAGATGCGCCAAAGCTACATGGCGGCGCTCAACCAGGCGAACCTGTCGGCCAACTATGCCGGCCTCGTCCGCCAGCGCGACCGCGACGCGCGCGATGCCGCCGGCGCCGCCGCCACTCGCAACCAATAGCCGAAGAGATCGCCATGCGCCGCCTCGCCAAGCCCCTCGCCTTCCTGCCCGCGCTTCTCGCCGCGACCCCCGCGTTTGCGGTCGATACCAGCTTTCACACCTATGACGGGTTCGCCGAGACGGTCGATGCGTTCCGGCTGGTGTCGATGATTTTCGCGGATCCGCGCTATGAGACGCTGGTGCTGATCGTCGCGACCGTCGGCATCGGCCTGGGTGCGCTTCTCGCCAGCGTTCGCGGCTCGGGCATGGGACTGGTGGCGTTCGGTTTCCAGATCCTCGTCGGCATCGGCATCTTCGTCGGGCTGATCGCCACCACGGGCACGGTCCATGTCTACGACAGGGTCCGTAATGCCTATCAGCCGGTCGGCGGCGTGCCCACCTTGCTGGTGCTGGTGGCGGGTGCGACCAACATGATCGAGCGAGCACTGGTGGAGACGATCGACGACAACACCCTCGATCCCAATGCCAAGATCGAGTTCGGCGCCGGCGGGCACAGCTTCGACCTGTTCCTGAACGCGGTCTCGCCGCGCGGGCCGATGACCGACACGTTCCTGGACGCGACGATCAAGGATTACGTCCGTCAATGCTATCCGGTCGCGCGTGTTTCGGCTGCCTATGGCGTCGACGACGACAAGCTGTTCCGCACGACCACCGACCTGCCTGCGGCGTTCGCGGCGATGGCGGGGCCAGCGACCTTTTCGACGGTCTATACCGAGTCCGACAAGGGCGGGACAACGGTGAGTTGCACCGATGCCTGGGCGCATATCTCGGACCGGCTGTCCGACCCGACCCTGTTCGAGAGCTATAGCCAGCAGGTCTGTTCGCGGACCGGATTCGATACGGCCAATGCCCAGCAACTCGCCCGTTGCCGCCAGCAGCTCGGTGAAATGGGACAGATGATGCTCGGCCGTCCCCTGACCATCCAGGCGCTGATGTCCCATATCTTGCTCGGCAATACGGTGGGCGATGTGCTGTTCGAGGATTCCCCGGCGACAGCCGCACGCGTGATGGCCAACCGGGCGGTCGTTTCGAACGGCTTGGCGACGATGTCGGTCGCCAATGAATGGATGCCGACAATCCGCGCGACGGTGTTCGGGATCATGCTGTTCATGATACCCGTCGCGCTGCTGTTCATCCTGACGCCGATCAATCTACGTGTCGCGAGCTTCGCGCTTGGCCTGTTCGTATTCGTGGCGCTCTGGGGTGTCATCGATGCCGGTATCTATCAGCTGACGCTTGGCCGCGCGGCTGATGCGCTCGCCGAGATGCGATCGAATGCGCTCGGCGCCAATGCCTGGTTGCTGGCCCCGTCGGCGGCAATGAAGGCACTGGCAATCTTCGGGAGCTTCCGCACGGCTGCCGCTGGCTTAGCCGGCGCATTCGTGTTCACCGTCTTTCGGTTCAGCGGCAATGTCTTCACTTCCTTCACCAGCGGCACCCTTGGCGTCACTGGCCAGGCCAGCGCGGCCGCGGCATCGCTCGGCACGAGCGAAGGCTACGCCTCGGCACTCGAGAGTCAGGCCTCGGCCGCAGGCACGCGCGCGCGCGCCGGCGCCGCTTCGAGCTTTGGCGACTTTGGCGAGCGTTCGACCTTCGGCGCCAATCGCGCCTATGGTGAGGCTGGCCGTATTCTTGGCGAACGGCCGGGTGCGGCGGGTGGCACCGCGTTCGCGCTCGGCGGCATCGAGGGCGCGCGGCAGATGGGCAGCCTGTCGCCGGCCCTCAACGGCCGTGACCTGGGCGACCCGCAAGTAGCCCGCGCGGTCCAGGCCAATGCCGCCACCAGCGCAATTCACCAGTTCGCCGAGAAGGACGCGCTTCGGTCACTCGGCAACACTTATTTCGGCCAGGGCGAGACCGGCGAGAAGGCATTCGCGGCATTTTCGCAGAATCTCGTCCAGTGGCGGGCATTTGGCGACCAGCGGGCTTACGGCATGATGATGCAGGGGGCGACGCGCCATTTCGAGCGCGGCGGCTATTCGGCGAAGGACGCCGAGTTGAAGGCGTCGGGCGTGATCGGCGAGGCGCAGTCCGACCCGACCTTCGCCAAGCTGATCGCCAATGCCTATGATCAGGAGCAGATGATTGCCAACGACCTGACATCGGCCCAGATTCAAGTTGGCGCGATGGAAGGCCGGCGGGACTTTGCCGGGGAAAGTGTCGCCGGGATCGAGCGCGGCAACGTCGCGACCGAGCAGGCGCTGCGCACCGGCAGCAACCAGGGCCAGCGCGACGCCGCGCAAATGCTCGGCCTTCCTCCACAAGAGACCGCGCGCCGCATCGGCTTCGTCAACGCGCTATCCGGTGAAGCCCGCAGTTCCGCAATCTCTCAACTCTCCCGCGCCACTGGACGCAACGAGGCGCAGGTGCTTCACGCCCTCGAAACTTACAATGCCGCGACCCAGGTCGGCACCGCCGATGGTGCGACGGCCGAGGCCGGTCGCGAAGGAACAAGTGTCTATGGGCGGACCCGCGAAGCGGCAGAATATGATTTCGCCGAGCGCTCGGGCAAACTCGACGCCCAGCGCGAGGTGGGCACCGGCGGCACGCGGTCGGCTGCGCGGATCGGAGAGCAACGCCGACAGTCCGATAATTTCGGGTTTGCAGAAGGCGCCGCAGCGGCCGGCGTCTCAACGCGCGAGGCGGCGCACCTCGACAGCTTCATCCAGGCTCTGAGCCGGACGGCCGGCAATCAGGTCGATATGGCTGAGGGCGGTGCTGCGGGCATCGCCGATCGCGCCGGCAACGAGCGGCTGACCAGGATCGTCGATAACGAGCGGCTGAGCCGGATGCAGGGGCTGCTGCGCAGCCACGGCATCACCATGTCGAAGCGCGAGTTGGCAATGGCGCAGAATGGCGATCTCGCAATGAACCTGACCGCGGATCAGGCTGGTCAGTTGCTCCGCGCGGGCCTGATCAACGAAAGTCAGTTTGGCGCATTGGCCAAGGGAGGAAATGCTCGCTTCAGCTTTGCCGAGAACGATCTGCTCGTATCCAGCAGCGCAGGGTTCCAGCAATCCGCGCGCAATGACACGAGCACGCGGTTCGAAGCGGGCAAGCAAGCCGGCCCCGACACGATCGAGCACTTCATGGGCGGCGGCGAGGAAGGCCGTGCCGCGATGGCCAACTGGCTGCAGGGCGGGTTCGAGATGGACCGCAAAGGCGAGTGGCGGCTGAAGCCGCAGGTTGCCGATACCCTACAGCGCGACGTTCAGGCGGTCATGGCGCAGACAGGGTGGCAGCGGTCGCTGAGCCGCTCGGCGGACAAGCAAAATGCCATGGGAACAGCGGTTGACCTAGACATCGGCGGCGGGGCCTCAGCAGAGTCAGGGGGACGAAGCACATCTGATAGCACGAAAGGCAGCTCGCGCGGTGGCCGGGGGGCACAGGGGCACGTCGGGGGCACCCTCGGATTCAATAGTACGGAGACCAGCGTGACGAGTTCGAGCGCGTCGGCGACGATGGACATCGTCAATTATGATGTTCGCAATGCAATAGCAGCGGCGGAGCGGGCCGCTTCAAAATCAAGCAATCCGCAAAGAGCCTTCTCGGAGGAGTTGGGACGACAGGTCCTTGGACCCCAAGGACTTCGAAACCGGTATCTCGAAAACGCAGATTCAGGCAGAGGCACGTTCGACTATGCAGCTCCCATCGTTTCGGGAGAACAGTCCTCGGTGCTAAGCAGCGGGAGGCTAACCGGTGATCGGGATCATGGCAGCAACGATGGCGACCCGTCATTCAAGACACGCAAGGATTAGCGTCCGTGGCGCCGTGCCCGGCTCTTGGGGCTACCAATCCACATCGAGCCCGAAAGCGGACTGAGTGGATCCATATAAGCAGGGGGACTACCCGGCGTTCGCCGGTGGAAGGCGCTCGCCCTGCCGTGTTCGGCTGGGTACGTTTCGCTCCAAGCGTCGCTCTCGCGCCACCTCCGGGCGAAGCCAAACCCCAGAACGATAAGAGCCGTCACGGGAAGAAAGACAATATTGAGGTAGATACCAACGCTGCTGGTGTAGAAATCCGCGAGGAAGTCGATCCCGAAAGGTGATCCGGCAGGAAGCCAGTAGATGGGGATCGCAGCCCACCAGAGCTTCGCGTACCATGGACGCCACAGATAGTCCGCAGCGCGCGGCCGAACCCACTCCTCGGCTGGAACGACCGGTTCATCCATATTGGTGGCAGAATCTGGCGACATTTGATCCGCGTTCCTGTGCGTGACGGTTATAGCAAAATCCGCACGCTTTTGGAATCGACGATCTGGAATGGATGGGAAATATTCATGGCGCATAGCCAATCTCCTCCAGCCGCGATCCCCCCTTCCCCTCCGACCCGGAATTTCGGCCATAGGGTCATGCCATGCGGCCGAGGGGGGCGCCCAATGAACATTTAGACCCGTCGGCAAAATGTGACGGAAGCGTAAAATTATGTCATGACATTGTCCGGCATGTCGGGTATGAGGGGTGGATCGAAAGGAGGTGTGTCATGGCTTCTGCTACCGCCCGAACTGAGAAACTCGATCTACGCCTGTCACCCACTGCAAAGCGGACGCTTCAACAGGCTGCGCTCGCTGCGCATCGCTCGGTCAGCGAATTCGTGCTGGAAAGCGCATTGGCGCGCGCTGAAGAGACGCTCCCCGATCGTCGGGAGTTCAATCTGGACGCGGACCAGTGGGCGGCATTCCTGGCAGCACTCGATGCGCCCCCTCGCCACACGCCAAGGCTGGCTGAACTGCTTACAAAGCCGAGCGTGTTCGAGCAGGACCCAGGTTAAGCGCACCGATGGCGCCCCAGTTTCGCATTGAAAAGCTTCGCCGCGACCATGCCATCGATGTTTTCGATTGCGGTCGCGAGGAGCTCAACCGGTTCCTGTCGCGCTACGCCTGGCAGGCGCAGCAAGGCGGGGCATCCCAGTCCTACGTTGCCCTAACCGGAGACGAGGTTGTGGGTTTCCACACTCTGGTTGTGGGGCATGTCGATCATAGTGATGCGCCCGATCGCCTGACAAAGGGAATGGCGCGGCACCCCGTTCCGTTGATGATCCTTGCACGGCTCGGCGTTTCGACTGGCTATCAAGGAAAAGGGCTCGGCTCCGGTCTTCTGAAAGATGCCCTCACGCGGACTTTGCAGGCAGCCGATATCGCTGGAATTCGTGCAATCGCTGCACATGCCAAGGACGAGGCTGCACGCCAATTCTATCAGAATTTCGATTTCATCCCAGGGTTATCGGATCCAAATCACATGTTCCTATTGTTGAAAGATGCCCGGCGGCATCTCCAGGGATAATTGCGAAGAACAGAAACAGGACAGCCATGCGAACAGAACTCGATCATCTCCCTCTAGCGAAGCGGCGCGAGCTTGATCGTGTCGTTCAGATTCTGTTCGAGGAATTCGATGATGCACATGGCAAACCTGACGGCCAGCGCAAGCTTGGCCGCATCCTGAAGGTCATTCTCTACGGCTCCTATGCGCGCGGCAACTGGGTTGATGAGCCGCACACGGCAAAGGCATATCAATCGGACTTCGATCTGCTCGTCATCGTCAACCAGAAGGAGCTGACCGATCGCGTGGCTTACTGGGAGAAGGCCGATGAACGCCTGAACCGTGAGCGGACGATTACCCAGAATTTAAAGACGCCCGTAAACTTCATTGTCCATTCCCTTCAGGAGGTAAATGACGGGCTCGCGCACGGGCGCTCCTTCTTCATAGATGTCGCGCGCGACGGAATCGCGCTTTATCAAGCCGAGGACAGCGAACTTCATCAGCCGAAGCCGAAAACACCGGATGAGGCGTTCACGGCTGCTTCCGAGTATTTTGAGGAGTGGTTCTCTGCGGCCCTAAGTGCTCAAAAGGGCTTTCACTTTTATATGTCTCAGAAAGAGTACCGCGATGCTGCGTTCACTCTGCACCAGGCATCTGAACGGCTGTATCACTGCATTCTTCTGGTCACGACCTTTTACACGCCACACGTCCACAATCTGGCGTTCCTGCGCACCCAAGCCGAGCGGCAATCCAATCACCTTTTCGAGGCTTGGCCCCGCGACAATGCCCGAGCCAGAGCGCGTTTTGCAAAACTCAAGGACGCCTACGTAAAGGCGCGCTTCTCAAGGCACTATCGGATCACCGAGGAAGAGCTGACCTGGCTCTCCGAACGCGTCGAGGAGCTTGGCCGCCTCGTCCACGAGGACTGCACGGCACGAATCGCTGAGCTACGCGCAGCGCTGTGATTAGATCATTCGTGGCCGTGGCGACTGACAGTCCTGAGCGCGACAGAAAGCCCAGCCTTGGCGGATTCCTGCAAAAGTGTGACCGCACGAATGCGAGGGAAATATGACGTTCGACGAATACAAGCGGGAGGGGCGCAGTCGATATAGCGCCTTTGTAAAGGCCATCCGCCATATCCTTGTCGCGGCGACCAAAGCACATTTCATTGTTCCACATGCGATCACAGGGCGCGCGAAGCAGGCGGATTCGCTTGGCAAGAAACTTCTCAATCGGGGCGTCGACCTGAACGCCGCCATCGACGAGGAAATCAAGGACCTTGCCGGAGCCCGCGTGGTCTTCCTCACCAACACACAGGTCGACGCATTCAATCACACGGGCATTATCCACGACAATTTCGAAGTCGTGACCGTGAATGTCCATCATCCCGTTCCGGGGACCGAGACCGAGACGAGACTGTTCGACAGCACCAACTATCTCGTCCAATTGAAGCCCGAGCGGTTGGCCCTTCCAGAATATCAATCCTTCGCAGGGCTCCGAGCTGAGATCCAGGTGCAGACCCTGCTCAATCATGCCTGGGCTGAAATGGGCCATGACACGATCTACAAGCAGCCCAACCTCCAGCACGTCGGGCAGAAGCGCTTGGAAGCCATCAAGGAGCGCATGGACAAGGTCATGCGTGACTATCTGCTGCCCGCCGGTCATGACTTCGACAAGATCGCGCGCGACTTCGACCAACTGATCCGCGCTGACGAAAGCGTAGACGAAACGATCGAGATCCTCGCTACATCGACTGACAACAACGATCTTTCGGAGGCGATCGGAAAGCTCGACGATCTCATCCTCCCCCATTTCGACAATCGTGCCGCACAGTTCGTGAAGCTGGTACCGTTGCTGGCCGATGCGGTTGCCCGGACCCGCGGATCGGACTCCGCGCCCGTCGAGACGGTTTTCGGAAATTATCCCGGCAAAGGCGGCGACGACATCGCACGCAAGGTTTCCCAGCTTATTAACGATCATCTCTACTGCGATCCTGAGCTGACGTTCACCACACTGGTCCGCCTGTTCGCCGGTGCGGCGACCGACATTGAACGGAAGATTTGGTTCGATCTCGCCGTCACCTTCTCGAAGCATGATCTAGCGATCTGGAATAAATACGGCCCCGCGATCCCTCAGCTGATCCTGGACGGGATTGGCAAGCTCAAGGCCGATGAGATTACGGCCGCGCGCGGCTTGATCATCGCTATGCTTGGCAATCTGCTCTCCGCCGAACTCGGCGGAACGACTCAGAACTCGATGACCACCGTGGTCTTTCATCAGGGAGCAGTCCCGGTTTCGGACGTCCTCCGCATGCAGCGCACAGAGGCGATTAACATTCTCGAGCGGCTGCTCGACGCCGCTGAGGATGACGGCGCCCGTCGCGCGGTGCTCGACGCGCTGCGCAAGGCTAGCGCAACGCCCTACAATGGCGGCAGCGACGACCTTTTGCGAACCATCATGGAGGATGGCGCGCGCGTCATCGCCATCCAGACTGCACGCATCGGCAAATGGGGGCTCGAATTGCGCCGCTGGTGCGAGACCGACGCGATCCATTGCCACTATCGTTTCCACGCGCTGCCGCCGCACATGGCGGACAATGCCGAGCTAGCCGCAGCGCAGCAGCAGATCGTCGGCGAACTGCTGGCGCTGCGCGACGCGCTCAATGCCGATCCTGAGTTCGTCCTCTACAAGACGCTCATCGGCCATGACTCGATCAGGCCCACGGCCTGGGATGAGCATCCCTTCGATCCGGATGCCACACGGGAATGGCGTGCTGGCAGCTACCCAGATATCATCGCCCAGATCACCGACGAGACTACTGGCACCTGGATCGAGCGGGTCCGACACTACCTCGCCGAACCGAAACAAACGGGCGGAGAACTCGAGTCGCTGGGCGATTGCATGAAGCTCCTGGGCGAGACGAAACCTCAAGTCGCCGCGCGTTTTCTCGACGCGATGGACGATATGCTCTCGCCGCTGCTCGTTTCGCTGCTGCTCGGCACCGACAAGAGCGGTGAGCAGTCGATCGCGCGACAGTTTATCGCCCGGTGGATTGGCGAAGGGCGGTTCCTCGCCAATCTTGGCGATTATCTGCGCTGCCAGGAGATATTTGCCCCGGATACGCTGGTCACCCTCACCGCGCGCGCGATCGAATTTGCGGACGATGATGGCGTTTTCACCGTCCTCAACGTCGCGGCGGAGCGGTTCGACAAGACGCCTGACCAACGGCTGATCGATGCCGTCTTCATGCCGGCCATTGGCCATCTGACCGACGTGAAGAAGACCAACTGGATCAACTGGGCCTGGGGCCTTCATAGAGGGGCGCTTCTTGCTGCGCTCGACGAAGCGCAGTCGCGGCACCTGGTGCAGTCCTTCGTCGACGTTCACGAAGTGGACTATCGGGCCGATCAGGTGCTGGCGATCATCGCCGACCGTTTCCCAGCAATCGTCTTCGAATTCTTCGAGGCCCGGATCTATCGCGAGCGCGATGGCAGCGACCGGCATTTCGATCCCATTCCCTTCCGGCTTCACCACCTTCAGGGGCCGCTGTCCCGAGAGCCCGCAATGCTCCTCGACGCCGCGCGGAGATGGCATAGCCATGAGCCGCTCCATCACGAATTCCGCGGCGGCCGCCTCATCGGCAATGTTTTCCCCAAGCTATCGCAGGAGATCGCGGCCCCCTTGGCCGAGGTGGTAAAAAAGGGTGATCGTGACGACCTTGCCTTCGTCCTGACCACATTGCTTGCCTATGAAGGCAACGAGCAGGTCTATCCGCTCTGCATGGATCTGGTTGATCGGCTTGAGGAAGGCGATGAGTGGCTGAGCCGCGTCTCGAGCGTCCTTGGCAAGACAGGCGTCGTGCGGGGTGAGTTCGGTTGGGTCGAAGCTGAGAGCGCGCAGCGCACGCGGCTTGAACGGTGGCGTGAAGATCCGCGAGTCAAGGTGCAGACCTATGTCCTGGACCAGTTACGGCGGATCGATCAGTCGATGGCCTGGGAGCAGCGCCGAGCCGAGCGTGATGTCGAGCAACGGAAACGAGATTGGGGCGAGGCTTGACCGGCATTGTCTCCGTTTCCCGAGACGCCCCATCACGCCGTTCCGTGATACGCAGCGATGTAGTCCTCAAGGCTGAGGCCCGAACTTTCGAACGGCGTCATGTCGAGCACCTTGCCGCCATGATCGAGTGCGGCACGAAGCGGTCCCGGCTTGATGTCGAGGGTCAACACCACCGATGAAAGTGATGCGGCAGCGACGGCTGCATCCCCCTCATTGTCGGTTAACCCACTTCCCTTGGTCCGCCGGTTCAGAAGATAGGTCTCGCTGATGGCGGCGTAGAAGGCACGCGCGTCTTCGGATTGGAAGGTTCCGAACCCAAAGCCGCCATGCCGTTCGGGCCCGCTACCCTGCCGAGCGAACCCAAACACAGCCGTCACGCCGATCGCACTGTCCGTCATTTCGCGCGCGATATAGGCCCTGATCCCGGCCTTTTCGGGACGGTCTGGGATCGCCGCGATCTCGATCTCGATCTGTCTCGGGATGAACAGGATGAACCTCTTCGCCGGCAGCTCGATTGCTAGGCGCAGATCAAGCCGTTCGAACAGGTTCCAGACATTGCTGTCGATCGTGACGGCAATTCTGCCGTCAGCGCGATTCTGATAGGGCAATTGCGTCTCTCTCAACTGAGCGCCGGGTGAGGCTGCATGATCCAACCCTCATCCGTCTGCGGCATGAGATACATCTCCTCAAGCGGCCAGTCCGGCGCCTCGACGCCAAGAATCCGCGAGAGATCCAGCACGAGCGCCCTGTCTCCGAACTGCGCGACCAGCAGCACGGCGCAGGCCGCGACCGCGGCCAGTGCATCGAGGAGCGTTGCCCGTTCGAACTCATGCTCGCGGTTGTGCTTCACGGCATTGTAAGCTGCGTACCAGGCCAGGGACTGGGTTGGCGTGTCCGCGTCCCATGTCGCAAAGGGCACGATCGGCGCGAGATCGGGATAGGGATGGAAACGGACCTGATAGGCTTTCAGCCCAAGCGGTCCGGCCAACTTCACATAATCCTCGGTGCGGAATTGCTTCTTGGATAGGCCATTGGCGACCAGAATGCCCCGCCAATGCATCTCCACTTCGGTTGCCGCGAGGATCAGCAGGTTGCGGATCTCATGGCCATAAGCAGAAAGCGTCGAGGGAGCCGGTTGCACGACCCGGCAAATCGCTTGAAGCTGAGCCACCAGCGAGGTGAGTTGGCTTTGCGCACCGGTAATATAGCGCTGCTCTGCCGCTAGTTCGGGAAGCCAGAGTTTCGCTGTCTCCATCAAGGCGATCGGGCGAGCGATGCGGGGATGATAGTCGCCCGGCGCGCGAATCATGCGCTGGAATGGGCCGGGCTCCTTCATGCCCTCAAGCCAGGGCGTCTGCCGGCGTAGGCACGCCCAGATCGTCTCGCCCGGTTCCACTGAATAGTAGCTTCCCGGACCTCCCTCGGCATTGGTGACGCCTGTTCGGGTCGCCGTCTGGTGGGTGATGCGCCAGAGTTGGCGGCCATGGCCGGCACCAATATCTCTGATGTACCAGCCTTCGTCTCCATCTCCGCTTATCACAAGTAACCCCTCCAAATCTGATCTCGTCAGGTAACGGATCAGGACTGCACTCGCAGACGGCGCCTGCGTCACCGGCATACGAGAAGCCCGAACCGCCTACTCGATGAAATTGGCAAGGTTCTTGAGTGTCGATTCCATGCCGACACGATGATCGGTCGCGCTGATTCCCGACGGCACATTCTCTGCTCTGATGCTGACCTTCGTGCCGCCCGTCACCGGCAGCAAAGCCGTGGTGATCGTCATCGTGCCGGCGAATACAGGATTGTCAGACTCGAACTGGACCTCTTCGACAATCAACTCGTCGGGGACGAGTTCGACGAAACGGCCTTCGAAGATGTCGGCATCAGCTGTCGACTTTCCGCGACCGTGTTCGGTCTCGGGATAGATAAACGCCATTTTGTAGATGCCGTCCGGGCGCGGATCAAACGCGAACACCTTTGCCGACATGCCCTTGGGCGGTCGCCAGGACGCGACCGCTTCCGGGTCCAGAAAGGCTCGGAAAATGGCTCGTTGCGACGCGATGATTGTCCGAGACGCGGTATGGGTTCGTGAGTCGCTCATTTGAGAGGACTTTAGAGAGGGGCGATCACACGCTGCAAGCGTGCGGGATGAGTTTAGGTTGGTGGCTCGAGCAACGAAGTTGGGCCGTCAGATCGGGCGCCCCCAGACCTGCCATCGTGACGAAACCGTATCGCCGGAGGTTTCGGTAGTGCCGCTGCGACCCTCCATCCGCGATCAGGATGCGGTTGCCTTCGGCTTCCGGCCGCGCCGCTTTGGTGCTGATGGCGCCGGCTCGGGGAGCGGCGGCGTTCCCCGCCCCTTCCGTCCAAGCCCGATCTTCTTTGCAAGGCTCCGGCGCTGCTCAGCATAGTTGGGCGAGACCATGGGATAATCTGCAGGAAGCTTCCACTTCGCGCGATAAGCGTCCGGCGTCAGTTGATAATGGGTCATGAGATGCCGCTTGAGCATCTTCAGCCTCTTTCCGTCCTCAAGGCAGACGATGTAGTCCGGCTTGACCGAGGTGCGGACGGAGACCGCCGGCTTCTGCTCTTCCTCCTGCACTGGCGTTGGCCCAGTGCCGAGGCCGGCGAGTGAGCCGTGGACATTGGCAATAAGCACCGGAAGATCACCGACCGCAACGCTGTTATTGGCCACGTGCGCCGAAACAATGTCGGCCGTGAGCGAGAGAAGATCGAGCTTGCTGTCGGTCGTGTCGTTCATGAGCTTCCTTTGTGATGGAAAAGCGTCGCGGCCGAGGCAGCCGGTCTTGGTGAATGATGCTATTTCGAACAAGGGCGTCTTGGCAATGATCGTTCGCCCCAGGCCTCTCGTCTCCACTGGAGGGGCGTCGTACCAACTCTGCGGACAAAGGTGTTGGTGAAATGGCTTTGATCGACGAAGCCGCATTCGAGAGCGATCTCTGCCAGCGGGGAATGCGACTGCGCCAGGAGGGTCTGGGCGAGAACAATCCTCTGTCCGATAAACCAGGTGTACGGCGCGATCCCGACCGTGTTCGTGAAAGCCCGGACGAAATAGCTCATGGACAACCGGCAAGCGCGAGCGAGATCCGAGATCACGACGGTTTCCCCGAGCTTCGCGCTCATGGTTTCCTTCGCCAGCCGCTCCTGCCACGATGCCAGGCGAGGCCCCGCAGGCGGGTGGATCGTCCCGCGCTCACCCCTTCCCGTATGGGCCAGGAGAGACGGCGCGCACTCGCCCTGCCGCGAAACGCGCGCGTTGAGATACTCGCCGGCCTTCAAGCGCGCCTTGCCGCCATCGCGACCCCCGGAGGGACAATGGGCAGGCTACGGACGCGGAACGCGGTCTGATTGCCGTTCCCAATAGTCGCCACGCGTGGGACATTGACGCCTGGAAAGGGCGCCCGTGTCAGAACACGGCGTGAGGACCCTATTACTCCCTATCGTCCCTGACACTTGGCGGGACGAAAAGGCGGTCGTCCCGGTCCAAATATTTCTTGGAGATAGAGGGGGCTGCGGAGCGGCGGTCGCAGGGGTTCGGAACCTGCGCATCGTCCGCGCGCTGCGGTCGGCGGTCAGATTATTCCGATGCTAGCGTGGCGTGCCGTCGGAAGATCCAGGTTCGCAGGATGACTCGTTACAAAGCGCGGTCCGCAGATGCCGTTCCGCGCGCGCCAGTTCCTTCTGGACGGTACGTTTGTGGAGCCCGAATTTGGCAGCGATTTCGACCTGCGTCTTCTCGTCGCGCCAGGCCGCCAGGAAGATGTCGCGCCTCTGGGCTGGCAGGGTCTCAAGCGCGTCGAGCACTCGATCCAGAGCAAGCCTTGCGCTCGCCGCGCGCTCGGGATCCGGCGCATCGTCGGTGAGATCAACGACTGCGGCGGCATCGGCGGGCGTGAACAGCATTTCATGACGTCGCCGGTTTTTCGCCAGATTGATTGCCATTCGATAGAGATAGGAGAGGGGATTTCTGACCTCTCCTATGACGGGGCCGCTCTCGAGCTTGAGATAGGCGTCGTGGAGCGCCTCAGTCGCGGCATCTGGCGATCGCAGCGCACCGCTGAGCCTGACGAGCAGCAAATCATATTCTGTTTCGAGCAAAGTACGCAGACGATCGAGAGACGCCTCCGCGATGTGGGCGGACCGGAACGGGGCGCCGGCAACCGCAAGGCTCCGCCCCACAGATGGACCGCCTGGCCCGCCCTCCCCGCGACGGGGTAAAGTGCCACCATCCTTCACGGGCTTCGTCGGCACAGCCGCCTCGCCATCCGGTCAGGATGGTCCCAGCACTTGCGCCGTGCGCGCCAAAACCCATCGGTCCTGAGAATCCGACCAGCACGAGAGAGCCGCGATATTATGTGCTCATTGGGCATGGAAGCGTCCATCATCTGAGGTAGCGCGACCAGCGGCGTCAGCGCGTGATCGATCCCCCAATCCGGCACATGCCCAAACTTGCGAATCAATCGCAACAACATAGCTGCTGTTATCCCTCGACACAACGCGACGGGCCGCCAGACGGACGTATCGGCTGAGAGCATCCGCTTCCCGAAACATGCCTATATTCCATGGCAGTCGAGGCTTTAAGCGCTGCAGGCACGCGGTCCACAAACCGCCGGCTTGACGGAGGGCGAAGACGGCCAGACTATTCTGCGGTGTCGGCACCAGGAAGCCTGTACTCCTACGAAATAGCGTTCGGCAGCGATGATCTGCCGGCGGATCGTCCTAACCAATAATCTCCTCGATGAGCAGCAAGCCCAGAAAGCCGACGAAGAACATCGCGCTGATTAGCGGGCTGTCGGGCCGCTCATGGGCCTCGACCAGCAGTTCCTCGGTGACCAGATACAGCAGGGCCATAAGGCCGAAACTCAGGAAGCCCGCGATGACCACGGGCGGAAAGGTAGCGACCGGGGTCGCGACCAGTGCGCCAACCGGAAGGAGCAACGCCAGTCCGAACGTGATGGCGATCACCTTGCGCCTGGAGCGCACCGTCTCCCCGAGTTCGGCTGTCACCGTCAATCCGAGGAACAGCACTTCGAGCGTGAGCGCGATCGTCAACAGAAGGCCGGCTTTGGCGCCTGCGATGAATGCCAGCCCGAGCACCAGTCCATCGATGAGAATGTCGATGCCGATCGCGCCCAACATCGCCACCGGCCCCTTGGTCCGTCCTTCCAGGCCTTTGAGCGACAGCATGACAGCGACCCCGAGCGCACCGCCGATGAAGGTCGCCAACGGAGATGCTTCGTGCATGACCTGCGGCAATATTTCCGCGGCGGCGGCCGCGAACACCACGCCAGCGGCAAGATGCTGCATGGCGCTGACGAATGCGGGGCTCGGTTGGCGCCAGCTCGCCCATATCGAGCCCAGGATTACCGCCAGCACCGGAATGAGCGTATATTGCAGCGCCAGCATATTCGTTCTCCTGCGAGCCCTAGATCCGACGACAGGCTTGGGCGGGATGCCCTTGACGGTTGATCGTCATCTGCCCGCCCGTTGCATCGGCTGTGATCCGATCGCCGATATACTGAAGCCCTTGCCCCGGAGCACTGAGCCGTACCGGCTTTCCGCCAGCCGTGCTGCGCACCTCGATGGTCAGGCCATCGGCAAGGAAATCGACGGTGATTTGCGCACCGTCGTCACATCCATAAATGTGACGCCCAATGATCTGCGGATTTGTGCCGGCGAAATGATCTTCGTCGTGCGGATTGGACGAGGGCGCCTGGCTGGAGCAGCCTGCCGCGCTCAATATAATCAGGGCTGCGACCGCGAGAGAAGCCCCTGAAGATCGCAAGCGTCGTGGCACCTGCTTCAGTGCCGGCCCAATTTCCGTGGGCGCGACGAACATTTAATGAGCCTTCCGTTTGGCAACGCGGCGATCACCGCGCGAAAGCGGGCGCGCCGCCGGCGAGCCGGGTCTGAGGTAGCGCTCAAGAGCCCGGTCCGATTCCTTCATGCTGCCCAGGATGCGGCCTTTCATCTTGCGCGCAGCCAGAATCGAAACGAGGCCCCAGCAGCGCGTGGTGTGATGGATCTCAGTCCCAGAGGGAATCTCGTCGATCCGATAGGTTTCCTCGAGCATCATCAGGCCCCGCAGCCCTGTCTTCCAACTGATTTCCGCGGGTTTGCGGAAGCGCGTGATCGTCGCAGGCGCCGTCAGGGGCTTGCGCAGGAAGGTGGTGTTGAACGTGTACCCGATCGCGCTGCCTTCCGATGCAACGCCCGACAGCCGGATGAACGGGTGCCACCGCGCGAAGCCGCCAAGGTCGGACACCGCCGTCCACACACGCAGCGGTGACGTCGATAGGCACATCACATGCTCCACCTCAAACATGATCGCGATCCTTGAAAGCAAGCAGCCGCAACGCATTGAACACGACGACCAGCGTCGATCCTTCATGCGCAAGGACCGCCGGACCGATTCCGAGCCCAAGGATCGTTGCCGGCAGCAACACAGCGACGACACCAAGGCTCATATAAAGATTCTGGCGAATAATCCGGCTCGTCTGCCGGCTGAGCCCAACCGCGAACGGCAAATGAGCGAGGTCATCAGCCATAAGCGCGACGTCTGCCGTCTCGAGCGCGACATCCGATCCTGCCGCTCCCATCGCAATACCCACGGTCGCATTGGCCATCGCCGGCGCATCGTTGACACCGTCACCGACCATCGCAACCTTGTCCTGCGCCTTCAGCTTCTTGATGGCCTCGACCTTGTCCTCGGGCATGAGATCGCCCCAGGCCTCATCCAGGCCCACCTGCTTGGCGATCGCGTCGGCGACACGCTGGTTGTCGCCCGAGATCATGATCATGCGGGTAATACCGAGCTCGCGCAGCCGGGCGAGTGTCGCGACGGCAGCGGCGCGGGGCGTGTCCATCAGCCCGATCACGCCAAGATAGCGCTCGCCCCTGCGGACGATCATCGTTGTCCGGCCCGTCTCCTCAAGTTTCACACCGGCATCGCGCAGCCCTTCCGGCAACGGAGCACCGTCGACCTCTCCAAATAATTTGGGACTGCCGATATGGACCGCCTCGCCTTCGACCATCGCCTGGACACCCCGACCCGTGATGCTGCGCAGGTCGGTAGCGGCCGGAATCCCCACCTCGCCGAGCCGCGCACGACCGCCAGAAGCAACGGCGGCGGCGAGCGGATGATCGCTCAGGCTCTCAACGGCGATGGCAATGCGCAGCAAATCCGCTTCGGTGGCGCCGTCGGCGGGAATAACATCGGTAATCTGGGGCCGGCCTTCGGTCAGCGTGCCAGTCTTGTCGAAAGCGATGGCCCGTAGGGTTCCAAGATTCTCGAGCGGCCCTCCTCCCTTGACCAGAACGCCGCCGCGCGCGGCCCGTGCAATTCCCGACAGCACGGCGCTTGGCGTCGCGATCGCGAGTGCGCAGGGACTGGCAGCCACCAGCACCGCCATGGCGCGATAGAAGCTGTCACGGAAGGGTTCGTCGATCACCACCCAGGCAAACAGCAGCAGCACGACGAGCGCCAGAACGGCGGGCACGAAGATCCGCTCGAAGCGGTCGGTGAAGCGCTGGGTCGGCGACTTCTGCGCCTGAGCTTCGCCGACCATCTGCACAACCTTGGCAAGCGTCGTGTCCTTGGACAGGCGGGAGACCTGCACCTCGATCGCGCCCGCGCCGTTGATCGTCCCTGCAAAGATCCGATACGCCGCCGCAACCTTGTCAGGCTGCGCCGCAGCGCCCGCGGGATCGTCGACCGGTCGCTTGTCCACCGGCATGCTCTCGCCGGTGACCGGCGCCTGGTTGACGCTTGAGGTGCCGACCACCACGAACCCATCGGCCGGCATGCGTTCGTTGGGCTTGACGATCGCGATGTCGCCGACCGCAAGCTCCTCGACAGGGATTTCCCGGGTTTGCCCGTCCCGCCGTACCAGCGCGGTCTGAGGCG
Source organism: Sphingobium sp. JS3065 (assembly GCF_026427355.1). NCBI lineage: Bacteria > Pseudomonadati > Pseudomonadota > Alphaproteobacteria > Sphingomonadales > Sphingobiaceae > Sphingobium > Sphingobium sp. JS3065. Next base: position 1,694,633 of record NZ_CP102664.1, read on the forward strand.
CAAGTTCAGCGAGCGCCTCGATGGCACGCTTGGCCCGGCCCATCGCATAATGTTCGAGCGAATGCCCCATGCTGAACAGGAACAGCAGCAGCGCGCCTTCTGCCCAGGCACCCAGCGCGGCCGCACCGCCGGCGGCAACGAGCATGAGCGTATCGATCTCGAACCGCTTCATGCGCAAATTGTCGATCGCCTCGCGCAGCGTGAAATAGCCGCCCAAACCATAGGCCAGAATGTAGGACGCCATCGGTATCCAGGTCGGAGCGCTGGTGAGCTTTTCGACGCCGAAACCGACCGCTGCGAATGCGCCGCACATAATGGCGAAGATTATCTCGGTGTTTGCGCCGAATATCATCCCGCCATGCGCGTGATCATGGCCCTCGCCTTCTTTGCCAGCGCCATGATCATGCCCCTCATGACCCTTTTCATCGCCATGAGCATGGCCGGCATGGGCGTCGGCAGCGCCCGCCGCCGCGGGCGATGATGGCGCCCTCCCCGGCTCGGCACGGACGCCGAGGCCCATTTCCCCGAGCAGACGACGAACATCGCTCTCCGAGATTGCTTCACGGTCGAAGTCCAACCGCACGACGCCGGCAGCAGACGCATCGGCCTCGACGATACCAGGAGCGCGGAGCAGTCGTTCCGCGACAGTGCGCGCGCGGCGCTGGTTGGAGAGCCCTTCGACATTCCAGCGCAGATGCCCAAATCGCTCTGTGATCTTCGCGCCTTCGCTTTGCGCGAGTTCCCGAATGCGCGGCAAGGACAGGAAATCCGGGTCGTAATGGACACAAAGCTTTGCCGGTGCATCGCCTTCCGCCGCGATGATATGCGCGTCGCGAACACCTTCCCGCGCGCTGAGATTGGCCACCAGGCGCGCTACACAGCCATCGGCCGTGTCATCGACTTCGGGCAAGAGGAGCGGCAATTCCAGGCGCAGTTTTTCGGTCATTGCGCCTCTCCCGGCGTGTCGCTCGGGGCGAAGCTTGCAGCTTCGCCCCCCACGATCTCGACGACTTCCAGGGTCATGAGGCCAATGCCGGTCACATCGGCGAGCGAAGCGACAAAGGCCCGGAGCCGTGCGTCCTCATCCACGATCTCGATAACCAGCGACTGATCATCCTCGAGGACATGACGGCGGTGGACATGTGCTGATCGGCCAAAGCCGACCAATGCCTGAAGCACCGTAACCCCGGCCACTTTCGCGTCACGCGCGCGCGTCGCAACCACTTCGAATACCTTGCGATCGCCGAAGTAAGCGGCTTCGTCGGTGTAGATGCGCAGCAATTTTGCTTGTTCGTTCATCTTCTTGTCCTCTCTCTCAGGCCGTTGCTGGCGAGGCATTCGGGGCCTCTTCATCGTGCTGTTTTGCAGGCCGGCGACCGATCCGCTCGCCCAAGCCCAATACAACCTTGGAAATGGCGGGCAGCACCAGCAGGGTCAGGATCGTTGCCGCGATCAAACCGCCGATCACGACGGTTGCGAGCGGCTTTTGGACCTCGGCGCCGGTGCCGTGCGCGAGCGCCATCGGTACGAAGCCGATCGCCGGCACGAAGCCTGTCATGATGACCGGCCGCACCTTTTCGAATGTGCCCTCGATGATGGCGCGGCTCAACTCGACGCCCGCCTCCAGCTTCTCCCGGATCGCGGTCATCACGACGAGACCGTTCAGGACCGCGACCCCGGCGAGACAGATAAATCCGACCGCGGCGGAAACGGAGAAGGAGATGCCTGTCAGCCAGAGGGTGAAAACGCCGCCCGCAAGGCCCAAAGGCACCGCGAGAAACACCGACGCGGCCCGGGCAAGACCGCCCAGCGCCATGTAGAGCAAGCCGAAGATCGCCAGGAAACACAGGGGCACGACAATCGCGAGACGCTGCGACGCCGCTTGCAGGTTCTGGAACTGGCCACCCCACTCCAGATAGGAGCCCGATGGCAAGGCCAGCTTGTCGACTTTGGCCTGGGCCTCGGCGACGAAGGAACCGACGTCACGACCGCGCACATTGGCCTGGATGACGACGCGCCGCTTGCCATTCTCGCGGCTGATCTGGTTCAGACCTTCGCTGAACCGGAACTGCGCGACCTGCGAGAGAGGTACGGAACCCCTGTGTCCGCCGGCTTCCTGGGGAAGCAGGACAGGAAGCGCGGCCAGGGCATCGAGGCTTTCGCGCGTGGCCGCCGGTACGCGCACGGTCACCTCGAAGCGCCGATCGCCCTCAAAGAGCAAACCCGCCTCACGCCCGCCCATCGCGGCCGCAACCGTGTCGGCGACTTCCTCGATGGTCAGGCCGTAACGCGCGATCGCCGCACGATCGAACTTCACGTCGAGCGTTGGCGAACCGCTGGTTTGTTCTGCCTTTACGTCCGCAGCGCCGGGAACGGTCTGGAGCGCACGAACGATTTCCTGCGCAGTGACGCCCATCTTGTCGAGATCATCGCCGTAGAGCTTGATCGCGACATCGCCACGCACGCCCGCGATCAGCTCGTTGAAGCGGAGCTGGATGGGCTGGCTGACCTCGAAGGCATTGCCGATCTTCGCGCCGGACTTTTCTTCGATCCGCTTGAGCACGTCGGCCTTCGTGTTGACGCCTTCAGGCCATTCTTCCTGTGGTTTAAGGATCACAAAGCCATCGGAAATGTTCGGCGGCATCGGGTCGGTCGCTACCTCCGCCGTGCCGGTTTTCGAGAACATGACCTCAACTTCGGGCAGGCTGGTGACCGCCTTTTCGACCTCGCGCTGCATCTCCAGTGACCGCTCAAGCGACACGGAGGGGACGCGGGTCGAGGCAAGCGCGACATTCTTCTCGTCGAGCTGGGGGATGAACTCCTGTCCCAAGAAGCCGAAGACCAATGCCGACGCCGCGAAGAAAGCGAAGCCGGCGGCGATGAACGGCCATGGCTTTGCCACCGCTTTGTCCAGCAACGGCGCATAGCGCGCCTTGGTCTTGGCGATGATCCAGACCTCCTTTTCCGAGACCTTGCCTCGGATCAGGAGCGCAACCATCGCCGGTACGAAGGTGAGCGCAAGGATGAACGCCGCGACCAATGCGAGCATGATCGTGATGGCCATTGGCGAGAAGGTCTTGCCTTCCACACCAGTGAACATGAGCAGCGGCGCGAACGCGAGCAGGATGATGCCCTGGCCGAACACCGTCGGCTTGATCATCTCTTGGGACGCCCGCATCGTCTCTTCGAGACGTTCGCGCAGGTTGAGCAACCGGCCTTCATGCTCCTGGCGGTGGGCGAGCCGCGCCAGGCAGTTTTCAATGATGATCACCGCGCCATCGACGATCAGGCCGAAGTCGAGAGCGCCGAGGCTCATGAGGTTACCCGGCACGCGAAAGGCATTCATGCCGATCGCCATCATCAGGAACGAGAAGGGAATGATGAGGACTGCGATGATCGCCGCGCGGACATTGCCGAGCAGCAGGAACAATGCGGCTGCGACCAGGATCGCGCCTTCGATCAGATTCCTTTGAACCGTGGCGACGGTTGCGTTGACGAGCTTCGATCGGTCGAGGACCGTCGTCACCTTGATCCCTGGCGGCAGCGACTTGCCAATCCCGTCCAGTCTCTCCCCGACATTGCGCGCGACGACGCGGCTATTCTCGCCGATCAGCATCAACGCGGTGCCGATGACGGCTTCATGGCCGTTCTGGCTCGCAGCGCCCGTGCGCAACTCGCCGCCGATCTTCACATTGGCGACGTCCTTGACCGCGATCGGCAAGCCGCCACGGGTCGCGACGATGGCGTCGGCAATTTCGTCGATATCGCGAATGCGCGCGTCCGCGCGGAGCAGGAACGCCTCACCGCCGCGATTGAAGTAGTTGGCGCCGACTGCAAGGTTCGATGCCTCCAGCGCCTTGGCGAGTTCGGAATAGGAGATGCCGTAGGAGGACAGCTTCACCGGATCGGGCTCGACGATATATTGCTTGGCGTAGCCGCCAATCGAGTCGATGCCAGCGACGCCCTTTACGGTGCGAAGCTGCGGACGGATGATCCAATCCTGTACCGTGCGCAGATAAGCGGCACGGCCCACTTCGTCGGTCAGCCGAGCGCCTTCCGGGGTCAGAAAACTGCCATCCGACTGCCAGCCCGGCTGGCCGTTGCGAACGGTCGCGCCTTTCCCGCCGGGATTGGCGAAATCGACCGAATACATCAGCACTTCGCCAAGGCCCGTCGTGACCGGACCAATCTGCGGCTGCACGCCGTCGGGAAGCGTATCGCGCGCCTGTGTCAGCCGCTCGCTGACTTGCTGGCGAGCGAAGTAGAGATCGGTCTTGTCGGTGAAGATAGCCGATACCTGGCTGAAGCCGTTGCGCGACAGCGAGCGGGTGGTTTCAAGGCCGGGAATGCCAGCCAGGGCGGTCTCGATCGGGAAGGTGACGCGCTTTTCGATTTCAATCGGCGACAGGCCGCGTTCGACGGTGTTGATCTGGACCTGATTGTTGGTGATGTCCGGCACTGCGTCGATCGGCAGCTTTGTCAGCTGCCACGCGCCGAAGCCGGCGATGACGAGAAAAAGGAGAACGACCGCCCAGCGTGCGCGGACGGATAGCGCCATTAAGTTCGCGATCATGGGTACATTCCTGGGATCGTGCCCGCCGCGTCAGCGGTGGAGGCGTAGGACACAATGATTTGGGAGACAGCGGCAGCGTCTGCGATCGGCAAGCGCACGGCATATGAACCGGTGCGTGAACCCTTGGGGGCGATCCTGCTCCAGCGCGTGTCGGCGGTTACGTCGGGGCGACCATCTGAAAAACGGGCCACGACGTGGAGATGCCCATGAAGCATGCCAAGAGCCAATGCTGGGCGCCGGACCAGTCCGTGAACCAGAACGGTGTCACCGCCGTCCTCGGCATGGGCGCTCCAGATTCTAAGCGATTTGCCGGATCTCGCTTCAGGCGTGATAGCGAGCGCCGGATTATTGGCGCAGGCTGACGTCAAAAAGCCGACCGCGCTTCCTGCTACGATCTGCAGGGCTGTAGCGCGCCTCATTCCTCTTCCCCCGCGCCCTTGCCGAGCTCGGCTTTGAGCAAGAAGGCGTTGCGGGTGGCGATGGCCCGCCCAGCGGGGAAGCCCGACGCGATTTCAATACGGCCAGCGCTGCGCTGGCCGGTCGTCACCGGTGTCGCCTTGAAGCCGTTGGCGGTACGCACGAACACGACGTCGCGACCGCCCACGGACTGCACTGCTTCTTCGGGAACGACGATCGCATTGGACGTCACGCTCCGGCTCGGAATCATCCGCACGCGGACCGCAAGGCCGGGTTGAAGCAGGCTGCTGGTCACGTCCAGGACCGCAGTAGCAGCGCGCGTTTCGCCGCTGAGCGTGGGTGTTACTGCCCGCACCCGCGCATCGACAGTACGGCCATCAGGGAGTTCGATGATCGCCTTGTCCCCTGCTTCGAGACGAGCGGCATCAGCGGCACCGACCGCCGCTTCGATCTGGATCTGGCGCGGATCAGCGACCCGAAACAGCTCCGTCTCCGGTTGTACATAGGCTCCAAGACTGACCTTCATTGCGGTCACGCGACCCGAGATCGGACTGGCGAGGACAACGCCGCGACCATCGGACGTGATGTTGGCAGCACCCGCTGCAACCGCCGCTCGCCGCGCTTCCGCAGCGGCCGAGGCCGCTTCTGCCTGTGCGGTCTCCAGATCGACCCGGGCGGATACCTTCTGGTCATAGAGATAGCTTTCGCGGGCCAGCGCCTTCTGCGCCAGCGTTGCCTTGGCACCCGCGGCCGTGCGGTCCGCCGCAATCTGTGCCGCATCGCGGCTTTCGACTACCGCCAGCGCCTCTCCGGCACGAACCGGATCGCCCAGCCTCTTCAGGACACGCGTTACGGCGCCACCCGCCCTTGCGGTCACGATCGCCTCACCGGTCGGCGACGGCGTGACGACGGCCTGGGAGATAATCTCTGCCCCAAGCCCGCCTGCGGTGATCGTCTCGGTGACAACCCCGGCATCCTTGATCGCGGCCGCAGTCATCGTGATCGTATCGGCGGGCGCATCGGCCTGAGCCTCGTCGCCCTTTGCCGCGGTTTCGGTCGTGGCCGCAGGGGTATCGCTCGTGCAGCGCGCGACGGTAAAACCGCCGACGGCGGCGAACAACACGGCGCCCGCCACGCCGCCCAGAAGGCGCTTGTCTTGGATCATAGGATATCTCCGGAATGGGGCTGGCCTGGGCGTGATGGCCCGGCGATCGACGGCGCATGTGCCGTCATGATGGGAACGTGCGCGGCGAACCGCAGCTTTAAGGAGGATAGCTGCATCGCTCAGCGCTCCCGCAATTCAGGCGCGGGCGCGGTCAGTCGCTCAAGGCGAGCCTCGGCATCGTGATAGGCTGCCAGGGCATCGGTGAAGGCAGCGCGTGTCTCGGCAAGCGTTCTTTCCGCCTCCAGCAAGTCGAGCTGACTGAACTTGCCCTGGGCATAGCCGACACGGGCAATCCGCGCGGCTTCCAAGGCCGCGGCAAGGCCAGGGCCGCCCATGGATCTGGCGGTTGCCGCCGCATTGGCGAGTTGGGCCTGCGCGCCTGCGATAGCCTGTTCGGCCTCGATGATCGCCAGCCTGCGATTGGCGTCGGCACGATCCTGCTCTGCCCGGGCCTGGCTGACCGCTGCGGAACCATTGTTGAAGACGGGAAAGGGAATGGCGATCCCCACCACGGCCGCCATGTCGTTGGTCTGCGCGAGACGACGTGCGCCGGCGCTGATCGTGATGTCGGGCACGCGCTGGGAGCGTGCGAGCCGAACCTGGGCGCTGGCCGTATTCACGTCCGCCTGCGCAGCGGCAAGCGCCAGCGTTCCGTCGGGCGCGATCCTCACCGCCGGCCCGTAGCCGCCGATACGGTCGAACCAGGCCAGGTCAAGCGTACCATCGATGGGCTGACCGATCAGGCGCGCGAGATTGCCGCGTGCCACTTCGGCCTCGCGGAGCGCCCGTTCCAGCCCAAGTTCGGCGTTGACGCGCAGCACATCGGCACGCTGCTGGTCGATCGGCGCCCCCGCCCCGGCGGTCACGCGAACGCGCGCCGCCCTGAAGGCATTGCCCGCAATCTCTGCTTGCTGGCGCGCGACGTCCACGCGCCGCTCTGCGGCGGCCGCCTCGATATAGGTCTGGGATATGCGCAGATTGAGGTCTGCAAGCGCAATAGCCGCATCGATGCGAGCGCGATTACTGCGGGAATCAGCGACTGCGATCCGGGCCGAACGCTTTCCGCCCAATTCGATCGGCAAGGCAAGACTCGCCGTCGTTTCGGCGCTTCGGACGCCGCGATACTGACCCGACCCCGCGACATTCTCCGTCTGCACCTGAATCTCAGGATTGGGCCGGAGGCCAGCTATGGTGCGAGCGGCACCAGCCGCGCGCAGGTCGGCGCTCGCAGCATCGATACTGGGAGAGCTGCCCCCCGCGATGGTGCGGGCACGTTCGAGCGTGAAGACAGGTTGATTGGCAGACGGCGGCGATGTGGCCGTCTGCGCCTGCGCGATCGACGCGCAGGACGTTACGGCCAACAAGGCCGCGATGACACGATGCATGGGTAAAGTACTCCTGACGAACCTTGAGAGCCCACCGGTCGATGCCGGAGGGAGCTAGGAAATCGTCAGGCTTGTGGAGGTCGTAGCGCCGGATCAGCGGCTGCGGTTGCCATGGCTATCGCCTGGCTAGGCCGCATGATTGATCCAACCGAATCCTCTCCAAAAGGCTCGGCTTTCGCCATTGGTGCTGCGACATGATGGCCATGGCAACTGCCATGATGGTGCGGATAGCCCTTGTCGCTATCGGCGGGCACCTGATCGCCATCGCCATCGGCATGACCAATCTCGGCGGCGCTATTGGCATCGATACAGACGATCGGCTCCATTGCATGCGTGACCGACCCCATCCCCAGGGACAGGAACACGGCCAGGCAAGCAAAAAGGATCGTCAATCGATGCATCTACGCTCCTTCTAGCAACTATAGGCTCGTGGAGGCCAGAGAATGTTGTGCCGAACCTTCACTTGCCGGATTCGGGCGCAGTTCTGCGCGGGCTGCATCAGCCGGTTACCGCAGCGGCACGGCGCCGATTGAGGATGAAGCCGCCGAGCACCGCGATGAGCATCAGGAGTTGGGCGGCCATCGACTGCAGGGTTGGGAAGATACCGAGCATGGAGACGCGGATCCCGCCCGCAAGCGGGGCGATGTCGATGATGCCCGCTTCCTGCAGCGCCGACACGCCCTTGCCTGCGAGGACGATGGTGAGGATCGCCATCAGCCACGCGCTGTAGGCGAAGAACTTCGCGATCGGCAGGTCGCGGCTGTAGCGCAGTAGCACCCAGGCGATGAGTCCGAGCAGCAGAACCGCCGAGCCGGCGCCCGCCAGCATCATGGCGCCATTGCCCTGGGTCCAGAGCGCGGCGTAGAACAGGATCGTCTCGAAGACCTCGCGATAGACGACGATGAAGGCCAGGCCGAACAGGAACCAGGCCGACTGCTTCGACAATGCGTGCGACATCTTCTGGCGGATGTAGCGCTGCCATTGGTCCGCCTGCGCCTTCCCGTGCATCCAGATCCCCACGGAGAGCAGGACGACGGCCGCGAACAGCGATCCGAACCCTTCGGTAAGCTCGCGGCTCGCGCCGCTGATCCCGATTGCATAGGTCGCGATTCCCCAAGTCAGGCCGCCCGCTGCCAGCGCCCCGATCCAGCCGCCATGGACGTAGGGCAGCACCTCGGGCCGCTCGGCCTTGCGCAGGAAGGCGATCATCGCAACGACGATCAACAGCGCTTCGAGCCCCTCGCGCAGCAGGATGGTGAAGGCACCCAGGAAGGTCGATGCGCTACTCGCTGCATCCGGGGACAATGCCGCGTCGGCATCGTCGAACAGGCCGTCGAGCACCTGGACGCGCGTGGCGACCTCGTCGACCGGGCGACCTTGCTGGAGCGATGCCCGGAATTCGCCCATGGCGCTTTCGATGTGCCCCATGAGCGTTGCATCGCGCGCGGTCAGCATCGGCTCAAGTGGCTCGAAGCCATCGAGATAAGCCGAAAGCGCGAGTTCCTGGGCAGCCTGACGGTCGCCACCGCGGTACGCGGCAAGGCTCCGTGCCAGTTTTTCGCGCGCGATGGTCAGCGAGCCGGGTGCCTGCCGGATCACCGCGTCCGGGTGACGGCGCAGATAGGCGATCACCGCGTCGGCCTTGGCAGGTCCGATCGTCTTGGCAAGCACCTCCGGGGTCAGTCCCGCCAGTGTTGTCAGGTCGGGGATCATGTGCCGCAGGCCGGGATCGGATTTCCACAGCCGCTCGCCCTGGCTTGCAAGGGCGTCGGGAAAGGCAAAGCGACCGGCATAGAAGGCCAACGCCCAGCGATCATCGCTCGGCAAGGTCGCAAAGCTTTGCATCGCCGTGCCGTCGATGCCCTGGTCGATGACCTGGTACAGCGCGAAGGGACTGCGTTGCCGCGCGCGCGTTATTTCGCTGAAGGCGATCGGCGGCGTGGTGAGCTTCGCCGCGTCGGGGCCATGCCCATCCCCGGTCATGCCGTGACAACTCGCGCAATTCTGCGCGAACAACGTGGCGCCGCGGGCGAGGTCGGGCGCCTTGCCCGGCGCGAGCGGCACGGGATAGGCCTTGAGCAGATCGGCGGCGAGGCCATGGGCGATGCGGGCGACCTCTTCGGGCGTTCCCTTCGCGGCGATGACGCCCTGAAGTCGAGCTGCGCCCGCGATCAGCTTCCCGCGCGCCGGCGTGGGCGACAGCGTCGAAAGGCGAGTCGATACCGAGGCCGCGAATTCGGTCATCTCGGCATATTCGGAAGGACTCTTCACCCGTCCGCCGCTGACAGCACCGCCATAGTCGACCGCCATATAATCAAGTAGCCGCCATGCCGTCTGGACGTCGGTCGTTTGGGCATGGGCCGCGACGCTTGTGCCAAGGGCAAACAAGAGGGCGCCGAGCACCGCCAGCGCGCGGCGCAACGAGACCGTCCGCAAGAGAATCGACAAAGGGCTGTTTGAAGGCGTAAACATGCGCAACGTCTACACCCTCTAGCCGCTAGAGGGTCAAGTGGTTTTGCGACTTGTTTGCATTAGCTGCTGGCAATTGCGAACGGTGGTATCATCAACCGCCCTGCTCAGCTGAACGTGGCGGAATCCGGCGCCAATGTCTCGATGATGCGGCACTCGGAAATAGTGCCCTGTCCGCACTGGACAATCACGTTGCTCAACTCGGACCTCAAAGTATTCAGATCGCGGAGCTTTCGGTCGATTTCGGCGAGATGCTCCCGCGCGATCGCGTCCACCGCCTTGCAAGAAATATCCTTCTGGTCGGCGAGCTTGAGCAACTCCTGAACCTGGTCGATCGAGAAACCCAGCGCGCGAGCCCTGCGAATGAAACTGAGCCGTGCGAGATGTTGGGCGGTGTAGGCGCGATAGTTGTTCTTTGTTCGGGCGGGCGCCGCCAACAAGCCGATGCTCTCATAATAGCGGATCGTCTCCACCTTGCTGTCGGTGGCTTTGGCGAGACTCCCGATGCTGAGCGGCTCGGTGGACATATCGTTTGACCCTCTAGTGACTTCAGACTGTATAGTGGGTGTCATGTCGAAAAGTCGAGGTGACGCAATGTTCGAGCAGACCGGGACGAGCCCCATAGCGATAGGGCGCCGGTGGCGCTTCAAGGTCCAGGGGCTAGACTTCCAGAATGAGGTTCGATTGCTCAGAGAAGCGCTTATCCCACTCGTTGGAGATGAGCGGTTTTTGTCGTTCCAGCCGAAGCTTGGCCTGCTCGACGTCGATGTCGCGTCCGGCCTCACAGTCGAAGCCGTGATCGCGGCCGTATCGACCACCGGGATGACCGCCGAGCTAGATGGTCAGAGCGGTATCTCAAAAGATGCCGCAGGAGCCGACGGTTGCAGAAGCTGCTCGGGTGAACCGGCGCCCGTTGCCCAGGCTCTCCCGGACCATCCGGACGGCGTCATTTTCGAAATCCATGGCATGGACTGCGGTGACGAAGTCGCGGTGCTCAAGCGCGAACTCGGTCCGATCGTCGGGCCGGAAAATCTGTCGTTCGATCTCATCAACGGTCGCATGTCGATCGCGAGCGGTGCCGATCTCTCTCATCACGCCGACATCCTAAGGGCAGTCGAACGCACGGGGATGCGCGCCGAACTGTGGAAAGAAGGCGAGCGAAGTGCCAATGCGCCAGAGGAGCAGCGGCGACGCCGTGTTCAGGCCGGGCTGACGATCGCAAGCGGCGCTTTGGTCCTGATCGGTTTTGCGATTCACGCGCGCGCAAATGGCTTCGCTGCGGTACTGCACGAGAGTCTGGCGCGCGAGGCGCACCCCCCGCTTCTGGCGATGCTCGCTTATTCCTTGGCGATCCTGTCGGCAGTTCGATATGTCGCGCCCAAGGCGATCCTCGCGGCGCGGCGACTCCGGCCGGACATGAACCTGCTCATGCTTGTAGCGGTGGCCGGCGCCCTCGGCATCGGCCAATGGTTCGAAGCGGCGACTGTCGCATTTTTCTTCGCCCTTGCGCTGGCGCTTGAGGCATGGAGCCTGGGACGTGCCCGCCGTGCCGTCGCCGCCCTTATGGAAATCGCGCCGGATTCGGCCCGGATACGAGATGCGGCAGGCGTCGAGAAGGACGTACCCGTTGCCGAAGTTGCGGTCGGAACCCATGTGATCGTTCCACCGGGCGGAAAGATACCGCTCGACGGCTATGTGGTTGCGGGGACGAGCGCTGTCAATCAGGCGCCAATCACGGGCGAAAGCGTACCCGTCACGGTCACGCAAGACGCAACGGTTTATGCCGGGACCATCAACGGCATGGGCGCGCTCGAGATCGTCACGACTCGGCCAGCCTCCGATACGACACTCGCGCGTATCGTACGCATGGTCGGCGAGGCGCAAAGCAAACGGGCTCCGACCGAACAGTGGGTGGAACGCTTCGCGCGGATATACACACCGGTCGTGATGGCGCTTTCCCTGGCGGTATTCCTCGTGCCGCCACTTCTGCTCGGGGGCGATTGGGCCGCATGGTTCTATCAAGCGCTGGTGTTGCTCGTCATCGCCTGCCCCTGCGCACTGGTCATCTCGACGCCAGTCAGCATCGTCGCAGGATTGACCGGCGCGGCCCGGCGGGGCGTGCTGATCAAGGGAGGTGTCCATCTGGAAACGCCCGCCCGCATCACGGCGATCGCGATGGACAAGACCGGCACGCTTACGCTTGGCCGCCCCAAGGTGATCGAGCTTGTCCCGCTTGGCGGTCGGGGCGAGATTGAGCTGCTGGCGGTCGCGGCTGCCATCGAAGCGCGAAGCGAGCATCCGATTGCCCACGCGATCCTCGATGCCGCAGCAGAGCGCGGCGTCGATGTCGTCCCTGCAACGTCGGTGACGGCCTTGCCCGGGCAAGGAGTCGTTGGCGCGATCGATGGTCGCGAAATCTGGGTCGGCTCCCCTGGCTATCTCGGCGAGAGGCTGGGGGGTGCAGGGGACGATGAGCTTGCCGCCCAGTTGCGTCGAATCGCTGGGGCCGGACTGACCGGGATCGTTGTCGGCGAGGCCCAGTCGGTCATCGGATTAATTTCAATTGGTGATGCAGTGCGTCCTGAGGCCAGGCAAATCGTCGCGAAACTGCATGAACTTGGCATCGCACAGGTCGTGATGCTGACGGGAGACAGCCGCGCGCCCGCGCAGGCCATCGCGCATGAAACCGGCGTGGATGAGGTTTATGCCGAGCTACTTCCCGAACAGAAGGTCAAGGCGATAGAAAGACTGGTGGCGCAACATGGCCTTGTCGCCATGGTCGGTGACGGCGTCAACGACGCGCCGGCGATGGCGCGGGCGAGCCTCGGCATCGCGATGGGCGCGATTGGGAGTGATGCGGCAATCGAGACGGCGGATATTGCACTGATGCAGGACGATCTCTCCCAGCTACCGTGGCTTATTCGGCACTCACGAGCGACACTCACCGTCATCCGGCAGAACATTGGCTTCTCGCTTGCGATAAAGCTCGTCTTCGGGGGACTGACGCTGCTCGGGATGGCGTCGCTCTGGGGCGCGATAGCGGCGGATGTCGGTGCGTCGCTCTTGGTCGTGCTCAACGGGCTGCGTCTTATCGATCGCGACCAGCGGGCGCGATAGCCCGGTTACCGAGCGTGCCGAAGCCACGATCTTCGCTCTTCCATCCCCCAAAAGGACCACATTGATATGGGCGGACAATGTACCGCGAGCATCGACACGGGCTTTGTGACTTTGGGCTATGCCAAGGTCGCCCTATTGGGCGTGGTCCAGGGCATTACTGAACTTCTGCCGATTTCATCGACAGCCCATATGCGCGTCGTACCTGCCGTGCTGGGGTGGCGAGATCCGGGTTCGGCCTTTTCGGCCGCGATGCAGCTTGCGGCACTCGCCGCCGTTATCAGCTATTTCTGGCAGGACGTTCGCCGTCTTGCGGTCGGATCCGTGTCGGCGATCAGCCGCCGCGAATTCGCCGATCCCGACCTTCGTCTGGCGACCTGGATCGTGCTGGCGACGATCCCTATCGCGCTGGCGGGCGCGCTCCTTTCGAGCAGCCTCAACACATGCAACTCGCCCCTTCGCGCATTGCCGGTGATTGGCTGGGCGTGCATCTTGATGGCGGTGCTGATGGCGCTCACCGAAATCCTGGCACGCCACCGCCGCAGCATTGAGAATGCATCACTGGTGGACGCGCTGCTCGTCGGCCTGGCGCAGGTCGGCGCCCTCATCCCAGGCGTCTCACGCTCCGGATCAACTCTTACCGCTGCGCTCGCACTCGGATTTAAGCGTGAAGAAGCTGCGCGCTTTTCATTCCTGTTGGGCATCCCGGCTATCGCTCTCGCCGGACTGAAGGAATTGTGGGAGCTGCACAAAGTCCACCTCGACATGCACGGCTGGTCCATTCTGGCGGTCGGCCTTGTCGTCGCATCCGTTTCGGCATTCGCGGCGATCTGGGCGCTCATGCGCGTCCTCGGGCGTTTCTCCGCCTGGCCGTTCGTTATCTATCGCGGAACGCTTGGCATCATGCTTCTTGTGGGGACAACCAATGGGTGGGGCATCTGACATGGCCACATTAGTTGGAACACTGCCGCCTGATGGCAAAATCGACTACCTGAGATCTCGCCGGTCGCTCCGCTTGTTTGGTGAATGGATCGAAAGCGCCCGAGAGAGATCGAATCGGGCGAATGATTCGGTGAGGATCGAATGATCAAGAATAGCCAGCAATACCGATCAACACGACTGGCGCTCGCGTCGCTTCGAATAAGACTCGAAGCCATCGGAGACGACGCCACCGATCTCATTGCGCGAGAACGCGAGGAGCTAACGAAGCGTGTCGCCGAAATGAGGAGCGACATGGAACTTTATGAACGGCTTCAGGTCACTGAATCTTCGTTACTTCCGGTAGAAAGTCTCTCCGCACTACCGAATCTTCTTATTGCAGCTCGCATTGCCAGAGGAATGACCCAGAAGGAACTGGCGGAATTCATGGGGCTCAAGATGCAGCAAATCCAAAAGTACGAAGTGGACCGTTATGAATCGGCTAGTCTTCGCCGGATCGCAATGGTCGCTGATGCCCTAGCCCTCGATATTTTTCAAGCCGGAGAGCTCAACGGTAAGCGGACCTTGAACCATACGGACCCATCTAAAGCGTCATGCTTTCCGGTCGGTGAGATGTATCGGCGGGGGTGGTTGGGCCCTTATCGGGGATCGCTCATCGATGCTCGCAATACAGCGCCCGAAGATCTTAAGGACTTTTTTGCCAAGGCTTGGGGTCCGCAGGCGAATTTGCGACACCGATACGCAAGATCAGCAAACATTCCACATGAGCCAGCACTGTCCGCTTGGGAAGCGAGAGTGATGATTCTTACAGACTTTCGACCTCCCATCCGCGAGTTTTTACCAGTTGTCGCGGACGCAAACTGGCTTCGAAGCCTTGCTGGCTTAAGTCGAGAAAGAGACGGCGTAAGGCGTGCGCGCCAGCATCTTCTGGATGCCGGCATCGCCTTGGTTGTAGAGGAGGCGTTGCCAGGAATGCATATTGACGGCGCTGCATTGCGGACATGTAAAGGGAATTACTCAATAGCCCTTACCCTACGTGATCCCCGACTTGAGACCTTCTGGTTTACGCTGATGCACGAGGTCGCTCACCTTGTTCTCCACATTGCCCCTGGAAAATATGATAGCATTTTTGACGATGTGAATGCTCCGGCGGACTCGGACGACGAGGATGAGGCAGATGTATTTTCCCGAGAAGCGCTGATTCCCAGCAGAGCATGGGCCAGCTGCAAGTCGCAATTTACCTGGACGCGCGAGGCAATCTTAGCGGACGCTCGGCGTCTCGGCGTAGGGCCAGCCGTCGTTGTTGGACATATTCGTCGGCAGGCCGGAGACATTCAGTTTCCCAATAGAGTAGCTGCGAATGGCGACGTTCGCGAACAACTCCATGATTAACGTCCCTGTCAAAGGTTTGATTGCTCGGATGCCGCCTTCTCCGAAACTTGTCATGACTGCCACCGCTGCCATGACACGTCTTCGCCGCTCAAAGAATAATACGAAGAAGTTTGGTACAGGCTATCACGTAGACGATAGGTTTGTAATTCTGGACAGGTGAATGGTTCGATCTGATGAGCTTTGAGTTCCCCGAGGAAAAGTTCCCTATCCCGAAATTGGTGTGGCATGGCGCAGCAGGCCCTGCGCGCGCAATGCCATTCGACTTCAATCGTGAGTCACGCTTGATCCTGCAAGCGGAGGTGGATGGTCGAGTGTCTACGCTCCTGATGGACAGCGGGATGGAGGTGTCCGCGATCAGTCGGGATCTCTTCTCACGCCTTCACCGAAAGTCTGCCGGCACCCTGCCAATTTATGACCGAGGCGCGCTCCAAGAGACGCAGCTCGTCCAGGGTGTCGACGTCAGCCTACCCATGGTTAGCATTCGCGGAATGACTGTCGCAGTGATGGATATGGATCTTCTGTGTTCGATGATCGGATTGCGAATAGATGGAGTGCTGGGACGGGAGATATTCGAAGCCGCATTCGTTGATATAGATTTCCCTCAGAGACAGATCGCATTTGCACCAGCAGGCGCAGCATTTCATTCGGTTGCGGCGGCCACGACGCCGCTCAGAAGATTCAAAGCAGGGCGTGGTCGCATCATAGCCGTGTTGCTCGAAAGCGGGCCACCCGTTGAACTCGAATTCGACCTTGGCTCCGCTAACCCCCTCGTCTTACAATCCAGCTACTGGAAGCCAAATGGCCTGCATCTGGACCGACGCCTGTCGAATTCGCTGGTGGGTGGTGCCAATGGCATTCGGGAAACCGGTCTCATTAGCATGAAAGAAGTGTCCTTCGCAGGCTTCACACTAACCGGAGTCGATGCGCTGCTCGAGCAACCCACGCCCGGCTTTGATCATCGTCTCGGACACGGAACGATTGGTATGCCGATCCTCTCGAAATTTCGCATTGGAGCCGACTATACCAATAATGTTCTCCATGTGTCCTCGCCTTCCAAGACCGGCGCGATTCCAATCCCGCGGAATCGAACGGGTCTGCGGGTCTTGCAGCAAAATCAGTATTTGAGAGTTCTTCTGGTAGCCCGTGACAGTCCTGCAGCGAAGGAGAACTGGCAGCCAGGCGACTTGATTCGCTTGGTGAACGGTAGACCGATCGACGATGTATATTGGTCATCGGGCTTTTGGCGATGGGGCGAAGCCGACGCAGGCACAGAGGTGTGTCTGACGATGGAAAATGGGGGAATCAGATATTTGATTCTGGGCGATTATTACTGAGCTGTAACGCGATCGCTTGGCAGGTGAGGCTGCGAGAACCTTGGTCGGACAAATATTTTGCATCGCTCGCTTGCATCGCTTCGCCGTACATTTTTCCATGGCGCCCATGCGAATTTGGTATGAGCTGGGCTGGGGCCGCAGCTTGCTGCGACCCCAGATGATTCTGACGTGCGGTCAGAACGCTACGCCGATCGTGCCGACAACACCCGCCTTCGAGATGTTGCGCGTGCCGTTGAAGAGATCCTTGTTGGTATCCACATAGGATACTCCTAAAGTCAGGCTCTTCCACGTATAGGACGCTCCGACGCTCCAGTCGGTGTATTTCTCACCAAAAGTAAGGTAGCTTCGGTTAAACGACCGTCCCAGGTGGGCTGACAAACTCAACGGTGTTTGCGGAATAGCGGCCGAAAGATCTCCGGCAATGTAAAGGCTGTCTCGCTTCGTGACATTGTCGAGAGACAGCGCCTGCTGCTTCGGCGCATAAGCCGCGCTGAGTTTTCCCGTCACTGGACCCAAAGTATGGGAGACCGACGCATAGGGTTCCGCAAAGTCGGAATTCTTGAAACCAGAATTCGGATAGTAATAGTAGAGAACACCTACATCGAGCGTGGTACCGCCGAACGAGTGCTTATAGCCTGCGATCAGGTCGATCTCTTGGCTGTTGTCGTAGATATAGCGATCTACCGACGAGCCCCACACGGTCGCATAGAAGCCAGAGGTGTGACTGACGGTAAAAGTGCCCTGCACCGCAGCGCGCTTGTTGGTCTGCGAGATACCACGGAAGCGATAATCCGACACGAGAGTGGCGCCTCCAGAGATCGTGATATCACTTGGCGGCGCTTCCTGCGCCAACGCGGGCGATACGACGCTAGCCAGAAGAATCGCTGAAGACAGCGCTATTGATTTTCGCACGAGTGTTTCCCCTTATGAAAGTCTCCTTGTTCTCCTGCGCTCCACCACGCTCAGTCCTCTCGCTCGCGCTGAACGGGGGCCGAATAGCAATGAAGGTTTTCACAATGTAGCAACATTGTGCAACGCACAAGAAACGTACGGGCAACATAAGAAATTTTCACCAGGTGTGGCGCCTCGGCAACATCTCGGATAGCACGAGCGTCGAAAGGCAGGTTGAGACCGAATCGCAGCCGGGCGCTCCGATGGACATCCGGATAAGTTTTAGAATGCGGCGACTCTCCCTAGCGGGGAGGAGCGCCAATCGTGAGGGATTGGATGAATGGCCGATCAAGCTCTGAACCGCCTCTCGCGCGGAGCCTAGGACATAGATTATGAAACCTTGCTTGACTCCGAGGCCGATCGCGTTGAGGCGGTGAGCGGCAGGGCTGCACGCACACGGAGTCCCGGCTTGGCATCTTCAAGGCGCAGCACGCCACGGTGAAGTCGGACAATTGCGTCGACTAACGGTAGCCCAAGGCCGTGGCCAATCGTCGGAGTGCTACGTGTGAGCCGACCGAATCGGCTCAAAACCAAAGCGCGTTGATCGACATCAATTCCATAGCCATCGTCTTGTACTGTCAGAATGGCACTGTCTTCACTGACGGCGACCGCCAGTTTGATCAACGTTTTAGATGGTGTATGCCGAAGACAATTTTCCACCAGATTGATCAGCATCTGCGTCAGCAACAATCGATCGCCCAATATATAGGCCGTATCGCAAGAGCCGAGAATGAGACGATGCCCTGTTTCGAGAGCCACCGGCTCCATCATATGGCTGATTTCGCTCACCAGTCCGTCGAGGCTAACGGCGATAAAACCCGCGCGCCGGTTCCCCCCTTCAATTTCAGCAATTCGCAGTAAAGCGTTGAACGTCGCAAGCAAAATATCTGTTTGTGCGATCGCGGTGACGAGATCCTCATTGACCAGTTTCGCGTCATCCGTCCGCGCAAGCGAAGCAAGCTGGCTTCTCAGCCGCGCAAGGGGCGCTCGCAACTCGTGTGAGATATCATTTGAAACGTTCCTCATCTGAGCCATCCGATCGCTGAGATGATCAAGCATTCGGTTAAATTCCTCAGCCTGCTGTTGGAATTTACCCGTCCCTTCAATGATCGGCACGCGATGCCGAAGGTCGCCATCGGTGATCGCTTCAACAGTTTGGCGCAGTTCGCCGATCCGATGACTAATAAACCATTGATAAAATAGAGCGATACTCAAACCAATGAGCATGATCGCGCCGAAGGCTAACAGGTGAGTCTGCGCCAGCCCGGACTTGTACTTATCAAATGGGTCATTCTCTGCGATGACAGTGAGCCGCCGCCCCTGCCCTAGTTCGCGCGTAAGACCACGCGCGCGGATATGGGCTCCATGGACATCCTGTATTTCAACCACAGAAAAACCGAGTGACGGCCGCCTCAATGTTTTTACATTCCCGGCAAGTGGTTTGCCCATTTCGTCGGTGATCACAACCCCAAAATCGCGCAGATTGCCGCGATTTGAAAGCGTGAAGATCCGCGCCTGGAGTTCGGATTGGCTAGCCCCGCTCCCTTCCTGCGCGATCAAGCTGCTTTCCAACTTTACCCACTGATCAAGCGATTGCCGGACCTTCTGTTCGTCCGCTGAAAAAAGAGCGAATCCACTTACAGATGTGGCGACGATGAATAAGCACAAAAATGAGGTCATCGGTGATCTCAAGGAATAAGAGATCATAGCTTCCACCCCTTCAACCAGACCCGAGCAAGATCGGCACATTCCTTTGCTTTTCTGTCGGATTGCTCAGTAGTAATCGGCAAGATTTAGCATCCGCGTCGTTCCGTCTGCGAGCTTGAGCGTTACCCGACTTCCTGCGGGGCCATAACGCCACTGCCAGAGTAGTCCCCGCGTATAGGAAGCGTCGATAGCACGACCATTCACGGCTATGACTTGTTCACCCACAGTCCACCCTGCTTGATCCGCAGGACTGCCGGATGCCACATGCACAACAGTCAGGTCAGTAGCGGAGGCTGCGAGACCAAGGCCGCTTCGATCCTTCAGCATCGGCAGGCGCGCCCGAGCTGGGGCGGATCGCAACCACAACTGCCCTTGGGACACGTCCAGCACGATATCGAATTGTCCGAGCAGCGGCATCCCCACATTGCCTACTGTACTCACCGAGGTCCACCGATCGAGGGCAAGCGCCGGAACAGAGGCGACCGTGAGCGCGCCCAAGCTCACCTTGTCGGCGATGAAGGACTTGACGACTTGCACCCCTTCGACCCCGCCGATGGCGGCGGTGGAAACGGGTTTGCCAGCCAGAAGGGCGTGCGCCTCGACATAGGCGGAGGATAACATCAGCGCCGACGAGTTGCCGAAATCGAGCATCAGCGGCACCGGGTCCAGTCCGGTGATGGACGCGAGCAGGAACAATTCCTGTTTGGCGCCGTGCCTAAGCGGCAGCGCAGTCCATTCCGGCCCCGCCACAAAGCTGGCCGGCTTCTCAAATGCAAAGCGTCGTGTCGCAAAATCGAGCGCCACGCAGCCGCCGGCCAGCACGTCTGCCCCGAGCAGCATATCGACAGGCCGACCAAAGGCGGCAGAGGCCGCTCGCAAGTCTGCGACCACCGCGAAGGGAAGGACGGGAGCATAAGCGCCCAGCGTCACCGCGACATTGCGGACCAGACCAACCGGAGCCTTGCCGCCCAGGCCGTTGATCCGTCGCGGCTCCAGGTTCGTCATGCCTAGCTTCGCAGCAAGCGGCTTGCTGATAATGGACGCGCCGCTGCCGCTGTCGAGTACCGCGTCGATTGCTATGCCGGACACCTTGGCAGGCACGATCAGCGTGTCACCGGTTCCGACTTCTAGGGGACGCCAAGTCGGAGGCGTAGCGAAGCCGCCCCAAAGTTGATCGCGATTGTTTCTCGCCGCCCATAGCGGAAGCGGAAACCTCGTTACGATTAGCCCAGCACCCATACACATGAGTGCCGTCCGCCGGTCAGCGTGCCGGGTCGTCTCCAATTCAGCCCAGGTTTCCACCAGATTTCCATTCGATTCTCACCGGTCGCGAAGAGGTGCGAGCTTTAACTACATGCTCTAGCTACTAGAGGGTCAAGCCCCTCGATCACCAATATTACCACCGTGCAGCGGTTCGAGCGAGAGAAGCGTTTCGAGAGGCCCGCCGCGAGGCTCACCGCCCGGCTCCCATCCGCGAACCCGTATCGATCGGGATTGACGTCGTCGTCGGACGGATCCGCAAGAGCTGGAACCGGCCCTGCGAACGCCGCAACGACAAAAACGACGTTAGTGTACGAAGATGACGGGATGACATCGAAAATACTCGTTTTGGTCGCCATCAAAAGGCCGCTATCCTACCGGTCGGGCAATTGCCTGGATAACCCGGCACTCGGCCATCGTTCGGGCACAACACGCGCTGGCGCTCATAGCGCTCAACTCGTCACGCAAGGCAGAAAGTTGGCGAAGTCGATCCTCCACACCGACCAGATGGCGCGCGGCGATTTCCGCTGCTTCCGCACAGTCGCGCTCCGGTTGATCGGCAAGCGCGAGGAGCGAGCGGATTTCGTCGATCGAGAAACCCAGCCTTCGCCCGTTCCGCACGAAGTTCAGGCGATCCACATCACCGTTACCATAGGTGCGTCTGCCCGAAGATGTGCGCAAGGGTGTTTCGAGCACACCAATTTGTTCGTAAAATCGGATCGTCGTCACCTTGGTCGCAGTCGCGCGCGCCAGATCTCCAATCTTCATTTCACGTTTGCTCCATAATTTTTGCGACGATCCAACTTTTGGGCTTGCTCCTATAGTAACTAGAGATTGTAAAGAAGCCAGATGATTGACACTCAAACCGTTGACGGGTGCGCCCGCCATCGACGCGCCAAGCTTGGCCCGA
Organism: Sphingobium sp. JS3065; assembly: GCF_026427355.1. NCBI lineage: Bacteria > Pseudomonadati > Pseudomonadota > Alphaproteobacteria > Sphingomonadales > Sphingobiaceae > Sphingobium > Sphingobium sp. JS3065. The sequence continues at coordinate 1,716,249 of NZ_CP102664.1, forward strand.
CCTCTGGGTTGCGGGCGTGATCGCGCTTCAATACCTCCAGCTCATGCGTGAGATCGTCCGCAAAGGGCGCGCTGCGCTACGGCCAGTTTCCTAGGAGTGCGCAGGATGAGTGTTTCGCCCCGTGCGCTTTCGTGCGTGTTGAATGCGGCTCTGGCCGTCTCCCTCATCGGAGCGTCAGTGGCGAAGGCGCAGACGGCTACCTCGCCGCCTCAGGCAGCCACAGAGCCACCCTTCAGCCTTGAGCGAGCCTTGGCGCTGGGCGGCGCGGTCTCACCATCGTTAGAGGCCGGTGCCGCAGGTGTGCAAGCCGCAACCGCAGGCCGTGCCGTTGCAAGCCTTCGCCCAAACCCCGAGGTCGTTGTCGAGACCGAAAACGTGGCCGGCAGCGGCGAATATCGCGGCTTTCGCAGCGCCGAAACGACCGCGGGGCTGGCACTTCCGATCGAGCTTGGGGGCAAGCGGTCGGCGCGTGTCGCGGTTGCGGATGCGCAGATCGATCGCGCGCGGATCGGATCAGCCATCGCCATCGCCGACCTCACGCTCGCCATCACCCAAAGCTATAATGACGCGGTTGCGGCCGAGCGCCGGTTGACGGTAGCGCGCGATCAGGCGCAAATCGCCGCGGAGGCTCTGCGGGTCGCGCGGACGCGCGTGGCCGCGGGCGCGGCGTCGCCAATCGAGCAACAGCGTGCGGACGTGCTTCGCATCAACGCGGAGACCGCAGTGGAGCGGGCTACACGCAATGCTGAGGTCGCGCGCGGCAATCTTGAGCGATTGGTCGGGCGACCCGTCAGCGGGGCGCTCGACTCAGCATGGTTCGATCGCATCGGCGGCTACGGGCCCACCCAGCCGATTGAGGCCGAGGGCACACTTGCACTCGCGGCGGCGACTGCGGACGCAAGGACCGCAAGCGCCCAGGTCCAACTCGCACGCGCGCAGCGCATTCCCGATGTGACAGTGAGCGCGAGCGCGCGTCGACTCGCGGCCACCAACGATGTGGCTGCAGTGTTCGGGGTCTCGATCCCGTTCCCCGTTTTCAACAACGGGAATGCGGCGGTGGCGCAGGCGCAGGCGCAACAGGCCCAGGCCGACGCGCTACGTCGGCTCGCTATATTGGAGGCCGAACGGTCGATAGCGAGTGCGCAGGCCGAGCTCGCAAATGCCGCAACAACCGCGCGCACGGCCGGAGGGCCGGCGCTGGCAGCGGCAACCGAAGCCGCCCGGATCGCGCGCATCGGTTATGCCGGGGGCAAGTTTGGCCAGCTCGATCTGTTGGAAGCCGAGCGCACGCTCGCACAGACCCGCGCCGATGCGACCGACGCCCTTGCCGCCTATCATGACGCGGAGGCCCGCCTGGCGCGACTGACCGCGCCTGCAACCCTTTTTGCCGAACTGACGCCCACGAGCGCGCGTCCGGCCACACCCGGAGATAGCCGATGATCGTTCAGGACAAGCGGCTTCTAGGCGGCGTGGCGGCGGCGGTGCTTGTCGCCGCGGCAGGCGGGTTCACGATTGCGCGATACACAGCCGACACTCCGGCCGCACGTGCGGCCGAGGCCGCAGCAAAGCCTGGAGAAACTGATACCGAGGCAGCCCCAAGCGACACGCTCGAGATGAGCGCCGAGATGTTAAAGAACACGGGCGTTACCACCGAGACCGTCAACCCGGGCGGGTTAGCGGCCGAGATCGTGGCCCAAGCGACGGTGGCACCCTCCCCTGCCGGCGAGGCAATCGTGACCGCGCGCGCGGGCGGCGCGGTGACGCGGGTGTACAAGCGATTGGGGGACCCGGTGCGTCGAGGCGAGCCGCTGGCGATCGTCGAGAGCCGCGAAGCCGCGCAGTTCGCGGCCGATCGCACCGCGGCGGCGGCCAAGGCAACGCTCGCGCAACGCAACCTGGCGCGCGAACGCTACCTCTACGACCAGAAGGTCAGCCCGCGGGTCGATCTGGAAACCGCGCAGGCGGAGGCAGCTTCGGCGGCGGCCGAGGCGCGGCGCGCGAGTGTTGCAGCGGTCGCGGCCAACGTGACCAACGATGGCCGCAGTGTCGTTGTCGCGTCCCCGATCACGGGCCGGGTGACGACCGAGAATGTCAGCCTGGGCGCTTTCGTGCAGCCGGAGACTGAACTGTTTCGCGTCGCCGATCCAAGCCAGATACAGATCGAGGCGGCGATTGGGCCTGCCGACGCGCAACGGCTCGCCCCCGGTGACAGAGCGATTATCGAGCTGCCGGATGGCAGCACCACCAGCGCGCGCGTGCGCGCGGTAACGCCGACCTTGAGCGGCGAGACGCGCTCCGCGACGGCGGTGCTCGACGTGATCGGTGGCCGGCTACAGCCGGGCCTGGCGGTACGCGTGCGGCTATTCCCAAGTCGGAGCGGCACGTCGACTGCGATCGTGGTCCCCGAGGAAGCGGTTCAGTCGCTCAATGCCCGCGACGTGGTGTTCGTTCGAACCTCCAAGGGGTTCAAGGCAATGCCCGTCACCACGGGCCAGCGCAGCGCCGGCCGCATCGAGATCGTGTCGGGCCTCTCAGCCGGCCAGACCATCGCCACCAAGAACGCCTTCCTGCTCAAAGCCGAACTCGGCAAGGGCGCGGGCGAGGAAGAATAACAGATGATCGCCAACCTTATCGCGCTGGCCGTCCGTGCGCGCTGGGCGGTCCTGTTCATCTTCCTGGCGATTGCCAGTCTTGGCCTGTGGCAGCTCACCAAGCTGCCGATCGACGCCGTGCCCGACATCACCAACAAACAGGTGCAGATCAACACCGTCGATCGGCGCCTCTCGCCGGTCGAGATGGAAAAGCTCGTCACCTATCCGATCGAAACCGCGCTGGCTGGCATCCCTGGACTGGAGACGACCCGTTCGATTTCCCGCAATGGCTTTAGCCAGGTATCCGCAATATTCTCGGAAGGCACCGATCTCTATTTCGCGCGCCAGCAGGTAGGCGAACGCCTTACCCAGGCGCGCGATACGTTGCCCGACGGCGTACAGCCGCAGATCGGCCCCGTTACGACCGGTCTCGGCGAAGTCGTGATGTACACGGTCGAATACGCCAATCCTGAAGGCAAAGGCGCGAAAATCGTGAACGGCCAGCCAGGCTGGCAATCGGATGGGAGCTATCTGACGCCCGAAGGCGATCGGCTGGCGAATGCGGTCGAACAGGCCGGGTTCCTTCGCACCGTTCAGGACTGGATCGTCCGCCCGCAGCTCCGCGCCGTACCGGGCGTGGCGGGCGTCGACTCGATCGGCGGCTATGCCAAGACGTTCGTAGTCGAACCAGATCCGGTGAAGCTATCGACCTACGGCATCTCGTATAGCGAATTGGGCGAGGCATTGGAAAACGCCAACCTCGCGGTGGGCGCGAATTACTACAACCGCGGCGGCGAAGGGTATCTTGTAAGGCTCGATGCGCGCGTGCGCTCGGTGGATGAGATCAAAAACGCCGTCGCCGCGACACGCGGCGGTGTTGCCATCACCGTTGGCCAGATTGCCAATGTCGAGAGCGGTGGAGATCTTCGTACCGGTGCGGGAAGTGTGAACGGCAAGGAAGCCGTGATCGGCACGGCATTGATGTTGATCGGCCAGAACAGTCGCATTGTCGCGCAGGATGTCTCAGCAAAGCTCAACGAGGTAGCGAAGACGTTGCCACCTGGCGTTCAGGTAAAGGTCGTGCTCGACCGCTCGAAGCTGGTCAATGCGACGGTCGCGACCGTGCAGCGCAATCTGACCGAGGGCGCGATTCTGGTAGCGGTTGCGCTATTCCTGTTGCTCGGCAACTGGCGCGCGGCGCTGATCGCGGTGCTCGTCATCCCCTTCTCGTTCCTGATGATGGCGATGGGGATGAACGCTTTCCACGTGCCCGGCAACCTGATGAGCCTGGGTGCGCTCGACTTCGGCCTGATCGTCGACGGCGCGGTCATCATCATCGAAAACTGCCTGGCACGTCTCGCGCATCGGCAGGAGCATGAGGGGCGGCTGCTCACCCTTCGCGAGCGGCTTGAGGAGACCATGCGGGCCTCCCAGGAAATGATAAAGCCAACCGTGTTCGGCCAGGCCATTATCCTGCTCGCGTTCGCGCCGTTGCTCATGTTCACCGGCGTCGAGGGCAAGACGTTCTCGCCTATGGCGATCACGATCATGCTTGCGCTCGTCGCAGCGTTCATCCTGGCGCTGACCTTCGTGCCGGCGATGGTGGCCTTGCTTATTCGCGGCCGGGTCGCCGAGAAGGAGGTGTGGCTGATCCGCAAGGGCAAGGAACGCTATCTGCCGCTGCTCGACAAGGCGATTGCGCGGCCCTGGCCTTTCATTGCCGGCGGACTGATCTTCTTCCTCGCCGCAGTGCCAGCCTTCGGACTGTTGGGTAGCGAGTTCATCCCGCAGCTCGACGAGAAGAATATCGCCCTCGCCTCGACACGCGTGCCCTCGGTCAACCTCGAACAATCGCTTGCGATGCAGCGTGGGGTCGAAGCAGCCATTATGAAGTTGCCGGAAGTGGAGCTGATGTTTTCCAAAACCGGCACCGCCGAAGTCGCGACCGATCCGATGCCGCAGAATATGTCGGACGCTTACGTCATCCTGAAGCCCCAAGATCAGTGGCCGGCAGGCGTCGAGACAAAGGCAGAGGTAATCGAGCGCATTGAAAAAGCATCACGGGGTCAGCTCGGCCAGATCTATGAGATGAGCCAGCCAATACAGCTGAGATTCAACGAGTTGATCGCCGGCGTCCGCGGCGACGTCGCGATCAAGCTTTATGGCGACGACCTCGATAAGATGGCGCAAACCGCCAACGAAATGGTTCGCGTGCTGCAATCAGTTCCGGGCGCGGGCAGCGTAAAGGCTGACCAGGTTGGCGGTGCGCCGGCGCTGGATGTGAAGCTCGACCGCGCCGCTATCGCACGCTACGGCCTCACGGTGCGCGAGGTAGCCGATACGGTCTCTGCAGCGCTGGGAGGTCGGGAAGCCGGCTTGCTCTATGAGGGCGACCGGCGGTTCGACATCACGGTGCGCGTTCCGGAAACCACACGTGCCAGCCTTGATGACATCCAGGCGCTGCCGGTACTGCTACCCGAGAAGGTGGGCCAACCACGCCAGCAAATTCCGCTCGCCCAAGTTGCACAGATCCGCGTTACCGAAGGCTTGAATGAGATCAGGCGTGAGAACGGCAAACGCCGTCTCGCCATTCAAGTAAACTTGTTGGGACGTGACGCCGGATCGTTCGTTACCGAAGCGCAGGCGAAAATCGCGCAAGTCAAACTTCCGGCCGGCTATTACCTCGAATGGGGCGGGCAGTTCCAAAGCCTGCAAGATGCGTCCAAGCGCCTCTCGATCGTTGTGCCGCTCTGCTTTGCGTTGATCTTTGGCCTGCTCTACATGGCGCTCGGCAGTTTCGGACGCGCTACCGCGGTGTTCCTCGCAGTGCCCTTGGGGCTGGCGGGTGGCGTGTTCACCTTGGCGCTAACCGGCATTGCGTTCTCGGTATCGGCTGCTGTCGGCTTCATCTGTCTTGCTGGCGTCGCCGTACTCAACGGCCTCGTGGTGATGACGGCGATACGCGAACGGATCGAGGCTGGGCTGCCACTCGCTCAGGCGATCCGCGACGGCATGGCCGAAAAGATGCGCGCCGTGGTGATGACCGGCTTCGTGCCGGCGATCGGCTTCGTGCCGATGGCGCTCGCGCACGGCACCGGCGCCGAGGTCCAGAAGCCCTTGGCGACAACCGTTATCGGCGGCCTGGTCGCGGCTACCATCCTCACGCTCCTCGTACTCCCCGCCATTGCTCGAGTAGTGCTCGGCTGGGGCGAGCGGGCGGGCAAGCCCCGCGATCCCGAGCGGCACGATCCCGAGCCGAGTAGCGGCGGGGGCGCGCATCCGACTCCCGTGCCGGCTTTGACATGACAGAGGAGGTGATCATGAGCGAGCAAACCAAGCTGCTCCGCATCTACACCGACGAGGCCGCTTACTATGGCGACCGAAAGGTGTTCGAGGTGGTCGCATCAAAAGCGCGTGACGCCAGACTTGCCGGCGTCACCGTGCTTGAGGCGCTGATCGGGTTCGGCCGATCGGCGCATCTTCATCGCCGCCACGTTCTCGAAAGCGATCGAGCCGTGGTGATCGAGATCGTCGATACCGATGCCCGATTGCGGACTTTCGTGTCGGACCTGTCCGATGTGCCGGGGATAGGCTTGATGACGCTCGAAGCAGTGGAAGTTCTCGGAGCGGAGCTTTCGGCCAGCGCGACACAGCCAGAGTGAAGTTCGGGGCCGGAATGAGGATCGTTCGTGGTGACTGACACTCTTTCCGCTTCCCCTCCGCGGCCGTCGTTGCGCCGCTTTGCGCTGTTGCTCGCGCTGGTCGGGGTGGTGATGATTCCCGCCGTGATCTTGCGGATCGAGGGCTGGCGCCCGAACCCGCTACTCGACACGTTCGTTTTTGGCGCGGCCATTCTGGCAGCGGGCTTCCTCCTGTCATGGGGCGCTGAGGCGGCCGAGAAACGCATTTCGGCAGGGCTGATCGTAGCGATCGTCGCGCTGATCACCGTGCTGCCCGAATATGCCGTCGACTTTTATTACGCCTATTCGGCGGGTGCGAATCCTGGATCGAATTACGTCCATTATGCCGCAGCGAACATGACCGGTGCGAACCGGCTGCTCGTGGGCCTCGCATGGCCGTTGCTCGTGCTGCTTCATTGGCGGCGCACGCGGGAGCGCGCGATTTCGCTGCTGCCCGCGAACCGGACCGAGATTCTCTTCCTGCTGCTTCCAAGCATCTACGCCTTCGTCATCGTCGCAAAAGGCCGGATTTCACCGATCGACACCGTCGTGCTGGTCGCGCTGTTCGGCCTGTATATGTGGCGCGCCAGCCGGAAGGAGACTGGTGCGGACGCCGATGACGATGACGACGAAGAGCCCGGCCCGGCCGCCGCGCTCATGCTGCTTTCACCTCTTCGCCAGTGGTTGGCGATGGGAACGCTGACGATCGTCGCAGCCGCGATCATTCTTGTATCCGCCGAGCCTTTCGCCGAATCGATGATCGACTCGGGTCGCCTTTTGGGGTTCGACGAGTTCTTGCTGATCCAGTGGCTTGCGCCGCTCGCGAGCGAAGCGCCCGCCGTCGTTGTAGCCGCGCTGTTCGTGCTGTCGGGCCGCTCCGAGACCGGGCTAGCGACGATGATGTCCGACAAAATCAACCAATGGACCCTGCTTGTCGGCATGTTGCCGCTGGCCGTCGGCTTGGGCGCGGGGCACCTCACGAGCCTCCCGCTCGACGCACGCCAGCACGAGGAGTTTTTCCTTACCGCCGCGCAATCGCTATTCGGGATCGGCTTGCTACTTCGTTTTCGTTTAAGTCTGGCAGGTGCGGCTGCTTTGGCTATCCTTTTCATAGTCCAGGTGACCCTGGCGGTGATTTGGCAGAGCGACGAACCTCGCATCGTCAACACACTGACATGGCTAGCATGGGGCTACCTGGTACTCGCGGCTATCTTGTTCCTGACGAACCTCCAAGCTCTTGCTGCGCTGTTCAGCAGAACCGGGCGCCGAGACGGTCAACGTGGTTGAACCACCACCCGGCGCGTCCGCAAGCAGCGTGAGTTCGTTGTGTAATCATCCCGTCACTGCGATCCAGACGACCCGACATCAAGGCCCAGGGATGCGCCACCCCTGGAGGACAGGTCGATGAGGAGCGCCGCCGCGTGGCTGGGCGCAGGGCTCGCCTTGACCGTCGACCAGGTAACGAAGTCGGCGGCTTTCCAGGTCGTCGCTAACCACGGCGAGATACAAGTCGCTCCCTTCCTTAATGTCACGTCCGGCAGGAACACTGGCGTTGCATTCGGGCTCGCCACGGGGGGCGACCCGATCCTGCTGATAGCAGTCGCCGCGGCCGTTGTGGCAGTCGTACTTGTCATGATCGTTCGGGCGGCAAGTCCTCTCTGCCGCGCAGCTCTGGGCATGATCCTCGGCGGTGGCATCGGGAACATCGCAGACAGGCTGAGATTCGGAGGCGTTCGGGACTTCGTCGACCTCCACTGGGGCGGATTGCACTGGCCGACGTTTAACCTGGCCGATGCGTTCATCACCGTAGGCGTCGTGATCGTGCTCATCGCTAGCGATCCGTCCGACAGGAAGTCGGAGCCACGATCCACCCACCGTGGAGACAAGTGATGTCGGGAACGGAAATGAACGAGCGAGCGCCAGCCAAGGCAGCCGACTTCCTGTCGATCTACCAGCAAGGTTTCGTGAGGGTCGCCGCCTGCCGTCCCATCTGCAGAATCGCGGAACCGGCGTTCAACCTCGAAGAGACGCTGAGACTTGCCCGCGAGGGGAGCGATGAAGGGGTCGCGTTGATGGTCTTCCCGGAGCTCGGGCTGTCGGGCTATTCCATCGACGACCTCCTCCTTCAGCGGGCGCTGCTCGACGAGGTCGATAGGCGACTCCTGGAGCTGGTCGCCACGAGCCGCGATCTCCGTCCGGTTCTCCTCGTTGGGGCACCGCTCCGCCGTGAGGGGCGTCTCTACAACTGCGCCGTCGCCGTCCATCGGGGTCGGATCCTCGGCGTCGTGCCGAAGGGGCACCTACCCAATTACCGCGAGTTCTACGAGAAGCGGTGGTTCGCCTCCGGGCGGGACGTGCGCGGCGAGATCCTCATCGGAGGCGAGCCCACCCCGTTCGGGATGGACCTCCTGTTCCAGGCGGAGGACGTCGACGGCCTGATCTTCCACACCGAGATATGCGAGGACGTCTGGGCGCCCGCACCGCCCAGCGACTTCGCGGCGCTCGCCGGCGCGCTGATCCTGACGAACCTCTCTGCCAGCAACATCGTGGTTGGGAAAGCGGACACGCGGCGGCGCCTCTGCGAGATCCAGTCCGGCCGCTGCTGGGCTGCCTACATCTACTCGGCGGCCGGATCCGGGGAATCGACGACCGATCTAGCCTGGGATGGCCAGGCCTGCATTTACGAACTCGGGGCTCAGCTCGCGGAGACGGAGCGCTTCAGCGCTAAGTCCCAGATGGCCGTCGCGGACATCGACATTGAGCGGCTGCAATTAGAGCGCATGCGAACCGGCACGTTCAACGAGGCCGCGATCGCCAATGGCATGCCAGACCGGCGCTTCCGACGCGTGTCCTTCCGCTTCGAGCCGCCGCAGGGCAACATAGGCCTGCGGCGATGCATCAATCGCTTCCCCTTCGTGCCCGACGACCCAGCCCGTCTCGACCAGGACTGCTACGAGGCATTCAACATCCAGGTGACTGGGTTCGCGCAGCGGCTCGAGGCGACCCGGATAGGCAAGATCTGCATCGGCGTATCCGGAGGGTTGGATTCGACCCACGCCTTGATCGTCGCGGCGAAGGCATTTGATTTACTCGGGCGTCCACGCACCGACATCCTCGGCTTCACCATGCCCGGCTTCGCCACCAGCAGCAGGACCAGGTCCAATGCGCACGCGCTGATGAGAGGGCTTGGCGTGACGGCCGAGGAAATCGACATCAGGCCGCTGGCCATTCAGATGCTGAGGGATCTGCGGCACCCGTTCGCGAGCGGCGAGCCGGTCTACGACACGACCTTCGAGAACGTGCAGGCGGGGATCCGGACCGACCTCCTGTTCAGGGCCGCCAATCAGCGTGACGGCCTGGTGCTCGGGACCGGCAACATGTCGGAACTAGCGCTTGGCTGGTGCACCTACGGCGTCGGCGACCAGATGAGCCACTACAATGTGAACGGCTCGCTTCCGAAGACCCTCATCCAGCACCTCATCCGGTGGACGGCGTCGAACCGCCTGATCGACGCCGAAGTGACCGACATTCTGCTCGACGTGCTCGGGACGACGATATCGCCGGAGCTCATCCCGCAGGCGTCCGAGGGCCAGTCACAGAGCACCGAGGACAAGATCGGTCCTTACGAACTCCACGACTTCTCGATCTACTATCTCACCCGGTTCGGGCTGCGACCCTCCAAGATCGCCTTTCTGGCGCTTCACGCCTGGCAAGATGCCGCTGCGGGCAACTGGCCGCCGGGCTTCCCGGAGGAGCAAAAGCGATCCTACAGCATATCCACCATCCGCGACTGGCTCGACGTCTTCCTGCGCCGCTTCTTCGCCAACCAGTTCAAGCGATCCGCCCTGCCGAACGGACCGAAAGTCACGACAGGCGGCTCGCTGTCGCCGCGCGGCGACTGGCGCGCCCCCTCGGACGCCGACGGCCAGATCTGGATCAACGAGCTGCGCAGCAACGTGCCCGAAGACCTCAAAACGGCGGGTGAGGATGCTTCGACGCAGGATCCGCCGAAGGTGTCCACGGAGGGCAGACCCATTGTCAGATGACGTCCGCGCCCGACCGTCCCGCAGATTGAGAAGCACCGCGACAGCGCCATTCCGAGAACGCCGAATAGGCAGCCGGGCGTGAGCGACAGAGGCGTCGTTTCGGGGCGGCCCCAACGAAGCCCCCCCACGAGGTGGCGAGGAGTGATCGGCAGCAAGCTGGAGCGAACAACGATGGCGGAGCATGCAAAGTCCGTGGACATGGCCGCAGAACGGTCGGGCATCCGTAGACGGGCGGCGGCGGCTTTCCTGCTGTGCGCAGTGGTCCTGGGCGTGGCCACCTTGTGGCTGCCCGAACAGATAGAGCTGCCACGTGAGACCGCCCCGCGGCTTGCCTTCGCCGCCCGCGCAAGCCTCCTCGTGATGCTGTGGGTTGCCGTCGGTGTCGGCATGGTGTCGACCATCCGGCGTTACTCAGCACCGGACAATCCGGGTTCGGCCTTCGCCCCGCCAAGCGAACGGCTGAAGGTGCCGCTCGCGTTCCTTCAGAACACGCTCGAGCAGGCTACGATGACGAGCGTCGCCTTCCTCGCGCTCGCCACTGTCGACGGCGACGCTCCGCTCGGCTTCATTATGGGTGCCGTGGTCCTGTTCGCGGCGGGAAGGATCACGTTTCTGCGCGGTTACCCGCTTGGAGCGACCGGCAGAGCCTTCGGAATGGCGATGACGGCACTGCCCACCCTCGCCGCGTTCGCCTGGATCTTAATCGACATCTGCGCCGACCTGACCCGCGGCGCCGTTTAGCTTGGCCAAAGCGTGCTCGCGCCGAACAATATGGCCGACAGGATCGCCAGCAACACGCCCGGCGCGGGCATTTTTGGATATCAACTCACACCCGGATCCTGGCTTCGACCTGCCCGGCAAATTCGGTCATTTCGGCATATTCGGCAGCGCTGGTCACCCTGCCGTCTGAAACCGCCCCTGAATAGTCGACCGCGATATAGTCGAGCAGGCGCCAGGTCGTTTGCACTTCGGCGTCGCTGGCCGACGCGCGTGCGGGCAGCGACAGCGTTAGCGCCGCGAGGATCAGGATGAGCCATCGCATCGAGAACGGCCGATGAGCGACAACAGCGGTGGAGGCAGCAAGGTGGCCGGAGCGCATCGACGAGTCTCTTGTTAAGAATGGTTCGCGGTTTGCACCCTCTAGCAGCTAGAGGGTCAAGCCCAATTTCCGAAAACCGGCGATCGGAGCCCAGACCACCGACCGCAGTATGAGCACAGAAGATTTGCGCCGACTGCGGCCGTTGGATGTCTTCGCGACAATGGCTCGTGGGCTACTTCTTGCTGATGGCCGTCACCTCGCCGGTATTGCCGGTCAGCGTGAGATCAAAATCGACCTTGTCACCGACCTTGGCCGCATCGGTGATCGCCGGGGCCGCCTTGAACGCCATCGTCATCGCCGGCCACTTGGCTTCGGGGATCGGGCCATGATCGAGCGTGATCGTGCCTGCGGCCTTGTCGATGGCAGTGACCGTGCCATGGCCCTTGGCCATGATCTGCGCAGGGGCCGCCGGCGCCATCGCCATATTGCCCATGTCGCCGCTCATGGCTGCGGCGGGCGCCGTCTGGTTGGTCTCGGTCGCGATTGGCGTCTCCGCCTTCTTGCCGCAGGCGGCAGTCAGGGCGGCGAGGCCGAGGGCAATGGTCAGTCGTGCATAGTTCATGGTCTTCTCCTTGCAGGTTAAACGGGTTGAGGTATCGGCTTGGTCTTCGGCCGGCGCAGCAGCAGATAAGCGGCGGGTAGGACGAACATGGAGAGCAGCGGCGCGGTGAGCATGCCGCCGATCATCGGTGCGGCGATGCGGCTCATCACCTCTGAACCCGCGCCCGATCCGAGCAGGATCGGCAGCAGGCCGGCGAGGATCACCGCCACCGTCATCGCCTTGGGCCGGACTCGCAGTAGCGCGCCTTCGCGCACCGCCGTTTCGACCTGAGCCGCATCCGGGGCTGGACCGCGATCCTCATAAGCGTGCTTGAGATAGATTAGCATCACCACACCGAACTCGGCGGAGACGCCGGCCAGCGCGATGAAGCCGACCCCGGTCGCCACCGACTGATGATAGCCAAGCAGATAGAGGAGCCAGATGCCCCCAGTGAGCGCAAACGGCAGCGTGCCCATGATCAGCGCCGCTTCGTCGAAGCGCCGAAAGATCATGTAGAGCAGAACGAAGATGATGAGCAGAGTCGCGGGCACGACCAGCTTGAGCTTCTCGACCGCCCGCTGGAGATATTCGAACTGGCCGGAGTAAGCGATGCTGACGCCAGGCGAGAGCCTGACCTGTTTCGCGACTGCACGCTGGAGGTCGCCGACCACCGAGGCGAGGTCGCGTCCGCGCACGTCGACATAGACCCAGGTCGAGGGCCGCGCATTCTCGGTCTTGAGCATCGGCGGGCCTTCGGCAATCGATACATCGGCCACGGTGCCGAGCGTGATCTGCTGGCCCGACGGGGTGAGGACCGGCAATGTCCGCAGCCCTTCGAGGCTGTCGCGCAGCTCGCGCGGATAGCGCACGCTGATCGGATAGCGGGCCAGCCCCTCGACTGTCTCGCCGATCGTCTCGCCGCCGATCGCGCCCGAGACGATCGCCTGCACATCGGTGATGTTGAGCCCGAACCGTGCGGCGGCGGCCCGGTCGATATCGACATCGACATAGCGCCCGCCGGTCAGCCGTTCGGCGAGGGCGGAGGAAACGCCCGGCACGGTCTTGGCGACCGTCTCGACATCATGCGCGATGCGATCGAGCTGGGCGAGATCGGCGCCCGATACCTTGACCCCGATCGGGCTCTTGATGCCGGTCGCGAGCATGTCGATGCGGTTGCGGATCGGCGGCACCCAGACATTGGCGAGGCCGGGCAGCTTCACCGTGCGGTCGAGTTCGTCGACCAGTTTCTCCGGCGTCATTCCGGGACGCCATTGGTCGCGGGGCTTGAACTGGATCGTCGTCTCGAACATCTCCAGCGGCGCCGGATCAGTCGCGGTCTCGGCGCGACCGGCCTTGCCGAACACGCTCTCGACCTCGGGCACCGTCTTGATCAGCCGGTCGGTCTGCTGGAGCAGTTGCGAGGCCTTGGCCGCAGAGAGGCCCGGCAAGGCCGAGGGCATGTAGAGCAGGTCGCCCTCGTCGAGATTGGGCATGAATTCGCCGCCAAGCCGGGTGAGTGGCCAGGCGGTCGTCGCGAAGACCAGCGCAGCGATCACCAGCACCGCCTTGGGTTTTCGCATCGTCCAGTCGATCGCTGGCCGATAAAGATCGGTCAGCCAGCGGTTGACCGGATTGGCCTGCTCGGCGGGGATGCGACCGCGGATCAGCCATCCCATCAGGATCGGCACCAGGGTCACCGACAGGATCGCCGCCGACGCCATCGCATAGGTCTTGGTGAAGGCGAGTGGCGCGAACAGCCGGCCTTCCTGCGCCTCCAGCGTGAACACGGGAATGAACGACAGCGTGATGATCAGCAGGCTGAAGAACAAGGCGGGCCCGACCTCGGCCGCCGCCTCGGTGACGACGGTCCAGCGCATCTCGCCCTCGAGATGCTTGCCAGGATGCTCCTGCTCCCAGCGCTCGATCTTCTTGTGGGCATTCTCGATCATCACCACGGCCGCATCGACCATCGCGCCGATGGCGATGGCGATACCGCCGAGCGACATGATATTGGCGTTCACTCCTTGGAATCGCATGACGACGAACGCCGCCAGCACGCCCAATGGCAGGGTCAGGATCGCGACCAGCGCTGAGCGGACATGCCAGAGGAACAGCCCGCAGACGATCGCGACGACGATGAACTCCTCGATCAGCTTGTGGGTGAGATTCTCGACGGCGCGATCGATGAGCTGCGAACGGTCATAGACCGTCACCACCTCGACGCCGGGCGGCAGGCTTTTCTTGAGATCGGCGAGCTTGTCCTTGACCGCCGCGATCGTCTCACGCGCGTTCTTGCCCGAGCGAAGGATCACCACGCCGCCGGCGACTTCGCCCTCTCCGTTCAGTTCCGCGATGCCGCGCCGCATCTCGGGGCCGATCTGGATGGTTGCGACGTCGCCGAGACGCACGGGTACGCCACCGGCCGCCGTCTTCAGTGGAATCACCCGGAAGTCGTCGAGCGTCTTCAGATAGCCCGAGGCGCGGACCATATATTCGGCCTCGGCCATTTCGAGCACCGAGCCGCCCGCTTCCTGATTGGCCTGTTGGATCGCCTGGACCGCCTGTTGGTGGGTGATCCCGTAAGCGGCGAGCTTCACCGGATCGAGCAGCACCTGGTATTGCTTGACCATGCCACCGATGCTTGCGACCTCGGCGACGCCGGTCACGGTCTTCAATTCGTAGCGCAGGAACCAGTCCTGAAGCCCACGGAGCTGCGACAGGTCATGCCGGCCGCTCCGGTCGACTAGCGCATATTCATAGACCCAGCCGACCCCGGTGGCGTCAGGGCCGAGCGCGCTGCGAGCGCTCGGCGGCAAGCGCCCCTGCACCTGATTCAAATATTCGAGCACGCGGCTGCGTGCCCAATAGAGATCGGTCCCGTCCTCGAAGATCACATAGACGAAGCTGTCGCCGAAGAAGGAATAGCCGCGCACCGTCTTGGCGCCGGGCACAGACAGCATGGTGGTGGTCAGCGGATAGGTGACCTGGTTCTCGACGATCTGCGGCGCTTGCCCCGGATAGGAGGTGCGGATCACGACCTGCACGTCGGACAGGTCGGGCAGCGCATCGATCGGGGTCGAGCGCACCGCCCACAACCCGGCGCCGACCAATGCCAGCATCGCGATCAGGACGAAGAAGCGGTTCCTGACCGACCAGCGGATGAGATGGGCGATCACTGGCCAGCGACCTTCACCATGCGCCGCACGGTCGGCCCCGCCGGTGGCCGGTCGAACCCGAAGCGGACGCGGTCGCCGGCCTTCAGGCCCCGCACGACCTTCGGATCGGGAAGCTGGAACGTCATCGTCATCGCCGGCCAGCTGATGGCGGGCACCGGCTCATGGCTGAGCGTCACCGAATTGGCGGTGATCTGCTCTATCTTGCCGACGGTCTCGTAGAGCGCGGCCGTAGCTGCTGGTTTGACGGCAGCCGTCGGCGTGCCCCCGATCGGCCGCGCCTCCACGCCCGAGAGGCTCGCCTCGGAATCAATCAGGAACTGGCCCGACGCGACGATCTTCTCCCCTTCGCCGAGGCCCGCCAGGATCTCGGTGTCGCCGCCGGATTCACGGCCGGTCTGCACTTCGGCAGGCCGGTAGCGCCCCTTGTCTAGTGCGAGCATCACCAATGTCCGCTTGCCGGTGCGGATCAACGCTTCGGATGGCACCAGCAGCGCCGGTTGTGCGCTGCCGCCGAACGACACGGTGGCGAACATGCCGGGACGCAGACGCCCGCCGCGGTTGGGAAGCTCGATCCGCACGGTCAGCGTCCGGCTATCCGCCTGTGTCTGGGGCAGGATCGCGGAAACACGGCCCGACAAGGTCTCGCCGGGAAATGCCGCGAGCGTTGCCTGCACGGTTTGCCCGGGCCTGAGCGGACCGGCGATCGCCTCGGGCACGGCGGCGTTGAGCCAGACCGTGCCGAGGCCGTTGACCTCGGCGAGTGTCTGCCCCGCCGTCATCGTCATCCCTGCCCGAACGTCCAATGTCTTGATGACCCCACCGGTCGGCGTGGAGATCGTCACCACGTTATGCGGTCGCCCCGTCCGCTCGACCGACGCGATCGTGCCAGACGGCATTCCAAGCAGCGCGAGCCGCTGGCGCGCCGCCTGGATCAACGCTGCGTTCCCGGAGCGGCGAACCGCAAGAAACTCGGCCTGTGCGCCCGCCCATTCGGGAACGAGCAGATCGGCAAGCGGGGCACCGGCGCCGATGATGTCGCCGGGCGCACGGGCATAGACACGGCTAACGAACCCGCCCGCGCGCGCCTGGACGATCGCGACATCGCGCTGATTGAAGTCGATCGTGCCGGTGGCGGTGAGGCTACTGGCGAGCTCCCCGCGGCGCGCCGCAACTGTGCGGAGCCCCAGCGTTTGCGAGGTCGCCGGATCGATCCGCACGCCGGGTGCGTCGCCCCCGCCTTCGTCGGCATATTTGGCGACAAGCTGCATATCCATGAACGGCGATTTGCCCGGCTTGTCGAAATGCTGCGACGGCACCATCGGATCGTACCAGTAGAGCGCCTTACGGCCGGGATCGGCTGTTTGCATGTGAGCGGTTTCACTCCCACCGAGATGAGCGATGCCATAACCTGCGCCGCCGGCAACGAGCGCTAGCATTGCTGCAGCAAGTCCGAGCCGGGCGCGCGGTGATATCTCAAGGCTCATTGGTCGGCGCTCCGATAGGTGAGGGTCAGCCGCGCGCCGTCGGCGACGACCAGGGCTTCGCGGTCGAGGGCAGTGAGGGTCGCGTCGGCGAGCGCGGCATAGGCGTCTGCGACATCGACGAGACTCGCGCGTCCAGCGCCGTAGCTGGCAGTCTCCAATTTGACGCGCTGGTCGGCAAGCGGCTGCAGCGTGTCCCGCGCGCGCATCCACTGCTCATGATGCATGATATGATCGGCGAGATCGGCGTCGAGGTCGGCGGCGAGCGCGCGGCGGGTGGCCTCGCGTTCGACCAGGACCCGCCCGGCATTGGCCTGGGCCGCGGCGATCCCGGCATTCTGGCGATTGCGGGTGAAGAACGGCAGGCTGACGGTTATACCGGCAGAAACATAATCGCCGAACCGGGGATCGCGCCGTTGATAGGCCAGGTTGACGCCGAAGTCGGAGCGCCGTCCGGCGTCGGCCAGGCGAACATCGGCATCCGCTTGCCCCGCCTGGGCATCGATCATCCGGATCGTGGGCTGGCGATCGAGTCCTGCGCGCAGGGTTGCCGCATCGACCGCAAAATCGGGGATCGGTCCGGCGATCTCGGGCGCGGGATCGCCGGTCCAGCGGGTCAGCGTCGCGCGTGCCCGCGCCACATTCGACACCAGTTCGCTGCGGCGATCCTGCATGGCGGCGACCGCCTGCTGCCCGGCGAGGGTCTGCGCCGGCCGCGCATTGCCCGAGGCGACAGCGCCCGGCGTCGTTCCGACCACGCGCTCGAGGCGGGACAGGACATCGTCGAGTGCAGCAAGTCTGCGTTCGGCATAGGCCAGGTTGATCCAGGCGAGCGCGGTGCCAACCTCGACCGTGCGGGCCTCGACCGCGGTATCGGCCTCGGCCGCCTTGATATCGCTATCGGCGCGCGCCTGCTGGGCATGGCGCTTGGCGAGATTGGGAATGTCCTGCGACACGCCGACCCGCGCCATCGTGAAATCGTCACGCTGCGGCTCGAACGCGAGCGGTCCCGAGATCGGGAAGCTCTCGACGCTCACGCCAAGCGTCGGGTCGGGCAGCGCGCCTGCCCCGCCGCGCGCGGACCGCGCGGCATCGGCGCCGAGCGCCTTGGCCTTGATCGACGGCGCTTCCTGCCGGGCGCGCTGGAGCGCAGCTTCAAAAGTGAGCGGCCCGGCAAACGCGATCCCGGGGATCGCCGCGAGCAGCGGCAGACATAGAAACAATCGCATGGAAAACTCCTGATCGAGCGATCAGGCCGACATCGCGCACTATGACGGGCATGTCAGTGGCGGCAGGATGGGGACATCCCGCCGCCACTGCTGGCCTAGCCGTCTATGCGACCTGAAGCGGCCAGAATCTGTGCCTAGCCAACCGAAGTGGCCGACGGCGATGCCATGCTGTGCATCTGCTTCATGCAATCAGCAGCGGCAGTGCTGCTCATCTTCATCATGTCGCAGTCGCAAGCCCCCACTTGCGTGGCATCAGGCACCCATACACGCCGCTGGGTAGGCCCCGTGGCACGCGGGCCATATTGCGGAACCGGCTTCCACTCATAGTGGCCGGACTGTTGGCTGTGGTCGGGTTGGCCGGCGAACGCGGCGACGGGTGCGGCAAGGGCGAGCCCCAGCAGAGCATAGAAAACACGGTTTTTCATGACTGTAATCCTTTGGCAAAACATCGTGGTAGCCGCAGATTGAGCAGGATGTTTGGTGCGCGACAGGCGCAACGATCCTGTCAGCCTGACGGCCGGTTTCGATCAGCCAAGGAGAGTCGGTGGTTCCGGTTCAGGAGTAAGATCACTGCCGCGCAGGACCGTGGTGGTTGTCCAGAAAGCCAGGGTTGAACCGGCTTCGCGGCTGCCAAGCACCGGTGCGTCATTGCGCACGGCCATGGGAATGAGGCAGCCCATCGCGGCGATGCAGGCCAGTGTCATGCCCTTGCACGGTTTCTGCGCAGGCTGCTGTTGCTGCGCCATCATCTTCATGCAGTCTTCGGACATGCCGGAAGCGGCCATACTCGACATCGCCATCGGCGCGGACGCCGCAGGCGGGCCGGACGCAAAGGCGGCTTCCTGGCCGAGCAGACCGATCAGGGCTCCAAGCAGGAGAAAGAGATGAAGCGCACGTTTCACAGCCGTAACCGAATACACCACTCATGATCCAGGGACAACGCCATACTCATCCGCCGTGGCGGGCGAAGATGGTTTCGCGGCCTGCACCAAAGGCAATGACATTGAAAGATTGGGCCGCCTGCCCGGGGACTTCCATGCCCGGTGATCCGACAGGCATGCCTGTTACGGCGAGACCGCTCACACCACGCGGACGCTGCGCGAGAAGGCGCTTCATGTCCGCGATGGGGACATGGCCCTCGAAAACCATACCATCGACGATCGCTGTATGACACGATGATAGCCGAGCCGGTACGCCGTGCGCGCGCTGAAAGGTGGATCGCTGCTGATCGTCGACGATGGATAAGCGCCGGTCGAATTGCTGACGGACCTGGGCAGCCCATTGCTCGCAGCAACCACAGCCGGGATCCCGGTGAACGACGATGTCCGCAGCCGCTATCGCAAGCGAAGGAACGCCGAGGGCGAGGCACGCTGCAAAGAGGGAGGCAGACTTCATGTCGTCATTCCTGTTCGTACGTTCGATAACCACCGCCAGCTGCGGCCAATTACGCACTTGACCCTATTATACAGCTGCGATGCCCTTATCGTTACATACGCAGCAGAAAGATCCATCCCTCAGAAAAACACATTGCACCGGCGACCGATGTCAAAACCAGCTTCTCAAGCCGATCACAAAGCTCGTCGTTCCGACATTCTTGCCGTCGAGCCGCGCATAGCGAGCTGTATCGCCAACTTTCCGATCATAGGACACACCGATATAGGGCGCGAACTCCCGCCTGATCTCATAGCGAAGCCGCAGACCCAGTTCGGCGTTCGATAGGCCCGAACCAATCCGGTTCTCGGGTACATCCTGCGCCGCGAAATTCAGCTCGACGCGCGGCTGGAGGATCAGGCGTTGGGTGATCCGCTGATCATAATAGCCCTCGGCTCGAGCGAGAACATCGCCCTTGTCAGACAGGAACAGCGCGCCTTCGATCTCAAACCAGTTGGGCGCCAGTCCTTCGATGCCGATGGTCGCATAAGTACGCGAGGGGTTCGGCTTGAAATCGTACCTGACACCCGCCTGCAGGTTCCAGTACGGATCGATCGCACGGCTGTAGAGCGCCTGCACTTCGGCGCTATCGACGCCGCCGCCCTTGAACGCCCCTTCGCCCTCGCTCTTGACGACCAACCGGTTGATGTCCCCGCCGAGCCATGCCTCTCCGTCCCAGCGAAAGCCGTCGCCGCCCTTGCGCGCCTGATACTCGGCCAGATTGAACATGACCTGGTGGAAGCTGCCGCCGCCATGCTCCCTGTAGAGATCGGTCCGCACGCGCGCCATTTCCGCAGCCGGAAAGGCGCGATCGGCATAATGGTCGGTCGGCGGCGCAGGCGCCGGGGCGGTGCCGGGCGCCAGGGCGGTGCCGCCCGTTCCATGGTCAGCCGTGCCTGGTCCCATCTCCATGCCGGGCATGGTGGCCATGTCGTGCTTTCCCGCGCTCACCGCCGCCGGAGCGCCGGGCATGGCCATCCCGGGCATCGTCGTCATGTCATGGTCCGCATGCGGATCTGCTCCCCCAGCGACTGCCGGAGCGGGCTTTGCGACGGCCGGACGCGCTGGCGTGGATGCCGACGCGCGCGGAACAGCGGGCAGCGGTCGTTGCGTCGGCGGCTTTCGCATTGTCGGCTTTGCCGCAGGCTTCTTCGGCGCCGGCATCTGCATGCCAGGCATGTTCGACTGGTCCATCGCCTGCGCCGCGACCGGGGCGGGGATCGCGAGCGGCGCGAGCGCAAGGAGAAGGATGCGGTTCATGCCGCGTCTCCGCGCGGACGGACCGAGACAACCTGCATCATCCCGGCGTGCATGTGGTAGAGCATATGGCAGTGGAACGCCCAGTCGCCGACCGCGTCAGTGGTGACGTCAAAGGTCACCTTGCCGCCCGGCAGTACGTTGACCGTGTGCTTGCGCGGCGCATATTCGCCATGGCCGGTCACCAACTCGAAAAAATGGCCGTGGAGATGGATCGGATGCGACATCATCGTGTCGTTGACGAGCGTCACCCGCACGCGCTCGTCCTTCAGGAAAGGGATCGGCGCCTTGACTTCGCTCATCTTCAGCCCGTCGAACGACCACATGTACCGCTCCATATTGGCGGTCAGGTGGATCTCCATCGCCCGGTCCGGCGCGCGTATATCGGGATTGCGCGTCAACGCCATCAGGTCGCGATAGACCAGCACCTTGTGACCGACATTTTCGAGGCCCTGGCCCGGATCGCCGGTGCGGTCCATCGCCATCGGTGCGATCGTCTGCACCCCCGGCCCCATGCGAACCTGCGGCGCATTCTTCGGGTCGCGCATGTTCATCCCGCCCATCGCGGAATGATCCATTCCGGCCATTCCGGCGCCGGCTTGCGGCGCCATGCCTGCCATCGCGCCAGCGGCTCCCGCCGCCATGTCGTGGCCCATCGCGGCATGGTCCATGCCGGCCATGCCGCTGTCGGGCTTGCTCAGGTCGATCGTGCCGCCGCTTGCTCCCGACATGTCCATGCCCGACATGTCCATCCCCATGTCCTTCATCGTGGCGACTGGCCGGGAGCGGAGCGGCGGCACTCCGGCGGCCATGCCTTCGCGCGGCGCCAGCGTTGCGCGCGCCAGGCCGGAGCGATCGACCGCCTCGCCGACGATCGTGTAGGCCCGTTCGTCGGTCGGCGTGACGATCACGTCAAAGGTCTCGGCGACCGTGATCTGGAATTCGTCGACCGTGACCGGACGCACATCCTGCCCATCGGCCTGGACGATGGTCAGCGGCAGGCCCGGAATCCGGACGTTGAAGATCGTCATCGCCGAGGCGTTGATGAAGCGCAGGCGCACCCGCTCGCCCGGCTGGAAGAGAGCCGTCCAGTTGTCACGCGGGCCATGGCCGTTGACGAGAAAGGTGTAGGTCGAACCCGTCACGTCGGACACGTCGGTCGGGTCCATCCGCATCTTGCCCCAGTCCATCCGCTCCTTGAGTGGCTGATCGCGGCCCGCCAGCAGCCCGGCCAGCGTCTGCTTCTGATAGTTGAAGTAACCCGCCTGCTGCTTGAGCTTCAGGAAGATCGCATGCGGGTGCATCGGACTGTGATCCGACAGGACGATCACATGCTCGCGGTCGTAGCGAACAGTATCCTCGCCCTCGGGGTCGATGACGATCGGGCCGTAATGGCCCATCTGCTCCTGCAGACCCGAATGGCTGTGATACCAGTAGGTGCCCGCCTGGATGATCGGGAATTCATAGACGAAGGTCGATCGTGGGCGGATACCTGGGAAGCTGATGCCGGGCACACCGTCGAACTGCGCCGGCACGAGCAGTCCATGCCAATGGATCGAGCTGTCCTCGTCGAGATCGTTGGTTACCGAAAGCCGGACTCTCGTCCCCTGTTTCAGCCGGATGAGTGGCGCCGGAATGGTCCCGTTGACTCCGATCGCATGGGTTTCGCGGCCATCGACCGTCATCATCTGGTGGGCAATTTTCAGTGCTATATCGGTACCGCTTACCGTTGGTAGCGGGCGGACGATTCCGGCTGACACCGGCTGCGCCCACGCCGGAAACCAGTTCGCGAGGGACAGCCCCGCACCGCCAAGCGCGGCGCCACGCAACAGCGACCGTCTATCGAGGTGGGAGATACGCATGGCAGGAAGGCCCCTGAATGAAAAAGCTATCGATCAGGATACGCATCCAGAGCATCAGTCCCTCAAACTTTCCTGCAATTTGGAACGCGCGCGATAAAGCCGCGTCTCGACCGCCTTTTCGCTGATCCCCAAAACCTCGGCCGTCTCGATCTGCGACAGCCCCTCGATCGTTCGCAGCACGAGGGTATCGCGCAGCGCCACGGGCAAGGCCCCGATCGCCGCCATCGTGCGCTTCAACTCCTGGCGGTCGGAAAGGAGTGCCTCGGGCGTCGCAGCATCGTCCGCGACCTGGCTCGCTTCGTCGATCGGGAGTGCAAACGACAACAGCCTGCGGACCGCGCGGCGACGCGCCCAGTCATGGCATTTGTTGATCGCGATGCGCGCGATCCACAGACGAAACGGTCGCGCGCCGTCATAACGGCCAAGCGCGGAAAAGGCGGACAGAAAGCTTAGCTGGGTGACATCGAGCGCCGCATCCGCGTCTCCGATGTGCCCACGGATCAGGCGATATACGTTGTCCCGATGGCGATGCATAAGTTCGCCATAGGCGGCCTGCCGACCGGCCAGAGCAAGCGCGGCCAGTTCGCCGTCCGTACAGCCGGCGACGTCGATCGTCACCGATCCTTGGCCGTGAGCGCCTTGACCACCGCGGAATCGAATTTGGCCGCCTGATCGGCGCGCAGCACGCTACGCATGGCGAAGATATGTTCGAGCGTCTCTTTCTGAAGCTGACCCATCGCCTGATGCGAGCGATCGACCGCCGCACTCACCTGGGGACCATAGCCATGCTCCGCCTCGATCGCGTCGGCGAGGCGCGCATTGTCCGCGCGAAGCTCGAGTTCGAGCGCCTGCTTGCGCACTGCGAACCGCCGTTCGATCTCCTCGATCCTCGCGTGCTGGCCGGAATCCAGTTCCAGCTGGCTGTGAAGGAGCGTGTGCAGTTCGGTTTCGACGGGCGTCTGTCGTGCCACATAAGCCCGCCCCACGAGCACGCCGGCAACTGCCGCGAAAAACGCGATCAGCGCGATGAGCAGCAGACGGCGACGGTCGTTCATTCGCTGCCGCCGAGGAGCGACGAGGGAACGAGCGCAGACGGCGCACCAAATGGCGTAACCGAGGCGGCTCTGACTGGGGTACCGGGAATGACCGAACTGGCAATCCCGATCGAAAGAGCCGCCAGCGCCGCCAGGCCGAAGACGCTTCCCGAAAGCGGTCGGGAGCCAAGCGCGCGAGACGTTAGGCCCTCCAGTACCGCGCCGTCGATCGCCCCCAATCCAGGATGGACGGGCAGTTCGCGCAGCCGCGCCAGCGCTCTATCAATATCGGTCATGCGTCAATCTCCACGCTCTCTACCGATACTACGCATCGGTGCCGGCGATCCCTCATAGCATATCGTCACAGCGCTATGAGGGGTGAGGCCCTACCCTGCGTATTCAGCAGGGAAACCAAGAGGAGTCCCCCATGAAGTCAGTTCACCTCATCGGTGCAGCCATTGCCGCCGCACTCGCGACCATCTCCGCTCCGGCCATCGCGCACCCGAAACTGATATCATCGACGCCGGCGGCGCAGGCGACCGTCACCAATACAACGCAGGTATCGCTGACTTTCAGCGAAACATTGATGGCGCCCGTGTCCGGGATCGACCTTGCCATGACCGGCATGCCCGGCATGGCGAACCACGCCCCGATGAAGATGGCCGGCTTCAAGACTTCGGTTGCCGCAAACGGCAAGACGTTGGTTGCGGTCTTTCCGCGCCCGCTGCCCGCTGGCACCTACAAGCTCGACTGGCATGCGGTATCGACCGACACGCACAAGATCACCGGAACGCTCGCCTTCACCGTCCGATAGGTCATGCTGGACTGGCTTCTGATTGCCACGCGGCTTGTGCTCTACCTCGATCTCGGCCTGTTGTTCGGTGCGCCCTTGTTCGGCCTCTATGCGCTGCGTGGCGATGAGCAAATCCATATGGTCCGGTTCAGGCCGTTGATCGGCAGTTTGGCGGCAGCCGGGATCATCGCGACCCCGCTGGGTTTCGGTCTGATGTCTGCCGCCATGAGCGGAACCGATCTCTGGAGCATCGACAGGAATATCTTGACGATGCTCCTGACCGAAACTGCGGTCGGCTGGGCCTTTGGAGTCCGCGAGGTCTCTCTCGTCCTGATCCTGGCGTCGGCAATGTTGGTGCGACGTCCTTCAACTGGCTCCCTGGCGGTCGTTTCGGCTCTGGCGGCGATCGCGGTCGGGACGCTTGCCTGGTCGGGTCATGGCGCCGGGACCGAAGGAACCAGCGGCCTGTTCCACCTCACCGGCGATATCGCGCACCTCCTTGCCGCGTCGGCCTGGCTTGGCGCGCTCATGATGCTCATCTTGTTGACGCTTCCTGCGCGGGTGACCGACGTCTCGCGGATCGAGGTCGCGCACCGCGCATTGAACGGGTTTGCAGGGGTCGGATCGGTCATTGTCGGACTGATCGTCATCACCGGACTTACGAATGGCCTTTACCTGGTCGGCATCGACAAGATCGCGAACCTTGCGACGGACCTTTGGGGCCAGCTGCTGCTGGCGAAGATCGCGCTGTTCGTCGCCATGCTGGTCATGGCGGCGGCCAACCGCTTCCGGCTTACGCCTCGCCTTGACGAGGCGATCGCGCACGGAAGTCCTGGCCGGGCGCTTTCAAGCCTGCGGCGGAGCATAGCGCTGGAAGCCGCGATGGCGATCACGATTCTTGCGTTGGTCGCGTGGCTCGGGACGCTGGAGCCCCTCGCCGCTGGATAGATAATTTGTAGCGGCCCTTGACCCTGACACGATGTCAGACCCTAGATAGGGGGCGTCGATAAGGAGAACGGGAATGTCCGAACCAAAATCCACGGCGCATGGCGGCCAAAATCATGCTTGCTGCGCTGGTCACGCGAAGAGCGCGCTCGTTCCCGCAGGTTCCGAGCAGGCCCTCGATCCCGTTTGCGGGATGACAGTCGATCCGGCGGCGACACAGCATCACGCCGATCATGACGGTAAGACCTGGCATTTCTGCAGTGCCGGCTGCCGCGCCAAGTTCGTTGCCGACCCGGCGCGCTATCTCGCCAGGGCCGATCGTACGGCGCCGGACGAACCAGCCGGCGCGATCTGGACCTGTCCGATGCATCCCGAAATCCGTCGGCCGGGGCCGGGAGCTTGTCCAATCTGCGGCATGGCGCTCGAACCTGAGGTCGCGACAGCCGACGCCGGCCCCAGTCCCGAACTTGTCGACATGACGCGGCGCTTCTGGATCGCTCTAGCCCTGACCGTGCCCGTGTTCCTGCTCGAAATGGGCGGGCATCTGTTCCCGGCGCTCCACCATCTCGTCCCCGAGAGGATATCGGGATGGATCCAGTTCGCGCTGGCCACCCCCGTCGTGATCTGGGCGGGCTGGCCATTCTTCCAGCGCGGCTGGGCATCGCTCCAGACACGAAACCTCAACATGTTCACGCTGATCGCGATGGGAACCGGTGTCGCTTGGGCCTATAGCGTGGTGGCCACGCTTGCCCCCGGGATATTCCCGGCGGCATTCCGCATGATGGATGGCACTGTCGCAATCTATTTCGAGGCCGCCGCGGTCATTACCGTCCTCGTGCTTCTCGGACAGGTTCTGGAATTGCGCGCCCGCGAGCGCACTTCAGGTGCGATCAAAGCCCTTCTCAATCTGGCACCCAAGACTGCCCGCCGGCTCCTGCCGGACGGTAGCGACGAGGAAGTCGCGATCGACTTGATCGCCGTTGGCGACAGGTTGCGGGTCCGCCCCGGCGAGAAGGTGCCTGTAGATGCGATTGTCGAGGATGGCCGCTCTTCGATCGATGAGTCTATGGTGACCGGCGAGTCGATGCCGGTGACGAAGACGGTCGATGCCCATGTGGTAGCGGGCACTATAAACCAAACGGGATCTCTCCTCATACGCGCGGACAAGGTTGGCCGCGATACGATGCTGGCGCGGATCGTCCAGATGGTGGCGGATGCACAGCGCTCGCGCGCGCCAATCCAGCGCATGGCCGACAAGGTTGCCGGGTGGTTCGTCCCTGCGGTGCTTGGCGTCGCGCTGCTCTCCTTTGCGATATGGGCAATATGGGGCCCTGAGCCGCGACTGGCGCACGGCCTCGTAGCCGCGGTCGCGGTGCTGATCATCGCCTGTCCCTGCGCGCTGGGCCTGGCGACGCCGATGTCGATCATGGTCGGGATCGGACGGGGTGCGGGCCTTGGCGTCCTGATCAAGAATGCCGAGGCGCTGGAGCGAATGGAGAAGGTCGATACGATCGTCGTCGACAAGACCGGCACGCTGACCGAAGGACGACCGTCGGTGACGAGCATCGTGCCGATGGAAGGCTTGTCGGAGCACGATCTTCTTCGCCTCGCGGCGGGCGTAGAGCGGGCGTCAGAGCATCCGCTGGCGCTCGCGATCGTCGTGGCCGCAAAGGATCGTGACATCGAAGCTCCCGAGGTCTCCGACTTTGACTCGCCTACCGGCAAGGGTGCGGTCGGGACCGTGGACGGCAAACGCATCTTTCTGGGCGGCGCGGCCTATTTCAAGGAGAATGGGATTGATGTGTCAGCCGCAGCTGCACGGGCCGATGAGCTGCGGGCGGACGGGGCGACGGCGATTTTCGCCGCCGTTGACGGCCGGGTCGCCGGGATTCTCGCCATTGCCGACCCGATCAAGGCAACGACAGCGGAGGCGCTGGCCGCCTTGCGAAAAGAGGGCGTGAGCGTCGTCATGCTGACGGGCGACAACCGGACGACCGCCGAGGCGGTGGCCCGGAAACTTGGCATTGAAGCGGTTGAAGCCGAGGTGCTGCCCGATCAGAAGAGCGCTGTCGTCCTGCGGCTACAACGCGAAGGCCATGTCGTCGCGATGGCAGGCGATGGGGTGAACGATGCGCCTGCCCTCGCGGCAGCGGACGTCGGCATCGCCATGGGTTCGGGCACCGATGTCGCCATCGAAAGCGCTGGAATCACGCTGCTCAAGGGCGATCTCAATGGCATCGTGCGAGCGCGGCGGCTGAGCGAGGCGACGATGGCCAACATCCGCCAGAACCTGTTCTTCGCCTTCATCTACAATGCCGCTGGCGTCCCCATCGCCGCTGGGTTGCTCTACCCGGTGTTCGGCATCCTGCTGTCGCCTGTCATCGCTGCCGCGGCAATGGCCCTGTCATCCGTCAGCGTCGTCACCAACGCGCTGCGCCTCAATCGGGTGACGCTGTGAACATCGGCGCGGCCTCCGACGCGAGCGCTGTGTCGCAGCGGATGATCCGCCATTATGAGAAGATCGGGCTTATCCCGTCGCCGCCGCGACGTGACAGCGGGTATCGTGACTATTCGCAAGCCGACGTGCATCGCCTGCGCTTCATCGCCAACGCCCGCGATCTCGGCTTTCCCATCGAGGAAATCCGCGTGCTGCTCGATCTCTGGTCTGATCGCGATCGCGCCAGCGCGGAAGTCAAGACACTGGCGGAATCGCGCGCCGCAGATCTCGGCCGGAAGGCGGACGCGCTCAATGCAATGCGCGAAGCATTGCTCGAACTGGCGAAGGCCTGCCACGGCAACGAGCGGCCCGAATGTCCGATAATCACGCGCCTGGCTTCCTGAGCCTATCTGGCGGGGTCGGACAGAGCGCGCTAGCCGCCAGGCTAGCCGATCACTTATGCAGGCCGCGTCCTGCCAGCTTCGCGAGCCGGCGCGGTAGGTCGGCAGCGATCTTGCGTTGCTGTTGCGGCTGCGCCTTCTTCCATGTCCTGCATTCGGGTTTGGACCTGCCGCACCCTCGGCACCAGCCGGTCGAACCGTCGAACGCGCACAAGTCTATGCACGGGGACTTCACGGGTGCGCTTTCAATGGCATTCGATTGTCAGATGCTTCAACTCGTGGACGGGGACGAGCCGGTTACGGATAACACTCGCATCGATGCCCACGCCACCAACGACACCGACGATCGCGGCATGCGCGTCAGGGCCGACGCGCCAGACATGGAGATCGGAAATGCGCGCATCTCCTGGGCCTTCGACAAGATCCTGTATTTCCTCGGCCACATGATTGTCGGTCGTATCGAGAAGGACCGCGGCGGTATCGCGCATCAAGCTCCAGGACCAGCGAGCGATCACCGCCGCCCCGACGATGCCCATGACTGGGTCCATCCATACCCAGCCCAGATAGCGACCTGCCAGAAGAGCCGTGATGGCCAACACCGAGGTGAGAGCGTCGGCGAGGACGTGCACATAGGCTGAGCGGAGGTTATTGTCGCCGCCATGGGCATCATGGTCATGGGCGTGATCGTCATGACCGTTATGATGGTGACTACCCGACAGCAGGAATGCGCTGACGATGTTCACGCCGAGCCCAATGACCGCAATCACCGTTGCTTCGCCAAACGCGACCTTGATGGGTTCGAACAGCCGCAGGATCGATTCGACCCCGATTCCCAAGGCGATAAGGCCTAGCACGAGCGCCGAAGCGAAGCCTGCCAAGTCGCCGACCTTCCCGGTTCCGAAGCTGAACCGTCCATTGGATGCATGCCGCTTGGCATAGGCATAGGCAATCGCTGCGACACTCAGCGCCCCGGCATGGGTCGCCATATGAAAACCGTCGGCAAGGAGCGCCATCGAGCCTGTGACATAGCCGGCGAAGATCTCGCCGATCATCATCACAGCCGTCAGCACCACAACCCACAAGGTCCTGCGGGCGTTCTCGTCGTGAGAGGCCCCAAGATACACATGGTCGTGCGTAAAGGCTTCAATGTCGCGGGACGTGGTCAATATCTCAGCCTCATTTTGCGTAGCGGCGTATGACCGCGATCAGTTCTTCCGCCCCTGCGGCGCGCTCCTCGGCCGGAAGATCGGGATGCGCCACATGCGCGCGGACATGCTCCTCGATAATCACGTCCATGAGGCCATTGATGGCACCGCGTGTCGCCGCGACCAGAT
The DNA here is from genome assembly GCF_026427355.1 of Sphingobium sp. JS3065. NCBI lineage: Bacteria > Pseudomonadati > Pseudomonadota > Alphaproteobacteria > Sphingomonadales > Sphingobiaceae > Sphingobium > Sphingobium sp. JS3065. The sequence goes on from NZ_CP102664.1 coordinate 1,745,586, forward strand.
GCAGCGTCGTCGTGCAGTCCGTCCCTGCCGCGAGCGCTTTCTCAATCGCCGTGACCTGACCGGCGATTCGGCGCACCCGCTTCAGGAGTTCATCATTGCCTTCGGTCAAATGTCCCATAGCATACCCCCCTATCCTATATAGAAGCGGTGCGGTAACAGTATTCTGATCTGGTCTAACGTCGAATTAACTTGCGTTGCGGCTTGCCCACATAAGAAAGCGCCCTAACAGAGCCAGACAGCCGCACTCGTCTACGCTCCCAAGCGACCGCATCGCAACTGGATCAGGGGACGACTGCCCGGTGCTCGTGAAGGCCTCTCGCATAACTGCGAGGCGGTCCGTCCTCGTCCCGACGAAGTCGCACTCGGCGGCGTCCACAAAGTGAGATCTGCGGTGAAGGAGTTTCATCAAGCCGCAACCCGCATCGGCGCACGCACAGCTTCATAGTGCGCGAACAACTCGATGAAATGATCCGCCATCGTGCGGGGCGCCGAATGGACAATTGGGGCTGGTGCTACCAGCTCAAGCTGCCTTGATTGAACAAAATCCAGCATCGCCCGCGCTGCCCCCGCTGCCGAGCCGGACGGATATCGCCAGCCTCGCTGAGCCAGCGCCTGGTCCGAAGCTCCCCCGTCACTTGGAACAATCAGTGGCAGCCCTGACGCAGATGCTTCGGCCGCAACCATACAAAAGGTTTCAGCTTCGCATCCGTGAACAAGCCCGTCGGCACTGGCCATCATTCTGGCAAGCTCCTCCCGATCGGTGATTGGCGCCAACAGTTGGATATGGGGATTAGCGCCAATCTGCCGGACAATTCTCGCTCGCTCCCGGCCATCGCCTACCAGAATCAGCCCAACCGGGGCACTAAACTGGACCGACATCACAGCTTCGACGATCATCGGCCATCTCTTTTCGGGGCCATGACGACCGACACCGAGCAACAAGGTCCCGCTTGCCTCGAGCCCGCACATATCAAGCAAGCGACGCCGTAGAGGGAGATCGCGCAATGCAGGGGAGAAGAGGCCCGGTTCGACTCCCATGGGAATGGTCGAAACACCACGCAATCCACCTGCTTCGAGCCTTGCAGAAAGGCTGAAACTCGCGCTGATCACGGTTTCAAAGCGGGCGTCGAGCCGCCGCAGATGACGCCAGAACCAGTCAAAACCACGATCGATGGTCGGCCGATCAGCCAGCATCTCGAACCACCGATAGGCGTAGGCTGCCAATGGATCGGCATGCATCACCAGCGAACGCGCCGCCTGTCCCTGCCAGTCTGCGACCATAGAAGCGCTGCGCCAGGGCGAGGAAACTTCGACCACATCGGGCCGTTCGCAATCCAGAGCAGCGTGAAGGGCCTTGGCATCGGCGAAATAGTGATAATTGCCGTCCAATGGGAATTTGGGGGATTCCAACCACACTATCCGCGCGCCCTGCCCCCTCTCTTCGATCAGTGAACGGGGACCGGGCGCGATTACCACAATCTCGTGTCCTGCCTTCGGACCTTCTGCGAGCTTGCGATCGATGTAAGTGCGAACCCCGCCGCCCTTAGGAGAATAGAAAGCGCAGACGTCGACGATCTTCATATCATCAATTCCCGATCGGCCCGAACGACAGCAGGCCATGGCGATAGTTCATACGGATTGTGAGCGGCGTGATGCCCGCACCTGCAACCGCGCGCGCCGCGCTGGCGGGCGGTTTCGAGAAGCGCAGTTTTGGATTATTGGGAAAGCCGAGCCCATCGACCGACAGGCCGAATTTCCGGTTGCTGTCACGATCATGCAGCAATGAGAGCGTGTAAGTTCCCGGACCAGGGATGCGGATGCACATTTTCACCGGCCCGGATGACGGAACTGCGACCTCCGCGCGACGAAATGTTTTGCTTTCATTGAGAAGAACATTGTCGTCTTCTAAGAAATCATCATCATCCGGAGGATAGACCTCTAGCCGCATTCGACCCTGGCGATCCTTGAGGCCAACCGCTGTTACCAGAAAGGCCGGTCCTACTTCCCCGGCGCGGCAGCGTCCCTCGTTCATGCCCAGATCTGGGTTTGAGCGCAGTTGGGCCTGGGCTACCACTGGCATGAAAACGGCGAGCCACAACGCACGCCTCATTTCGGCCGGCTCCAGTTGACAAGTTCGGCGCCGGCAAGAGCGAGCCCGACCACCAAATGGGTCGCCAAAATGATCCCGGCCATCAGCGCCATCAGACCGACGACCTGGTGATCCTGGCCAACGAGGAAGATCGCCATGCCCGCGAACACGACGTCCTTGTTCGGCACAAATGGCAGGCGTGACAGGAGCAGCCTTAACGTGGAAAGCAGCAACCAGAGGCTGACCGATACGCTCGGAAGAGCGATATGCCACATCCAGGCCGCAAGCCCCGTGGTCATAATGATCCGCGCAAAATGGATCAGAACAACGAACCAAAGATCCTGTCGCGGCAAACTGAACAGCTTTTTGCGATACAGCATTGCCGCGACAGACGTGAGCAGGACCACGCTGATCGAAAAGACCAGTGTCCTGTTATCCAGCCCTAGATGGAGCGACCCGAAGAGCGGATAGGCAAGGCCAAGCATCGCGAGCGTTACGCAATTGCCGACCACGGCGGAGAGGATGGCGACATCCTTGACCGCCCCGAAAGGCGCCCCCACCATATTCGAGCGCTTGCGCGCCCAACTGTAAAAATAGAGCTCGCCGACATAACCGAGCAGCAGTTCGTTGCCGATCAGCTTGCGGACGAGCGCGAAAAACCCAGCGATCGGGATCGACCACAGGCGGCGGAAGATCACCCAGTCTGCAAATGGCGCCGCAGCGTAATAACAGGCGAAGATCAGCCAGAACCCCAGGGACGTCGGGAGCAGCGCCCAAATGCTGGTGAGATCGATCGTCGCGAGTTGCGCGACAACGACGCCAAGGATAGCCAATGAAATCGCGGGCGCTGCCGCACGGCTGATGCGGGACACCCCCACCTTGAGGACGACCGGATCCGGCCGCGTCGGTACAATTTCCTTCCAATCCAAAACAATAGGGTCAGAATCTATACTCTCGCTGATCCGATACACGCGTCACATCCGTCGCCGTTACTGGTCAGTTCTGGGACGCCACCACCGTCACAACATCGCATCGGCACCGTGAGAATTTTTCTCGGGGTTTGGAACATTGCGCGCTTTGGTGATCTGGCGCGCGAAAAGGGCGGCATAGGCGTCTGCTGCGCATTCGACGGTGAAGCGACTGGCCTGTCGTCTGGCGCGACCGGGGTCAGGCGTGCGCACGGCTGCCGCACGCATCGCCTGTTCAAGGCACCAGAGACTCCGCCTCGGCACCAATTCCCCCAATGCGCCGTGTTCAAGAAGACTGGCCATACTGACGCTGCAATCGGTCGCGACAATGACCAGGCCTGCAGCGAGTGCCTCGATGATCACGGCCGGCACGCCTTCATAGTCGGACGACAGGACAAAGACATCGCTTGCCTTGAGCCGTTCGATGACCGGACCTATGTGACCCGGCATATACACCTGCCCGGTCATGCCCACCTCCGCAATCAGGCGCGTCAACGACGTGCGCTCCGGGCCATCCCCCAGGATCGTCAGGCAATCCTGCGGACCGGCCATAGCGGCGAACGCGCCGATCAAGAGTGCGAAGTTTTTCTGCGCTACCAGCCGTCCGACCGCGATGTAGCGTGTGCCTCGGTCGTCACCGTCTCGCAGTGATCGCACCCGCTCTGCTCGCGGAATATCTGCCGCGCTGATTGCCGGATCGTTGATGATCGCCACTTGCGATCGGAGAAGCGCCATCGCGTCCGCAATCTCTGTGAACATAGGCGATGCCATCCCGACAAACTGGTCGATTAAGCGCCCCTGGATCCTTAGCCAGAGCCGATATCCCCATCGTACAGGACCGACCAGATCCCGCCGCGCCAGATCATTGCTGACCTTGGCCACAATCGGCGGACAGGTGCTGCCCAGCAGCAGTTTCATGGCGACGGCTACTACCGTGTAGGTGTTGCCAGCGCAGAACAAGATATCCGGGCGCTGGCGACGAATTTCGCCTGGCAGGCGCAGGATCATCCAGAGCGTCTCGAAGCGCCCGGTCGCGATGCCGCGAATCGCCAGCGACGAGTAGGAAAGCGCGGGCCACTCCGATCGCATGGCTCCATCGCTCCTGCCGAGCACGAGTTGGGTGTCGATACCGCGTTCCGTCCAGGCCTGGGTAAGGCGTAATGCAACTCTCTCAACCCCGCCGGGCTCAAAACTGTGAAGAAAGATCATGACGCGGAAAGGCTGTTGCATGCGAGGGGGTCTCGATCAGGGATGCCCCTTGGACGCCACGCCCGGCGCGATGTCGCATGGATCAGCACTCAATCCAGTAGATCTCCATAGCGTCCGACCGTCCGATCCCGCACGAAGCGGGTGACAGTCTTATCGATGCTATTCAGCAGGCTCGGCACCTTGGTGTCGCCGGGATGGACGGCGATTCGCACCGTGGGCATGATATCCAGCGCTGCGCGCGCCAAGCTTGCAAAGGCAAGAGAGCTCGCGATGCGAGACGTGCTGCGGCTCGCCCATGTTATAACCGGCCCGCGTGCGAGGACGCGCCCATCAGACGGACACCACACCCGCATATGGTCCTCGGTGAGCGCGAAATCTTCGTCCAGGAGGGCTGCACGGGCACCCTCGCCATAGAGCCAGGCTGGCGCAATGAACCCGGCAACGGGTCGCCCGATGGCGTTCTCGACGATTGCACGTCCGGCCCGCATGCGCCGCAGGGCTTCTTCGCGCTCAAGCCCCAGGAACTCGCCCTCACCTGCTGTCATGTGTCTGGCACGAAAACGGGCAACGCCATGAACGTGAACGCTGTCGTCGCGATGGCGCCAGCCGTGCAGGAACATTTCCACGCCAGCATCTGACCAGGCACGCAGCTTGCGTTGATAGCCCTTGGCTTTGCTGAGCGGGGCTTCATCCCAATGATCCGGGACCACCAGCATCGCAAAGCGGGGACCACCCAGAAGCCCCGCCATGCGATCAGCCAACCTGTCGACCTCATGCTCGAACCTGGGGCCGACATCATGGATCGAAGCGAGTAGGAGGCGTTTAGAATTTGGCATCAAGACCAATCCGGATACTGCGCGGTCGCAGCGGCGTGATCTGGTTCCGCGCGACCAAACCGAAGGGATTGCCGAACGCAAAGCGGTTGCCCCGCACATCTCCCAGATTGCTCACATCCAGCGACAATCCCATTCGCCCAAATTCTAGCCTGCCGCCAACGCTGCTTTCGAGATATTTACCCTGACTGACATCGATTGGTGGACCAATCCCGAGTTGGGATGTGCCGACATAGCGGAGGCTTCCGTCCAGCACGAGAGACGCGGACGGCGACAGCGTGGCACGATAGGTAATGGCTGCGCGGCCACCCGACTCCGCAACATTGGGCAGATCGCGTTCGTCCGCAGCCGCGTAGGCCGGGGCTGCGTCCGTCAGCCTGGAACGATTAAAAAACGCCGACAACTCGAACTGCAGGGCCGCAATCGGCATCCACGCGATATTCGTGTCGAGGCCGATGATCCGGCCATTGCCGATATTGACGGTAAAAGGGAGACCCGTCTCATCAACGAGATCAGCCTGAATGTCCGACCAGCGCGAATAGGACAGCGTCGCACTGGCGGCGAACCGGTCACGACCGGGCCGGCCGAATCGGAAACCCCCTTCGATCATATTGAGCGTGTCGCTTTCGAATCGTTGGACGCTTTGGGGGCTGGATGTCGGGCCGACCGCCAGACCGCCCGCCCGCGCGGCTTCCTGGTAGTGCACGAATACCAGCAACCGATTGACCGGGCGCCACGATAGCGCCAGCGACGGCGAGGTGCGCACCGCTGTGCGCTTGGGCTCCATATCTTCGGGCAGCGCGGTATCGAGCGCCTGACCCACAGCGCTGGAATAGGTGACCCGCCCGCCGATGGTCGCGCCCAGGCGCGGTGTGATGGGGATTGTATATTGTCCGAACAAGGCAGCCTCTGTGACCTCGTTACGCACACCCGTGATCGTCGCGGGGGCTAAGGGATCTCCCAAGCGCCGCCTCTGCTGCTCAATGTCGTGGACAACACTGACACCGGCGACCCAATCGTCGGTGCCCCGACGACGGCCGGACAGACGCGTTTCGTGCGAAATGAGCGAGATACCTATCGTTTCATCGAACAGGCGCGGCGGCGCTCCTGTAGAGGCAGTTGTTGCATCATAGCGCGTCTCGACGTCGTGCCGCACAAGCGCGGTCGAGGACACGAGCTCCATATCATTCCAGCGCTTGGCAATCCGGAATTGCGCCAGGCGATAATCATTGTCGAATGGCTGAGCGAGCAGCGTAGTGCGCGTGAGGTCGGGTTGGCCGCGCAGCGTATATTGCCCATCGCGGCTGGCGATATTTTGAACGACGCCGCCCACATCGAAGGTCCAGTCATTGCCAAGCGCATAGCGTATGTCGAGCCGCCCGCCATAGCTGATAGACCGGTTGATGTTGGATTGCCTCCGCAACGGGTCGTCAATATAGCCGGCGTCAATGACCCGATACCCAACTGCACGGATCGCCAGCCTGTCACCGACGATAGGGACATTGAGCATTGCGGCACCATCGCTACTGGTGCCTCCCTTTCGCGTAGTCCCAAGGCCGACTGAAGCAGAGCCCGCCCCGCCCGAGGGGTCGGGCATATTGGGAACAAGCCGGATGATACCACCCAACGCACCGGTGCCGTACAGCGTACCTTGCGGACCCGCGAGCACTTCGACACGTTCCATGTCATAAAGATTTAGATCGGGATCAGGCGCATTATACGTCAGGCGCACATCGCCGAGATACTGACCGACGGTTGCCTGTGTTGGTCCATTAAAGCTGCTGTCCGCCACTCCCCGAATGAACAATTTGTCCCGGCCCGGACCCAGGCTCGTTGAAGCGAGCGTGGGCAGGCGCGCTACGATGGCCGACGTTCCCCGCGAAGCCGACCGGGCGTTCCGATCGGGGTCGAGATCGACCACATCGACCGACCCGGCATAGCGATCGAGCATAATGCCCTGTTTGCTCGCCGTGACCACGATCTCGCCTGTATCGACCGCCCTCGGTTCGGGCGGCGCGATCCGACGCGGGCTTGCCGTCCGCCTGGCGCGCGTTGGCGGTGCGTCGATGATCCGAACGGTGCGCGGATTGATGAACTCGAAGGTGGCCCCCGTCCCGGTGAGCAGCAGCCTAAGCGCAGCGCGCGCCGAGAAGCGACCTTGTATGCCCGCAGTTCGGCGCGACCCGAGGCGCGCATCTGCCAAGCCGATCGTGAGGCCGGACTGCTCGCCGAATCGTGCAATCGCCTCGCCTAGAGAACCCGCAGGAATCGAGAACGATCTGCTCTGGGCCGCTGCAACCGTCGGCATTGCAAGCGCAATACCGGCGAGTGCGATCAGAACATCAGCGCCCCGCACGATTGCGTGTAACCAGCTTCCAGCCGGAGGCGCCGTGCTCCGCGCGCACATTCAACAGAACCGCCAAATCCGCAAAGAGACGGGCCCGGTCGGTGTCGAGTGTGATCGTGCCCGTAAAACGCTGGTTTTCGAGGACGGGATCCAGTGTTACTTTCTCCCCAATCGCGCGGGCCAGATCGGCGGCGACCAAAGACAGCGGGGTGGCGGTATAACTCAAGCGCCCCTCACTCCAGGAGCCGACCGCAGTGGGATCGACGCCACTCCGGATGATTGCGCCATTGCCGCCTGGGTCGCGCAGCGATTCTCCGGCCGCCAGGGTCACAGCTTCACTCTGCGGGTTATAAAGCACCGACCCTTCCGCGACGGCCACACGCACGCCATCCTCATCTCGAACGACATTGAAGACCGTTCCAACGTCCTGAATGCGCTCATCCCCAACTTGAACGACGAATGGCGCTGCAGGGTCATGCCTGATCGTGAAGATAGCCTCGCCGCGCTCGAGCTTGGCAAAACGGGGATTTTGGTGATCGAGCGTGATGCTGCTGTTCCCGTTGAGGGCAATGCGATCACCCGATGGCAGCGCCACGGTCCGCGTTTGGCCCGCCAGCGTTGCCACGTGATAGGGATCACCACGCTGGACGAGGCCAGGGCCGAAGATTGCGGCGAGCGCAATCGATGCTGCCACGCCGCCGCCCCACCACCAACCACGAGCAGGGCTGGGGTTATCGTCATTGGCGGCCTGCGGCGCCTGCGGTTGGGCCTCAAGAATTGCCGGACCAGCTTCCGCATCGACCGCTTCAATCGCATCATAGGCCTGCGCATGAGCCGGATCAGCACCCAGCCAGTCGACGAACGCCTCCCAGTCCTCCACCGAACCCTCCGCGATACGGACGTGCCAGCGGATCGCTTCCTCGCGCAAAGCGTCGTCTCGTTCAGCGGTCATGGTCATCGCTCATGTCCCTGTGACGTTCTCCTTCCCCGATTGTCGCATCCCCGGGCTCTTCGTCCAGGCGGGCCTTTGCCGCCGCGACAACATGGTACGCCCGATAGAGATGCTTCTCCACTGCGCTCTTGCTGACACCCAGCTCGCCGGCAATCACCTTTTGGGTCTGCCCGTCGATCCTGAAGCGCCGGAAAATGTCGCGGGTCCGCTCCGGCAAAATCTTCAGGGCAGTTGTGATCACATTTAATCGTTCGCGCGCAATCAACGCCTCTTCCGCCGAGGGGCGTACATCGACCTCGGAAACCACGCCGGTTCCACCCGCAGACCACTCCTTCTCGCGCCGAATCCGTCGCGCCGCAGAACGGCGTCGATCCAGCAGAAGATTATGTGTCATGCGATACAGATAGGCGCGTGGTTCACCAACCGGACCGCCCTGATAGCTCTCCAGCTTGAGATACATGTCCTGGATAAGATCGTCGGCATCGTCCTGCGACAGTCCGCGCACGAGCAGATAGCGCGTTAACGCTGGCCTCAAATCGAGAAATAGCCCTTTGAGTCCGCCCTCCGACATCCGTCCTGCATTGCTCCAACCGACGCCGCGCGCATATTTATGCACGATCGACTTTCTTCCGCCGCCACCTTGAGGCACGACCGGATGACAATGTCGTTACGATCGAGGCGTGAGCGATGGATGCGACTTTGGATCGCCCCCGCGTCTTCTGGCACAAGTTTGTGGTGTCCGCTACCGCCGTGAAACCCATCCGCGGTGAACCCCATCGAGCGGTAGCATTCATCAGAGGCGCAGCTACGGAGAGGACGGGTGGCCGTAACGTTCCGCGGCTGGCTAAGTGAGACTTTGTCCAAGGCGCGCCGTCTAACCTCGGAACCGAAGGCAGGTAGGCACGCGCTGCACATTGGTCTCGCCCGACCTTTTGGAGATATTATGCCCCGCACCCGAAATTGTCTTCCGATGGTCCTTGCATTCACCGCACTGTCAGCCTGCGGGAGTAACAGCGCCGCGCCACCCAAAGCGCCTGACGCTCAATCAGACACAACGAGCGCCTCAGCAAATGGCCTGGGCCAGGCGACACTCGCCGTATCCAACTATCCTGCAGTCACCGCTCAATTGCTTGCCGCGGCCGAGCCGTTTGAAAGCCTGACCGAGACCGCCTTTAGCGCCACGCCCCCCGCGCGTTCGAAAGCCATCGATGCCGCCGAGAACGCCGCGAAGGGCATCGCGGGCATCGTGCCACATGCGATTTCAGTGAAACTCGCAGACGAGCTGACGTCTATACGGCGAGCCAATGCGGCCGACAGACCCGCTGACGTCGCTCTTGCCTCGATGGAATGCTTTCGCACGCTAGTGAGCGCAGTTCCCGGCACCCCTGCGATTCCGGTCGATGTCAGCCTCCTCGACTATGCCGGATTTCGCTACGATGCAGATGCACAAGCGGCGCCCGTACGCTGGGCGGATATGGCTCGCGCCATGATCTTTGCGCGCGAACGCTGGTCCAACATCCGCATGCGCCCTGCCGCTGCGGGTCTCGTCACGCGATTCGAGACGGTTCTTACGGATATGGAGAAAGCGGTATCAGCGCAGAATGTGCCGCACGCACGGGCCAGCGCCAAAGCCGAGCTCGATATGGTCGACGAACTCGAATCTGTTTTCCAGCATGTGGACAGTTCCAAGTCTTGAGGGTGCCAAAGGTTGTGAAAAAGCCCCGAACGGACGATAGAAGATGCTCGCTCGGGCCTGTAATGTTTGTGGATTTCACCGGTGTGCAATCCAGCGCAGCAATTCCCTGATTTGGCTATGCCAATGACCAACATAAACTCGCACCGTTGCTGCGTATGTGTGATGGCAGAATCTGACATCCGCATGACCAGAATCAGCCTGATAACCTTGCGTATACTTGGTGATGGCCAAGAGCTCGTCGACGAAAGTGACTGACCGCCTTGAAGAACCCGTGGCTCGCCCCTCCAACGATTTCGTATCGGTCCGGCTATCTGACGCCGATCACCGTGCCGCGCGGCTCTTCGTTAGAGCCTGCACGCTGGTGCGTGATGGCAATCCCGTTTTTTCTTCTCGCAGGGTGTGCAACTTATCAACCGTCTCCCCTTTCCTCATCGGAAGTGGCATTCGCCAAGCCGGACTTGTCGGCGCTTTCACTCGATGCTTCCCTTCTCGACCGACCCTTCCTCTCTGCGCAGGCGATCGACCTTTCGCAACCGTTGACGCCCAATGCACTCGCGGTGATCTCCGTTCTCGAGAACCCGGATTTGAAGGCCCTGCGCATCAAGGCGGGCGTGAGCGACGCGCAAGCCTTTGCCGCGCGGCTCCTGCCTGATCCCACCGCTCAGCTAGGGTTTGACAAACTTCTGTCGGGGCCAGACACGCTCAACGGTCTTGCGGGGCAGATCGGCTTTGATCTCTCGGCAATGCGCACCCGCAACGTCACGGCCGAGTCCGCGCGTGCAACGCGACGGCAGGTTAGGCTCGATCTGGCATGGGCAGAATGGCAGACATCGGGTGCGGCGCGGCTCCAAGGCGCCCGAATCGTCGCGCTGCAGCGCCAACTGGGCCTGGCACGGGCCAGCGCCTCGTCGGCCGAAGACCTTCTACAGCGATCCCAACGGGCGGCGGGACGAGGCGATATTACCGCATCGGATACCGACGCACGCCGTCTGGCCGCGCTCGACTCAGGCGACCGATTGCGAACGGTCGATCGCGACCTGACGGCTGCCCGGCTGGAACTCAACCGCTTGCTTGGCCTGCCGCCTTCCTTCGCTGTGCGACTGGCGCCAGCGCCAGACCATCCAGTTCCGCCTTCGACAGAAATACTCGTCGCCCAGGCTGTCGCGCGCAGGCTCGACCTGCAGGCATTACGCGCAGGATATGATGCAAGCGAAGCAGACACGCGAAAGGCCATCCTCGATCAATTTCCAAACCTTTCGCTAACCGTCGCCAGCGCGCGCGATACCGCCGGAAACGTGACTCTGGGACCGCAAATCGGGTTCACTTTGCCGCTGTGGAATCGCAACCGGGGCGGCATCGCTGTCGCCCGGGCCACACGCGCGCAGCTTCATGCTGAATATGATGCACGCCTGTTCCAGACCCGAGCGGATATAGCCGCCGCCACCGCCTCCCTGGCAACGATTCGGCGCCAACAGGCTGCGCTGCGCGCTGCCATGCCTGCCCTCGAACGCTTTGCCAGTGCCACCGCACGCGCCGAGATGCGCGGTGATCTCTCGCAGGCCACGGCCCAGACGGCCGCTCAGACGCTTCGAGATCGCCAGATCGCCCTGGCTGCCCTCGATCAGCAGGCTGCCGAAACGATAATCTCCCTCGAACTGTTATCCGGTGGACCCAGCGAAGTATGGAATCGATGATCAGAGCCCTGCCCTTCGCAGCGTTGATAATCTTGGCGGCCTGCGGCAGCGCACCCGAAACGGGCACCGCTCCCGATCCGATTGCGCGTGTTCGCACCGCTGTCGCGAGCATGGGCACCTCGGGTGAAACCCTTACTGTTTACGGCATTGCAGAGGCGGGGCCTGGCGGCGTTCAGAATCTTATTATCCCAAGCGAAGCCGTCCTCACTCGCATTGTTGCCCCCACCGGCACCGGAGTCCAACGTGGGCAGGTCATCGCGCTCTTGCAGCCGAGTCCGACGACACGACTGGACCTCGTGCGCGCCACGAGTGACGCGGCCGCAGCCAATGCGACGCTGGCTCGGTTCCTGCGCCTCCGTACCGACGGTCTGGCGAGTGATGCAGATGTCGAAACCGCGCGAGCTGCGGCCGCGACCGCAAATGCCTTGCGTGCGAGCCTGGCCAACCGAGCTGATGGCTTGACTTTGCGTGCGCCCATGGCTGGCACAGTGCAAAATCTCAGCGCTAAGGCGGGCGACCAGTTGGCCGCAGGTACTATGGTGGCGAGCATAGCTGCCACGGGAAATGCGCGTGCGCGCTTCGGCGTCGATGCCGCTGCCCTGCAGACGATGCGTATTGGCCAGCGCGTCAGGATACAGAGAGTCGGATCGACAAAGGCAATCGAGACTATCGTGATCGGCGTCGATCCCCAACCCGAGGCGACAACGCGCCTTGCGTCGGTTTTTGCAATCTTGCCACCCGGTTCGAACATATCGGTTGGCCAGCCTCTCCAAGCTGTCATTACGGTTGGGGCCGTGAAGCCCGGCATCACGATCCCCTATGGCGCTTTGCTGGATGATGGCGGCAAGCCCTACGTTTTTGTCGTCAGCAACGACGCTGCCCATCGAGTCGATATCGTGCCAGGCAACACGGCGGGCGACCAGATCACCGTGCTTCAGGGACTGGTCGCGGGAAATCGGGTGGTTATCGAAGGCGGCACCGCGCTTGAGGATGGCATGAAGGTTCGCGAACGAGGCAAGCGATGAGGCCTCTGCTCGAGCGGCATCGCCGGTCTATCTGGCTCAGCGTCTTTCTCGTCACCCTGGCAGGGCTTTTCGCGGGGACTCGGCTCCCGGTCACATTGTTCCCGCAGATCAATTATCCACGGGTTGTCGTGGCGATTGATGCGGGCGAACGCGACGCTGCCCAGATGGCGGCCGACATCACACGGCCGGGGGAAATTGCGTTAAGAAGCGTGCCTGGCGTCACGCGGATTCGCTCGACCACCAGCCGCGGCTCGGCCGAAATTTCGCTAAGTTTCGACTGGGGTCAGGACATGGTGGCGGCAACGCTCGCCACTCAGGGAGCGTTGGCCACCATCTTGCCCGATTTGCCCGCGGGCACCCGATTCAATGTGAGGCGCTCGGATCCAACAATCTTTCCGGTGCTCGGTCTTTCGCTGACATCGGACCGTCGAGATGGCGTTGCTCTCCAGCAACTGGCTCAGTTGCGGTTGCGCCCCCTGCTTTCAACGGTTCCAGGCGTTGCCGGCGTCGATATCGTTGGCGGGGGAACACCGGAGATCGCCGTCGACGTCGACCCGGCGCGGATGCAAGCGCTGGGGCTGACCATCAACGACGTCGCGACCGCCCTTAACAGTGCGAACAGCGTCGCCGCCGTGGGAAGAGTCGAAGACCGCCATAGGCTCTATCTTGCCCTCGTCGAAAATCGCATCGCGAACGAGGCTGACATAGCGGCGGTCCCACTCAAGGCTGCAACTGATCCGGGAGCTGGAATCGTCACACTCGGACAGGTCGCCACGATTCGGCGGGCTCCTGCCCCGGCTTGGACGCGTGTGACCTCCAACGGCACCAACGCTGTGCTGGTGAATATTCGCCAGACCCCGGCAGCAGACGCGGTTACACTCGTCAAAGCGATCGACGAGCGTCTGAAAAGCGCCGGGTTGCCCACAGATGTGATCGTCAGCCCATTTTATGATCAGTCGGAGCTGGTCGCAGGCGCAGCCAGCGCCGTACGCGACGCAATTTTGCTTGGCGCTTTCCTGGCCGGTCTGGTTCTCTTCCTTTTCCTACGTAGTTGGCGGCTGATGGTGATCACGGCGGCTCTACTGCCCGCCGTGCTTGCCGCGACATGTCTCGCGCTTCTCGTCCTGGGCATGAGCTTCAACATGATGACGCTCGGGGGCATGGCGGCGGCTGTCGGCCTGATCGTCGACGACGCTGTCGTCATGCTCGAACATCTCATGCGCCGGATGCAGGAGGCGCCTGCCAGTACCAAACCATCGTTGCTGGACGCTGCGGCGGAAATGGCACGGCCGTTGTTCGGATCGACGGCTGCGACGATCGTTGTCTTTCTGCCGCTTGCATTCATCACCGGTGTCACTGGTGGTTTCTTCAAGGCCCTGGCAGTGACGATGACGGCCGCTCTGATCGTGTCGCTGCTATATGCCCGCTACGCTTTGCCCCTCGTCGCCTCGCGCTGGCTCACGATGCGCGATGTCGAGGCGGCAGAGAAGGCTGACGGATTCATGGGTCGTATTGGCGACGGCTACGATCGTGCGGCCCATCGTGCCTTAGTACGGCCGGGCGTCTTCGTCGGTGTAGGCGCTGCAATCCTGCTGCTGGTTGGCACCTTTTCCTGGACCCATGTACAATCCGGCTTCATGCCGAAGATGGATGAAGGCGGTTTCATTCTGGACTATAAGGCCAAATCCGGCGCGGCGCTCAGCGACACCGATCAGCTCCTGCGTCAGGTTGAAGCAATCATCCGCGATACCCCGGAGGTGGTAAGCTATTCTCGCCGCACCGGCTTCCAGCTGGGCGGGGGGTTGACCGAAGCCGACGAGGGCGATTTTTTTGTCCGTCTCAAAGGTGGCAGCCGCCGTCCGATCGAAGCTGTCATGACCGAAATCCGGTTAAAAATAGAGGCACAGGTTCCCGGCCTTCAGGTTGAACTGCTGCAGTTGATGGAAGACCTGATCGGTGATCTCACGGCTGTCCCCCAACCCATCGAGGTAAAACTATTTGGCGATGATCCCGGTACCCTTGCATCAGCGGCCCGCAAGGTTGCCCAAGGTATCGGCACCATCAATGGGATTGTCGAGGTACAGGACGGATTGCGCGTGGCGGGCGATGCGATCATCCTGAAGGTCAATCGGCCAGCCGCTGCGCTGGCTGGCCTCGACCCCGACATGGTCGCAAAACAGGTCGAAGCCCAGATTGCGGGCACAGTGGCCACGCGGCTACTCGCTGGCGAAACTTTGATCGACGTCCGCGTCCGCGCGCCACTCACTTTGCGTCAGCGCGCCGACATGTTGGGTGCCCTCATTTTGCGCGCGCCGGATGGGCGGACCGCTGCTCTGAACCAGGTAGCTCACGTCGAGATCGCTGCAGGTCAGCGCCAGATAACGCGGGAGGATCTGGCGCCCTTCATCGCGGTGACGGCGCGGCTCGAAGGACTTGACCTTGGCTCTGGTATGAAGGCCGTGCAAACGAAGGTTGGACAGCTCCATCTCCCAGCGACGATCCGCATCGACTATGGCGGCCTTTACGCGCAACAAACACAATCTTTTTCGGATCTTACGACTGTTTTTGTCGCAGCATTGCTCCTGTCGGCATTATTGCTCACGCTTCTCTATGAAAGCTGGGCATTCACTATCGCGGTTATCTGCACGGTCCTCCTTTCGATCTGTGCCGTCCTGTTCGGCCTATGGATTACCGGTACCGAACTCGACATATCTGCACTCATGGGCGTGACGATGGTCGTCGGCATGCTGACCGAACTTGCCATTTTCTTTCTCGCCGAGCTTGTCCCGGACGCATCAATTACCAGCGAGTCTCTCATCGAGGCAGGCCGTGCCCGGTTGCGGCCAATCCTGATGTCGGCCTTGATTGCGATCCTCACATTATTGCCGCTGGCGTTGGGGTTAGGCCGCGGATCCGGGCTGCAGCGGCCGTTGGCGACGGCGATCATCGCCGGCTTGGCGATCGGCGCCCCGCTTGTGCTAACTCTACTGCCCGGACTAATTTTGTTGCTGGGCAGGATCGGAGCCGGTGTGCGGATAACGGAAAATACGGCGCCATCCTAACCGGTGATGGGTCTCTGCTTCGCCGGTCTGACCTAGCGGCGCACCAGTCCGAGCGCTCCAAGCTATCTGTGAAATCAGGCCGGCGCTTCTAGAAGCGGTGACGTAGCGTGAACGCTAAGCGACTGTCCGTCCCGCTGGTCCGGCCACCGATCATCGTGGCATCGGCCAAGCCTACACGTTGAAGGCGGGCATCGAAACCCAAGGTCGTTCCGCGGTTTCCTGTACCTGCCAGGCCCCACGCCAGGACATCTCCTTCAAAGCGAAGACCCGAAGCGTTGAGTGGAGCACCGGCGGCAAGTTCGGCCAGCCGATCAAAGCCGTGTCGTACCCCACTATTGCCGGCCTTGAACACGCCAAGTGCGATATGTCCGCGCTCCTCGCCGACCCATTCGACGCCGGCGAACACCGTTCGTGAACCTAGCGCGTGTCCGCCAGACATGAGCCCCCACGGACGTCGCTTTTCAACCAAAACCGTGCCGACAAGACCGATGGTGCCAAGCGATCCAATATTATGGTCATAACGGCCAGACAGCGACCAGGATTTGATCTTGTTGTCCGGCCTGAGCGCAAAGCGATCGACAAGGCTCGCCGATTTTGCACGCGTACCGTCGATTGACAGACGCTGGTTACCAAAATCAAAAGTACGTTTCCAGTCTTTGCGGCGGAGATCAGGCTGTTTCACGACAGTTGCATGACTAACGCCGGGCGAATCATAAACTATTGGGACTGCTTCGGCTCGCGCAATCTGAGGGATCACCAAAAGCGCCAATGCTATCCCGTACCGCGTCCAATGATAGCGTTGAGTATCTGATGCCCTGTCCATGATGAATTCCCCTGACATCGAGACATCATCATGTCCCGGCACCTCTGGGACGTTGCCACGCCGGGATTATCGCATCCTGCGCAAACTGCTCCAGCCCACTGCGACATTGGGAGGCGCACGACGTCATTGCCTTGACGATCCGAGCGAGGGAGCGACAAGTGCGAACGAGAAATTGCTGGATACTGGTTGCCTTTAGCCTCCTTGGCGCTTCCCCACCGCTGCGTTCAGCACCCTTTGATCTTGAACCAAATAGCAGTGCTGCCCCCGAAGCGCTTTCGGTCATGACCTACAATGTAAAGGGCCTGCCCTGGCCCGTGGCATGGGGGCGTGATGGTGCACTTGAGGCCATCGGGCAACGACTTGGTCAGCTCCGCTCACGGGGACGTCAACCGCACATTGTCGCATTGCAAGAAGCATTTACAGACGAAGCCAAGTCGATAGGGCGGGCTGCCGGCTATGCCCATATCGTCACCGGTCCAGCAGCCGATACGCATGACGATAGAGCCTTGTCCGCCGATGATCGACGGTTTGCAGCAGCCGGTAGCTGGATCAAGGGGGAAACTCAGGGCAAATTCGTCGACAGCGGCCTGCAGATTCTCTCTGATTATCCCATCGTGCGTATGCGGCGCGCCGCATTCCCAAGCTATACTTGTGCCGGTTACGACTGCCTTGCCAACAAGGGCGTGCTCCTTGTCGCCGTTGCCGTACCTGGCGTCCCCATCCCTGTCGAAATCCTGACCACACACCTCAATTCCCGGCGTGCGTCCGGTGTAGCGGATGATCGCTCACTCTATGCCTATCAGCGCCAGGTCGCGTTTCTGCGC
This sequence comes from Sphingobium sp. JS3065, assembly GCF_026427355.1. Classification (NCBI taxonomy): domain Bacteria; kingdom Pseudomonadati; phylum Pseudomonadota; class Alphaproteobacteria; order Sphingomonadales; family Sphingobiaceae; genus Sphingobium; species Sphingobium sp. JS3065. The sequence continues at coordinate 1,763,108 of NZ_CP102664.1, forward strand.
CGCTTCGTTGCGATCTATCACGATCCTGCCTCCCCCCTCATTATGGCTGGTGACTTCAACATGGGACCGCGCCCAGCGCGACGCAGCCTCCTGCTAGGTTCGGTCCGCGGCTTAAGCAACGACCGGGGTCGAGCCGTTGTGCGCGATGGCCTAAGCATCTGCTTCACCAATCCGGCGGGCGGAATCGCGCAATCGGCCGATGCCAAATGGATCCTGAAACGCGGGCGCGACTGGCAGTTCATGAGCGATGGCGAACATGTCATATTAAATGCCATGCACGCCGCTATTCCATTCGGGCGGGCGGGCGGTGCCGATATGCTATCGGACCATATGGGTTTTTCTGTCGATTACCGGCTCAGCCATTCTTGATATGTCGACCATGAGCGCTCAATCAAAATCATGACAGCCCTTTCATCTGCCGCATCCAGTTCGCACCGACTTCGCCCCCACCTAACCTACGCACTGGCGGGGATGGGAACGGAAGACCGTAAGGAAAGACACCATGAGCATTTCGGCAGCCATCGTCGCGCTACATTTGCTCAACGCACCCGTCGCGGGTGACGGAAAACTGCCCCGCGAGATCGAACATCTCCGAGTTGCTGGTCCGCGCATCGACGCGACTCCAGTTCAGGAAACAGCACTCGCATCACCTCCGCAGGTGGCGCCGGTCACACCAGCAACGCGCCAAGAGGTCGATCAGGATGATATCGTCGTAACGGCGCGACCACGCATCGTCAGCGATCCGTTGGAAAGCGTCAATGTGAAGTCCTTTGAGGTCACGCAATCGGTCGACAAGGCATTTGTCGGCCCTATAGCGCTCACTTATCAGCACAGGGTTCCTGGACCGATACGCAGCGGACTACGCAACTTCCTCTACAACCTCCGCGAACCAGTCGTTTTCCTTAACTTCCTGCTTCAGCTCGAACCCGGCAAGGGCGCTGAAACATTCGGGCGTTTTGCCATCAACTCCACTATCGGCGGCGCAGGTCTGGTCGACGTGGCGAAACGGCACCCTTTTGCCCTTCCCCGACGACCAAACGGCTTTGCCGACAGCATGGGCTACTACGGTATTAAACCAGGGCCGTTCCTGTTCTTGCCCCTGATCGGACCCACTACCCTACGCGATCTTGTCGGCGACGGGTTGGACCGGCTCGTCCTGCCACTCGCTTTTGGCAAGCCATTTAACCAGGCCACTTTCACACTCCCGGCAAGTGTCATCGGAGCGCTTGATCACCGAGCCGAGTTTGACGAGCAACTCCATACGATACGAGATGGAAGCGCTGATCCCTATGAAGCCTCACGCGCTTTCTATCTTCGCAAACGCCAGGCCGAAATCGATGGCCTTCGAGGCAGACGCACAGAGCAAGGCACGCCGACAGCGGTGCTAGGCGATCCCGCCTTCGATCCTAATGTGGTCCCGGCCCCTCGAGCAGCGGTGCCGGTCACCGTTCCATTGTCCGTGCCAGTAGAAGGTCCTGAAAAGGTAACGCCCCAGAGCGCGCCGATTTTCTCCAACACCTCAGACGAAAGGCCCGAGATCAGGATGTCGAACTCGGACTTACACAGCCCTTCGCCCCGACATGGCGGAACCACCTGACGCCCAGCATCGGAACTCCCTTGGTGCCTGGCAATAAGCAGGCCGTCATCGCCCCACGACGCAAGCCCGAGGAGATAGTCTCGTAATGTGACTCCCCGTCGATCGCGACGTCTCATAAGGTGGCATCAGCGATCCCATCCTATGGGGAAACCCTTCAGCAACCCCGGCTCGTCGAACAAGGAATCCTCGATGGACCTCTCCCGCTCGACAAGCTCATTCGAGCCGATCCAAAAGCGCGGCCACGACGATCAATCCTGTCGCACCGTCGCATACTGCTGATCGACAGGTACATTGCCTCCGGCATCATCGCACCCTTTGCCGCAACAGTGGCGATCATCGTGATGCTGCTGACGCTGGAGAATGTGCCGCGCCTGATCAAGGCGATGGTAGATGTTTATGACCCTATCAACCTTTTGGGCCGCTATGTCGTCGCACTGCTTCCTGAATATCTTGGGTTCGGATTGCTCGTAGCTCTTTATCTGTCCGTTGCTTTGGCTTTACGAAGGTTGGCGCTGCAAGGCGAGCTCGAGATTTTCGCCGCAGCTGGGTTTTCCAATGCTGCGATCCTGAAAGTCCCCATTATTACCGCATTCTGCGTGGCAGTTTTGATTTTCGGAATACGCGGCTACGCGCAACCCTGGGGCGAACGTCAGCTCGACTCATTAGGTACAGAAATCCAAAGCGGCGACCATGGTCTGAGAATTCGCCCTGGCACCGTCGTGCATCTCGCCAAGGATGTAGCCCTATCGGTCGATCGGATGGGGATTGCCCCAAATACCTTCTCCGGTGTTTTCGTACAAACGGGTACCACCACTGTGGCAGCTGCGTTTGCAACAGCGCAATTTGACTCAGATCATCGGCTTCGACTCATACTAGAGGATGGAACTTTTGTGCGATGGAATCGCGGTTCATGGTCAGGCTCCGGTCAGTTCGCTCGGCTCGAACTGCCATTGCCGTTGGGAGCAGCCTTACCACCACGCATCTCGCCTCGCGAACAGCTGGATCGCGTGCGGATTGATACGTTGCTGGCCATGACGCGTGGCGAGCCAAGGGTGTCGACGGGCTCCCCAAATGGCGCCATCGCAGCGCTGGCAGCCAGGATTGCCGGGATGTGCTTTTGTTTCATCGTGCCTTTCCTTGCTTTTGCCCTCGCGATTCCGCCCAAGCGCTCCCGTTCCGCTATTGGGCTCGGCGTAGGACTTGTTTTGCTGGTCGTTTTCATCCGGATGAGCGCGGCCGTCGAGGCCGTCTACGCGTCGAACGCAATATCTTTTTTTGCTCTACTTCTGGCGGGTTGGGCTGTAGCTGCCTGGCTGCTAATGCGTATTACGACCGCCGGTGGCCTGGGGGTGATCGAATCACATCTGATCAAATGCATATCTCGACCGATAGCATCGCTTGGACGCCGATACCGCTAGACTCGATGCCTTTTCGCTCGGTGTGAGCGGCTGTGCTCGGGACAGTCTATATCTGTGTCGATGCAATTTTGAGAATTGCTCTGGCGGCCCGCTGCGCTGATGGCTCGGCAGCAAGATCAAACGTATATCCGAACAGTTGTTCCTGGATGGGGCGGTATAGCACGTCATGATCCCGAATTGCCTGATCCAATGCAGCGTCCAGCCGATCGATGGTTTCGATCACCGGACCGGCCTGCCAATGAGCGAAGTTAGGATCTTCCTCCCATGCACAGCGATGGGCATTTATAAATACACAAGGTCGAGGCTTTTTGAGGAATTCGTACACTTGGCTGCTTACGTCCCCCAAATAAATGTCTGCCATTCTAACATAGCTCATGTCAGTTGATGCAACCGATCCGGTATCAATATGAAAATGGGCCGCTTCACGGTATCTGGGAGCTATAGATCCTGTTCGCGCTACCCTTAGCTTATCAATTGTCACCGTGACGGCACGCTGGAACAACATCATGTGCGGCGCAAAAATGAGATTGTACCGATCACTGTTGAGAAAATGCTCAAGTACGCGAGCCCCCATCCCGAACCATGACGAGAGATGCGGCGAGACATGCGGGTTGTAGAGAACGGTTGGTTTGCCATTGGATTGCATCGGCAGAGGAACCGCGTCACCTGGGCAGGCATCAAATTTTGGGTAGCCGGTTATCGTCAATCGCGCCGGATCCACACCGGCATCTCGAACCAAACGATCGCGTATTTTTGGGCCTGCGGCCAGTATGTGGTCAAATAGGGCCGCCTTGCGACCAAAACCAATCGCACGGTCACCTGCTCCATGATCGGCAAGGACCATGAGCGGGCGATCCAGGCCATACCGGGTTTTGAGCAGCAAAGAAGTCCGTTCGCTTACAACAAGAATGTCTAACGAGCGAAAAAACTCGAGGTTGTCGCGATAAATAAGAATCTTGTGCGCTGGCAACGCTTTGCCAAATATGGTGACCAATGAACGCGACACAGCCGACGTCATGTTCAGGTCGACGAGCGTAATCCGGTCCAAAAGCGATCCAGCCAATCGCACGATTTCCTGCCGCATCGTGGCGTTAGTCGATGCGATGATAACCTCAAAAGCGCCGTCCTGCGCTGCCAATGCAAGGGCAATCGGGAGGCTGTGGGCGATCTGGTGTATCTGATCATGGTTGAACAAAAAACCGATCCGCCTCGATCGACCAGCGACGCGGGCTGCCCCTCGTTTGCTTGTCGCTCCCGGTTCCAGACCAGCGACGACGAGGGATGTCTGGTCTGGTTTGTTCATTATCCCGCCCTTCCCAGCTAGGACGGCAGCGATCCGACAATGTTGCACCTCCAGCTGTTCGCAGAGACAATTTCATGGGCACAGGAGGTGCGACTCTCGACCAGTCGTGCCGTCCTAGAGCTGCCTCATGCGCCAGGGGACAACAGGGCAGACCAAATGCAGAACTCATTGTCGCCGAAAACCAGTAGATGCTCTCCCTTAGCCCCTGAGCAGGCGCGAGGGAGGCTGCCAGAGCTTAGGACTGACAGTCGAATCCGGCTGTCGATATTCGATCTCGACCGGACGCTGACGCGCAAACCAACCTACACCGCCTTTCTCATATTCGCCGCCCTGCGACTTGCTCCATGGCGGCTATTGCTAGCACCTGCGGTCATCGCCTGCATGCTCGCCTATCTTGCGGGTCTGATCACCAGACGTCGCGTGAAGGAACTGGAACAAGCGCTGCTGCTTGGTCGCTCCACACCAGGCCCCGCAATCACGGCCTTGGCAGAGCGTTTTGCGAGCAAAATCTGCCGGAACGGGATTTACCCATCCGGAATGGCACAAATCGATCAGGAGCGTGCGGACGGTCGAAGAGTGATTATGGCAACCGCCGCCAATAGCGTGTATCTTGATGCGATCGCGGCAAAGCTGGGTATTGACGAGGTCGTAGGAACCCGGTCTTCCTGGCACGACGATCACCTCATCGCAAAGATCGACGGCGAGAACTGCTATGGCAGCGCCAAGCGCGACATGCTCGCGGCCTATCTTGAAACCAACCGCCTCTCGCGTGGTAAGACCGACATTCGCTTCTATTCAGACCACATATCAGATCGACCGACATTCGAGTGGGCGGACGAGCAGGTCGCCGTGAACCCTTCACCCAAATTGCGAGAACTGGCATCACGTCGCAGTTGGTCGATCATCTTATGGGAATGAGATTTGCGCCGCCGCCGACGACTACCCCGCACCTCCCGGGGCGAAGGAAGGTAGTCCTATTCGCCTATATGTTGAGCCAAGGCGGCACCGACCGGGTGACCGCCCTGCTGGCGCGCGGTTACGCCGATGCGGGATTCGACGTCGAGCTGCTGGTCCTATGTCGGGGTGGTACCGCACAATCGCTGCTTTCAGACATGCTTGGTCCGGCGGTTTCCGTTCGCTTTATCAGTCAGCAATCGACTTGGCGGACATTTGACCTGCTAAGGTTGATGCCTGCACTCGTCCGAGCGCTTCGTGCGGCGGAACCGGACGTTCTTATTTCGACAGCCAACAATACAGCCTGGATTTGCACAGCGGCCCGAAAGTTTGCGCAAATTGAAAAGGCAAAACTGGTTCTAAAAACGACCAATCCCGTTGTCGGCTCGCGTCATCGTGGACCGGTCCGAAAATTGCGCCTCTGGGGCTATGGGAAAGCCTTTTCCTGCGCGAGCGCCATATGGACATTGAGCGAGGCAGAAACGACGATGTTGAAAGCTGCCTATCCTCAGGCAGCGCGCCGTGTCCGAACCGTGATCAATCCCTATGTAACTGATGCTATGCTGGCACCAGACGGCTCGAGCGCCTCTGCCACCGCACCTCCTCTAATCCTGGGTATCGGTCGCCTGACGAGGCAGAAGCGCTTCGATCTTCTGATCCGCGCCTTCGCGCGTGTACAACGGACTGATGCGCGGCTGATCATATTGGGTGACGGCTCAGACCGAAAGAGATTGGAGCAACTGGTCAGGTCGCTTGGCCTCACAGCTCGCGTTACCCTCCCAGGATATGTGTCCGACGTCGCTGGATGGCTCAAGCGCGCGAACCTGTTCATTCTGCCGTCTCGCTATGAAGGCTTACCGGCCGTGGCCTTAGAAGCCATGGCAGCCAACTGCCCGGTCCTAAGCACAGATTGCTTTGCGTCCGCGCGCGCATTGCTGCGCATGGCACCTGGCTGCGGCATCATCGAAAAGGCCGATCCGTTAAATCTTGCCCAGTTGATAGACAGCAGGCTGGAGGGCGAAAGGCCCACGACATTGCGGGCGATAGCGCAGGGTCACTCTGTTACGGGGGGGATTGCCGACCATGTGAAGGCCCTTTGCGCGTTGTGGGAGGGGGAGGGCGCTTGCCGGCCCGATGCACGATAGTGTCGCTGCTCAGGGCTCGTTATTGTGAGCATCGCTTTAGCCGGTCAGGCTGCCTCTCAATACGGATTGGACCGACCCTCCCGTGACTTATGGCAGTAATCTCTTGCGCCGCTTACGACACCCAGAGTCTGACACGCATCGCGATGGCGCATGGCACGGCATTTTACGCAATACTGGTTGGTTGCTCGCCGGAAAGATTGTGGGGGCAGTTCTGAGCCTTATCTATCTTGGACTGGCAACGCGCTCGCTTGGCCCAACCGCCTTTGGCCAGTTTGTCGTGATTCTCGGGACGGGCCAGGCGATCGCCACTATTGTCAGCTTCGAATCCTGGCAGTTGCTCATTCGGTACGGAATGGGCTTCCTTCGTGCCGGGCAGTCCGATGCGCTGGGGCGCCTGGTAGCTTTTTGTACCATATTGGATTTCGCAGGTGCCATAATCGGCGCAGGCCTGGCTGTTGCCGGCGTAGCGCTTCTTGGACCCTGGTTCGGCTGGTCGAGCGGAACGCAAACCCAAGCGTTGATCTTCTGTTTCGTCCTACTCGTTTCTTTCCGTTCCGCCGCCACCGGCGTGTTGCGTCTTCACGACCGCTTTGGGGCGGCCGCTCTTGCCGAGACAGTGACGCCTGTGGTCCGTCTGATAGGCGCATTGCTGGTGATAAGCACGGGCGCCTCCGTCACGGGATTGTTGATCGCGTGGGCGGTGGCTGAATTGGTAACGGCCATAGCCCATTGGGCGCTTGCATTCCGCGTGCTGCAACCTCAGCGAGAATGGTGGAATTGGCGAGGTTTGGTAGCCGTACCCAAAGAGTGTCCCGGTCTCTGGCGATATGCTGCCATCACCAATGCGGGGTCAACGCTGGGGCTCGTCGGCAAGCAGTTCGCGGTATTGCTCGTCGGCGCCTCCGTCAGTCCTGCTGCAGCGGGTGGTTACAGGATCGCTCATCAGCTCGGCCAGGCTCTCGCGAATATCTCAGACATGCTCTCGCGTGCGACATTCTCAGAGATCATGCGCGCGCGCGCCGGTCACACAGCAGCCGAACTTGCGCGGCTGTTCCGAAGCGCTTCGCTGCTTGCGCTGATTACCGCAGCTATCATGATCGCAATGTTGCTGCTGCTCGGCCGCCCAACGCTCGCGTTATTGGCCGGTGCGCCCTATGCCCCGGTCTATCCGTTGGTGCTGATTCTGGGTACGGCAGCAGCGCTGGACGCGGGAAGTGTTAGCTTTGAGCCTGCCCTTCTCGCAACGGGTCGAGTGTGGCTGGCGCTCCGCCTTCGCCTTGTATCAACGGCATTTTTATTTGGTGCCCTCTTCCTGTTTCTCGACAAGATGGGAACGATTGGCGCAGCGTTCGCGACGGTTACAGCCTCCCTGCTCGCACTCATCATGCTTGGTACAGCCGCTTGGCGCGCTGTTCATCAACCGCGATGACGCTGCCGGTTGAGCGGGCAGTGCCGCTATTACCCCCGGACCGGTTCATCAAATGACGCGCACCGACGTTGGGGTTTTGTATAACCTCTCCAATTTTCCTCCAACCACTTCATGCTAAACTGATTGGCAAATTGAGCGAGAATCATGGTTCCCCAAATATTTGCGCATATCTTCACGCGCCACCGCATAGACAGCCGCATCTTGATGGTATTTCTCGTCACAGCTGTAGGAGCGCTTATATTCCTTCGTCTCGGATCGGAAGTCCGGGAGGGCGATAACTTCGCGCTGGACAGGCTAATCCTGCGCGCGCTGCGCGGAGCAAACAATTCTGCTGTCCCGATCGGTCCAGCTTGGTTGCAGGGAGCCATGATCGATATCACCGCTTTGGGAGGTGTGACGGTTCTGACTCTGCTGACCGCACTCACCGCTGGGTATTTGCTGGCCTCAGGGAAAACGAAAACGGCAATTTTTGTGACCATCGCCATCACAAGCGGGGCGATTTTGAGCAACATTCTGAAGTTTGGCTATGCTCGGCCCCGACCTGATCTGGTCGCACATCTGGTCGATGTGCACAGCCTGAGTTTTCCAAGCGGCCATGCGATGAACTCGGCGATAACGTATCTTACGCTTGGCGCACTCCTCTCACGCGCGGAAGGCAGCCGCAGCATGCGGATTTTCCTCATGGGCGTTGCCATCCTTCTCACCCTGACGATCGGTTTCTCGCGCGTATATCTGGGCGTGCACTGGCCAAGCGATGTTGTAGCAGGGTGGTGTGTCGGCGCCAGTTGGGCCGCACTTTGTTCGCTGGTTGCTCGGAGCCTGCAGCGGGGCCACAAAATCGACGAGCCCGGGTCAATCTCAGCCGTGCCTCCCAATCAGACATAAGCCTAACGCCAGACTGGATGGACTTCCCTGAAAAGAGAGGACGATTTCATGACGTCCAGATAATCCAATCTACCAATACCGCGTTGGGGTCCAAAAAATTTATAAATCCCGTTAAAGCAATGCGATAGCTGTTCAATGGCTCCCTGGCTGTCCCCCATGATGTTCGTGGGTGTCGAAGGTGGCGCGCCTCAACATTGGGGTTTTGTATAGCGCCGCCAAGCTCGCCCCAATCGCGTTATCTTAAGGAAGCGCGATGAACCGCGTCCTACACATCGCCCTGCTACTGCCCATCACCCTGCTTCAGGGTTGTAAGAGCGAACCTGCGGCGAAGCCAGCAGTGTCGGCCAAGGCTGAAGCCGTTGCCCATGAGGCCGACCTCCTGAAACTTAGGCTAACGCCCCAAGCCCAACAGCGACTTGGCATTCGCGTCGTGCGAATCGAGGACGGCAGCGCGGAGCGAATGCGCGAGACGAGCGGCGAAATCGTCGTGCCGCCATCAGGCGCGGGCGGCGTCCCTACGGGCTCGACCAGCAACATTGCCCAGATCGGCGCCAGCCAGGCAGCAGCCGATGGTGAGGTTGCTCGAACCCAGGCACTCGTTCGTCTCGCGCGCATCGCCCTCGCCAGAGCCGATGCGCTGGTCCGGGAAGAAGCGGGCAGCGTGCGCGCCCGCGATGAAGCAGCGGCGGGATTAGCGACGGCACGCGCCGTGGCAGATGCCGCTCAGGCGCAGCGACGATTGCTAGGGCCATCCGTCGGCGCGATGGGCAATCAGTCAACCCTGTGGGTCCGCGTACCTGTCTTCGGAACCGATGTTGGCGGCGTCGAGCGTGGACGCGCCGCGACTGTCCGGCCCTTGGGCGACGCTATCGCTTCGCCGCGCAGCGCGCGCGCCGTTCAGGCTCCACCCTCAGCAAATGCAACGGCGGGCACCGTTGATCTGTTCTTCGCGCTCGACAATCGTGACCGCACCTATCGTGTCGGACAGCGGGTGGCTGTCGCTCTACCGCTTGGCGGAACGGACGCCGGGCTATCCGTACCGACCGGGGCGATAGTCCGCGATATATATGGCGGTGAGTGGGTCTACCGGCGCACCGCGCCCAACAGTTATGTCCGCCAGCGTATCGAGGTTGCGAGCGTTACGGGTGACGTCGCCTTGCTGTCACGCGGCCTTCAGCGCGGCGCCGACATCGTCACGGACGGCGCGGCCGAATTGTTCGGCACCGAGTTCGGGACGCCGCACTGATGCTTGGCCATCTGGTTCGCGCTGCGCTGACCCAGCGGGTGCTGGTTATCGCCATGGCCGCGCTGCTCGTCGTCCTCGGTCTGCGGGCCACCGGCGACGTGCCTCTCGACGTGTTCCCGGAGTTCGCACCGCCGATGGTCGAGGTGCAGACCGAGGCGCCGGGCATGTCGACCGAGGAAGTCGAAAGCCTGGTCACGGTGCCGATCGAGGTGGCGGTAAGCGGCGTTCCCGATCTGGCGACGCTGCGCTCGAAATCGGTGCTGGGGCTTTCGTCGGTCCAGATTCTGTTCAAGCTTGGCACCGATGTGATCCGGGCACGGCAATTGGTGCAGGAACGGGTGACGCAGGCGCAGGCGCGGTTGCCCACCGCCGCGCGGCCGCCTGTCATGCTGCCACCGCTCTCATCGACCAGCCGCGCGATGAAGATCGGCATCACCTCGACAAAGCTCGACCAGATGCAGATTTCGGAACTGGCGCGCTGGACGATCCGGCCGCGGCTGATGGCGGTGCCGGGCGTCGCCAATGTGGCGATCTGGGGCCTGCGTGACAGGCAATTGCAAATCCTCGTCGATCCAGATCGGCTGCGCGCGGCAGGCGTGACGCTCGCCGAACTGCGGGCAGCGGCCGGTGATGCCGTGCTGGTCGGTGGGGGTGGCTTCGTCGATACGCCCAACCAGCGGCTCGCGGTGCAGCAGACGAGCGCGATCCAGAGTGCCGATGATCTCGCACAGGCGATCGTCAAGCAGAGCGGCGACGCGCCAGTGCGGATCGGCGACGTTGCCCGCGTGGTCGATGGGTTCGCGGCCCCGATCGGCAATGCGATCATCGACGACGTGCCCGGCCTGATGCTCATCGTCGAGAAGCAGCCGACCGGCAATACCCTGCAATTGACCCGCGACGTCGAGGCCGCACTTGGCGAGCTCGCACCGGGACTTCGCGACGTGAAGGTCGACACGACGATCTTCCGTCCGGCAACATTCATCGAACGCTCGATCGACAACCTCACCCGTGCGCTGCTGATCGGCTGCGTCCTGGTGGCCATCGTCCTGTTCGTGTTTACCCGCGACTGGCGGCAGGCCACGATCAGTCTGGTCGCGATCCCGCTGTCGCTGCTCGGTGCGGGGCTGGTGCTACTGTGGAGCGGCGCCACGATCAACACGATGGTGATCGCCGGCCTGGTGATCGCGCTTGGCGAAGTGGTCGATGATGCGATCATCGATGTCGAGAATATCGCCCGGCGGCTACGGCTCAATCGCGAGGCGGGCAATCCGCGCTCGGCGTTCGACGTGGTGCTGTCGGCCTCACTTGAGGTGCGCTCGGCGGTTGTCTTCGCGTCGCTGATCGTGATGCTGGTGTTCTTGCCGATCTTCTTCCTCGGCGGCGTGGCCGGCACTTTCTTCCAGCCGCTCGCCATCGCTTATGTGCTTGCGATTGCCGCCTCACTACTGGTCGCACTGGTCGTCACGCCCGCGATGTGCCTGTTCCTGTTGCCGAATGCGCCGCTGAAGGCCGAGCGCGATACGCGGCTCGTGGCGTTGCTCAAGCGGCGCTATGCGGGTGCGCTTCCCCGGCTGGTCGCGCGCCCGACGCTCGCCATGGGGATTGTCGCGGGTGGACTGCTGCTCGCCGGGCTAAGCTATGCCGGGTTCAAGGATCAGTTCCTGCCCGATTTCCGCGAAACCGACTTTCTGATGCACTTCGTCGAAAAGCCGGGGACGTCGATCGAGGCGATGGAGCGCATCACCATCCGCGCGTCGAAGGAGCTGCGCGCCATCCCCGGGGTGCGTAATTTCGGCGCGCATATCGGCCGCGCAGAGGCTGCCGACGAGGTGGTCGGGCCGAACTTTACCGAACTGTGGATCAGCCTCGATGAAAACGCGCCCTATGACGAGAGCGTCGCGCGCATCAAGGCGGCGATCGACGGCTATCCCGGACTCTACCGCGACGTGCTGACCTATCTGCGCGAGCGCATCAAGGAAGTGCTGACAGGCGCTGGTGCGACCGTCGTCGTCCGCATCTTCGGCCCCGATCAGGCCGAGCTGCGCGCAGCCGCGGAGCGTGTTCGCGCAAAGGTGGCAGGCATCCCTGGCGTTGCTGATCTGAAGGTCGAGCAGCAGGTGCTAGTGCCGCAGATACAGGTAATTCCGCGCCCGGCCGATCTTGCGACCTTCGGCCTGACCGCCGGCGAAGTCCGCCGACAGGCGCAAACGCTCGTCGCGGGGCAGAAGCTGGGCGAAATCTACCACGACCAGAAGGCATTCGATGTCGCGCTGTGGGGCGAACCCGCGGTGCGCGGCGACTTGCACGCGCTAGCCGACCTGATGATCCTGTCACCATCAGGCGCGCCGGTGCGATTGCGCGATGTTGCCGATGTGCGGATCATGCCAGCGCCAAACGAAGTGAAGCGCGAAAATGGCCAGCGCCGGATCGACGTGACGCTCAACGTCGCAGGCGCCGATCTGGGCGGTGTCGCCCGCGCGGTGGAATCGGCAGTGGCACAGGTGCCGTTCGCCACCGGCTACAGCCCGCGCGTCCTCGGTGAATATGCCGCGCTCCAGGAATCGCGCCAACGCCTTTGGAGCACGGGACTGCTGTGCCTGATCGGCATCCTGCTGCTGGTGTGGCTGGAGTTTCGTTCGGGACGGATCACCGCGCTTGTCGCCTTGAGCCTGCCTTTTGCGCTGGTAGGCGGGGTAGTTGGAGTGGCGTTGACCGGTGGCGTGCTGTCGCTCGGTTCGTTGGTCGGCTTCGTCACTGTGATCGGCATTTCAGCGCGAAACGGCATCATGCTGCTGTCGCATTATGACCACCTCCGCCGGGTGGAGGGAGAGGCGTTTGGCCCTGCATTGATCCTGCGCGGCGCCGAGGAACGGCTGGTGCCGATCCTGATGACCGCCCTGTGCGCGGGCCTTGCGCTCCTGCCGTTGGTGGTCGCGGGTGACAAGCCCGGACACGAGATCGAGCATCCAATGGCGATCGTCATCCTGGGCGGGTTGGTGTCGTCGACCCTGCTCAACCTGTTCCTGATGCCAGCGCTCTATGCGCGCTTCGGTGAGGAGAAGCGCAGGCCCGAGGCCGCAGGAGCGGGGCAACCGGCATGAAGCGCCTCACCCCCCTCGCCGCTTTTGTCCTCACAGCCTGCATGACCGCCCCCGCGCCGCCTCCGACGATAGCGCCGCCCGCCGCCATGGGGCCGTTCGCGGACCTGCCCATCGCGGCCATCGCACCCGTTCCGGAGAATTGGTGGCACCTCTACGACGATCCCGTACTCGACCGCCTGGTCCAGACGAGATGGGGTGGTTGCCGCCCTCCCCAGACGGCACTGAGATGTGCCAGGATAGTGGAATTAGGACCACTGAGCGGAAAGGACGGCAATCGTGTCAAAAGATACAATGATCGGCGTGGACTTGGCAAAGTCCGTGTTTCAGCTTCATGCAGCGTCAATGACAGGCGAACCCAAGTTTCGGAAAAAGCTTCCGCGTTCAGCCTTCGCCGCATTTATGGCAGCGCAACCGTCGGCGGTGATCGTGATGGAAGCATGTGGCAGTGCGCATTATTGGGCCCGGGAAATGATCCGGCTTGGCCACGAGGTCAAACTTATCGCACCACACTATGTTAAGCCGTTCGTGAAGCGACAGAAAAATGATGCCGCTGACGCTGAAGCGATCGTAATTGCGGCTCAACGACCAGAGATGCGGTTTGTTGATCCAAAGTCGGAAGAGCAGCAAAGCAGGGCGATTCTATTTCGCGGAAGAGAACGGCTGGTTCATCAACGCACGGAACTGGTCAATGCCGTAAGGGCGGCGCTCTATGAATATGGTCATGTTGTCCCCCAAGGCATAAATCAGCTCTGCAGGATTGCGGACATTCTTGATGAGCTTAACAGCGATTTGCCCGTTTTGATGCGGGAGGAATGCCGAGATCTATTGGCACAGATCGCTGAGAAAACTGAGCGTATCAATATACGGACAAAGAAGATCAAAGCGCTGGCGGCTGAAACTGACGCGGCCAAGCGGCTACAGACGATTCCGGGAGTTGGCCCTTTAACAGCCTTAGCGGTCGAGGCCTTCGCCCCATCAATGGAGAGCTTCCGATGCGGGCGGGACTTCGCGGCCTGGCTCGGTCTTGTCCCGCGACAATTCTCCTCGGGCGGAAAGGAGCGCCTTGGACGTATTTCGAAAGCGGGTCAGGCCGATATCCGCAGACTGCTTATCATAGGTGCAATGTCCCGTCTGAATTGGATGGGTCGAAGATCGATTCCAGAAAATTCCTGGCTCGCAGATATGCTTGCCAGGAAACCGAGAATGCTTGTGGCAATTGCCCTCGCCAACAAGATGGCCAGAACGATTTGGGCCCTGATAAAAAATGGTAATGAATACAGAATTCCGGCGCAGGCAGCAGTTGCATGATCGGCATGCCAACAAGCTTACCTAACGTCGGATGATGGGGGTGTGAGAAGGCGACGACCCGAATGGGCGAAATGAGCGAACAGATCTGGTTCGGGAAAACCAGTTACGAGGCGTGAGCATCCCAGCTCGAAAACGAGATTTGGACTCGAACCGCAGATCACCATACCGGCCAGCGGCTTCTGAAACGCCGCAACCAAAGGCCTGACAGAAGACCGCACTCGATCACTCGCTCTTCGGATCAGAAACTTCTTGCATCACGGGCGGCAACCACAGAAGCCTTGCTGCCAACGCCGACCTGCGCGTCGCCTATGCCAATCTCGACGGCGCGCGCGCTGCGCTGCGCCAGGCACGCGCGGCGCGGTTGCCACAGACGACGATAGAGAGCGCCGCCACGGTCGATGGCAGCGCCAGCCAGCCAAGCGCCTCGTCGAACGTGCCCACGACCGACTATGACCTTGCGCCGACTGCGAGCTGGGACGCCGATCTGTTCGGTCGCCTGCGCTCGGGTGCGCTTGCCGCTGCTGCTGACGCAGAGGCGCAGGCGGCCGCGCTCGACGGGCTTCGCGTCGCGGTCGTCGCAGACACCGTCCTTGCCTATGTCGAGCTGTGTGGCGCGACGCAGGCGCTGCGCGTTGCGGGCGAACAGGTGCGGGTGCAGGAACGCTCTGTCGCCGCTATACGCAGCCAGCTACGCGCCGGCGAGGTTTCGCCACCCGAAGTATCTCAGGCGGCAAACCTGCTCGAAACTACCCGCGCGACGATTGCGCCCTATGAGGCGCTGCAAGCGAACGCCCGCTATCGGATCGCCACGTTACAAGGCCGCCCACCGGCTGACGCGCGGACCGATCCGATCATCTGTAGCGCCCCGCCGAAGCTTGGCGCGACCGTCCCGGTGGGCGATGGACAGGCGCTGCTCCTGCGCCGACCCGACATCCGCGAAGCTGAGCGCCGCATCGCCGCTGCCGCCGCTCGCATCGGAGTTGCTCGCGCGGACTTGTATCCGCGCGTCAATCTTGGAGGCGCCGTCGGGTTGCTGACCGGCAATTTCGTCGCGACCGCATCGCCGTTGATCAGCTGGGCATTCCCCAACCAGGCACCCGCGCGCGCAAGGATCGCGCAGGCGCGCGCGACCGAGCGGGCAGCGTTGGCGAGCTGGGATGTCGCCGTCCTGCGCGGGCTGCGCGAGGTCGAGACCGCGCTGGCAGCCTATGACGCCGAGATGCGGCGAAACTTCACGCTGGGCGCAGCCTTGACGCAAGCCGACCTCACGGCCCGCCGCGCCGCAGCGCGCGTCCGGCTCGGCGATGTCGCTTTCTTGGTTCAGCTCGACGCGGAACGGACCCGCGCCCAAAGCGCACTGGCGCGAGCGCAGTCCGATCTTGTTGTTGCACAGGCCCAAGTCGCATTGTTCCGGGCGCTCGGTGGTGGGTGGCAGACCGACGCCGCGGCGCTACAGTGACGCCATGCGTATCCTAATTGTCGAGGACGACGCCGACACCAGTCGATTCGTCGCCCGCGGCCTGAGCGAACTCGGGCACCATGTCGTCACCAGCTTGGACGGTCGCGACGGACTGTTCCTGGCGACCGAGGGCGGCTTCGATGCGCTGGTGATCGACCGGATGCTCCCTGGGCTCGACGGGTTGTCGCTGGTCAGGGCGTTGCGCGCTGCGGGCAACACAGCGCCGGTGCTGATGCTGACCGCGATCGGGGGCATCGCCGACCGGGTCGAAGGGCTGGAAGGCGGCGCCGACGATTATCTAATCAAGCCTTTCGCCTTTTCCGAGCTTGCAGCGCGGCTCCAGGCACTTGGCCGCCGCCCGGTCGCGGCGGTCGAACCTGCGCGCCTGTCAGCAGGCGACATCATCCTCGACCTTCATCGCCGCACAGTCACGCGCTCAGGCCAGCGCGTGACGCTCCAACCGCGCGAATTCGCGCTGCTCGCCGAGCTGATGCGTCATCCCGGCCGGGTGATGACGCGCACGATGCTGCTCGAACGTGTTTGGGATTTCGATTTCGATCCCAAGACCAACATTGTCGAGACCCATCTCAGCCGACTGCGCTCGAAGCTCAATGCCGGATTTGATACCGATGCGATCGAGACGATACGCGGCGCGGGCTATATGATCCGAGAGGCGTGATGCCCGGCTCGCAGGCAAAGAGCTGGTGGCGGACAACCTTCGGCCTTGTTGCGCTTGTCGCGATCGGGTTCGGGGTCGCCACCCTGGTAGTTGGTGGTATTGCCTTCGAGGTCGTCCATGAAGAACTGGAAAAGCAGCTCGACCACCGTGTTGCCGCGGAGACCGCCGCGCTGATCGACGAGGGAGATGATGGTCCAAACGGCGTCGCCAAAGCAATCGCGCGGCGCGAAGCGGCGCGGAGTACCGCCAGTCTCGACTATCGCCTCGTCGATGCAAATGGCCGCGCCGTCGCCGGAAAGCTCGATGCAACGGTGCCGGCTGAACCGGGCTATGTCGAACTACTGCCCTACACTCGCGACGGGGAACGACGGATTGCTCAGTCGCTGACCACCCGGTTGTCGGGCGGCCACCGCCTGCTCGTCGCCGCCGACCGCGCGGTTATCGACGAAATGGACGCGACGATGATCCGCCTGTTTGCCGGGGCATTTGGCGCGATAATGCTGCTGGGTATCGGAGCTGCATGGATTGTCGGTGCGGTCACTCGATCACGCCTGGCGCGGATCGACCGCACGGCGCTGGCAATCATCGATGGTGATATGACGCAGCGAATGCCGATCACCGGCCAAGGCGACGAGTTCGATCGCGTCGCGGAAACCTTGAACCGGATGCTCGACCGCATCGGCCTGCTCATGGACAATCTGCGTCAGGTGTCGAGCGACGTCGCGCACGACCTGCGCACCCCTCTCACCCGGCTGCATAACCGGCTCGATGAGGCACTCAGCAGTGAAGATCGCGCGGTCCAGTTGTGCGCGATCGAGGCTGCAAGTGCGCAATCGCATGAACTTCTGGATATCTTTGCCGCCTTGCTCCGCATAGCCGAGGTCGAAGGATTGGGTTTAAGGGGGGAGTTCAGCGATGTCGCACTAAGCGACCTCGTCGAGGGAATCGTGGAGACCTATCGCCCCGACATGGAAGCCGGGGGCCATATTCTCATCGCGAACATTAGCCCTGACATCAATCTGAAGGGAGATCGGCGCCTACTCCAACAGTTGATGACCAACTTGCTGGACAACGCCCTCACCCATACACCACGAGGGACCACGGTAAACGTGACGCTGAATCGCCGAGGAGCGTCCACCCGATTGCTCGTCGTCGACGACGGACCTGGCGTCGAGGGCGACGTCACCAAACTCTTCGAGAGGTTCACGCGTGACGAGCGGAGCCGTACCACCAACGGTCACGGCCTTGGCCTCGCCTTAGTGTCAGCAATAGCGACCGCCCATCGGGGCAGTACCCAGATCACCTCACCACCCGGATTCGAAGTGTTGGTCGAACTATCGGCATTATGATCGTCCGAGCGGACACGCCTTTTTGACTGGCGCCATCAATGCGCCAAAATCAAAATAGTTTTAAGTTGGTGCGGTACAAACTTGGGAAGAAAAGGGTAAATTTGTGCCCTTTTGTCCGCATTGATACGCAAGCGGCACTTCAGTGCCCTACCTATTGCGGCGATCAAAATCCTAAGCCATCATCACTCCCAGATCGAACCGAGAGAGAGCCGAGCTACACGCTTTTTGCGGGCGATGAACCGCTGGACCTCGTGCCACGATTTTAATTAAACGCTGCCTTATTGATTCAAAGCGCAAGAGAATAGCCACACAAAAATGGAACTGGCATGTTCTCTTGCGCCATTTTGAACACTACAGGACGTATTGTCTGTCGTTAAATAATATATCAAGCCGCGTTCTTGAACGCGGCACGGTAACGCGTGACCAGTTTTCTAGCTTCCATCGTTGGAATCCTAAAAAAGTTCGCAATGTGGATTATAGGGGGAGCCAATTTTCGCCCTTTCCGGCCAGTGTGGAAACGGCCGGGATTTCCGGAAATTGACGATATTCGGCGCGCAGATGCGGCGGATGACGTCGGCAGCCGATGGGCCGATTTTGGATATTGGCGGACCTATCCTCCCCATCTCTCGATCGGGAGGATTTTGTCGGCGATCAGCGGGCGGCGTATTGGCGGCCGCGTGTCGCCAAGGCCCAGCGCTGGGATGTCGCGCCGGCCACATTTTCCCGCACGAAGCACTTGCCGCGACGGGCCTGGATCGAGCGGCAAAGCGCGACGGCTTCGGCCCGGTCGTCAAAGCCGCCGACAGCCAGGCGGGCGAAGGTCGCGCCGTTCAGCGTGATCTGGCTGGTGACGACGGGCAGGTTCGCCAGGGCGCTGTTGCGGCGGGCCATGGCGTACCATTTTTCCTTCGCGATGGCCGCGTTGTCATAGGCGCCAAGCTGGACCACCCAGTTGCTGCTGCCATTGCCGCTGGGGCTGAAGGCGGCTTTCTGGACGCGGGCGGAAATGGGGGCGGCCGCGCGGGGCGCGGCGACGCGAACCGGGGCGGCGAGCGCCTGGATCGTCGGCGCGGGCGCTTCCTGGGCGGCGGCGAACGGCGGCGCGGAATCGGCAGCGGCGATTGCGACCGGCGCGGCTTCGACGGCCTGCTCAGCCGGAGCGGCCTCCGCCATCTGGACCGGAGCGGTCGCGGGCGCCAGGGCCAGAGCGACCGGCTGGCCTGCATCGGCGCCGTTGATGGTTACGCCCATCAGGGCAGCCACGCGCTGCGACGAGAAGCCCGGCGCTGCGTTCTGCGCCCATTGGGTTATGCGATCATTGGCGGCGAGCGGATCGAGGTCGAAGCCCGCCATCATCCGCGCATCCTTCCACCGGCCCGCCAGCGCATAGGCATAGGCGAGATTCTGACGGGTCTGCGCGTTGGCCGACGGATCGTGGATCACTTCGGACAGGATGCGCACGCCTTCGGGCGCGTCGCCCGCCATCGCCATCGCTAGGCCATAGTCAGCGGCAGGCACGATGTCCGTGTGGTTGGCAAGCAGGTCGCGGGCGGCGCGGTCCTTGCCCAACGCCACGTCGACCAGCGCCAGGGTGACAATGGTGCGCGCATCGCGATTGCCGAGCGTCATCGCGTCCGTCAGCGCGGTTTCGGCCGATGCGAAGCGGCCCGCCGCCACATAGGCGCGGCCCAGCAACTGACGATAACGGGCGTCCTGCGGCGCGGCCTGCACGGCGGCTTCCGCCAGTTCCACCGCCTGCGCGCCGTTGCGGTCGGCCAGCGCTTTTTCGACGTTGGCGGCAAGGCGATCCGGATTCTGTTTGGGCGCGATGGCGCCGACATGGCCGGCATCGCGGAATGCCGCGCCGGTGCATCCCACCATGGTCGTGCCGATAAGCATCGATGCGACCGCTGCTTTGGCGAAGGCCTTGCGCTTCATGGCTTTCAAACCCTTAATTGTCGCCGCGGGCGCGCGGCAATTGCTGGGCCAGCCGGTCGACTTCCGGCAGGCTGCTGAGATAAGCGTCCAGCGCCTGCGTCACCATCTGCTGCGCCGAACGGCCGACAATGGCGCTGGCGAGCCGCAGCTTCAAATGACGGTCCGCGTCGAGCCGCAGGGTGAAGGCGGCCTTCCGGCCCTTCGTCGCGGCGGCGGTGCGGGTCTTGGCGGGCTTTTTGGGCTTTTCGGCCTTTGCCGGGGCGCCGGCTTCGGCAATGCGCTCGGCCAGTTCCTCGCGCTCCGTGACGACGGTGGGCACGGGGGCCAGTGCCGGGACGGCAGTCATCGGCGTCAGGCCGGCGACGGATCTGGCCTCGGTCGGCGCGGGTTCGGACTGGGTCACGTCAAAGCCCATGTCGTTCCAGCCCAGATCCTCCTGAAGCGCGGTGGCGCCGGAAGTCATGCCGAAGACGGGACGGCGCATGGCGGGCGATGCGCCCCCCTTGCGGGCCAGCAGGCCGGAGGTCAGCGAGGCGAGAGGTTTCGGTTCGACCATGATATTCCCTTCCCCTCTTACTGCGAGATCCGACGGCCGAAGCCGCCATTTGCCGGACGAACCGCGCCAGCCGTTCCGACCGCATTGTGCGGCACGGCAAAGACGGTGCGGCGGAAATTCTTTTCCAGCCGGTCCGAAATATAGGTCCACAACTGCGTGACCTCCCCTGCGGAGCGGCTGTTGGCGTCGACCTCCATCACCGTGCGGCCATCGATCATGGACGCCGCGAAATCGGTGCGGTGGTGCAGCGTGATCGGGGCGACCGTCCCATGTTGGGACAGGGCGACCGCGGCTTCGGAGGTGATCCGCGCCTTGGGCGTCGCGCCGTTCACCACGAAGATCAACGGCTTGCCCGCGCGTTCGCACAGGTCGACGGTGGCCCCCACGGCGCGCAGGTCGTGCGGGCTGGGACGGGTCGGCACGACGATCAGCTCGGCGACGGAAATGACGCTCTGGATCGCCATGGTGATGGCGGGGGGCGTGTCGATGACGGCCAGCTTGAAGCCCTGCTGACGGAGGATTTCCAGGTCCGCGGCCAGGCGGGCGACGGTGGTCTGGGCGAAGGCGGGATATTCGGCCTCCCGCTCGTTCCACCAGTCGGCCAGCGATCCTTGCGGGTCGATGTCGATCAGCACGACCGGGCCTGCGCCCGCCATCTGCGCCTGGACGGCCAGATGGCCCGACAGGGTCGTCTTGCCCGACCCCCCCTTTTGCGATGCCAATGCCAATATCCGCACGCAACTTCCCCCAAGAAATCCAATCGGTGGAAGGAGTGCCACAGGCCCGCCTAAGAATTGGTTAATCGGCGCGGAAGCGTGAAAGGCGGTTAAAAGGCGATGTCCTTAATGCTAAGTCGCTATTAACCTTGGTGCGGCATAGGATGGCACGAAGACTCATTGGGAGCATGAGCATGAAGCGTATCTGGGGCATGCTGGCCGCTGGAACGATGTTGAGCCTGACGCCATTCGGTTTGGCCGGGGCGGCGCGGGCCGATGTGAAGATGGGCGTCGATGCCTGGCAACAGGGCGACTATGCCAAGGCCGTCGCCACATGGCAGCCGCTGGCGCAGGCGGGCGACCCGGACGCGCAGTTCAACATGGGGCAGGCCTATAAGCTGGGCCGGGGCGTGAAGGCCGATCCGGCAGCCGCGATCGATTGGTATCGCAAGGCGGCGAAGCAGGGCCATTCCCGCGCCGAGGACAATCTGGGGCTGCTGATGTTCCAGCAGGGCGACCGGGCGGGCGCCTTTCCCTATCTGCAACATGCCGCCGAGCGGGGCGAGCCCCGCGCGCAATATATCGTCGGCACGGCCCTGTTCAACGGCGACCTGACGGCGAAAAATTGGGTGCGGGCCTATGCGCTGATGACGCGGGCGTCCGAATCCGGCCTGGCCCAGGCGACGGCGAGCCTTCGCCAGATGGACAAATATATCCCGCAGGACCAGCGCAACGACGGCATCGCCATGGCGCGGTCCATCGGCCGGCAGGAAAAGCCCGGTCTGGCGGTGGATGAGCCTCGCCAGACGGCGCCGGTGTCGCGTGACGCGCCCAAGCCTATCCGCTCGGCGCAATTGCCGCCGTCGACCCCGCCCAAGCCCAAACCGGTCGAAGCGGTCCCCGCCCCCAGGCCCGCGCCCGCGAAGGCAGCGGCTGCCAAACCCCCGGCGCCCAAGCCCGCCTTGCCCAAGGCGGCGAACGGCGGATGGCGCGTGCAGATCGGCGCGTTCAGCGCGGAGGCCCGCGCCCGGACGCTCTGGAGCCAGCTCAGCGCCAAGGTCAGCGGCCTGTCCGGCTATCAGCCCTATATCCTGACGAGCGGCGGGGTGACCCGGTTGCAGGCCGGGCCTCTGGCCAGCAGCGCGGACGCCAGCAAGCTGTGCGGCGCGATCAAGGCGGCGGGCGCGGACTGCATGCCCAAGAAGATGTGAATCTTGCAACGGCTTGGAATTTTATTTCAAGCATGCGATAATGGGGGCCTTGTCACGGAGCGTCCCATGTCGGTCGAAAATCAAAGGGTGATCAGCGCGCTGGTGGAAGGGATTTTGGGCGTCGAGGCGGCGCGTGGAGCGCTGGATGCCCTGGACGTCGATCCCGCGCTGATGGCTGAGCGCGGTCCCCATGTTTCCCGCGCCGCCTTCGCCATGGCGATGAACATCGCCCTGTTCCACGACCTGCTGGAGCGGGTGCCCAGCGGGGCGGCCTATGTCGCGGACAGGCTGGCGCGTGGAGGCAAGGTGGTGTTCGACCATGGCGCCCTGCGCACCGTGCGGATGCCGGAAGGACCGACCGGGGAATTGCCGCCGGGCGAAGAGGCCTTTACCCGCATATTGACGCCCCTGGGCTATCATATGGCGGCGGTCTATCCGCTCGACCGGCTGCGGATGACCGGCCGGGCCTATCGCCATGCCGATTTGCCTGAGGCGATCCCGCAATTCTTCCTGTCGGAACTGCATGTCGACCGCTTCGACCCGCAATTTGCCGAGGCGGCGGCGCGCGCGTTCGGCACCTCCCGCGATCCGTTGACGGCGGATGCCAAGGCGGTTCTGGGGAAATATGCGGACGGCGATGCCGTTTCGCTGGCGGAAGCGGCGGCGGCGCTGCCGGTGATCGTCGCGGCCTTCGACCGGCAGCATCAGCCCGTCAGCATCGGGGATTATGAACTGCTGCTCTCCCGGTCGCATGAAGCCGCCTGGATCGCGACGGAAGGCAATGCCTTCAACCATGCGACGGACAGGGTGGCGGACGTCGCGGCGCTGGCGGAGCGGCTGAAGGCGGATGACTGGCCGATGAAGGACAGGCTGGAAATCTCCCGCACGGGGCGGGTTCGGCAGACCGCCTTCCGCGCCGATACGGTGGAGCGGCTTTTCGCCGGGAATGAATTGCGGCGGGTGCCGGGGTCTTTCTATGAATTCATCAGCCGGGATATCGATCCGGAGACCGGTCGGCTGGACCTTGCCTTCGACACCGGCAATGCGACGGGCATTTTCGCGATGACCAGCGCACGGGACGAAGGAAGCGCGTAACGGGTTGATCGGCGCGCAAGCTTGAGGCAACGGGTTTCCCGGTTTGCGGGGGAGATGCGCGTTGATTGATCCGGTTGTCCCATCCTGGGTTCTGACCCTGGCCTGCGCCGATCGGGTGGGCATCGTCGCGGCGGTGAGCCAGTTCCTGGCCGAGCGCGGCGGCTTCATCACCGACAGCCAGCAATATGCCGACCGGGAGGCGGATCGCTTCTTCATGCGCGTCGCGTTCGAGGCCACCGATGAGCGCATGGGCGATACGGAGCGGCTGCGCGGAGACTTTGCCGATGTGGGGACGCGCTTCGCCATGGACTGGCGGCTGACGGCGGCGGATGAAAAGCCGCGCATGCTGATCGCCGTGTCCAAGGGGTCGCATTGCCTGGCCGACCTGCTGCACCGCTGGCAGACGGGGACGCTGGCGGTCGACATCATGGGCGTGGTGTCCAACCATCCCGACATGCGCCGGATCACCGAATGGCACGGCATCCCCTATCATGAACTGCCCCCCAATGGCGACAAGGCCGCGCAGGAAGCCGCCTTGCTGGGCATTTTCGAGCGGACGCGGTCCGAATATCTGATCCTGGCCCGCTATATGCAGGTGTTGTCGGAAGGGTTGGTCGAGGCGCTTGCGGGGCGCTGCGTCAATATCCACCACAGCTTCCTGCCGGGATTCAAGGGTGCGCGGCCCTATCACCGGGCGCATGAGCGGGGCGTGAAGCTGATCGGCGCGACGGCGCATTTCGTGACCGCCGATCTGGATGAAGGGCCGATCATCGAGCAGGCGGTGGAGCGCGTCGATCATCGCGCCACGGCGGAGGATATGATCCGGATCGGGCGGGATATCGAGACGCAGGTGCTGGCGCGGGCGGTGGGATGGCTGGCCGACCGCCGGGTGTTGCGCAATGGCGGCAAGACGGTGGTATTTCGCTAGGCAGCACAAACCTTCCTGTTCCTCCCCATCTATCGATGGGGAGGATTTGTCGGCTATCCCCCCGCCATTTTGCGCCGGGTTTCCCACCCCTTTTTCGCGGCGGCGGAGCGGTCGGCCGCCGTTCGACGGGACGAGGCCGCACCGCCCTTTTTCCCGCCCTTGCGGGATGAGGCGCGGGTATCGGCCTTCCCCCGGCCGGAACCGGATTTGTTGCCGCCGCCCGATTCCTTGTTCACCGTGGCCCAGGCGCGCCGTTCCGCCTCTTTTCCTGAGACGCCGCGATCCTCATAGCCCTTCTCTATATGTTCGGCCTTGCGCTTCTGCTTGTCGGTGTAGCTGCTCTTGTCGCCCTGGGGCATGGCTCTCTCCTTTCGATCCCCGCTTCGCTGCAACGAGCGACGGGCGTTGCCGTTCACTCCGTTGCGAGGCGGGAACAGAGGAGCGGCGACCGCGTTCATCCCGTCATGGAGCAGCACACCCTATTGGAACGGCTGGCCCGCCACCTGGCAGCCGGGAATCCCGATGACTGGCGGGATCGGGTGGAGCAGGCCGCCGGGCTGATCGCAATCATGAAAGACCCGGACGACGCCATGGCGGAGGCGGGTGATGGGCGCGTCTGGCGGGCGATGATCGACGCCGCGCTGCGCGAACGCTGGTCCATCGGGTCCGCCGCTTCCGGCGATCCGCCCGGTGGTACGGATGAGGAAGGCGAAATCCCGCTGCCGCCCGACAGCATCGGCGGAAATAAGGCCGAGTGGGTCCATCTGCATGAAACACAGGAGAAGCCGAAATGAAGGGGCTGTTGAAGCTGGCATTCCTCACCGGGCTGGGCGCCGCGGCGTGGAAGGGGTGGAAGGAATGGCAGAGCAAAGAGGGGGCCGAGGACCAAAGGCGTGCCGCCTTCACCCCCGTCCGGGTGCGCGATGCGGGGCCGGAAGAGCAGCATATCGATGCCCGCGATTGGGATCTGGTGGATGAGCAGAATGACGAGAGCTTCCCTGCCAGCGACCCGCCGGCCAATTATCGCGGGCTGCACTGACAAGCTGCGCGCCGACAGCCATTTATCGGTTTGAAGCCGCGCCAATCCATTGCCCCACCCTTGCCCCGCCTCTATGAGACGGCTTCCGGTCCCCTGTCGGGACCAACAGGGGAATTTTATCAATGCCTTCGGGTCTGATCGCGCTGCTCGATGACGTAGCGGGGATTGTCAAGCTCACCGCCACGTCGCTGGACGACGTCGCCGCCGCCGCGGGCAAGGCCGGGTCGAAGGCGGCCGGAGTCGTGATCGACGACACCGCCGTCACGCCGCGCTATGTCATGGGCCTGACGCCCGACCGCGAACTGCCCATCATCTGGAAGATCGCCAAGGGATCGCTGCGCAACAAGCTGTTGTTCCTGCTGCCCGCCGCGCTGGTGCTCAGCGCCTTTGCGCCCTGGCTGCTGCCGCCGCTGCTGATGCTGGGCGGGGCCTTCCTCTGTTTCGAAGCGGCGGAAAAGCTGCTCGAAGCCATGCAGGGCGGCCATGATCTGGCGGAAGAAGCGCTGGAGACGCACAGTTCGAAGGAACTGGAGGACCGGAAGGTGTCCGGCGCGATCCGCACCGACTTCATCCTGTCGGGGGAGATCATGGCGATCGCGCTTGGCACGGTGGCGGCGGAACCGATCTGGGAACAGGCGATCATCCTGCTCGTCGTCGCCTTCCTGATTACCGCGGGCGTCTATGGCGTCGTCGGCTTCATCGTGAAGATGGACGATATCGGCCTGCATCTGGCCGAGCGGCGCTCGGTCGGCACGCGGGCATTGGGCCGGGCGATGGTGAAGGCCATGCCCGTGCTGATGCGGATATTGAGCGTGGTGGGCACGGCGGCGATGCTGTGGGTCGGCGGCGGATTGATCGTCCACGGGCTGCATGAGTTTCACTGGGATCTGATACCCGGCGCGATCCATCATCTCGCGGCAGGCGCCGCCCATGCCCTGCCCGCCGTCGCGCCGGTGGTCGACTGGGTCGTGAACGCCCTGGGCGCGGGCATCGTCGGACTGGTCGTCGGCGGCATCGTCGTGGCGGTGCTGCACCTCTTCAAGAAGCATTGATGCGTTCACCCTGGCGCCTGGAGGCCGGGGCGCTGACGGCGCTCGCGCTGCCGATGATCGCCGGCAATATCGCCTGGGCGGGGATCGCCGCGACCGACCTGCTGCTGCTAGGCCGCTTGGGGGCGAGCGCGGTGGCTTCGGGGGCGCTGGCGATCAACCTGTTCAACGCGCTGCTGATCTTCGGCATGGGGCTGGTCACCGCCGCCGCGCCCCTGATCGCGACCGAGCGCGGGCGGCGGCGGCATTCGGTGCGCGATGTCCGGCGGACGGTGCACCAGACGCTGCGCGCGGCGGCGCTGTTCGTCCTGCCCGCCTGGGCGCTGCTGTGGGAAAGCGAGGCGATCCTGCTGCTGATGGGGCAGGAAGCCGACCTTGCGGCCCAGGCGGGCGAATTGATGCGCGGGCTGCAATGGGCGCTGCTGCCCTTTCTGGGTTTCACCACCCTGCGCAATTTCATTTCCGCGCTGGAGCGACCGGTCTGGGGCCTGATCGTCATGGCCTGCGCCATCCCGTTCAATGTGCTGGCGGGGTGGGCGCTGATCTTCGGGCATCTGGGCTTTCCCGCGCTGGGGTTGTTCGGCGCGGGGATCGCGAGCAGCCTGTCCTCTTCCTTCCTGTTCTTCGGACTGCTGTCCGTCATTCTGATCGACCGGCGGTTCCGGCGCTACCGCCTGCTGGGGCAGTTCTGGACGCGGGACAGGGAGCGGCACCGGACGGTCTGGACGCTGGGCCTGCCCATCGCGATCACCCTGGGGCTGGAAACGACCGTGTTCAACGCCTCCGCCTTTCTGATGGGGTTGATCGACCGCGACTCGCTGGCGGCGCATGCGGTGGCGATCCAGATCGCGGCGCTGGTCTTCATGGTGCCCATGGGCGTGGGCCAGGCCGCGACGGTGCGCGTGGGGTTGGCCTATGGCAAGCGTGACCGGGCGGGGGTCGGCCGGGCGGGATGGCTGGCTCTGGCGATCGGCACCGGATTCGCGCTGATGGCGGCGGCGATGCTGATCGCCTTTCCCCGGTGGCTGATTTCGGGATTCCTGGACTTGCACGATCCGGCCAACGGGCGGACGGCGGCGCTGGCGGTCGGTTTCCTGGGGGTGGCGGCGCTGTTCCAGTTGGTGGACGCCGCTCAGGCGGTCGGCGCGGGCGTGCTGCGGGGCATACAGGATACGCGGGTGCCGATGATCTTCGCCCTGATCGGCTATTGGGTGATCGGCATCGGCGTCGGCGTCATCCTGGCCTTTCCGCTGGGATTGCAGGGGCTGGGCATCTGGCTGGGGCTGGCGAGCGGGCTTGGAGTGGTGGCGCTATCGCTTGTCCTGCGCTGGGCGCTGCGGGAGCGTCTGCACCTGCTGCCGCATGCGCGAAGCGCCTGACGCCGTTTGTCCCGCAAATCCGCCAGGTTGCATTGCAGGATGATGGTGCGATGCACAAAGCAATTGAACCTGGGCTTCAAATTTGTCATGAAAAACGCACTATGAACGCTCCCACCATGTTCTTCGAAGCCATCGCGCTCCAGAAATGTCTGACCGCGACCTATAACAAGATGGTCGTGAAGCTGGCTCCGCATATCCTCTACACGCGCCATGACGAGATGTTCATCGACGCCGTGACCATAGAGCGCGACGGCCGCCCGCCGCGGGAACTGAAGCTGGGCACTTTCAAGCTGGCGGGGTTGAACGACGTCAGCCTGATCGAGGAAAAGTTCGAGGCTATGCACGGCCTCTATGATCAGTCCGACAGCAAATATAAGGGCGTGACCCTGTTCGCCGTGGAGCCGGAGAGCGCGGCGGCCTGATCCTCCGCGGCCCGCTTTGGGATGGAAAAGGGGCGGTCCTGCGTGGCCGCCCTTTTCCGTTGCGTTATCACCGGCGATGCTTGCCCCGCTTCGCCCCGATATGCCGGATATTGGTGGGCCGTCCGCGCCGGGCGCTGCCCGGCCGCACACGATCCTTCTTGAAGCTGGGCCGCTGCGGCAGGGCATCGGGCAGTTCGAAGCGCAAAGCCCCGTTGATCGGGTCCGCCTCCACCAGCCGCAATTGCAGCCGTTGGCCGACCGTATAGCGGTCGCCGCTTTCCACGCCCTCCAGCGCCCGTCCCGCCTCGTCATAATAAAAGCGCTCGTCGCCCAGGGTCGACACCGGCACCAGCCCGTCGCCGCCCAGCCCCTCCACCGTGGCGAAGAAGCCGAAGCTCTGTACCCCCGTGATCCGCGCCTCGACCAGATCGCCCACATGCGCCGCCAGAAAGGCCGCGACATAGCGGTCGATGGTATCGCGTTCCGCCTCCATGGCGCGGCGCTCATGCTGGCTGATCATCTCGCCGACGCGGCCCATATTCTCCATATCCTCGCCGCTCAGCGAAGAGCGGTCGGGAATGTCCCCCTTGGGCGCGGGCAGTTCCAGTCCATGGGCGCCCACCAGCGCCCGGTGCACCAGCAGGTCCGCATAGCGGCGGATGGGCGAGGTGAAATGAGCATATGACCCCAATGCCAGCCCGAAATGGCCCAGATTGGACGGCGCATAATAGGCCTGCGTCTGGCTGCGCAATATCTGCTCCATGATCAGGGGCTTTTCCTCCGCTTCCCCGACGCGCTTGATCAACTGGTTGAAGGTGGACGGCTTCACCACCTGCCCCAGGGCGAATTCGATGTCGAAGGTGGCAAGATAGTCCTTCAGCGCCACCAGCTTGTCGCGGCTTGGCGGTTCGTGGACGCGGTACATGACGGGCGCTTTTTTGGCTTCCAGCGCCTTGGCCGCCGCGACATTGGCGGCGATCATATAATCCTCGATCAACATATGCGCGTCCAGCCGTTCGCGCACCGCGACGCTGACGATCTTGCCATGATCGTCCAGCACCACGCGCCGTTCCGGCAGGTCGAGCGCCAGGGGTTCCCGCTTGTCCCGCGCCTTGCGCAGCAGCGCCCAGCAGGCCCATAGCGGCCTGAGGGCGGTTTCCAGCAAATCGAGCGGCTTTTCTCCGTCGATGGCCGCCTGCGCATCCTCATAGGCCAGCACCGCCGCCACCCGGATCACGGCGCGGGAGAAGCGCCAGCTCTTCACCTTCCCCGAAGCGTCGAGGACGAGGTGGCACGCCATCGCCGCCCTGTCCTCGCCCGCCCGCAGCGAACACATGTCGGAGGAAAGCTGATGCGGCAGCATCGGCACCACGAGGTCGGGGAAATAGACGCTGTTCCCCCGCTTGCGCGCCTCCCGGTCCAGCGCGCTGCCCGGCCGCACATAATAGCTGACGTCCGCGATCGCGACGATCACCTTGTAGCCGCCCTCATTGGCGGGATCGTCGTCCGGCGCGGCCCAGACCGCATCGTCATGATCCCGCGCATCGACCGGATCGATGGCGACGATGGGCAGGTGCCGCAGATCCTCCCGCTTCTCCTCATGCAAAGCGAGTTTCGATGCCGATACCGCCTCTTCCTCCACCCGTTCGGAAAAGACGTGCGGAATGCCATGTTTATGGATGGCGATCAGGCTGAAGCTGCGCGGGGCGAAGGGATCGCCCAATATGTCCGTCACACGCGCCGTTATCCGGGGCGGCCGCCCCACCGGCTCGGCCAGCACCAGATCGCCCTTCTTCGCCGTCCCCACATCCGAAATCGGCGTGTCCCGGCGAATGCGCTTGTCGACGGGGCGCAGCCACAGCTTGCCGCCGTCTCCCTCCTCCACCACGCCCAGCAATTCCTCGCTGGCCTTGGCGAGCTTCTTCATCGGATGGGCGACCCAGCCGCGTCCGGCCTCCTCCGTCCGCGCCAGGATGCGGTCGCCGATGGTCAGCGCGCCCCGCTTGCCGCGCTCCACGATGCGCAATCGGGGCGCGGGCTGGCCCTCCGCCTCCCAGCGTTCGGGCGTGGCGATCAGGGTCGTGTCGTCCACATCGACGATCCGCAGCACCGTGACCTTGGGCACGCCGCCCATCTTGTGGAAGGCGCGCGCCGGGCCGATGTCGATCAGCCCTTCATCCGCCATGTCCTTCAGCAACGCCTTGAGCGCGATCTTCTCCTGCCCCTTCAGGCCGAACGCCTTGGCGATTTCCCGCTTTCCCGCCGCCTGTTCGGAGGTGGTGATGAAATCCATCACCTGCTCGCGTGTCGGGAAGCCCGCGGGCCGCACTTTGGTTCGGGCGGGGGTTCGGGCGGGGACGGTTTTCTTCTTCTTTTCGGTGGATGCCATGGGCCAGCTATAGGGGGAGCGGTTGCGCCACGCCAGTGCCTGCGGCCAGCCTATGGCTCATGCGAGTTTCCGCGCTCGTTCCCGCCACGCTTCGGCCAGGACCGGCATGTCCGCCAGCGCCCGCACCGCATCCGGATCGGCCTTGTGTCCGCCGCCGATCAGCAGTTGGAACAGCCGCGCCACCGGCCAATCCGGCAAAGGACGCTCCAGCAGGTTCATCCGCGTGCCGGACTCGGCCTCGCCTTCCCGGATGACGCGGAAATATATGCCGCACCGCGCCGTCTTCACGATGGTCGCCATCACGTCCTTCGCGCCGAAACGATGGTCGAGCTTCCAGCAGGGCTGCCGTCCATGGCTCACCTCTATCACCGCACTGCCCAGGGAGAAGCGGTCGCCCAGGCATATTTCCGCCTCCGTCATGCCGCGTGACGCGATATTCTCGCCAAAGGCGCCCGGCCTGTCGAGCAGCGGATGGTCCGGCTTCCGCTCGCGCCACCAGTCATAATGATCCTGCGGATAGAGGTGGATCGCCTTGTCCCAGCCGCCATGATGCACGGTGTCGGCCACCCTGTCGCCTTCCAGGCCCAGCCAGCCGATCCGCACAACTCCCTCCACCGGCCTCTTCGCGATGGCGCTATATTCGCCGTCCCGGAAGGGAACGGGCGCGCCGGTCAGCAGCGCGTCGACGGTCATGGAAAGCGCGGTCATGCCCCTCCCTGGCATGAAAGCCGCCGGAGGGGAAAGGCCGCTCGACAGGCAAAGGCATCGGGCCGGGAAAGCGCCGGCAGGCAAAAATCGCATGGCCCTCGCCCTTCCCTTGGGTTTTGCGATTGCCTGCGTTAAGGGCGACGAATGGATGTCACGGGGCTTCGCGTCGCACTCTTCAGCGGCAATTACAACTATGTGCGCGATGGCGCGAACCAGGCGCTCAATCGCTTCGTGGGCTATCTGCTGCGCCAGGGCGCGGCCGTGCGCGTCTATTCGCCCACGACCGATACGCCCGCTTTCGATCCGGCGGGGGAGTTGGTCAGCGCGCCGTCCGTGCCGGTGCCGGGGCGCAGCGAATATCGGATTCCCTATCGCCTTTCGGGCGCCGTCCGCCGCGACCTCAAGCGCTTCGCTCCCAATCTGGTGCATGTCTCCAGCCCCGACCCGCTCGGCCATCGCGCCATCAGTTGGGCGCGCGCGCGCGGCCTGCCCGCCGTCGCTTCGGTCCACACGCGCTTCGAAACCTATCCGCGCTATTATGGCCTCGCCTTTCTGGAGCCGCTGATCGAATCGATCCTGCGCCGCTTCTATCGCCGCTGCGACGCCATCGTCGCGCCGTCCGAATCGATGGCGCAACTGCTGCGCGAACAGCGGATGAGCTATGATGTCGGCATCTGGACCCGCGGCATCGACCGGGAAATCTTCAATCCCGACCGCCGCGATTCCGCCTGGCGCCAGTCGCGGGGCATGGCGGACGACGAACCGGTGATTGGCTTCGTCGGCCGGCTGGTGATGGAAAAGGGGCTGGATGTCTTTTCCGACACGATCGATCATCTGACGTCCAGGAATGTGCGTCACAAGGTGCTGATCGTCGGCGAAGGCCCGGCCCGCGAATGGTTCGAAAACCGCCTGCCGAACGCGATCTTCACCGGCTTTCAGAAAGGCCCGGAACTTGGCCGTGCCGTCGCCAGCATGGACATGCTGTTCAACCCCAGCGTCACGGAAACCTTCGGCAATGTGACGCTGGAGGCGATGGCCTGCGGCCTGCCCACCGTCGCCGCCCGCGCCACCGGCAGCGAGAGCCTGGTCACCGAAGGCGTGACCGGCCGCCTGATCCGCCCCGGCGCGATCACCGCATTCGCCGATGCGCTGACCGCCTATTGCACCGATCCCGCCATGCGATCCGCCGCCGGTGCGGCCGCCATGGGCGAAGCGGAACGCTATGGCTGGGATCAGGTCAACCAGGCGCTGGTCGACACCTATCTCCGCGTGATCCGCCAGCGCGAACATGGGGCGGTCGTCCGGTCGAGTCCTGTTCCCTGAAAGCGAAAGCCTTCCTATATCAAGGGTGATGGCTGACCTTTTCGCTCCCGACGACCTGCCCACCACGACCCCGGCCGACGCCCCGCTGGCGGACAAGCTGCGTCCCCGCACCCTGGCCGACGTGGTCGGGCAGGACCATCTGACCGGTCCCGAAGGCGCCATCGGCCGCATGGTCGCGGCGGGCCGCCTCTCCTCCATCATCCTGTGGGGGCCGCCGGGAACGGGCAAGACCACCATTTCCCGCCTGCTGGCCGATGCGGTGGGCATGCGTTTCGAGCCGATCTCCGCCGTCTTTTCCGGCGTGGCGGACCTCAAAAAGGTCTTCGCCGCCGCCAGGGACCATGCCCGGCGCGGCGAAAAGACCCTGCTCTTCGTGGACGAAATCCACCGCTTCAACCGGGCGCAGCAGGACAGCTTCCTGCCCTTCGTGGAGGACGGCACCGTCACGCTGGTCGGCGCGACCACGGAAAATCCCAGCTTCGAACTCAACGCCGCGCTTCTCTCCCGCGCGCAGGTGCTGATCCTGCGCCGGTTGGACGCCAGCGCCCTCGAACTGTTGCTGGACCGCGCCGAAGCCCTGACAGGCCGCCCCTTGCCACTCGCCCCAGCCGCCCGCGAAGCCCTGCTCGCCAGCGCGGATGGCGATGGCCGCTTCCTGCTCAACCAGGTCGAGACCCTCTATTCCATCGACATTCCCGAACCGCTCGATGCCGCGGGCCTATCCGCCCTGCTCCACCGCCGCGTGGCGGTCTATGACAAGGATCGGGAGGGCCATTACAACCTGATTTCCGCGCTGCATAAAAGCCTGCGCGGATCGGACCCGCAAGCCGCCCTCTATTATCTCGCCCGGATGCTCACGGCGGGCGAGGAACCGCTCTACGTCCTGCGCCGCCTCGTCCGCTTCGCGGTGGAGGATATCGGCCTTGCCGATCCGCAGGCCGTCGTCCAGTGCCTCGCCGCGAAGGACACTTACGAATTTCTCGGCTCTCCGGAAGGCGAACTCGCCATCGTCCAGGCCTGCCTCTATTGCGCCACGGCCCCCAAATCCAACGCCGCCTACAACGCGATGAAGGCCGCCTGGAAATCCGCCCGCGACACCGGCTCCCTGATGCCGCCGCAGAATATATTGAACGCCCCGACCAAGCTCATGAAGAATATTGGCTACGGCAAGGGCTATCAGTATGACCATGACGCGGTGGACGGCTTTTCCGGCGACGATTACTGGCCGGACGAGATGCAGCCCCAGACTTTCTACGCCCCCACCGAACGCGGGTTCGAAGCGCGCATCGCCGAACGCCTGGCCTATTGGGACCGCCTGAGAGCCGAACGCCATCAGCAATGACGCCGCGCTTCGCCCGCTATGCCGTCATCGACTGGTCGGGCGCCAAGGGTTCGCGCCACAAGGGCATCGCCGTGGCCCTTTGTGAGGCGGGCGAGGCGGTTCCCCTGCTCCAGCATCCGGACGGCGGCGGTTTCTGGTCGCGGCGGGCCGTCGCGGACTGGCTGATCCGCACCGCCCGCGAAGCCCCCACCCTTTTCGGCTTCGATTTCAGCTTCGCCCCACCCTATATCGCCCGCCAAAGCTACCTGCCCGGCGACGAAGCGCCGACCGCCGGCCCCGCCTTCTGGGCCTATGTCGATGGCATTTGCGAGGATGAGGATCTGGGCGCGGCCAGCCTGCTCGAACGGACCCACCGCCGCCATTTCTATTTCGGCAAGGCCGACGGGGTAAAGGCCGACTATATGCACAACCGGGCCTGCGAAGCGCATTACAACGCGCAGGGCGGCGGCAAGCCCTCCACGGTCTACGACGCCATCGGCGCGGCTCAGGTCGCCAAGGCGAGTTTCTCAGGGATGCGGCTGCTCCACCATGTCCACGCCCACGTCCCCGTCTGGCCCTTCGACCCGCCACCCGAAACCGGCTCGCTGGTGATCGAAATCTACACCAGCATAGCCGCCCGCGCCGCCGGGCGTCCCAGGGGCAGGACCAAGATGCGCGATCTCGCCGCGCTGAATGACGCCCTGCGCGCCGTCGAATCGCAACCGCATCCGGGCCTGCCGCCGGACGATCACGGCGCCGACGCGATCCTGACCGCCGCCTGGCTCCGCCGCGCCGCGCCGCAGCCCAGCCTGTGGAGTCCTGGCCCGCTCGATGCGAAAATCGCCGCAACAGAGGGCTGGACGTTCGGCATCATCTGATAGTAAGGCGCTCCCCGTCCGAAACGGGCGCGCCGGATTAGCACAGCGGTAGTGCAGCGGTTTTGTAAACCGAAGGTCGGGGGTTCGATCCCCTCATCCGGCACCATATTTCAGGCGTAACGGGAACGTTCCGCCATCGGCGGGGCCTCCTGATTCGCGGGACGACGCCCCGCAAGGGCCAGTGCCAGCCACAATTCCGCCGCCCGGACGATCTGTCCTTTCAATAGATAGCGGACCGCGATCCGGGAAAAGGGCACGGGCGAATTGCCTTCCATCATGCCCCTGTACCGGGCGATCAGAACGCGCAGCGCCGCCAGGTCCGCATATTGGCGCGACCGCACAAGCCGCCTCGAAAGCTTGAAGAATTCGCGCGAGATAAAGCGCCCCAGCAACGCCTCCGTCTCCCGCTTCACGCCCGGAATTGCATGGGCAAGGTCATAGTGAAAACCGTTGAGCGCGCTTGCCAGATCATCGTTCCGCCGAACATCGAATTGCCGCGGCACCCTGGAAATCTGGGCGATGATGCTGCCGGGCCGCGACCGGTAATAGACCCACGGCTGGGCCGAATAGAAATAGCTTTTCGCCCTCAGCATCAGCCAGGGGACAGTGGCTATGTCCTCGAAGCAGACGCCTTCCGGAAAGCGGATGCCGCTGGCGAACAGCGACCGGTTCCAGACGCGCGACCATATGTGCAGCCGCCGGTTGGCGAAGGTCCCGGCGATCAACGTCTCGATATTGTCGTCCAGTTTGCCGACCGGCCCGGCAAAGGCGGCGATGGGCACGCCATCGCCACGCAAATAATCGCACAGCACGACATCGGGCCGAGACGAGCGAACAATATCCCGCAGCGCGGCGACGGACCCCGGCAGCAACTTGTCGTCCGAATCGACGAACCACAGATAATCGCCCGCCGCCGCTTCCAGCAACGAATTGCGCGCCGCGCTCATCCCCCGGTTTTCGGCATGATGCATCATCCGGACATTGCATCGCGCCCCGGCGATCAGTTCCGCGCACAGTTCGGCCGACCCATCCGTCGACTTGTCGTCGATCAGGATCAGTTCGATGCCGCTGTCGCCGTCCATCTGTTCGATGATGGAGGACAGGCATTCTTCCAGATAGGGCAGGACATTATAGAACGGCACCAATATGCTCAGCCATGGCCGCCCGATGCCCGCCCCATTGCGCGCATGCCCTCTTACGGAGGATTTCTCCCCCGTCCCCTCCCGAATGTCGGTCTCCACCTCGACTCCCCGATTAGCTGGAGCGATTTCAAGTCAGATGGACCATCTGACGACCCGAAAATCGCAGAAAACTCATTAAATCAAAGCATCCTGCGTTAAATCGAACCAGCTTTCGCAGTTCGGGTTGAACCGGGCGAAGCCATTTCTCTTGAAGAGAAGCAAAGTCCTTCGACAAGCCCAAGGTAACCGAAGTTCCCGGTTTAACGCACGATGGTCCAGGCGCAGCTTTACCCTTCCGCGCGCTCGACCCGATGCGGCCTATCATATCGGCTTTCGATGTAAAGGCGTTTTCAGGTCGCAAATCAGGCGGTTCGCCGCTTCGCCCTGCCTGACGATAAAGGCCCAAAAGCAAAATGGGGGCCGGCATTTCTGCCGGTCCCCACTTCCGTCGTGTCTCTCGATCCGCTTCTCTTTCGAGATGCGATCATCGGACTCGGCGCGCGATAGGTCCGCCTAAAAGGCTTTGCTATCGTGTCGGCTCCGTTCTTCCGGCCGGTCGGCCGTTTTCCCGCAGCCTGTCCTCTTTATTCGATGCCCGACGTTCACTTTCGCGCGTGCACAGCATCGTCTATTGAGGACCATCGGCTTTCCGCATTTTCCTTCCGGTCCATGCTTCTTTTCCGACGCTCGAAAAGTCCTTCAAGTCATTGATTTCTCTTTGACTTTGGCATCCAGATTTCTCTGTCTCCCGTCCTTTCCGATAAGAGGATGCTCTCACCAAAAGCGAGTCGGGCAAAGCGGAATCTTTCACCTCGAAGACGGATTCGCCCTAAAGCTGTGGATAGATGTGGATAATTTTTTTCCTGGCGTTTCAGCCGCCCGGCGACCACCCGTCCGGCGCCAGCGCAAAGCCGGAAAATTCGAAGCCGGGGATCACGACGCAGCTCACCAATGTCCAGCCGTCCACCGGGCGCGCCGCCTGCCAATGATGGGAGGGAACCAGCAATTGCGGCTGCTGCCCCGCCAGCACATCGCCGCCCAGCAGCCATTCCCGTACCGGCCCGCCCTCTGCCGCGATGGAAAGGGTCATCGGCGCGCCAGCATGCCAGAACCAATGTTCGTCGGCATCAACCCGATGCCAGTGGGATCGTTGATGCGCCTCCAGCAGGAAATAGATCGTGGTTCCGGCAGCGCGCTCGCCCGCTTCGGCTTTCGCCCGCCAACATTCCCTATACCATCCGCCTTCGGGATGAGGGGCAAGGTCCAAAGAACGGATCAACGCCTTCGCCCCCGTTTCATCGTATCCGCTCATCACCTGACCTCAAATTTTATGCGTGCCAAAACAATGCGATGTGCCGTTGTCGCAGGTTCATGCAACCTCGATCAATATGGGCGGGTTGAACGATCAAAGCACGCCTTTTGAAGGAGATGAAATGCGTAAAGCTCTTATGGCCCTGGCTGCCGTTTCGCTGGCGATTCCGGTTTCGATGGCTGTCCCATCGGACGGCGCGAATGCCCGTCGCCATTATGAATATCGTGAGTGGCGCGGTCGCGACGGCCGCACCTATTGCCGCAAGTCCGACGGCACGACCGGCCTGATCGTCGGCGGCGTCGGCGGCGCGCTGATTGGCCGCGCTATCGACACCCGCGGCGACCGCGCCACCGGCACGATTCTGGGCGCGGCGGGCGGTGCGTTGCTGGGCAAGGAAATCGACAGCAAGCGCCGCTGCCGCTGAGGTCCAGGCCTGGCGACCGCGCAGCCCTTACCCAGCGCAAACGGCAAGGCATGGAAAAGGGCGGCTTCCCAATGGAAAGCCGCCCTTTTTTCCGGGAAAAAGCTTCGAGGATCTTATTCGGCGGCCGCGCCGCGCGCCTCCTCCAGCTTGAAGGCAACGGCCTGACCGCCGGAGACGCCCGAAACGCGGCCTCCCTTGACGGACAGGTTGAAGGCAACGGCGTCGGGGTAACGACGGCCCGAAATCACCTTGCCGGTCTTGGTGTCCTTGACGTCATAGATATAGGTGAAACCTTCGTGCGTGAACTTCTGCTTGGCAGCGTCTTCGGCATGGGCCGGAGCATTGGCGGCGCCAAAGGCGAACAGGGCGGAAAGGACAAACTTGGACAGCATTCGCATGGGTAAACTCCTTGTGAATGCCGATCAAACACCTCTGGGAATATTCTTTTCTGTTGACGCCGGTTTATGGTGCGTTGCGGCAACGCGACAATCGCAAACAAAGGCGAAACGATTGCATTTCCCGCAACTGCTTTCTCAAGCCTTTGACAAATCGACGATATGCTTGAATTCCGCTTCCGTCAGCGGGGATACGGACAGGCGCGACTGGCGGATCATCGCCATATCGGCCAGCGCCGGATCGGCCTTCATCGTCTTCAACGTCACCGGCTTTGCGAACTTTTCCTTTGGCCCCACATGGACGGCGATCCACTTGCCCGTCTCATCCGTGCTGTCGGGCGCGGCCTCCCCGACAATCTCCATGATGCCAACGGCCTCTACCCCGACATTGCTGTGATAGAAGATCGACAGGTCGCCTTTCCTCATCGCCTTCATATTGTTCTGGGCGGCATAGTTGCGCACCCCGTCCCATTCCGCTTTCCCCTTTTCGACCAGATCGTCATAGGAAAAGACATCGGGTTCGGATTTCATCAGCCAGTAGTTCATGGCTTCTCCTTGCATCAGCCGACGAGGACGATCAAGAATGTGCGTATGGCCGCGTGACGCGCTGATGGCGCGCCGGGCCAATCATATGGATTTCGGAGAATAAACGTGTCGCAATCGGTGCTGGAACAAGTGCCTGTCCTGTCCATGGCGGATATGTCGAAGGCCGATTTTTCCGCCGCCTTCGGGGGCTCCTTCCAGCGTTTCGGATTCGCCATGGTGAAGGACCATGGCATGGACCAGGCGCTGATCGACAAGGGCTGGGCGCTGGCCCGCCAGTTTTTCGCGCTGCCCGAAGAGGCGAAGCGGCGATACGACGCCAGATATAATGGCGGCCAGCGGGGCTATACGGCCTTTGGCGTGGAAATCGCCAAGGGCGCGAGCGAAAACGACCTCAAGGAATTCTGGCATGTCGGCCGCGACCTGCCGGCAGGCGATCCCTTGGCGGAAACCATGCCGCCCAATGTCTGGCCTGACGAACTGCCCGAATTTCATGAGACTTTCGCGAAACTCTATGCGGAGTTCGACCGCGTCGGCGCCGAACTGCTCTCCGCCATCGCCCTTTATCTGGGCCTGGAGGAACGCTGGTTCGACAGGCCGGTCGAGAATGGCAATTCGATCCTGCGCCTGCTCCATTACCCGCCTGTGTCGGCGGAAGCGCCCGGCATCCGCGCCGGCGCGCATGAGGACATCAACCTCATCACCCTGCTGCTGGGCGCGGAGGAAGGCGGGCTGGAACTCAAGGATCGGGGCGGCAACTGGCTCCCCGTCGTGCCGCCGCCGGGCGCGCTGGCCATCAATGTGGGCGACATGCTCCAGCGGCTGACCAACTATCATCTGCCCTCGACCAGCCATCGCGTCGTCAATCCGCCGCCGGAACGCCGGGGCTTTTCGCGCTATTCCATGCCCTTCTTCCTGCACCTGCGGCCGGATTTCCTGATCGACGCCCTGCCGCAATGCGTGGATGCGGACCATCCCCGGCGCGATCCGCCGATCACGGCGCACGACTATCTGACGGAACGGTTGCGGGAGATCGGGCTGATCAAGGGATAGGGTTTCGGGCGGGGCTATTTCCGCCCGCGCCCCATGGTGATGCCGATTTCCTCGCCCTTCTCGCTGAGGGCGAGTTTCACGATCTTCACCTCGACATGGCTGACCTTGTCGTCCTGAAGGAAGATCGTCTCGATGATATGGTCGGCCACCGCTTCGATCAGCGTGAAATGCTGCCCTTCCGGCAACGCCGCGGTCGCGGCATGCTTCAGGTCCATATAGTTTTTGGACCGCGACAGGGGCGTGTCGGGATCATAATGATCCGCGATCTTCAGCTTGGCCCGGATGGAAATGCGCAGCGGCTGCGGCAGGTGCGTCTCTTCGGAATAGATGCCTGTCAGGACATCCACATCCAGATGATTGACCTCCAACGTCAGAAAATCGTCAAATCCGCTGTTCATAGCTCGCCACATTCGCCCGGTTCCCGCTGCGGGCGGGGTCCAGTTTAGACTTTTATTTTGCGAGCCACGCGCTAAAGCCCGCCGCTCTCGGCGCGTCCATGCGCCATTGAGGACGGATCGGCAAGACGTGTCTGTTATAGTGCCCCTCAACATCATGTCGCAGGACGCGGTCGAGCATCTGCTCGACGCGGCCTTCGGCGCTGACCGGCACGGCCGCACCGCCTATCTGATTCGCGACGGCATGCCCTGGCTCCCCGAACTGTCCTTTGGGATAGAGGATGAGAAGGGCAGGCTCGTCGGGTCGCTGCAAAGCTGGCCCGTCGCGCTCACCCATGACGATGGCAGCCAGACGCCGCTGATCATGGTCGGCCCCGTCGCCGTCGACCCGTCCGCCCAGGGCACCGGCCATGGCCGCGCGATGATGGACGCGATGGTCACCGCCGCCCGCACCCATCGCAGCGATCCGCTGATGATGATCGGCGATCCTGAATATTACGGCCGCTTCTGGGGCTTTTCCGCCGAAGGAACCAGCGGCTGGAACTGCCCCGGCCCGTTCGAGGCGCGCCGCCTGCTGGCGCTCTCCGTCGACGGACGCGCCATCGGCGGCAAGGGCATGCTCAGCCCCCGGATCACCGTCCAGGCCTGAAATTTCCCTTTTGCCTTCGGGCGCTCCGGCTCCTATCTCCGCCCTATGCCGATGGAGCCGCCCCCCGATCTCGCCAGCCTTTCCCTGACGGATATCGCGCGCCTGCTCGCGGAAAAGCGGCTGCCGCCGGTGGAGAAATGGAATCCCGACCATTGCGGCGACAGCGACATGCGCATCGCCCGCGACGGCACCTGGTTCCATCAAGGATCGCCCATCGGCCGCGAAGCCATGGTCCGCCTCTTTTCCACCATCCTGCGCCGGGAGGGGGATGGCGGCTATGTGCTGGTCACGCCGGTCGAAAAGCTCTCTATCGAGGTGGAGGACGCGCCCTTCGTCGCGGTGGAACTCAAGACCGAAGGCGACGGGCGGGACCGCAGCCTGGCCTTTCGCCTCAACACCGGCGATCTGGTCGCCGCCGGGCCAGACAATGCGCTTGCCCTGCGAGAGACGCCGGACGGGCCGCATCCCTATCTCCATGTGCGCGGCGGGCTGGAAGCGCTGATCGCCCGCAGCGTCTATTATGAGCTGATGAACCTTGCCCTGGACGAAGGCGCCGACCCCATCGGCCTCTGGAGCAACGGCGCCTTCTTCGCACTGGACGGATCGGCATGACGCTGGCGGAGCGGCTGCGGACCGCATTGAAGGAGGGGCATGAACGCGAAGCCAGCCTGTTGCCGTCGGACACGCGCGATCCCCGCATAGAAGGCGACCTTGTCCTGGCCCCCGCCGCCGTCTTGGTCGCCATCACCGACCGCCCCGAACCCGGCCTGATCCTGACCCAGCGTTCGGCGAAATTGCGCAAGCATGCGGGACAGGTCGCCTTTCCCGGCGGGCGGATCGACGATGACGACAGCGACGAAATCGCCGGAGCCTTGCGGGAGGCGCGGGAGGAAATCGGCCTGCTTCCCCATGTCGTCGACATCATCGGCACGTCGGATCGCTATCATACCTTCACCGGCTTCGACATCGTGCCGGTGCTGGGGGTGATCCCGCCCGATCTCCCTCTCTTCCCGCAGGAAACGGAGGTAGCGGATCTGTTCGAGCTTCCCCTCTCCTTCGCGCTCGACCCTGCCAACCGGATCAGGAAAACGATATTATTCCAGGGCGTTGAGAGGCATTATTACGAAATATTCTGGGAAGGACGCCGTATCTGGGGAATTACCGCCGCGATCCTCGCCAATCTTTCGCGGAGGCTTGGCCATGACCAGTCTGCTTCCTGACGCGGACTGGCGCCATCGGCCCGGCCTGGACGCACTGCTCAAGGCGCTGGGCGCGGAGCAGGGCCTTGTCCGCTTCGTCGGCGGCGCGGTACGGGACGGGTTGCTCGGCCTGCCGGTGAACGACCTGGACATCGCGACCGTCATTGACC
Organism: Sphingobium sp. JS3065; assembly: GCF_026427355.1. Taxonomy (NCBI): domain Bacteria; kingdom Pseudomonadati; phylum Pseudomonadota; class Alphaproteobacteria; order Sphingomonadales; family Sphingobiaceae; genus Sphingobium; species Sphingobium sp. JS3065. The sequence goes on from NZ_CP102664.1 coordinate 1,805,254, forward strand.
CCAAGGGAGTCATGGAACGCCTGAAGCTCGCCGGGATCAAGGCCGTTCCCACCGGCATCGATCATGGCACCGTGACGGCGGTCATCCATGGCTGGCCGGTCGAGATCACCACCCTGCGCCGGGATGTCAGCACTGACGGACGACGCGCCACCATCGCCTATACCGGCGACTGGCGGGAGGATGCGGCGCGGCGCGATTTCACGATCAACGCCCTTTATGCCGACCCGCTTACCCATGAAATTACGGATTTCTTCGGCGGCGTGGCGGACCTGAAGGCGCATCGGGTCCGCTTCATCGGGGATGCCGACGCCCGCATCGCGGAGGACCATCTGCGCATCCTGCGTTATTTCCGTTTCCTCGCCCGTTTCGGCGATGACCGGCCCGATGCGGCGTCTTATGCCGCCTGCCGCGCCGCCGCCAACAGCCTGATGGCCCTTTCACGCGAGCGCATCGCGGACGAACTGCTGAAATTGCTCGCCGTGCCCCGGCCCCTCGCCGCGCTTCGGCTGATGATCGACGGGGGCATATTGCTGCCGGTCGTTCCGGAGATCGACGGAAGCGGGCTTGCCCGCCTCTCCGCCCTGATCGAGCGTGAAGCCGCCTCCGGCGCTGGCCTTTCCGCCCTGCGCCGTCTGGCCGCCCTGCTCCCGCCCGATCCGCGCGCTGCCGATCAGGTCGGCGCCCGGCTGAAATTATCCAACAAGGCCCGCAAGCGCCTGATGACCGCGCTGGAGGGCGGTGGCGGCGAAACGCCCCGCGCCCTCGCCTTTCGGATCGGCGTCGAAGGGGCGATCGATCAGATATTGATCGATCCCGCGGCATCGCTGGATAGCATGGGGACGCTCACGGACTGGACCCCGCCCCGCCTGCCGATCAGCGGCGGCGCGCTGATCGCGCGTGGCCTGCAACCCGGCCCGGACGTGGCAAGGGCGCTGGCGCAGGTTCAGGAAATCTGGGTGGCGGAGGGCTTTCCCGACGAAGCCCGCGTGGCCGAGATCGCGGATCAGACCGTTTCGAAATTCCAGCGCGCCCGCCAATAGTCGAAGGCTTCGACCTCCGGCATCGGCCGCGCGAAATAATAGCCCTGCCCCTGCCAGCAGCCCAGATTCTGCAACGCAAGGGCCAGTTGCTGCGTCTCTATCCCCTCCGCCGTCACATGCAGGCCCAGCGATTCCGCCAGCGACAGGATGGTGCGCACCATGATTTCCTTGTCGCGATCCTCCAGCATGGAGGTCACGAAACTGCGGTCGATCTTCAAAATGTCGATCGGCAGGCTGTGCAGGCTCGCCAGGTTCGAATAGCCCGTGCCGAAATCGTCCATGGCGATCGGCATGTGCAGATCCTTGAGCGCGAACAGCAGCTTCCGCGCCTTTTCCGGATCGGCCACGATGGCGCTTTCGGTCAGTTCCGCGGTCAGGCGGTTGCCCGAAATGCCCGAATAGCGCAGCGCTTCCTCGAACATGGAGGCGACATCGTCCCGCGCCATCTGAATGGGGGAAAGGTTCACATTGACGCCCACCGGCAGCGGCTGGCCGAATTTCGCATCCCACCGGCTGAGCGCCTGCGCCGCCTCATAGGCCGCCCAGCGCCCCAGCGACGTGATCAGCCCGCTTTCCTCCGCCACGGCGATGAACTCGACCGGCGAGACATGGCCCAGTTCCGCATCTTCCCACCGCGCCAGCGCTTCGAAACCGGTAACCTCCCCGGTCTGCAAATGAACGAGCGGCTGGAAGGCCAGGGTCAATTCGCCCTGGAGCAGCGCGTCACGCAGGCGACTCTCTATGGAAAAGCGCCGCTGCGCCTCCTTCAGCACGCCGTTGCGGTAGATTTCCACCTTGCCGCTGCGCTTGGCGATCTTCACCGCCGCCTGCGCCTTGCGCACGACATCCTCTGGGTCTTCGGCCAGGTGGGTCGACAATGCGCAGCCGATCGCGCAATCGACCCGAATCTGAAGGTCGCTCAGCCTGATCGGATAGCCGAGCGCATCGCGAATGCGCTGAACGATATGAAGAGCATCCGACAAGCCATTGTTCAATCTGGCGAAAATCGCAAAATCATTGCCGCCGATCCGCGCCAGAACATCGCCCTGGCGCAGACTCGACTTCAATCGCTTGGCCACTGTGATCAACAGTTCGTCGCCAGCCATCGGTCCCAATGACTCATTGACCCGGCTGAACCGGCTGAGATCGATGGCGATGATCCCGAACTGCGCATTGTCCGGCCAGAGCATGTTGGCCAGCCGGTCGTCGATTTCCTCGCCAAAGCCGGTCCGGTTGGGCAGTGCGGTCAAGCCGTCGGACAGCAATTCCCGCCGCAAATTCTTCTCGATGGCCCGGTCGCTGGTCCGGTCCAGCGCGGTCAACAGGAAAAGATTGGACTGCCCCTCCATTTCAGGCAGGCGGCCCACGGTGCAATAGAAATATTCAGGCCCCAGGGCGCCGTCGCGGCGCAATTCGAACCCTTCGGAATCGCGCCCCGACAAGACATATTCCAGGATACGCTTGCGCCACTGCGCGACGTGAGCCCGCTCGGCCTCTCCGGGTGCGGGAGAATTGAAATGATTGCCGAAGGCGACATTGGCCGCCACCAGCGAAAACTTGTTGTTTTCATAGGAAAATGTGGCCGCCGGATAGGGCAGCGCGGTCAGCCAGTCCACCATCGCCACGCGATGCGACGGACATGCGCCATCCGCCCCCGCAGAGAGGTCGATTTTCGGCGCTTCGGTCGGCCGATCACGCATCGACGTGGATTTCATGTCCCCGGCGATAGGTCCAATGGGTAAATTTTCGGGAAACGAATTTCGATTTTCGTGAAATCGTCTCAAAAAAATCCGCTTGTCAGAAACGGTTATCGCGCGGGAATCCGGTGGGCGGCATCCGCCCCGCGGCGCCCCTGGCGACGCGCCATGGCGTCATGTCCGCTTCCGTCCGTGTGCGGCCCGACCCGCCGCCCATCGCCCAGCTAAGCCCGTCCGACAGGCGGAAGGCGATGGCGTCCGACAATCCGCCGTCGCGATAGCGCTGCATCTGCACGCCCTGCCCGCGCGCCATGCGCGGCATTTCCACCAGCGGGAAGACCAGCAGCTTGCGATTCTCACCCACCACCGCGACGCTGTCCGCCTCCGGCGCGACGGGATGCACGACGCTCAGCTTCGCGCCGGTCCGGACATTCACGACCTGCTTGCCCTTGCGGGTTTCCGCGATCACGTCGGCCACCGCCGCCACGAAACCGCGACCGTCCGACGATGCCAGCAGCAGTTCGCCGCCGGTTCGCGCCGGCATCAGGGTGACGATATTGCCGGTCCCGTCCATGTCGACCAGCGACCGCACCGGATCGCCAAAGCCGCGTCCGCCCGGCAACTTGTCCGCGCCCAGGGTGAAGATGCGCCCCGTCTCCGTCGCCAGCAGCAGCTTGTCGGTCGTCTGCGCGTGGAAGGCGATCATCGGACCGTCACCTTCCTTGAATTTCAGCGTGTCCGCCGAAGCCAGATCGCGATGCCCGCTCATCGCCCTGATCCAGCCGCGTTCGGACAGGATCACGGTGATCGGTTCCTTCTCGATCATCGCCTCCAGCGGGATTTCCCGCGCCGGCGCCGCTTCCTCGACCAGGGTGCGCCGCTTGCCGAAATCGCTGTCGGGCGAATAGCGCTTGCGCAGGTCGGCCAGGTCTTTTTTCAGCCGCGTCCGCTGCCGCGCCGGGCTTTCGACCAGCTTTACGAGTTCGTCCCGTTCCTTGAGCAGTTCCGCATGCTCGCGCCGCAATTCCATTTCCTCCAGCTTGCGCAGGGAGCGCAGCCGCATGTTGAGAATCGCCTCGGCCTGCCGGTCGTTGAGGCCGAATTCAGCCATCATCACCTCTTTCGGCTCATCCTCTGTGCGGATGATCTCGATCACCCGGTCCAGGTTGAGATAGGCGATGATATAGCCGTCGAGCAGTTCCAGCCGCGCCGCGATCTTGTCCAGCCGATGCTGGGCGCGCTTCACCAGCACGTCGATCTGGTGTTTCAGCCATTCGATCAGGACCGGCTTCAGGCCCAGCACCCTTGGCGTCCGCGTGGCGTCGAGCACGTTCAGGTTCAGCGGGAAGCGATTCTCCAGATCGGTAAGCCGGAACAGGCTGTCCATCAGCACATCAGGGTCGACGGTGCGGGCGCGCGGCTCGATGACGATGCGGATCTGCTCGTCGCTCTCATCCCGCACATCGGCCAGGATCGGCAGCTTCTTGTCGTTGATCAGCGCCGCGATCTGCTCGATCAGCTTGGACTTCTGCACCTGGAAGGGGATTTGCGTGACCACCGCGACCCAGGTGCCGCGCCCGCCATCCTCCTTGTGCCAGCGGGCGCGGGTTCGAAACGATCCCCGCCCCGTCGCATAAGCCTCTGAAATGATGGAGGGGCTGTCGACCAGCACGCCGCCCGTCGGATAGTCCGGCCCGCGCACGACCTGCATCAGGTCGGCATGTTCGGCATCGGGATTGTCGATCAGCAGGCTGGCGGCGTCGATCAGCTCCGACACATTGTGCGGCGGGATACTGGTCGCCATGCCGACCGCGATGCCGGTCGCGCCATTGGCGAGCAGATTGGGGAAAAGGCCGGGGAAAACCTCCGGCTCCTGATCCTCGCCATTATAGGTCGGGCGGAATTCGACGGTGCCCTCGTCCAGACCCGCCATCAGGTCGGCCGCCGCCTGCGTCAGCCGCGCCTCGGTATAGCGCATGGCCGCCGCATTATCGCCGTCGATATTGCCGAAATTGCCCTGCCCGTCGACCAGCGGCGTGCGCAGCGAGAAATCCTGCGCCAGACGCACCATGGCGTCATAGACCGACGCATCGCCATGCGGGTGATATTTGCCGATCACGTCACCGACGACGCGGGCGCATTTCTTGTAGGAGGTGGTGTTGCGCGCCGGATTGGCGACCAGCACGTCGGGCGAAGCGCCGCCCGGCTCCATCCGCAGCAGCCGCATCGCCCAGAGCAGCCGCCGATGCACCGGCTTCAACCCGTCGCGCAGGTCCGGCAGCGACCGGGCGGTGATGGTGGAAAGCGCATAGACGAGATAACGCTGGGACAGCGCATCGTCGAACGGGTGATCCTTGATAGCGTCGAACGGGTCACGAAAATCGGTCATCGCGAAGGGGAATAGCAGCGCCGCGACAAAACGGAAACGGGGTTTAGCGCGGCAGATAACGCCCTTCGGGATCGGCGGCTATTTCCCGTGCGAACTCCGCGCCGATCCAGTCGCGAAAGGCCTTCACCTTGGGCGTGTTGCGGGCATGGGGCGGGTAGGCCACCCAATAGCTAGCCCGCTCCTTCACATAGGAAGGCACGGCCTCCACCAGCAACCCGGCCTCCACTTCCGCCTTCCACAGGAACAGGTTGACGATGGCGACGCCCTGCCCGGCCATGGCGGCGCGCCCCTCCATCACCTGGGAATCCAGCGCGATGCCGGGGGGCAGCGCCTTGCCATCGGCCTCCACGCCGACCCCGGCGAACCATTCATGCCACCACATGTCGTCCGGCGACAGGCGCGGCATGGCGTGCAGCGCATGGGCATCGGCAATCGGCCCGTTCTTCGCCAGCCAGCCGGGGCTGCACAGGGGCGCAAGCCGGTTATGGGTCAGCAGCTTCGCCTCCGTCCCCGGCCATTTCCCCTCCCCACCCCGCACCGCGACATCCACGCCGTCGCGGGCGAAATCCACGACCCGGTCGGTCGCGTCGATCCGCACCGCCAGCCCCGGCTGGCGCATCTGGAACGTCCCGATCCGGGGCGCCAGCCAGAGATGCGCGAAGCTGTTGGAACAACTGACCGTCAGCACCGTCGAATGATCCTGCGTCAGCGCGGCGAAACCCTGCCGCATCTGGTCGAAGGCGCGGGTAAGGATGGACGCGATCTCCCGCCCCTTGTCGGTCAGCGTCACTTTCCGCCCCGCCCGCTGGAACAGGCTGATCCCCAGCCTTTCTTCCAGCAATTTCACCTGATAGCTGACCGCCGCCTGGGTCATCCCCAATTCCTGCGCGGCGGCGGTGAAATTCTCCAGCCGGGCGGCAGCTTCGAACACGCGGACGGCGGACAGGGGCGGCAATTGGCTCATCCCTCATTAATAAGCCAGCCTTATATGCGCCGTCCATCCTTTTGTTGGCGATCGCTACGGAAATGGACGATAGGCATTGCAGCGAAACGAATGCAGTTCGCTCATTCATTCATGGAAAGAAGGAACCCGTCATGCGCTTGTCTGACGACGCCCGGCCGTGCGCCAACGGCCATGGAACATCCCTCTCCGGCATGATCGCCGCCATCATGCAGGCCTTCTGCACGCTCCATCGCATCGCCTGGTCCGCGCCCTGGACGGAGGAACGGCGATGAAGCCGCACGAAAATCGCGATCGGCGTCAGACGGGGCTTGCGCATTCCGCGCCATGCGCCACTTTGCGCGCGTGTCCGAGTCCCGCCTTCCCCCTCTTCCCGATCTTCCCCCTCCGCCGCCCGCGCTGCTGATCGGGGCGGCGCTGTTCCTGGACTTCGACGGCACGCTGGCGCCGATCGCGGACACGCCCGACGGCGTCGTGGTGGACGACGAACTGCTTGCCCTGCTGGAACGGCTGCACGATCGGCTGGACGGCCGGCTGGCCATCGTCAGCGGCCGGTCGGTCGCGACGTTGCGGGATCTGGGTTTCGGCGCCTTTCTGCTGGCGGGCACCCATGGGCTGGAATTCGCGGAACCCGGCGAAACGACCGAAGCGCCCGCCCGCCTGCCCGCCATCGACGATGCCGAAACCGCCTTCCAGTCCTTCGCCGTCCACAAACCCGGCCTGCTGGTCGAACGCAAGACCATCAGCGTCGGCCTCCATTTTCGCGGCGCTCCGCAATGGGGGCAGGCGGCCCGCGATCTTGCCGAAAGGCTGGCGGACCAGCTTGGCCTGGCGCTGCAACCCGGCAAGATGCTCTACGAATTGCGGCCCGGCGGCGCCGACAAGGGCACGGCCATCCGGACCCTGATGCAGCGAAGGCCGATGCAAGGCGGAAAACCTCTGTTCATCGGGGATGACGTGACCGATGAAGAGGGCTTTGCCGTCGCCCGCGACCTGGGCGGCGCAGGGGTTCTGGTCGGCGCGCCCCGGGCCACGCTCGCCGCATTCTCTTTGGAACAGGTTGCCGCCGTCAGGCATTATCTTGCCCAGGGGATCGCCGGCATCGACTGATTCAACGGTCCGGCGCCCCCTGTCGTGCACGAACAAGGGGGACAGACCGATAGCGACGCAGAAAAAGGACATGATGGGCGGCGGCGAACGGTCGCTCGACCTCTGGCCCATCGGCAATTGCCAGGCATCGGCGCTGATCGACCGCGCCGGTCGGATCATCTGGGCATGCGTCCCCCGCGTGGACGGCGACCCGGTCTTTTCCGCGCTGCTGGACGATGCCGCCTGGGACTCGCCGGACGCTCGCGGCTTCTGGGCCATAGAGTTGGAGAACTGCGTCCGGATCGAGCAGCATTATATCCGCAACACCCCGGTCCTGGTCACCCGCCAGACCGACGATCAGGGCAATGCGATAGAGCTTTACGATTTCTGCCCTCGCCACAAGCATCAGGGCCGCATGTATCGCCCGGTGGCCTTCGCCCGCATCGTCCGGCCGATTTCGGGGAGTCCCCGCATTCGCGTCCGGCTGCGCCCGACCACGTCCTGGCATTCGGAACGAGTGCCGATCAGCTACGGCTCCAACCATATCCGGTTGGTGCTGTCCTACATGGCCATGCGCGTGTCCACCAATGCGCCCATCGGCCTGATCAGCCAGGAAAGCTGGTTCCGGATCGAACATGACATGCATTTCTTCCTGGGGCCGGACGAAAGCTTTTCCGACGCCCTCCGCCCGGCGGTAGAGCGGATGCTGGACGACACCATCCACGAATGGCAGATCTGGGTGCGCGGCCTGGCCATCCCCGCCGAATGGCAGGAGGCGGTCATCCGTTCCGCCATCACGCTGAAGCTCTGCCAGCATGAGGAAACCGGAGCGATCGTCGCGGCGCTGACCACCAGCATCCCCGAACATGCCGACAGCGGCCGCAACTGGGATTATCGCTACTGCTGGATCAGGGACGCCTATTATACGGTGGAGGCGCTCAACCGGCTGGGCGCGCTGGACGTGCTGGAAAGCTATCTCGTCTATCTGCGCAACATCGTCGACGGCGCGCGAGGCGGGCATATCCAGCCGCTCTACGATGTGCGCGGCAAGGCCACGCTGGCGGAGCGGGAGGCGCAGAACCTGCCCGGATATCGCGGCATGGGCCCAGTGCGAATCGGCAACGCCGCCTATGCGCAGATCCAGCATGACGCCTATGGGCAGATCGTCCTCTCCTCCGTCCAGGGCTTCATCGACCAGCGCCTGCTCCGCATGGCGGGCGAGGCGGATTTCGAGGCGCTGGAGGCCGTGGGCGAGCGGGCCTGGCAGGTCTATGACCAGCCCGATGCGGGCCTTTGGGAATTGCGCACCCGCGCCCATGTCCACAGCTACAGCGCGGTGATGTGCTGGGCCGCGTGCGACCGCCTCGCCCACGCGGCCATAGCGGTTGGCCGACCGGAACGCGAAGCCTATTGGCGCGAGCGGGCGGAGGTCATGAAGGCCCGCATCCTCCAATCCGCCTGGCGCACCGACAGCAACGCCATCTCCGCCAATTTCGAGGATGATGCGCGGGACGCATCCCTGCTCCAATTGCTCGACCTGCGTTTCCTGACGGCGGACAATCCCATGTTCGTCGGGACGCTTAAGGCACTGGAACAGGATCTGCGGCGCGGCAACGACATGCTCCGCTACAGCGCGCCGGACGATTTCGGGGAGCCGGTCACCGCCTTCAACGTCTGCACATTCTGGCTGATCGAGGCGCTGCACCGCACCGGCCGGGGGGAGGAGGCGCGGACCCTGTTCGAAGAGATGCTGACCCGCCGCACGGCTGCGGGCCTGCTGTCGGAGGATATCGACCCCGCTACCGGGGAATTGTGGGGGAACTATCCTCAAACCTACTCATTGGTCGGCATCATCAACTGCGCCGTGCTCTTGAGCAAACCATGGAGCGTGATGCGATGAGCCGCTTGAAATGGAAGCGCTCGACATGAGCCGCCTGATCGTCATTTCCAACCGGGTCAGCAGACCCAGCCAGACCGGCAACCAGGGCGGCCTGGCCGTCGCCCTTTCCCAGGCCCTGCGGGAAAGCCGGGGCATATGGGTCGGCTGGTCCGGCGAGGTGACGGAAAATTTCACCGGCCAGATCGGCTTTGCCGAGGATGACGGGGTCAAGACCGCGACCATCGACCTGGAAGAACAGGATGTCGACGAATATTATAACGGCTACGCCAACAAGACGCTCTGGCCGCTGTTCCACTTCCGCATCGACCTGGCCGAATATGAACGCGATTTCGAGGGCGGCTACAACCGCGTCAATCAGCGTTTCGCCGACACCACCGGCCCGCTGATCGAACCCGAAGACATCATCTGGGTCCAGGATTATCACATGATCCCGCTGGGCCGGATGCTGCGGGACCGGGGCCATGACAATCGCATGGGCTTCTTCCTGCACATCCCCTGGCCGCCGACCCGGCTGCTGGTGTCGCTGCCCCATCACACCAAATTGGTGCAGGCCCTTTTCGCCTATGATGTCGTGGGCTTCCATACCGAGGAATGGCTGGAATCCTTCCGCCATTATGTGGAACGGGAAATGGGCGGCACCGTGGACGGCGACCTGGTGACGCTGGGCAACCGGACCATTCAGGCCATCGCCTGCCCGATCGGGATCAACGCGCAGGAATTCGCCCATGCCGCCGTCAGCGAAACGGCCGGGGAAATGTACGAAAAGGTCCGCCGATCGTTGCAGGACCGCGTCATGATCGTGGGGGTCGACCGGCTGGACTACAGCAAGGGGCTGGAGGAACGGTTCAACGGCTATGCCCGCTTCCTGAAGGACCATGGCGAACATCATCGCAATGTGGTGTTGACCCAGATCGCGCCGCCCTCCCGCGGGGAGGTGGAAAGCTATCGGCATATCCGCGCGACGCTGGATTCCCTCGCCGGCCGGATCAACGGCGAATATAGCGATGTCGACTGGACACCGATCCGCTACGTCAACCAGGGCTATCCCCGCGACAAGCTGGCAGGTATCTATCGCGCCGCGAAGATCGGCCTGGTCACGCCGTTGCGCGATGGCATGAATCTGGTCGCCAAGGAATATGTGGCCGCCCAAAATCCCGACGATCCGGGCGTCCTCATCCTGTCGCGCTTCGCGGGCGCCGCCCAGCAGCTCAAGGACGCGCTGCTGATCAACCCCTACAGCCCGGAGGAGATGTCCGACGCCATCAACCGCGCACTCGCCATGCCGCTGGACGAGCGCAAGCGCCGCTGGCGCGCCATGATGGACAGCGTGGAGCAACAGGACATCAGTTGGTGGCGCCAGCGCTTCACCGAACGGCTGATGGCGGTGCAGCGCAACGGCGAAATGAAACCGGAAGCGGAACCGGCTTAACTTTCCCCGATCTGCCGCTACTGTCGCGGCGATGGAACAGGAAGAAGAAGCGCGCGGCCCGATCGCCGCCATCCGCGCCCGGTCGGGCGTCATATTGGGCGCGGTCGGGCTGGTGGCTTGGCTCACGCTCGTCTGGTTCATGTTCGGGGACGTATTGTAGGGCTTCCCATATATTTGCACCCTTGCCCACTTTGGTCTAAGGGCCAGCCCAAGCAGCCCCGGCACCCGCTGATCCTTCCCGATTCGCGTTTGCCGGGGCGCATTTCTTTTTTGGGAAGACAGGAACCGCATATGGCCCGTCGCCGCCAGATCTACGAAGGCAAGGCAAAGATCCTTTACGAAGGCCCCGAGCCGGGTACGATCATCCAATATTTCAAGGATGACGCGACCGCCTTCAATGCCCAGAAGAAGGGCACGATTTCGGGCAAGGGCGTCCTCAACAACCGTATTTCCGAGCATATCTTCACCCTGCTCGGCCAGATCGGCGTTCCCACCCACTTCATCCGCCGCCTCAACATGCGCGAACAGCTCGTCCGCCAGGTGGAGATCGTTCCGATCGAGGTCGTGGTGCGCAACGTCGCCGCCGGTTCGCTCAGCAAGAAGCTGGGCATCGAGGAAGGCACGCAACTTCCCCGCACGCTGATCGAATATTGCTACAAGGACGATGCGCTGGGCGACCCGCTGGTGTCCGAAGAACATATCGCCTGCTTCGGCTGGGCCACGCAGGAGGAGATGCACGACATCGCCGACATGGCGATCCGCATCAACGACTTCATGTGCGGCCTGTTCGCGGGCATCGGCATCCGCCTGATCGATTTCAAGCTGGAGTTCGGCCGCCTGTGGGACGGCGAATATAGCCGCGTCATCCTGGCCGACGAAATCAGCCCGGACGGCTGCCGCCTGTGGGACATGGCGACCGGCGAAAAGCTGGACAAGGACCGTTTCCGCCGCGATCTGGGCGGCGAAGTGGAGGCCTATCAGGAAGTCGCCCGCCGCCTGGGCTTGATGCCCGAAGGCGCGGACACGACCGTCCTCGACCTGGATACCCACCGCAAGAAGCGCGGCAAGGATTGACCTGAATTCCGGCGCGCTGCTTGGAGCAGATTGCTCAGGCGAGCAGCGCGTCCACCAGCAGCTTGATACCCAGCAGCACCATCAACACATAGATGAGCGTGTAGAAGCGCGCCGCATCCACCCGCTTCACCAGCACCACGCCCGCCAAGGTCGCCGCGACGGCCACGGGAATCAGCGTCGCGGTCGCCAGCAGGTTGGTCCTGGTGAACTGCCCCAGCGCGGCATAGGCGGGAACCTTCATCCAGTTCATCGTGGCAAAGGTGACTGCCGTCGTCCCGACCAGCGTGTCGCGGGGCAGACGCTTGGGCAGCACCCACATCTGGAAAGGCGGCGACCCCGCATGGGCTATCTGGCTGGTGAAGCCGCTCGCCACGCCGAACAGCATGCCGATCCAGCTCGGCGAATTGGACGGCAGCACCATCGCACCGCCGCGCTCCACCCAGAGGCGTTGCAGGCCGAACAGCGCCGAAATCAGGCCCAGCACGCCCAGCACCGCGACTTCGGAAACCTGGGCCGCGAAGACATAGCCGATGGCGACCCCCATCGCCATTCCCGGCAACATGACCTTCGCTATATGCCGGTCCCAGCTATGGCGAAACGACCAGACGCTGACGGCGTCCTGCAGGATCAGGATAGGCAGCAGGATCGCGGCCCCCTTTACCGGGTCCACGCCCAGGGCCATGATCGGCATGGCCAGCGCCCCGACCCCGGCGAACCCGCCCTTGGCAAGGCCGGACAGGATCACGGCCGCGATGGCGCATGTAAAATAAAGATATTCCTGATTCATCGCGTCCGCCTAAAGCAACGCGGCCGACCAGGAAAGTATAATGCCTTGCCTGCGGGGGCCGAGAAGATTAGGGGGTGCGCGAAAGCCTGATTACGGAGTTTCCTGCCTCATGAAAGCCCGCATCTTCGTCACCCTCAAGGGCGGTGTCCTCGACCCGCAGGGCAAGGCGATCCATCACGCGCTGGAAGGCCTTGGCTTTGGCGGCGTCAATGACGTGCGCGCGGGCAAGCTGATCGAGCTGGACCTGGCGGACGGCACCAGCGACGAGGATATCGACGCCATGTGCCGCAAGCTGCTGGCCAATACCGTGATCGAAAACTACAGCGTCGAAAAGGTGGCCTGAGCCATGAAGAGCGCCGTCATCGTCTTCCCCGGCAGCAATTGCGACCGCGACCTCGCCGTGGCGTTCGAGGCGGCGACCGGCGCGAAGCCCGCCATGATCTGGCACCGCGACACCGAACTGCCGGACGATATCGACCTGATCGGCGTGCCGGGCGGCTTTTCCTATGGCGATTATCTGCGCTCCGGTGCGATGGCGGCCCGTTCGCCGGTGATGCAGGCGGTGGCCAGGGCGGCTGACCGGGGCGCCCATGTGCTCGGCATCTGCAACGGTTTCCAGGTGCTGACCGAAAGCGGACTGCTGCCGGGCGCGCTGCTGCGCAATGCGGGCGGGCATTTCGTCTGCCGCGACGTGGCGCTGACGGTCGAGAATGCGCAGAGCGCCTTCACCAGCCGCTATGAGGCGGGTGAGGCGATCAGCTTTCCGGTGGCGCATCATGACGGTAATTATTTCGCCGATGCGGCGACGCTGGACCGGCTGGAAGGCGAAGGCCGGGTGGCGCTGCGCTATGCGGAGAGCGTTAACGGGTCGGCGCGGAACATCGCAGGCATCCTGAACGAAGCCGGCAATGTGCTGGGCATGATGCCGCATCCCGAACGGGTGATCGAGGCGGCCCATGGCGCGACGGACGGACGGCGGCTGTTCGAGGGGCTGGTGGAAGGGTTGCTGGCCCGGGCCTGAGCGGTCGAGCGTCTACGTCGCATCCATTTGTTCATCTCCGACGCAAGGCCCCGCAAACCAATCGTCATCCCAGCGAAAGCTGGGATCTCAGGCGATAGGGCACGACCTGGCCCCACGAGATCCCAGCTTTCGCCAGGATGACCGATAAGCGCTACCCCTTGGAGCCTTCGGTGAATAGATTGAATTGCGGGATTTCCAAGGCTGTTTGGATGTGATTCAAGCTGAGGGCTGGGTATGGAGGCCAGCCCTTATGCCACGATCCTATTCTCAAGATTTGCGAGATCGGGTGATCGACGCTGTGGTGCGGGGCGGCGAGAGCCGACGCTCGGCCTGACGCCGTTTTGGCGTGAGCGAGGCATCAGCGATCAAGTGGGCGCAGCGCTACGAGCGCGTTGGTGACCGGCGCTGTGCGGGAACGGGCGGGCATCGTCCATCGAAGGTGAAGCCCGAACGAGACTGGCTTCTGGCGGCGATCGCGACCGAGCCGGACATCACGCTGTCGGCCCTGTCAGCAAAGCTTTTGGTCGAGCGGGGGGTCCGTGCGGACACGAGCATGCTATCGCGCTTCTTCATCGGCGAAGGTATCAGCTTCAAAAAAACCGGTCCCGGGCTGAGCCCGCCTGTGTGGGGTAGAAACGGGCCGTGCTCTAGATGGGCCAGGAGGGTCGCGGCCGATCGCTTATTGGAGGCATGACACCCCGTTAAAAAACGTGGCCCGTGGGCATTTGCGTACTTGAGAGTGGTGACGTCGTGCTGCGGCGATCCCGATTAGGAAGATGACGGTTGGCATAGCCCATATCCTCCCGATTTGGAGGAGGACGTGGAATGACAGGAGCAAAGCCCCCAGGCGCGGACGCATTGGCGATGGTGAACAGAGGCGCCGCTGCCATCGACATCGGTTCGACCATGCACATGGCGGCCATCAATCCGCAGGCGGACGATAATCCTGTGCGGGCATTTGGCACGTTCACCGGCGACCTACATGAGATGGCTCGCTGGTTCAAGGCATGCGGCGTTACCAGCGTGGCGATGGAATCCACCGGTGTTTACTGGATTCCGGCCTATGAAGTGTTGGAGCAGCACGGCTTCAACGTCATCCTCGTCAATGCGCGCTACGCCAAGAACGTGCCCGGCCGCAAAACCGATGTCAGTGATGCCGCCTGGCTGCAACGCCTTCATAGCTATGGGCTGTTGCGGGGAAGTTTCCGTCCGGTAGCAGGCGTTGCAACCATGCGGGCCTACGGCCACCGCCCGCAAGATAGCTGTGCTGTTCTACAACAGCTTGCGGTACGGCATCGCGTACCACGACCCCGGCGCCTCACAATATGAGGAACGATCTCGCAGCCGGGTGATCGGCAATCTCCAGCGCCGCGCCAAGACCTTCGGCTTCTCACTCCAGCTATTGCCGCCAGAGCCCGATATGGCTGTTTCTTAGGAAGCTGCGGAGCGATGTGCTCGCGCATATATCTACTCATTTTATAGAGAGATGAAAGATAGCCCTGCTTGAGGTGTCGAGACGACAGGTTTTAGGGCCTGATGGCCAGCAAGTCCGCCCTGACAAGGACGGGAAGGGAATTCCGGCGAAAGAGCGCGGTGAGATGCGTTCCTCAGAACGCCACATTGTAGATGAACCAGCCCACGATCAGCAGGCTTGTCACTACACAAAGTCGATCACCGAAAATGTCGATACGCGACATCACTCACATCCTTCCTTGGCCGAGCGATCTTTGTCGCTTCGTTCAGAAACGATAAACCATTAGAGCGTTCCAAGGAATAGGATAAGTGCGATCAAACGCTCAAAAAATGCGATAAATTGAAAATTCACATCTTGAATTTAGTTTCGTAACACAACCGAAATCCGCCAGCCAAGGAGAAAATTCGACGGTTTTCTTATAAAATCAAAACCTTGAGCATAGCGGGGCAGACGAAAGCGCAGCATGCCAAGCAGGAAAAGGGTCAAGTTTGGACAGGATAAACTTTAGTCGAAAATTTGCCCCCGATGCTTCAGAAAGGACCGGGTCGCCTCCATCGGCCCCCGATACGCTTCCTGAAACTCCGCGCTCCAATATTTAAGGTCGTCAAGCTCGATTCGCGCGCCCGAAACGGCGCACAGCACGAACTGGCCCGGACGCACGATGTCGAAATGCGGCGTGTCGTAATGCAGCACCGCCAGTCCCTGGATATCCGCCATCAGTCGCCGGTCAGGATGCGATCGACAAGCTGCTTCACGGTCGGCACGAACCCGTTCGAATAAAAGGGATCCTGCTTGAACTTATAGGCGCCATGGCCCGCGAAGAGCAGATTCTTGTCAAGGTCGCCGCCATGGACGGCCTCCTGCAGCGACTTCTGGATGCAGAAGCTGCGCGGGTCGGCCAGACGGCCGGTGGAGTTGGTCTCGCTGTCCATCCAGCTTGAGAAGGCGCACTGGCTGAGGCAGCCCATGCAATCGGTCTGATCCTTGCGGATTTCGGCCTTTTCCTCTTCGGTCACGAAGACCAGCGTGTTGTCCGGCGTCTTGAGCGCGGAGGTGAAGCCCTGCCCCACCCATTCGCGGGCGCGCAGCAGGTCGCCCCGCGTCACCCAGAAATTCTTGCCCTTCACCCCGGCGTCGAGCTGATGCGTATGATCGCCCGCCTGTTCGGTGCTGAAGGGAATTTGCCGTTCCGAACGCGCCTCCAGCAGGCGCAGGAAGGGATTGCGGACCGCCGAACTATAGAAGCCGGTGGGCGAGAAGCGGTGCAGCAGCACGTCGCCCGGCTCCAACTGCATCAACCGCTCCTTCCAGAGCTGCGGGATCGGGCTTTCCTGCGTCAGCAGCGGACGGGTGCCGAACTGGAACATGATCGCGCCCAGTTCGGGATTGTCGATCCAGTCGTTCCAGTCCTTGAGCGCCCAGACGCCGCCCGCCATGACGATCGGCACATCGTCCGAAATGCCGCCTTCGCGCATCGTGGCGCGCAGGTCGCGGACGCGGGGATAGGGGTCCTGGGGTGCGCGCGGGTCTTCGGCGTTGGACAGGCCGTTATGCCCGCCCGCCAGCCAGGGATCTTCATAGACCACCGCCGCCAGCCATTCCGAAGCCTTGGAATAGGCGCGTTTCCAGAGGGCGCGGAAGGCGCGGCCCGAACTGACGATAGGCAGATAGTTGACGCCATAGGATGCAGCGATTTCGGACAGCTTGTACGGCATGCCCGCGCCGCAGGTGACGCCCGCCACCATGCCCCTGGTCTTTTCAAGGACGCCGTGCAGGACGCGCTGCGCCCCGCCCATTTCCCAGAGGACGTTGATGTTGATCGCGCCCTTGCCGCCCGCGATCTCGAAGGCGCGCTTCACCTGTTCGACCGCGCCGTCGATGGCATAGGCGATCAGTTCCTCATGACGGTCGCGCCGGGTGCGGCCATGATAGATTTGCGGGATGACGTTGCCGAAACTGTCATAGCTGTCCGCATTCACCGCCGACACCGTGCCGATCCCCCCGGCCGCGGCCCATGCGCCGGAACTGGCATGGTTGGAAACGGCTACCCCCTTGCCGCCCTCGACCAGCGGCCACACTTCGCGGCCGCCATAGATGATGGGCTTCAACCCCTTGAACAACGCAATCTCCCGCGCAAAAATCCCGTGGCCCCGACCACTTAAATGCCGCCCTATAACAGCTTTGCAGTGGAATGACGAATATTTGGCCGCGCCCTACCTTAAAATGGAGGGGCTGGATAGTGCCTCGCCGTAAAGGGTTGCATAGGCGTCAACCATAGCGGATTCGGTGAAATCGCGCTGGGCGCGGTGCCGGTTGGCTTCCCCCAGGCGCTGGCGCAAGGCCGGGTCGCGGGCAAGAACGCCAATGGCGGCGGCAAGGCCCGCCTCGTCAGAGACAACGAACGGCCCGTTTTCCGGCGCGACCATATGGGCGACATCGCCCACGTCCATGGCGGCTATGGGCAACCCCGCCGCCATCGCCTCTATCAGCGAGACGGGGAATTGTTCGCTGTCGGAGGAGAGGGCGAAAATGTCGAACAGGCCGATGAAGCGCCAGGGTTCGCTGAGGAAACCCGCCATGCAGATGTCGACGCCATGGGCGTTGGCCTCGACCAATATGGCGTCGCGTTCCGGCCCCTCCCCCACCACCGCCAATTGCAGCCGGTCGCGATGCGGGGCGACGGCGCGGACGAGGCGCGGGATGTTCTTGACGGCGCGAAGACCGGCCAGCGTGCCGACCACCAGCTTGCTGGGGGTGCGGTGGAGCGCCGCTATGGCGTCCGGCGCGGGCGGTTGCGCATAGCGGGCAGTGTCGATGCCGTTGCGGATCAGATGGACCCTGGCGGCAGGCTGCCGCCAGACCTGGCGGGCGACGGCATCCAGCCGGATGGAAGGGACGACCAGCGCATGAGCGCGCTGGAGCGCGAGGCGGCGGTAGAGGTTGCGCTGCGGCTTGAGGCCGGTCGCTTCGTCCGCGTTGAAGCCGTCCTCATGATGGATCAACGGCGGAAGGTCGAGGGATTTGGCATGGATGCGATGCGCCATCACGGCGTCCATCGCCCCCCAATTATAGCTGAGGATGAGGTCGTAGCCCGACAGGAATTGCGCGATCGCCTTGAACCGCTTCAGGCTCGGCTTGCCTGTCAGCGGGGGCGGATCGGGAAAATCGGCTGGCGTGGCGGGATCGATGGCGTCACGGGCGCTCATCAGATGCGGCGCCGCGCTGACGATGCTGTGACGGACGCGGTCGCCCCACAGGTTCATCAGGCGCACGGCGCGGGCTTCCTTGCCGCCTAGCGAGAAGCTGCCATGGACGTGAAGCAGCCGGGGCGGATCGTTCGTTCCCCCTGATCTTCCCGCCCTGAAAACCGCTTCAGCCATTCAGAACCCGCGCCAGCAGCCTGTCGATGGCGAAGGCCGAAGCCGGTTCGTCGAGGACCGGGGCATGGCCGACATGGGGGATGGTCGCCAGCTCCGCGTCGGGGCCGATTTCCTGTGCCATGCGTTCGGCCGTGGCGGCGGACAGCAGGTCGGAACGCTCCCCGCGCAGCAGCAGCGTTGGAATGCCGCGAAAGGCCCGCATCACCGGCCACATGTCGACCCCGGCTTCATCGCTGGCCACGCGCAGGGGTTCGGCAATGCGCATGTCATAGTCAAGGACGATGCGGCCCGCGCTGGTAAGCCGGTAAAGCCGCTTCGCCATGGCAAGCCATTGGTCGAGGCCATAGGCCGGATAGATGTCGCGGTTCGATTCCTCCAGCGCGCGGGCGGCATGGACCCAACTGGGATGCGACTGGCCGATGCCGACATAGGTGCGGATGCGGGCAAGCCCCGCCTCCTCCAGCGTCGGCCCGACATCGTTGAGCAGCGCGCCCGCCAGCCATTCCCGATGGGTCGCGGCGATCAGCATGGTGATGATGCCGCCCAGAGACGTGCCGATGGCGACGAAGCGGGTGACGGCAAGATCCGCCAACAACCGGCTGATGTCCTGCAAATAGGTGAGCGGGACATAGGTCATCGGGTCTTTCGCCTGCGCGCTTTCGGCGCGGCCGCGCATGTCCGGGCAGATCAGGCGCCAATCACCGGCCAAACGGGCGGCGAGCGGCTCGAAATCGCGGGCGTTGCGGGTCAGGCCCGGCAGGCAGAGCAAGGGCGGACGGCCATCCTCCCCGCCTGCATAATCGCGATAATGGAGCCTCAGCCCGTCGGGGGACCACCAATATCCGTCGCTATAGCTGCTCAAGCTGCTTGATCCTTCCACCCTGCATCCCCCATATCGCCGCATGCGCTCTACCCTGCAACCCGCCAAATATAGCCCCGCGAATGAAATCGCCGCGCTGCAACCCGATTTCGCCGATCCGGTCGCGGCAGCGGATTTTCCGCAAGCGACCCTGCGCTTCCGCAACGACCGCTGGGCGCCGACAGTGGGACTTGGCGAACTGAGCGACGAGCAGTGGGTGGCGCATTTCGGACGGTTCGCGCCGCTGGAAGGATCGCTGCCGGGGCCGATGGCGCTGCGTTACCATGGGCATCAGTTTCGCGTGTACAATCCCGATATCGGCGACGGGCGCGGCTTCCTGTTCGCACAGGTGCGGGATGGAGCAGGTCGGTTGCTGGACCTGGGTACGAAAGGGTCGGGCCAGACGCCCTACAGCCGGTTCGGGGACGGGCGGCTTACGTTGAAAGGCGGCGTGCGCGAGATATTGGCGACCGAGATGCTGGAGGCCTTGGGCGTCAACACGTCCAAGACCTTCTCCATCATCGAGACGGGCGAGGCATTGGAGCGCAATGACGAACCCTCCCCTACCCGCGGCGCCGCCATGGTGCGATTGAGCCATTCGCATATCCGCATCGGGTCGTTCCAGCGGGCGGCCTATTTCAATGACAAGGGCTTGCTGGAGCGGCTGACCGACTATGCCCTGACCAGGCTGTACGGCGAGGTACCGGGCGACAATCCGCCCGCGCAATTGCTGGGCCGCGTGGTGGAGCGCGCCGCCGATCTGGCGGCGAGCTACATGGTCGCGGGCTTTGTCCATGGCGTGCTCAACAGCGACAATATCAATGTGACGGGCGAAAGCTTCGATTATGGACCCTGGCGGTTCACACCGCTGTGGGAGCCGGGCTTTACCGCAGCCTATTTCGATCATGCCGGGCTCTATGCTTTCGGACGGCAGGCGGAAGCGATCCACTGGGACGTGGCGCAACTGGCCGTGTCGCTGCGCCCCCTGGTGGAGGCGGAACCGCTGATCGCGCAACTTGAGCGCTTTCCCGCGCTTTATGGCGAGGCGATGACCCGGCGCTTCTGCTGGCGGCTGGGCGTCGTGCAGAACGGCGATGCCTCCGCCATGGTCGAGGCGGCGGTGCGCGGCATGATCGCGAGCGAGACGCCGATCGATCGTTTCTTTCAGGACTGGCGCGGCAGCGATCCGCGAGACGGCGCGCCCTATGCGGACGAGGAATGGGCTGGATTCCGGGAAGCCATCGCGGGATTTGAGGCCAGCGGGCCGAAGGATCATTCCTATTGGGAAGATGCCACCCCCTGCTCCATGCATATCGATGAGGTGGAGGCTATCTGGAGCGCTATTGCCGAGGGAGACGACTGGGCGCCCCTCCACGCCAAGGTGGCCGCGATCCGCCGCATGGGCGATGCGCTGGGCGATGCGCCACCCCTTCCCTAACGCCCCATTATCCTCCATATCTGCACCATGTCCGCCACGCTGACTTCGATGGAACCCGCCACTGGTGCTCTTTTGTGGCAGGGGACTGCCAGCGACGTGGAGGCGGAAGTCGCCCGCGCCCGCGACGCCTGGCCCAAATGGGCCGCGCAGCCCATCGCCTACCGCATCGAAACGCTGCGCCGCTTCGTCAATGTCGTGCGCGCCAATGAAGAGGCGCTGGCCGACCTGATCGCGCGGGAAACCGGCAAGCCGCTGTGGGATGCGCGCACCGAAGTCACGGCGGTGATGAACAAGGTCGACATTTCCGTCGCCGCCTTTTCGGAACGGACCGGGCAAAGGCGGCTGGAAGCAGCCATGGGCGCGCGCCAGTCGGTCCGGCACAAGCCCCATGGCGTGATGGCGGTGCTGGGGCCGTATAATTTCCCGGCGCATCTGCCCAACGGACATATCATCCCTGCGCTGCTGGCGGGCAACGCCGTGCTGTTCAAGCCGTCGGAAAAGACGCCCGCCGTGGGCGAGATGCTGGTGCGCTTCTACCATGAAGCGGGCGTGCCGGAGGATGCCGTGCGCCTGGTGCTGGGCGGGCCGGATGAAGGCAAGGCGCTGGCCGCGCACCCCGATGTGGGCGGCGTGCTGTTCACCGGATCGGCGCAGACCGGCATCGCCATCAACCGGCAGTTCGCGGCCAATCCGGGAAAGATATTGGCGCTCGAAATGGGCGGCAACAATCCTATCGTCGCCTGGGACACGGCCGACATCGCCAGCGCGGCGGTGCTGATCGTGCAATCCGCCTTCCTGTCGAGCGGGCAGCGCTGCACGGCGGCGAGCAGGCTGATCGTCAAGGAAGAGTTGGCCGACACGCTGATCGCGGAGGTCAAGAGGCTGGCCGACCGGCTGATCATAGACCATCCCCATGCCGACCCCGCGCCCTATATGGGGCCGGTGATCGACAATCAGGCGGCGGATCAACTGACCGAGAGTTTCCTTTACCTGATGAGCAACGGCGGCAGGCCGATCAAGCATATGGTCCGCACGGCCAAGGGACTGCCCTTCCTGACTCCGGCGATCATAGACGTGACCGCCATGGCGGAACGGCCGGATATCGAATTGTTCGGGCCTTTGCTGCAGGTCATCCGCGTGCCGGATTTCGAATCGGCGATCAGGGAGGCGAACAACACCCGCTATGGGCTGTCGGCGGCGCTGGTCGGCGGATCGCCGGAGCAATATAACCAGTTCTGGGCCAATATCCGTGCGGGGATCGTCAACTGGAACCGGCCGACCAATGGCGCTTCTTCATCCGCGCCCTTCGGCGGCATCGGGATTTCGGGCAACCATCGCCCAAGCGCCTATTATGCGGCGGACTATTGCGCCTATCCGGTGGTTTCGGTGGAGATCGAACAGCCCCGCGCATCCATTGGCGTGGGATTGAAGGACATCGACACCGGCGCGATGGGGGATTGACGCCCCCCTTCGCCATCCCAGCGAAAGCTGGGATCTCGTGAGGCTATGCTGGATTCCAGCGCCGGGATGCCGGAAAGCGGAGGGAGTTAAATTAACCCCTCCCCAAATTTTCCTACGTGCCGGACAAAGCATTCTGGATTGAATCCATTGGCCGCTTTCGCCATTTGCCGAGCATGGCTGAAACTCCACCTGCCCTTATCCATCTTGTCGGCGCGGGTCCGGGCGACCCGGAACTGCTGACCTTGCGCGCCGCGCGCCTGATCGGAGAGGCGGAGGTGATCGTGCATGACGGGCTGGTTTCGACCGAGATATTGGCGCTCGCCTCTCCGCATGCTGAGCTGATCTCGGTCGCCAAGAAGCGCAGCCGCCATTCCGTGCCGCAGGATGGGATCAACGCCCTGCTGGTCGAACTGGCGCAGGCGGGGCGGAAAGTCGTGCGGCTGAAGGGCGGCGATCCCTTCATCTTCGGGCGCGGCGGCGAAGAGATGGAGGCCTGCCGCGACGCAGGCGTTCCGGTCGAGATCGTGCCGGGGATCAGCGCGGCCATCGGCTGCGCGGCGCAGGCGCAATTGCCCCTTACCCATCGCGATGCGGCGAGCGCCGTGACCTTCGTCGCGGGCCAATGCAAGGGGCTGACCGATCAGGACTGGTCGGGATTGGCGGGCGCGGGCCGCACGCTCGTCATCTATATGGGCGTGGCGACGGCGGCGGACATCGCCGACAAGCTGATCGCGGACGGCGTGTCGCCGGGAATTCCGGTGGCGGTGCTGGAAAACGGCACACGCGCCGACATGCGGACCCTGCGCACCTTGCTGGCCGATCTGGGCAACATGATGGCGCGGGAAAAGGTCAAGAGTCCGGCGCTGATCGTGGTGGGTGAAGTGGCGGCCTATGCGCTGGCGCAGGATGTGCTGGCGGGTTGGGCCGCGCAGATGAACAATGGGGCGGAGATGCTTTCGTGAAGATTTTGACCGGCAATGACCTGGGCACCGGGGACGTGATCTGGTGGGCGGGCGACGGCTGGTCGCGGCAGGTCGGCGATTCCGTCGACGTGGGCGACAAGGGCGACGAACTGGCGCGGGCGGAGGAAGCCGCGCTGCGCGTCGTCGGCGCCTATGTGATCGACGCGACCGTCGATGAGGAGGGCGTGCGCCCCGCGCATATCAAGGACCGCATCCGCGCCCTGGGGCCGACCGTGCGCCCCGACCTGACGCTGAAACCGAATAACGCCGACGCCGGCAACTGGGTGATCTGAACCATGTATCGTTACGACAGCTACGACCAGTCCATCGTCGACGCCCGGGTCGAGGAATTTCGCGATCAGGTGCAACGCCGCCTGGCCGGGCATCTGACCGAGGATCAGTTCAAGCCGCTGCGGCTGATGAACGGCCTCTACCTGCAATTGCACGCCTATATGCTGCGCGTCGCCATCCCCTATGGCACGCTGTCGGGCAGGCAGATGCGCAAGCTGGGCGAGATCGCGGCGAAATATGACAAGGGTTACGGCCATTTCACCACGCGGCAGAACCTGCAATATAATTGGATCAAGCTGGCCGACGCGCCGGACATATTGGCCGAACTCGCCACGGTCGAGATGCACGCCATCCAGACCAGCGGCAATTGCATCCGCAATATCTCGTCCGATCAATATGCGGGCGTTTCCGCCGACGAAGTGACCGATCCCCGCCCCTGGGCGGAATTGCTGCGCCAATGGTCGACCTTCCATCCGGAATTCACCTATCTGCCGCGCAAGTTCAAGATTTGCGTGATCGCCAATGAGGAAGATCGCGCCGCCATGCGGTTGCATGACATCGGCCTGAAACTGGTATCGCGGGACGGCCCGAACGGAAAACAAATCGGCGCGGAAGTCTATGCCGGCGGCGGCATGGGCCGCACGCCGATGGTTGCGCCGCAAATCAGGGATTTTGTGCCGGAGGAGGAGATCGTCTCCTATCTGGAAGCGTGCCTGCGCGTGTACAACCGCTACGGCCGCCGCGACAACAAGTATAAGGCGCGGATCAAGATCCTGGTCCACGAACTGGGCGTCGAGGAATATAAGCGACAGGTCGAGGAAGAATATGCGCATATGCGCGAACTCGGTCTCAATCCGCCGACCGAGGAACTGGACCGCATCCGGCCCTTCTTCGCGGGACCGGCATATGAGACGGGCCTGAGCGACGATCTGGACCTTTCCGATCCGGCCTTTGCCCTCTGGGTGGACCGTCAGGTCGCGGCGCACAAACAGCCGGGCTATGCCATCGTCAATATCAGCCTGAAACCGCGCGGCGGGATTCCGGGCGATGCTTCGGCGGAGCAGATCGGACTGGTGGCCGATCTGGCCGAAACCTATTCGCTCGACGAACTGCGCGTGACCCACGCGCAGAACCTCGTCCTGCCGCATGTGAAGAAGGCGGACCTTTACGCCATCTGGCAGAAGCTGGATGAGGCCGGGCTGGCCGAAGCCAATCTGGACCTGATCACCGACATCATCGCCTGCCCTGGCCTTGATTATTGCAGCCTGGCCAATGCCCGGTCGATCCCGTTGGCGCAGAAGCTGTCGGAGCGTTTTGGCTCGATAGAACGCCAGAAGGATCTGGGCGAACTGAAGGTCAAGATTTCCGGCTGCATCAACGCCTGCGGCCACCACCATGCGGGGCATATCGGCGTGCTGGGCGTGGACCGGAAGGGCGTGGAGAATTTCCAGCTTTCCCTTGGCGGATCGGGCGCGGAGGATGCCAGCGTCGGCCAGATCACTGGCCCCGGCTTTTCCGAGGACGGCGTGGTCGACGCCATCGAGAAGGTCACGAACCTCTATCTTGCCGAGCGGGAGGAAGGCGAACGCTTTCTCGACACCTATCGCCGTCTTGGCATGAAGCCCTTTAAGGAGGCGATCTATGGTTGAGTTCCTGTCCTTCCGCAAAGGCGAAGCCACGCAGGAACCCGCCGTGACGGTCGAATCCTTCACCGGCCAGTCCAACTCGACCGCCGTGCGGATCGAAGCGGGCGAGGATGCGCGCGAATTGCTGCCTTATCTCGACCGGCTGTCGCTGGTCGAGGTGAACTTCCCCGCCTATGGCGACGGGCGCGGCTATTCGGCGGCGCGGATTTTGCGTGAGGCCGGATATCAGGGCGAACTGCGCGCCATGGGCGATGTGCTGGTAGACCAGATCGTCGCGATGCGCCGCTGCGGTTTCGACAGCTTCCGGCCCGACAAGGCGCTGGACGATGCCGCCGTGGAACGCGCCCTCAACCGCTATGCCGACGTCTATCAGAAGACCGTCGACGGCCGCCGCCCGGTCTGGGCGAAACGGCACCCGGAGACTGCGAATGGCTGAACCTGCCCGCCGGATTGACGTGATCGACGCCCGTCCCGCCTTTACCCAGGCCGACGCGGACACGCTGAATGCGCGTTTCGAGGGCGTCGACACGCTGTCGATGCTCAAGACCGTCTTTGCCGAAGGGCTGGCGGGGAATGTCGCCGTCGTCTCCTCCTTCGGCACCGAAAGCGCGGTGCTGCTGTCGCTGATCGCCAAAGCGGACAGGACGGTGCCTGTGATCTTCGTCGATACGCTGAAGATGTTCGCCGAGACGCTGGATTATCGCGAGACGCTGATCAGGACGCTGGGCTTCACCGACAGCCGGGCGGTCGCGCCCCATGCGGACGTGCTGGCGCAGAAGGACGAAACCGGCCTGCGCTGGTCCTACGATCCCGACGGCTGCTGCGAAATCCGCAAGGTCGAGCCGATGAACCGCGCCAAGGATGGCCTGGATGCCTGGATTTCCGGGCGCAAGGCGTTCCAGTCGGTGACGCGCCAGAACCTGCCCCGCTTCGAGATCGAGGATGGGCGGCTGAAGATCAATCCGCTGGGCGATTGGACCAAGGACGATCTGGAGGCCTGGTTCGAGGCGGAGAAGCTGCCCCGCCATCCGCTGGAGGCGCAGGGCTATCTGTCGATCGGCTGCGAACCCTGCACGTCCAAGGTGCTGCCGGGCGAAGACCCCCGCGCCGGGCGCTGGCGCGGGTGGGACAAGGTGGAGTGCGGGATTCACTCGCCGGTGACGCCGATCCCCGCCCCTGCGGCCGATCCGGACGATCCGGCCAACCAGCCGGTATTCTGAGGCCTTCCAATCCTCCCCACACCCGGCGCCGGGGAGGATTTTTGTATCGCCTCCATTGTTTTCACGACCAATTGATCGGGGGAGGGCGATATGGCCGTTGAATTGAAGATATTGGCGTGGAGTTGCTTGCTGCTGCTGGTACATATCTTCGCGGCCGCCCACATCAAGACGCGGCAATATGGCACGAAATGGAATATGGGCGCGCGTGACGAGGAGTTGCCGCCCCTTAACGCTGTCGGCGGGCGGCTGGTGCGGGCGCAGGCGAATTTTCTGGAGACTTATCCGATCGCCATCATCACCCTGCTGGGCGTGGTGGTCGCGGGCAAGACCAGCGATATGACGGCGGTTGGCGGCTGGCTCTGGCTGGGTGCCCGCATCATATATCTGCCGCTTTACGGTATGGGCATCCCGGCGTTGCGGACACTGGTCCATCTGGCGAGCCTCGTGGGACTGGGGCTGGTTTTCCAGGCTCTCGTAAGCTGATCGCCTTGCCTCTCCCCATCATATGTTGGGGGCAGGATCGGGGCGATCAATCATAATCCTCCATATAGCTGCCTTCCGCCAAGTCCGAGAAGCGCGTGATCTTCGCATCGAACTTCATGCGGATGCGGCCGGTGGAGCCGTGGCGCTGCTTCGCCACGATCAACTCGGCCAGGCCGTAGATGCGCTCCATTTCCTGCGCCCATTCCAGATGTTCGGAACTTTCCTTGTTCCCCGGCTCCTTGGCGGCGACATAATAATCCTCGCGGAACACGAACCAGACCATGTCCGCGTCCTGCTCGATCGAGCCTGATTCGCGCAGGTCGGAAAGCTGCGGCCGCTTGTCCTCACGCTGCTCGACGGCGCGGCTGAGCTGGGACAGCGCCAGGACCGGGCAGTTCAATTCCTTCGCCAGCGTCTTCAAGCCACGGGAAATTTCAGAAATTTCATTGACGCGGTTGTCTCCCTTTCCAGTACCCTGGAGCAATTGGAGATAGTCGACCACGACGAAGCCGATATCATGGCGGCGCTTCAACCGACGGGCGCGGGTGCGCAGCGCCGCAATGGTCAGGCCCGGCGTATCGTCGATGAACAGCGGCAATTCCTGCAACTCCCGCGCCGCGCGGGAGAGATTCTGGAAATCGGACCGGCTGATCTTGCCCATGCGCAACGCTTCGCCGCTGATGCCCGACTGTTCGGCCAGCACGCGAGTCGCTAGCTGATCCGCGGACATTTCCAGGCTGAAAAAGGCCGTTTTCGCACCCATATTCTTTTCGGGCGGAATGCCGTCGGCATTGTCCCGCAGCCAGCGCGAGGCGGTATTATAGGCGATATTGGTGGCAAGCGAGGTCTTGCCCATACCCGGACGACCCGCCAGGATCATCAAGTCCGAATTGTGCATGCCGCCGATTTTCTCGTTCAGGCTGTTGATACCGGTGGTGATGCCCGACACATGGCCGCCGCTGTTGAGGGCGCGCTCCGCGACCTGCACCGCCATGGTGGTGGCGGTGGCGAAGCTCTTGACCGATCCGCTTTCACCCTCCCCTTCCGACACCTTGTAGAGCGCCACTTCGGCCTGCTCTATCTGCTCGCGGGGATTCACATCCTCGCTGGTATCCAGGGCATTTTCAACCAGTTCACGGCCGACCTGTACAAGCTGCCGCAGAAGCGCCAGATCATATATCTGCGTCGCGAAATCCCGCGCACCCAGCAACGCCGCGCCATTGCCCGTCAATTGCGCCAGATAGCCGACGCCGCCCAGTTCCTTGAGCGCCGGATCCTGCTCCAGCATCGGTTTCAGCGTGACCGGGTTCGCGACCATGTCACGCTCGACCAGCTTCATCACGGATTCATATATGCGGCCGTGCAGCGGTTCGAAGAAATGTTCGGGTTTCAACTTCAACTGCACATCTTCGGCGATGCGATTGTCGATCATCAACGCGCCAAGCAGCGCGGCCTCCGCCTCGACGTTACGGGGAAGTTCGGTGACGCCTGTTTCGGCGGGGTTATTCATTTGGACCAGTTCAACCATCGCTCCCCTCATCGCGCCGCGCACGGACCCATGCAAGGCGGAAGGTTGAAAGCATTTGGAAAAGCTGTGGACAAGAATTCCTCCTGCTTTTCCCAGTTGCTTTTCCGGGTGCGCCGCCGCACTGACCATAGCGTCCATGGCCGATCCGCGCATCATCGATATCACGCTCGACGAGCGGACGATCCTCTGGCGCAACGCCGATGTGGAGCAGGAACGGCGCATCGCCATTTTCGACCTGCTGGAAGACAATTATTTCGCACCGCAACGGGTGCATGAGGACGGCTATGCCGGTCCCTACAAGGTGCATCTGCGCGTCGAGGAAGGGCGGCTGGTCATCGAGATCCGGCGGGAGAATGGCGATCCGCTGGAGGCCATCATCCTGAGCCTGGGCCGTTTCCGCCGCCCGATCCGCGACTATTTCGCGATCTGCGACAGCTATTATCAGGCGATCAGCAACGCATCGCCGCAGCAGATCGAAACGGTGGACATGGCGCGCCGGGGCATCCACAATGCCGCCGCCGAGACGCTGATCGAGCGGCTGGAGGGCAAGATCAAGGTCGACTTCGACACGGCCCGTCGCCTCTTCACGCTGATCTGCGTCCTGCACATCAAGGGGTAAGGGGCATCCGTATCATTAGTGCCGGCCAGTTGCTGGGCCGTTTTTGCGTGGTTTTCGCCGTTCTGGGACTGCTGGTCCTGGGTGCGTGGCTTTATGCCCGCGACTGGGCGCCGGACCGGGAAGAATTTCCGACCCAGGGCGTTTCCATATCATCCGACAACGGGACCATCGAATGGGGCACGCTGGCGGCGCAGGGCACGGATTTCGCCTATATCCGCGCGGCCAGCGACGGGCGGTTCCGCGATCCGGCGTTCGAGGCCAATTGGGCGGGGGCGCGGGCAGCGGGCATGCGCTATGGCGCATCGCTCGATTTCAGCCTGTGCGCGAAGGCCAGCGATCAGGCGACCGGATTCATAACCATGGTGCCGCGCGACAATGCCGCCCTGCCGCCCGTGATCCGACTGGCGTTCGAGCCGGGCTGCCGGGCGCGGCCGGGGCAGGATGCGGTGCTGTCGGAATTGAATACGCTGATCAATCTGATCGAAAGCCATTCCGGCACGCCGGTCGTCCTGAACGTCAGCGACGATTTCGATGCGCAATATGGCATTGCATCCGGGATCAATCGGACATTGTGGCTGGATCGCAACTTCTTTCCTCCCGATAGCGAAAAGCGCAAATGGGTGATGTGGACAGCCAGCGATATGCGGCATATCGACGGCATCGACGGTCCGGTGAGATGGGATGTGATGCCGCGATGAGCGGAACGGAAGAACTGATCGAGGCGGCGCGCGGGGCGATGGCGAACGCCCACGCGCCCTATAGCCGCTTTGCCGTCGGCGCTGCCGTGCGGCTGACCGACGGACGGATCGTCACCGGCTGCAATTTCGAAAATGCGAGCTATGGCCTTTCGCTCTGCGCGGAAACGGTGGCGCTGGCGACGGTCAATGCGCAGGGCCGCATGGCCGATGTGGAGGCGATCGCGGTCGTCGGGGGCGCCATGGGGGCGGATGGCTCCATTGCGGGCGACGCCATCGTCACGCCCTGCGGCCGGTGCCGCCAGATCATGAACGAAGCCGAGCAGATGGCCGGAAGGACGCTCGCCATCTACTGCGCGGCGCCGGATGGGGTCGCGGTGGTCCAACATAGCGTCGCTGAATTATTGCCTCATGCCTTCGGTCCCGTGGACCTGGGCGTCAATCCCGGAAAGAGCTGAACCAGCCATGTCGATATTGTCGGATAAATGGATTCGCGAACAGGCCCAGACCAACGGCATGATCGAACCGTTCGTGGAGAGCCAGCGGCGCGACGGCTGCATCAGCTATGGCCTGTCCTCCTACGGCTATGATGCGCGGGTGGCGGACGAATTCAAGATCTTCACCAATGTCGACAGCGCCGTGGTGGACCCCAAGGATTTCGCGGCGAACAGCTTCGTCGACCGCAAGACCGACTGCTGCATCATCCCGCCCAACAGCTTCGCGCTGGCGCGGACGGTCGAATATTTCCGGGTGCCCCGCGACGTGCTGGTCATCTGTCTGGGCAAGTCCACCTATGCGCGGTGCGGCATCATCGTGAACGTCACGCCGCTGGAACCGGGCTGGGAAGGCCATGTGACGCTGGAATTTTCCAACACCACGCCGCTGCCCGCCAAAATCTACGCCAATGAGGGCGCCTGCCAGTTCCTGTTCCTCAAGGGGAATGAGCCGTGCGAGACCAGCTATGCCGACCGTGCCGGCAAATATATGGGGCAGCAGGGCGTCACATTGCCGCGCCTTTGATGCCATGCGAGACTGGCGAGCATGATATGTGAGCGCTGCCCGCCATGCTGATGCCCTTTCGCCGCCGGAAAGTGCCTGGGGACATGCGCGCCCCCAGCGTGGGCGGAAACGTGCGCGTCTATGCGATCGGCGACATTCATGGCCGGGACGATCTGTTTGCAGAATTACTGGACAGGATCGCGCAGGATGATGCCCATCGCCCTCCCCTGCCCCGGCTGCTGATCCTGCTGGGCGATCTGGTGGACCGCGGACCGCAATCGGCGCAGGTCGTCGAGCGGGCGATGGAACTGGCGCGATCGGATGAGCATGTCCGCTTCATCAAGGGCAATCATGAGGAAATGTTCATCGCGGCGGCGCGGGGCAGCGCGCAGGCGGCGCGCTATTTCCGGCGCCTGGGGGGGGTGGAGACGCTGGCCAGCTACGGCCTGGCGGCCGATGAGAGCGCGGCCATGAACGATGAGGCGCTGGCGCAATGGATGCTGACGCACATCTCCCGCGCCCATGTCGATTTCCTGGACGATTTTCCCGACATGCTGCCGCTGGGCGACTATCTGTTCGTGCATGCCGGGGTGCGGCCGCGCATCGCCCTCGACGCGCAGATTCCCGGTGATCTGCGCTGGATCAGGGGCGATTTCCTGAACCACCGGCGACACTTCGGCAAGATGATCGTCCACGGCCACAACATCAGCGAGGATGTGGACGTTCAACCCAACCGGATCGGCATCGACACCGGCGCCTTCCGCACCGGCCGGCTGACCGCGATCGGACTGGAGGAAGATCGGCGCTGGTTTCTGCAAACCGGCGCCTGATCGCGCATGGCGGATCGCCGCCCTTTCTTCGTTGGAAGATCGGAACGGCAAATAATGCCGACAGCCACAGGGGAACTATCGATGCGTATTCGCCATGCATTGGCGAGGGTCGCCCTTACCGCCTGCCTTGGGTCGCCCGTGGATCTTATGGCGGCTTCGAAAACCGACGCGGCGCTGTCGCAACGCCACAAGTTCGACATTGCGCCTCAGCCGCTGAGCAGCGCCCTGCGTCAGCTATCGGCGCAATCGGGCGTGCGCATCCTGTTCCCCTATGACGAAGTCGTCGCCATCCGCAGCCGGCGCGTCCAGGGCTGGCTGTCGACCGACGACGCGCTGGACCGGTTGCTGGCCGGAACCGCATTCAAACATAGCGAGGCGGGCGTGGGGGTCGTCGCCCTCATCATCCCGGCGAATCGCAGCACCACCCGCCGCAGTCCCCTGGCGGTCCAGTTAGCTCAGGTCGGCGTGGCCGGCGCGGCGGCGCCGGTCTCCATGACGCCGGGGACCGAGGCGGAGGAAGCGTCGACCCCCATCATCGTCACCGGCACCCGCCAGACCACGCGCACCGTCGCGGAAAGCCTGGCCCCCATCGACGTGCTGAGCGCCAGGGATCTGGAAGCCAGCGGCAAGCAGTCTGTCCGCGACCTGCTGGGAACGCTGGTGCCGTCGATCAACGTGTCGAACAGCGGCGCCGGGGCCAGCTTCGCGGTCAAGACGCTGTCGCTGCGCGGGCTTGCGGGGGACCAGTTGCTGGTTCTGGTGAACGGCAAGCGGCGGCACAATACGGCGACCCTCTTCATCAACGGCACGACCCAGAACGGCCAGTCGCCGCCGGACCTGGACCTCATCCCTTCCTCCTCCATCGAACGGATAGAGGTGCTGCGCGACGGAGCCTCGGCCCAATATGGGTCGGACGCGATCGCGGGCGTGGTCAACATCCTGCTGAAGGACGACGCCAGCGGCACCGCCGCCTTCCTGAGCGGCGCCACGGCGGACGGCGGCGGCGAACAGGGCCGGTTCCAGATCAGCAAAGGCTTCCGCATCGGTGACGGCGGCCATGTCCATTTCACGCTGGACGCCTATCTTCAGGGGCGCACCTATCGCAGCGCGCCCAATCCCGGCCTGTTCTACGCACGGATGGGCCAGCTCTATTCCTCCACCACCGGCGCGCTCGACCCGCGGGAGGCGACCGTCGACCGCAATGTCAACAAGGGCGGCCAGCCGCAGGTTTCCGGCGTCAACTTCGCCTATGACCTGTCCCTGCCGGTGAACGACATGGTGGAATTCTACCTGTTCGGCACGGCATCGCGGCGGCACAGCGACGCCTGGCTGACCTATCGCTTCCCCGATGCGCCGAACAACATCCCGGAACTCTTCCCCAACGGCTACAGCCCCCATCTCCATATCTATGATGAGGATTTCCAGGCGGCGGCAGGGCTGCGCGGCGATCTGTCGGACACGTTCCACTATGACCTGTCCAGCAGCTTCGCCCGCGACTGGGTGAAATATCGGGAAAACTCCGTCCTCAACGCATCGCTCGGCCCGGCAAGCCCGACCGACATGCATATCGGTTCCGTCACGTCGAAAGAGTGGACGACCAATCTCGACATCCGGAAAATGGTCGACCTGGGACTGGCCGAACCGCTGCTGGCGGCGTTGGGCGCGGAATATCGCTGGAACGGCTACGCCATCGGCGCGGGCGACCCAGAATCCTATGTCGACGGCGGCTATCGGTCGACCGGCGGCGCCAATGCGGGCGTGCTGCGCACCTCCGGATCGCAGGGCGTGACGGGCTTTCCGCTCTCCTCCGCAGGGAAATGGAACCGCCACAGTTGGAGCGCCTATCTGAACCTGGAACAGCAGGTCGCGGAGGGTGTCGAAGTCGCTCTGGCGGGGCGGCATGAGGATTATTCCGACTTCGGCACCACCGACACCGGCAAGGCTTCGCTGCGCATCGAGCCGGTGCGCGGCCTGGCGCTGCGCGGCACGGCCAGCACCGGCTTCCGCGCCCCGACGCTGCAACAGCAGCATTATTCCTCCGCCAGCACCATCAATGTCGGCGGCGTGCTGTTGCCCGTGTCGGCGCTGCCGGTGGATTCCCCCGCCGCCGTCGCGTTGGGGGCCACGCCGCTGAAGCCGGAAAAATCGAGGAACCTGTCCGCTGGCATCGTCCTCACGCCCACGACGCGCCTCAACATCACGGTCGATGCCTATCAGATCAGGATCAGGGACCGCATTCTCCTTTCCGAAACCCTGCAAGGGCCGCTGGTGCGCAACGTGCTGGCGGCGGCGGGCATCACCTCCTCGGCGGGCGGCTTCTACTTCTCCAACGCCGCCGATACGCGGACGCGGGGGCTGGACGTGGTCAGCACCTGGCGCGCCGACCTCAGCGATCTGGGCCATGCGGTGTTCAGCCTGTCGGCCAATTTCAACAAGACCGTCTTCACCCATGTCGATGCCGTGCCGCCCGTGCTGGCCAGTTCCGACCTGACGCTGATCGGCCGCTCTAAACGGGGCGATTTCACCAAGGGCACGCCACGCGAAAAGTTCATCGCCAACATCCTCTGGACAAAGGGACCGGCCAGCCTGAACCTGCGCGCAACCCGTTATGGCAAGGTGACGATGGTCCACCCGACCACGTCTTCGCTGGATGCGGAGATCGACCCGAAGATCATCGTCGATCTGGAAGCCGGGATGGAACTGCGCAAGGGCATCAGGCTGACGGCGGGCGCCAATAATCTGTTCAACAGCTATCCCGACAAATTGCTGCCCATATTGCAAGGCAACGGCTTCTCGCTCTACAATCAATATTCGCCCTATGGCGTCAGCGGGGGCTTTTATTACGGTCGGTTGAACTTCGAATTCTGACCGAAGCAACGGTTGGCGCGGATGCCCCCTCCCCGCCCATGGCTGCCCTGTTCTAACGCCACCCCTGTTCCTTCGCCGCCTTCTCCTGCGCGGCGTCGAGCGGGACGCCATCCATTAAGGCATCGACCGTCGCCATGATGCGCGCATCGCCGGATGAGGCCTGACGATAATCCGTCTCCCGCCCCGTTCCCGGCACCAGTTGCTGCACCTGCCAGCCCTCTCCTTCGCGACAAGCGACACCTGAAACCGCCTGCCCTTCGAAACTGCGGCACCAGCCGCCGCCCCTGCGCTGGAAGCTGAGGCCGATCCTGACCGGCAAGCCCTCCTGCGCGGAAGCCAGTTGCGTGTCGAGCGCGGTCGCCAAGGCGCCCTGCGCCACCATGACGCCATTCTCGACCG
The DNA here is from genome assembly GCF_026427355.1 of Sphingobium sp. JS3065. Classification (NCBI taxonomy): domain Bacteria; kingdom Pseudomonadati; phylum Pseudomonadota; class Alphaproteobacteria; order Sphingomonadales; family Sphingobiaceae; genus Sphingobium; species Sphingobium sp. JS3065. The sequence continues at coordinate 1,839,793 of NZ_CP102664.1, forward strand.
CGATCGGGCCGCCGGGACCGCCAGACCAATGGCCGATGCCCAACCCCAGCAGAAGGCTGGCGGCAATCGCGCCGCCCGCGCCCCAGGAGCGCCAGCGCGGCGCAGGCCGGACCATCGGGGCGACCTTCGCGCTTTCCGCCAGCAGCGCCTGCATTCCGGCAGGCACCGGTTCCGCCTCGACCGGGGCGTAATGGCCCGACAACCGCTGGCGCAGGCGAATATGCATGTTCAGCCGCTCAGCCAGCGCCGAATCCTCCGCCACGGCGCGGTCCACGCGCCGCCGCGTCACTTCGTCCAACTCGCCGTCGACCCAGGCGATCAGCATGGCTTCATCGATGTCCGTCATGCCGCTTCCCCCAGCACTTCTATCAGCGCACCGCGCCCGCGCACCAGCCGCGACGTCAGCGTTCCCATGGGAATGCCCAATATCTCGGCCGCCTCCTTGTAGGACAACCCCTCGACCAGAACGAGCGCGATGGCCTCCCGCTGCTCGTCGGGCAAGGCGTGCATGGCGCGATCCACGTCGGAAAGCATGACATGCGCTTCCACATCGCGGTCGCCGGCATGGCCGACATGCTCGCCCGCCTCTTCCGGCACGAAGGTCCGGGCGGCGCGCTGGCGTGAGCGGCCCTCGTCGATCCAGAGATTGCGCATGATCCGATACATCCAGCTATCCAGTCTCGTCCCCGGTTGCCATTGGTCGCGTGCCCGCAGCGCCCTTTCCAGCGCCGCCTGGCAGAGGTCGTCCGCATCGGCGCGGTCCCGCGACAGGCTGACCGCAAAGCGCCGCAGCCGGGGCAGGATCGCCAACAGATCGCTTTCGAACGACATCCGGTCTCCATTTCTGTCCGTCAGGGATGAAACGACCGTCCGCTTCCGTTTCATCCCTGAGGACGGATCTTGTATCGGAAATTTTTTCACGATGAATCATTTTGAGAGCGCAAGGACCGGAAGACGCGCCGGTGGTAGAGAGGTCGAGATGAAATTCGCACGCCCATGGATCGTCGCCGGCCTGCTGCTGACCGCGCCAGGCGCGCAGGCGCAGTTGCTGCCCTCCCCCGGCGGCACGTTGGGGCAGGTGGGCGGCGTCGTGCCCGATGTACTGGATCGGGTGGAAGGAAGGCTGGACCAGGCGGGGCTGGACCGGCTGTCGCCCGCTCGTCTGGCGGATCGGCTATTGGCTGCGCGAGCGGCGCGGATCGGCGATCTGCTGCGGCGCCATGCGGACTCGGTGGAACTGGACGACCGGCGCGAACCGGCGCGGCGCGGCGTCATATTGCTGACCGGTGCGCGGGAGAAGAGCATCGAAGCGCTGCGCTCCGCAGGCTATGGGGTGGAGGATGCGACGGTCGAGGGACTCGCCCTCCCCGTCACCCGACTGACCGTGCCCAAGGGCCGCAGCCTGCCTCGCGCCTTGAAACAGGTGCGATCGATCGCTCCCGAAGCCCAGGCCAGCGCCGACAATCTCTATTTCCCCAGCGGTTCGTCAATGGGGATGACGGCCGCTGCCCTGGCCGGAACGGGTCCGGTGCGGGGCAAGGCGGCAGGGCTGATCGACGGGGGCGTGGCCCGTCACCCGGCGTTGAATGGCCCGGTCGAGCAGCAGGGCTTCGCCCGCGGCGCGCCCCGTGCCAGCGCGCATGGGACAGCGGTGGCGTCGCTCATCAGCGGAGCGGGCAACATACGCGGCGCGGCGCCGGGCGTCCCATTGCTGGTGGCCGATGTCTATGGCGACGATCCCGGCGGCGGCGGCGCCTTTGCGATAGCGCGGGCCTTGGGCTGGATGGCCGCGCGTGGGGCCAGCGTGGTGACGGTCAGCCTGGTGGGACCGGATAATCCGCTGTTGGCGGGCGCGATCCGGCTGGCGCGGGAAAAGGGCGTGACCGTGGTCGCGGCGGTCGGCAATGACGGACCGGCGGCGCCTCCGGCCTATCCGGCCTCCTATGCCGATGTGATCGCCGTCACCGGCATTGACGGGCGCGGGCGCATCCTGCCCGAAGCCGGGCGAGCGCGCCATGTCGATTTCGCCGCGCCGGGAGCGGACATGAATGCGGCGCGCCCCGATGGCGGCAAGGGCAAGGTGCGGGGCACCTCCTTCGCGGCGCCGTTGGTGGCGGGACGCCTGTTCGCCACCGGCAGCGTCGGCGCCCTGCGCGCAGAGGCGAAACGCGGCGCCGGGCCAGGCGTGATCTGCGGCGAATGCAGAAATATAGACTGAATTTCAGTGGTTTGTGAAATTTTCTCGGCGGGATCGGGATTAAATCGGATCGCTATCCCGTTGTCCTTTCATCGGATCGACAATGAACAAGGAGACGATCGATGAAAGTGAAGTTCCTTCTCGCCACCGCCGCCCTGGCCGCCATGACGGCGGCGCCCGCCTCGGCCCAGTTGCTGGGCGGCGGCGGTGGCGGCATGCTCGGCGGCGGCCTGGGCGGCGGCCTGGGTGGCGTCGGCGGATCGCTGGGCGGCACGCTCGGCGGTTCTGGCGGCATCGGTCTCGACCGCAGCGTCGACCTGGAAAATGGTCGCGTGGGCGCCAGCGGTTCGGGCCGTGGCAGCGGCAGCGGTTCCGCCAGCGGGTCGGTCAGCCGCCACGGCAAAAAGCATGGCGGCAGCGCCTCCGGCTCCGCAAGCGGCTCGGCCAGCGGCAGCTTGACCGCCGATACGCTGGGCACCAGCGATGTCGGCAACGCCGTGGGCGGCCTGCGCGATCAGGCAGACAGCACGGCTGGCGCAGCGCGGGATCGGGCAGCCATGGCCGTCGCCAACACCCGCGACCGTGCCGGAGCGGCGGCCAGCGCCGCTCATGATCATGCCGCGAGCGCTGCCGGCAGCGCGGCGGGGACTGCAAGCGGCATCGCGAACAAAGCGAGCGGCGCAGCCTCGATAGACGCCAGCGGCCAGCTTTCGGGCAACGGCCAGGCCACCGGGTCGAGCGGTTCCGCCTCTTCCGATCAGGCGGCTGAATAATATTTCGATGGGGCGGCCCCTACCGCCCCATCGCCCGATCGAAAGGCCGGCCCTCCCCATCGGGATGGCCGGCCTTTTCCTGTGGCTTCGCTGAAAACCGATTGATTTAATTGGGTTAAGATCATCCAACTTCCCATCCACCGGCAATGAGGTTAAAACTAAAGTTATAGCCATTCCTACGGGCCGACGCTCATTGGAATGAGGTCGCAATCGGGGGTCTTCATGACGCCCAAAAAGGAAAAATAGCGGGACATTCATGCCCGATTCCGATCCCGAATTTCTGTCGAAGCGCCAATATCAACGACGGCGCCGGTTGCTGAAGGCGCGCATGCGCCATCCGCGCCATGGCGAAATCGACATATTGGTCCGCGACGTTTCGGAACTGGGCATTGGCGGGCGATGCGAACTGGATCTGGCGCTGGGGGACAGCGTGGTCATCACCCTGCCCGATTGCGCGCCCGCCGAAGGCAGGGTCGTGTGGCGCAGGGGCCAGGCCTTCGGCGTGGAACTGCGCGCCTCGATCGATCCCGCCAATGTGAAAAGCCCCGCCCCCGCCGAACGGCCGGTCGCATCCTATCAGGTTCCCACCAATTTCCGGGTGTCTACCGAAACGAAAAGGCCGGGTTTCAGAACCCGATCGCCGGGCCTGGATACCCGTTTCAAACTGGATTGACCTTTCCCCGGCGTCCAAAATGAAAAAGGCCGACAATCCCCCTTGGATCGTCGGCCTTCCTGTTTCCTGTACCGATGCTGGATTCGTCAGGCGACCTTCGTGGCGAATTCTTCCGCCTCGTCCGGATCGCGCAGCACATAACCGCGGCCCCAGACCGTCTCGATATAATTTTCGCCATTGCAGGCCAGCGCCAGCTTCTTGCGCAGCTTGCAGATGAAGACGTCGATGATCTTGAGTTCCGGCTCGTCCATGCCGCCATAAAGATGGTTGAGGAACATTTCCTTGGTTAGAGTCGTGCCCTTGCGGAGCGACAGAAGCTCCAGCATCGCATATTCCTTGCCGGTCAGGTGGACGCGGTTGCCGTCCACTTCCACGGTCTTCGCGTCCAGGTTCACCGCCAGCTTGCCGGTGCGGATGACCGACTGCGAATGGCCCTTCGAACGGCGCACCACGGCATGGATGCGGGCGATCAGTTCCTCGCGATGGAACGGCTTGGTCACATAATCGTCAGCGCCGAAACCGAAGGAGCGGACCTTGCTGTCCATCTCCGCCACGCCGGAGAGGATCAGCACCGGCGTCTGCACCTTCGCGGCGCGGAGCTTTTTGAGCACGTCATAGCCGTGCATGTCCGGCAGGTTCAGGTCCAGGCAGATGATGTCGTAATCATAGAGCTTGCCGAGGTCGAGACCCTCTTCGCCAAGGTCGGTCGTATAGACGTTGAACCCCTCGGTCGTGAGCATAAGCTCGATGGCCTTCGCGGTGGTCGGTTCGTCTTCGATTAGCAGCACGCGCATGTGAAGCCCCTTTGCGTAGCAGTCCCGTTCACCCCCAGAGAACGACAACCGCTCCAATTCATTAACCAAAAAACTTCTGAAGGACAAAGGTTAATTTTTCGCTAACCGGCAGAAATCCACGAGTCGCGTGATTTTGAATCAGTTTTCAATGTTTTGGCGCCGAAATGATTCAGATGAGTCAATATGGATTCGTCTGCGAAACGAGCGGTCAACAGCCATGATGTCGAGTCAGGAAATCAAGCACCGCATCGACCCGCGCGGGCCGCAGGCGCGATGGCGGCGTGACCAGATGAATGCCGAAGGGCGGCGGCCGCCAGTCGACCAGAATTTCCTCCAATTCACCCGATGCCAGCCCCTCGCCGACGATGAAGTCGGGCAACCTGGCGATACCCACCCCGGCGCGCAGGGCAGGCAGCATCGCCTCCCCACTGTTAACCGTGATGCGGGCGCGGACCTGCACCACGACATTCTGCTGGCCGGGGCCGGAGAAACGCCAGACGTCGGGCGCCGGCGTGTTGGAATAGCAGAGGCAATCATGACTGCCGAGGTCGGACGGGTGCGTCGGACGCCCCCGTTCCGCCAGATAGGCCGGCGAAGCGATGGTATGCAGCTTGACGTCAGCCAGCCGCCGGGCGCGAAGCGAACTGTCGGGCATGTCGGCGATACGGATGGTGGCGTCCAGCCCCATCTCCACCAGGTCGATGCGGGCGTCGGACAGGTGCAGGTCAATGTCCACCTGCGGATATTGCCTGGTGAACTCCGCGATCAGCGGCGCGACACGCAGCAGACCGAAGTTCATCGGCGCGCCCAGGCGGACCGTGCCGGACAGTTCCGCCGTCTCGTCCCGCGCAGCTTCCTCCGCCGCCTGTCCTTCGGAAAGGATGCGGGCGGCATGGTCCGCCAGCCGCTTGCCGCTTTCGGTCAGGGCCAGGCGGCGGCTGGTGCGGCTGAACAGGCTGGTGTCCAGATGCTGCTCCAGCCGCGTCACCGCCTTGGACACGGTGGCCTTGGACACGCTCAACGCCTTGGCGGCGTCCGTGAAGCTGCGATGTTCGACCACGGCGGCGAACATCGCCCAGGCTTCGAAATCGGGAAGACGCATAAGGAAACAATCCGTTTCAATGCTGCTTATTCAGGAAACGATCCTGATCGCTACATTGGCGGAAAGCAAGCCGGAAACCCCCGGCGAACATTTGAAAGGGCCTGAGTTATGAGCACGACAGTCGGGAGCCGCATAGAGCGCCGCCCCTTCGCCTCGCTCGGCCATGCCGACCATGGCTGGCTGAATGCGCGGCATCATTTTTCCTTCGCGGACTATCATGATCCGGCCCGGATGCACTGGGGCGCGATCCGGGTGTGGAACGACGATGAAATCGCTTCGCGCTCCGGCTTTCCGCCGCATCCCCATGCGGACATGGAAATCATCACCTATGTCCGCAAGGGCGCGATCACCCATCAGGACAGCCTGGGCAACAAGGGCCGCACCGCAGCGGGCGATGTCCAGGTGATGAGCGCGGGCACCGGCATCCGTCACGCCGAATATAATCTGGAGGATGAGACGACGACGCTCTTCCAGATCTGGATCATCCCCAGCGACCGTGGCGGCCAGCCGAGCTGGGGCGCCAAGCCCTTTCCCAGTGGCGACCGGTCCGGCAAGCTGGTGGTGCTGGCCAGCGGCCATGAGGATGACAAGGAAGCGCTCCGCATCCGCGCCGACGCCCGCCTGCTGGGCGGCACCGTCAAGGCGGGCGAGAGCGTGACCTATGACAGCGCCGAAGGGCGTCATCTCTATCTGGTCCCGGCGACGGGCCGGATCGAGATAGAGGGCCAGATTTTCGAGGCGCGGGATGGCGCCGCGATCATCGGCGGCGCGCCCATCACCGTCAAGGCGATCGAGGACACCGAAATCGTTCTGGTGGACAGCATATAGCATTTCCAGGTCAAGCGTTGGCATGACCGCGTGAAATCCAACGACCGGAATCCGGCCCGTCCCTCTCCCCCCTTATGGACGGGCCGAAGGCCGCCCGCGTATTCCCTCCCCCCTCACGCGGGCGGCCAAATTTTTCGAAACCTTTTTACGATCAACGCATTAACGCGATTGGAGACACTCATGACTAAGGTTCTGGTTCTCTACTATTCCTCCTACGGCCACATCGAAACGATGGCCAAGGCCGTGGCCGAAGGCGCCGCTTCGACCGGTGCGCAGGTCGACATCAAGCGCGTGCCCGAAACGGCGCCGCTGGAAATCGCGAAGGCCGCGCATTTCAAGCTGGATCAGGAAGCGCCCATCGCGACCGTCGCCGATCTGGCGGAATATGACGCGATCATCATCGGCACCGGCACGCGCTTCGGCCGCATGTCCAGCCAGATGGCGGCGTTCCTGGACCAGGCGGGCGGCCTGTGGGCGCGCGGCGCGCTGAACGGCAAGGTCGGCGGGGCCTTCACCTCGACCGCCAGCCAGCATGGCGGCCAGGAAACCACCTTGTTCTCGATCATTACCAACCTGCTGCATTTCGGCTTGGTGATCGTCGGCCTCGACTATGGTTTTGCCGGGCAGATGGGTGTCGACAAGGTGCGCGGCGGATCCCCCTATGGCGCGACCACGCTGGCCGACGGCGACGGCAGCCGCCAGCCGGATGAGGAGGAATTGGAAGGCGCGCGCTATCAGGGCCGCCGGATCGCGGAAACGGCGTTGAAGCTGCACGGATAAGCGGTTGCCGCGCCGTCTGGTTTTCGTCCGATGCGATTTCGATCGCTTCGGGCGGGACGGTTGTTGAGGGCCCTGGGTCGCAAGGCATCAACTCCAATGGGGAGCCGGCGCATCGGACTGCGCGTCGGCACCCTTCTTTTCGTTCATCCGATGAAGCGCTTCCGCAGCGCGACAAAATCGCCTAAGCTGCGTCGTTCAGCAGCTATAGGAGCGTTGATGCAATTTCTGCGGACTGCCTTCTGGGTCGTCATCGCCGTCGCCCTCGCCTTTTTTTGCATGGCGAATTATGTGCCCGTGACCGTCCGTCTATGGGGCGATCTCGTTATGGAAACCAAGCTGCCAGTTCTGTTGATCGGCGCCTATATATTGGGTGCGCTGCCGTTCTGGATCATGGCGCGGGCCACGCGCTGGCGGATGAAGCGCAAGCTGGAAAGCACCGAACGAGCGCTGGTCGCCGCGACCGCCACCCCCTCTCCTGCCGTCACCGCCGCAGAGGATGCGGCAGCAGCGGCACCTTCCCTCTCCGTCACAGGACAAGCATGACCAGCCCGATCTACGTCGCCATCGATACGCCCGACCTGCGCAAGGCCCAGTTACTGGCGCAGCAGGTGCGCCATCATGTGGGCGGGCTGAAGCTGGGGCTGGAATTCTTCTGCGCCCATGGCCATCACGGCGTGCATGAGATGATGAAGTTCAACCTGCCGATCTTCCTGGACCTGAAGCTGCACGACATACCCAATACCGTGGCCAAGGCGGTGCAGGCGCTTCATGTGCTGGAGCCGGCGATCCTGACCGTCCATGCAGCGGGCGGGCGTGCCATGCTGGAGGATGCGAAGGCGGCGGCAGGCGTCAACACGAAGGTGGTCGCCGTGACGGTGCTCACCAGTCTGGACGATGGCGACCTGCTGGATATCGGCGTCGGCGGCCGGGCCGAGGATCAGGTGGCGCGGCTGGCCGATCTGGCGCACAGCGCGGGGCTGGACGGGATCGTCTGTTCCGGCGAGGAGGTCGGGCTGGCGAAGAAGGCCTGGCCGGAGGGGTTCTTCGTGGTGCCAGGGGTGCGGCCTGCGGGCGGGGCCATGGGCGACCAGAAACGGGCAGTGACGCCGCGTGAGGCGCTGGATCGCGGCGCATCTATCCTGGTGGTCGGGCGCCCGATCAGCCTGGCGGAAAAGCCCGATATCGCGGCCAGGGAGATCGAGGCTACGCTTTAGGCGGAGTCAGAAGAGGGGGACAATGCCCCCCTCTTCCAACTATGGCGTGGCAGCAAGCTGCCCGGTCTGCGGTTCCGCTGCCGTCAGAAGCGCCAGCCCAGGCTGGCCACGACCTGATGGCGGTCGGTGTCGATGCCGAATTCTTCGCTGGTCGCGCCATTGGCGAAATCGATATGCGCATCCTCATATTTGGAATAACGATATTCCAGTTTGGCGAAGGTGTTGGTGTTGATCGCTCGTTCCACACCCGCGCCGATGCGCCAGCCGTCCAGTTTGAAATCGGTGTTGGTTTCCTGGTTGGTGTCGCCAGCCAGTACATCCAGCTTGGTGTTGGTATAGCCGCCCTTCACATAGACCAGCGTGTTCGGATTGGCGAGGATGCCCGCCCGCGCGCCGACATAGAGATCGCGCCCCTGCTTGACGCGGCCGAAGCCGAACTGGTCGGTGAAGTCGTTGCGGCTGCTCTTCGCGGTGGAATCGGTATATTCGCCTTCCACGCCGATGACCGCGCTGCCGAGGTTCACGTCATAGCCCGCGCCCACGCCATAGAGCAGTCCGTCGATCGACTGGTCGTCCCGGTCATTATCGTTATCGACGCTGCTGCCGGCGCCCGTGCGGTCATAGCCCAATATCGCTTCCACGCGAGGGCCGGTGAAGGTGGAATTGGGTTCCTGCGCCAGAGCGGGGTTTGCGACCGCTGCGCCGGTCAGGAGGGTTGCGGCCAGAATCTTACGCATATTCGGATACTCCATTCTTCTTCTTTTCCCCTGTCAGGAGGAACAGTTTGAAGTCATGGGGATGCCGTGAAGTTTCATGAACCTCAGATAAACGATTGATTATGTGCCATTAATGCCACGAACCACACTCAGGTCGCCGTGAAAGAGAGCCACGGGGACGACGAGCCGATCAGCATTCCACCACATTGACGGCCAGGCCGCCGAGGCTGGTTTCCTTGTATCGGCTGGCCATGTCCTCCCCCGTCTGGCGCATGGTTTCGATCACCGCGTCCAGGCTGACGATGTGGCGGCCATCGCCTTGCAAGGCGAGATAGGCGGCGTTGATCGCCTTCACCGCACCCATGGTATTGCGTTCGATGCAAGGTATCTGGACCAGGCCGCCGATCGGGTCGCAGGTGAGGCCCAGATTATGCTCCATGCCGATCTCGGCGGCGTTTTCGATTTGACCGTTGGTGCCGCCAAGAACGGCGGCAAGACCTGCGGCAGCCATGGAGCAGGCCACACCGACCTCTCCCTGACAACCCATTTCGGCGGCGGAGATTGAGGCACGCTTCTTGTAGAGGAAGCCGATGGCGGCGGCGGTGAGCAGGAAGCGGCGTTCGCCATCCCGGTCCGCGCCGGGAACGAAGCGGCGATAATAATGCAGCACTGCCGGGATGACGCCCGCCGCGCCATTGGTGGGCGCGGTGACGACGCGGCCTCCCGCGGCATTTTCCTCGTTCACCGCAAGGGCGAACAGGCTGACCCATTCGAATATCTGCGCGGGGCCGAGGGCGTTTTGCTGCAACACCAACCGGTTATGGATGGCGCGGGCGCGACGGCGGACCTTGAGACCGCCGGGGAGCAAGCCCTCTTCCTTCAGGCCGCGGTAGATGGAGGCGCTCATCGCGTCGATCACGCTGTCAAGGAAGGCTTCGGTTTCGCCCTGGGCGCGCCAGGCGCCTTCATTGCGCAGGACCAGGGTAGCGATGCTGAGGCCAGTCGATTCGCCCAGGCCAAGCATTTCTGCGCCGGAGGAGAAGGGATGCGGCTGAACGACATTGTGGCCGAGCGGCGTACCGGCGGCGATCTCCGCCGTGCCGGGCAGGACTGCGCCGCCACCGACGGAATAATAGTCGCGGACAAGGGGTTTTTCCTGCCCTTCAAACCATGCGGAGAAGCGCATGCCATTGCTGTGCGCCTCCATAAATTCACCCATGCGGAAAAGCAGGTCGGTCCCTTCGTCGAAGGGGATGAATTGACCGGCGGCGCTGCCCGACTGGATGCGGCCTTCGCTGCGGATGGCGACCAGGGTCGCGGGGATGGCGTCTGGGTCGACGCTTTCGGGACGATGGCCGGACAGGCCGAGCAATATCGCCGTATCGGTGGCGTGGCCTTTGCCGGTGAGGGCCAGCGAGCCGTAAAGTTCGCATTGCACGCGGATCGGAATGGCTGGCAACGAGTCCATGAACATCAGCGCCGCGCGCATCGGGCCGACCGTGTGCGAGCTGGACGGGCCGATACCGATGGTGAACAGGTCCATGACGCTGATCGCGGCAGCGGCGTCGATGCGGGATTTGGTCACGCCTTAATAATCCTTCGAAACGCGGACGTTGGCGCTTTCACGGCCAAGCGTGGAGATGGCGGCGAGCAGCGAGAGCCAGCGCGTGACCTGATATTCGATGCGGGTGGCGGAATAGCCCTGCCCGTCGGTGATCAGTTCCACATAGGTCTTGCGCGTCAGATATTTGCCCGCCGCGATGGACGTACCCTGCCCCTGATTCGGATCGGCGGCGATGATGCGCAGCCGGTCGAGGCCCGCCGCCCTGCGCACGGCGTTGATCGGGTCGAGGCCGCCCTGCCCCTGGAGCGAGCCGACCGCCGAGGCGAGTTGCAGCGCTTCGGGCGCGGACAGGTTGACGATGGACGTGCCGAACAGGATGCGGGACAGCAGTTCATCCTGCGGCAACGCTGGGACGCTGGTGAAGGTGATGACGGGTTTCAGGCCGGTGCCGCCGACATGGATGGTGGCGGTCAGGTCGCTGACATTCGCCTCCGCATCGATATCCAGCGTCGGGTTGACGGGCGTGCGGCCGTCGAACTGGATCTTGCCTTCCTTCAGATCGAAGCGGCGGCCCGCGAAATCATAGGTGCCGCGAACGAGGGTGGCGGTGCCCGCTATGGCGGGGCTGGCGACGGTGCCGCCAATGTCGAGATCGGCGCGCCATTCGCTTTCGAGGCCGAGGCCCGTTACGATCAACCGGTTGCGGGCGCGCGCCTTGATCGCCAGCACCCAGGGGGCGATGGTGCGAGGGCGCTCTATCTCATCGCCGCGCCGGTTGATCTCGATGACCCTGAGTTCGGGGATTTGCGCCACGGCGGCGGCGCGGCCCATGGTGAAGCGGCTGCGATTGAGGATCAGGTCGCCGCCGATGGTACCGCCCTTGCCGGTGGAATTGAGCGTGATCGGGCCGGTGACGGTGGCGGCGATATCGTCACGCTCCAGCAGGGCGGCGTTTTCAGCCTGAAGGCGCAGGTCCATGCCGACGCCCCCCAGCCCCATGAAGGTGAAGCTGCCGGTGCCGGTGACGCTGCCGCCATTTTGCGCGGTGGCGCTGAAATCGGTCATGACCAGTTGCGCGCCGGAGAAGCGCCCCCGCGCCTTGACGTCGTGCAGGCGCATGCCGGTGACGGGGCTGTTGATCGCAGCGCCATCGGTGGCGAGCGCGCCAGTGATGACCGGGTCGCCCAGCGTGCCCCGCGCATCGGCGGTGACGCTGACGGGGCCGGATATGTCGACAATCTCCACCCCGGTCAGACGCCAAAGCGTATCGGCGGTGCCGTTATAGCGAAGCTGCGCGAAGAGCGGGGCGCGGTTGAGGCGCTCGACCAAACTGCCTTCAGACCCAAGCGGGGTCAGCAGCGCCTGGGCGCGACCGATGGTCTGGCCGTCCGCGACGAAGATCATGCGGGTCGCCAGCCGGTCATGGGAGAGAACCGCATTGACGCCTGCGTCGACCGGGCGGGAACTGAGCGACAGGCCGGAACGGGACAGGCCACGCACGCGCAGTTCCGCCTTGCCGGTGGGCATGTCGCCACGGGTATGCACATAGCTGAGCGAACCGGTGGCCGTGCCACCCAGGCCCAGATTGTCATAGGCGATGTCCAGCAGCGAGAGGGGCAGCTTCTCCAGGCGCGCTTCGATACTGGTGGTCTGGCCGCTTAATTCCCCGCCAAGCTGGAGCGATCCGCCCGCGAAGCTGATCGACGCGGGGTCGAGGCGCCAGCCGTCCTGGGTGCGGGTGAAGATGGCGGCGCGGGTCAGCCGGATCGGGCGCTTGTCGATGGTGCCGCTGGCCTGGATCTGGATGCGGCCGGGTTCGACCTGCGCTTCGCCGGTAAGGTCGAACAGGCGACCGCGCTGGCCGGAGACGCTGGCGCGGACCTTGCCGCTGCCATCGACCAGTTCAGCGTTGGCGGCAAGGCGGCCGATGGAGATCGCGCCGACGCGCACGCCCCGCGCCTGCGCGGTGGCGTTGATCGATGTGCCTGCTGGATCGAGCAGGATCGTCGCGTCCAGCTTGCCCCGGCGGACGGCGATGCTGGTCGGGCCGTCGAAGCTGGCGTCAGTGGCGTCCAGCTTCAGGATGAGCCGCTGAATGCCGTTGACGGGCGCGAAGGCGACGGTCCCGATAACCGGGCCGCTGACATTGAGCGTGCCGTCAAGGCCGCCGGTGACCGGGCGCAGGTCACCGCTTGCGGTCACGCCGGATGCCGTCACGCGGGCGATCCGGACGATGGCCTGGCCGCCGGACGGCAGCAGGATCGCGCCATTACCGGTGAAGGGGCCAAGCGTCGATCCGCCCTCCGCCGTGAAGCCGTAGCCCGCCGCGTCGGGGACGAGGTGGACGTGCATGTCGGTGACGCCCAGTGCTTTCAACGGACTTTGCAGGATCACGTCGACGGTCGGGCGGTCGATCTTGCCGTCCAGGGTCAGGCGCAGGGGGCCATAGCTTCTGTGCCGGCCGCTGCCTTCGAAATGGAATGTGCCGTCGCGGCGGCGATAGCCCTTGGCCGCAAGGACGATCAGCGGCGCTTCAAGATGGAGGTTGGTGAATTGAAGCTGCCCGTCCGGCCCAAGCGTCAAGCCGCTGCGCAGCACGGGCAGGCCGCCGCCCAGCGAACGCAGGAAGCTGTTGTCCAGCCGCCGCATCCGCGCCATCGCATTGCCGCTGAGCGTGAAGGCGCCCTTGGGACCGGGGATGGCGCGCAGTTTCGACGTCAGGTCGACGATGCCCAGGCCGCGAATGGCAAGGCCGCTGATCTGCCCGTCCAGGCCGAAATCATAACGGCCCGTCTTCAGGTCCGCGACCATGATCAGCTTGCCGCGCAGCTTGTCGGATCGCACCGTCATCGGGTTGCTGACGATCTGCTGATCCTTGAGTTGCAGCACCCCGTCCAGGACGAAATTGCGGATGATGCCTTCGACCAGTTCGCCCTGCCCGTCCAGGCGGCGGGCGCGCAGGTGGACGGGGATCAGCGCGGGACCGCCCCTGGCCTTGCGCCCCTTCCCGTCGGCGCGGACATCGTGGATCACGGTCTTGCCGAAGGCCAGTTGCTTCGCCGTCAGCAGATATTCATAGCCGAACGCCCCCAGCGGACCGTCCAGGCGGATGCGGGCGGCGATGTCGCGGCCATTCATCGACTTGAGCAGCGCCTGCGGGCGGGCGAGCTTCACATCGACAAGCAGATTATCGAGCGCATTGTTGCGCAGGTCGATGCCGCCGTCGGCGCTGAGGTCGATCGCGGTGGAGCGGAGCGAGAGCTTGCCGTCGATCACCCGGTCGGTCATCGATCCGCTGGCCTGAATGGTGAGGCGGGGGGCGGAGAGTCGCTGGAACAGGCCCTGCCCCGCTATGGCGGAGCCTTCGATGGTGCCGGTGGCGGCATAGTTTCCGCTGCGGGCCGCGAGCTTCAGGTCGATGGCGGGTTCGCTGTCGAGCGTGCCCGCCAGGCGCCCGTCCCATCGGGTCCAGCTACCCCTGCCATGGATGCGCAGGTTGGCGTCCTGCCGCAGGCCCGCCATGACCGCCAGCACGCCTCCCTTGGGGGCGTTGACCGTGACGTCCAGGTCGAACCTGTCGTCGTCCGGGCGGCTGTCGAGCGCAATGTTGAGCGCATCCTCGCCATTCAGCACGCGGGCCGAAAGGTCTATGATGGCGCGGCCGCCGCGAATGTCGGCGTCGCCCGACAGCGTGGCCTGTTGCACCTTCCCGGTGACGCCCCGGTCGATGATCAGGCGGCCGACGGAAAATTGCATCAGGCGGATGTCGAAACCGGGCAGGATCGGCCCCTGCCGCTCGCTGGGGTTGAGTTTCGGCAGCTTGTGCAGGGTCGCCTGCGGTATGACGAGGCGGTCGATGTCCAGCCGGTTATAGGCCCAGGCGAAGGGCCACCAGTCCAGTTCCACCCTGGACGCGTCGAGGAAGGCGCCCTTGGGATCGGACAGGGTGAGGCCGTGGAGGATCGCCTTGCGGTAGATGCTGCCCTCTATCCGGTCGACATGGATGCGCAGGCCCGAAGGCGGGCTGATCCGGGCGATCCGGGCAACGAGGAAGCGGTGGCCGGACGTGGTGTCGAGCCAGGCCAGCGCACCCGCCACGATCAGCAGCAGCGTGGCGATGATGCCCGCGACCCAGCGTTGCCAGCGGCTATCCCAGGCGCGGCGGCGGCGCGGCGGGGCGGCGGGCGAATCTGGCGCCATCAGAAGGCCTGTCCCAGCGAGACGTAGACGGCGACCTTCGGATCGCCAGACTGCGGGTTGAGCGGCGTGCCGACGTCGATGCGGATCGGGCCGAAGCTGCTGTAATAGCGCACGCCCAGCCCCGCGCCGATGCGCAGGTCGCGGAAGCGGGGCAGGAAGCTGGTCGAGATATTCCCCGCGTCGACAAAGGGCACGACGCCGAAATTGCCGAAGCGTATGCGCGATTCCAGCGAGAATTCGGCCAGGCTCTTGCCGCCGACCGGATCGTCATCCGGGCCGTAGCGCGGTCCGATCGCCTGATAGCCATAGCCGCGCACCGACGCGCCGCCGCCCGCATAGAAGCGCCGCGACGGAGCGATGCGGTCGACGGTCGACCCCAGGATCGTGCCGAAACGGGCGCGGGCGGCAAGCACGATGCGCTCGTTCATCGGTTGATAGACGCTGCCGTCAAGTTGCACGCGGGCATAGCCAAAGGTCGTGTTCTGGAAGGAAAGTTCGGGGCTGAGGCGGCCACCCAGGCGGAACCCTCTGGTGGGGTTCAGCAGGTCGTCGCTGCCGTCATAGGTGAGGCTTAGGGGAACGGCGCTAATAAGGAAGGTGCGGCGGTTGCCGTTGCTGAACGCATCAGCCTCGTCGGAGGCGATCAGTTCGCCGCCGATGCGCCAGACCCATTTCTTCTGGAAGAGGATGTTGGTCTGGCGCTCCAGCGACCCCGACAGGGTGACGGTGCGGGCATCATAGGCGTCGCGCCTGATATTGCTGACCGACAGCAGGCCCGTCAGCACATTGTCGCGGCGGCGGAAATTGTTGCGGCGATAGGTGAAGGAGGCCGTCTGCTCCTGCGTGCCGACCACGCCGCGCAGGGTCACGGCGCCTTCGGGCGGGAAGAAATTGCGATGGGTCCAGCTCACTTCCGCGCGATAGCCCTCGCCCGTGCCGTAACCCAATTCGCCCGCGATAGTGCGCAATGGCGCAGGTTTGGCGTCGATGGCCAGGTCGACATGCTCGCCGTCGCCCGCGTCCTTCGGCGTCATCGTCAGGGAGGAAACCAGGCCTGTGGCGACCAGCGCCTGCCGCAAATCCTCCACGTCCGACGCCATATAGGGGTCGCCGGGGTGGAAACGGGCGATGCGCTGGACATGGCGGGCGCTGAACAATCTCCGATCGCCCATGACGATCTTGCCGAAGGTGCGATAGGCGCCGGGATTGACGACGATATCCAGATCGCCCTTGCGTTCTTCATGGTCGATGCGGACTTCCGGTTCGTCCACCTTGCCGAAGGGGAAGCCGTTTTCCGCAAGCGCGACCGCCAGCGATTCCCGGCCCGCAAGAATGGCATCGGCATCGACGGGATCGCCGGGCTTGGGCGGGAATGCGGCCCGCAATTTCGCTTCACGCTCGCCGGTGGTTTCCAGGCCCGTCAGATCGACGGAGGAGAGAAGATAGCGGGCGCCCGGCACGATCCGAAGGGTGACGGCCAACTTGTCGCCGCCCGGCGGCGGCGCGGCGACCCCACCACGGACTCGGGCGGCATAATAGCCCTTGGCGCGCAGCAGGCGGTCCAGCAGGTCGCTGTCCTCCTTGATGCGACGGTTGATCTGGGCGAGGTTGGCGGGTTCCCCCTTCCCCAGATGCAGGGCCGATAATTCATTGAAGCGGGTGTTGAACTGGACGTCGGCAATTTCTTCCACGCCGGTCAGCGTGACGGTGTAGCGGCGCTCCTCACCCGTGTCCGCGAAAGTGACGGCCTCCTCTGCCGGTTCGTCGGAGGCTTCCGGTGCCTCGGCCTTTTGCTGCGCGTCGGGGGTTTCGGGCGGCAGTTCGACCATCGGAGTGACGGCGTCCGGCTGGCCCATGTCGGGCCAGTCGACGCCAATATCGGGCATCGGCGCAAGGGCGGGATCGGGATCGGACGGGGCGCCGGTCTGGGGCGCCGTCTGCGCATAGGCGACGGGCGCGAGCAGAAGCAGCGGCGCGAGAAAGCATCGGGCAGCTTGCGGAAGGCCTGAAATGCGGCGGCAGGTCCGCAAACCGGTGTTCATAGGTCTGATCTAGACCAGTTATTGGGCAAATGGCCAGCCCCCAAGATCATGCCGGGACAGCCTGTGCGGCGATTCGGGCTGGAGCGTGCGATGGATGGAAGCCGACGCCCCTGCCCCCTCCCATTTGCGGAGGAAAATGTCTGCAGATGGCCATTTGCAGACCTTGCACAGGCCCGCTTGGAATAGCGGCTAAGCGCTGAAACCCACCGACAGAAACTCCGGCACCGGGCCGTTCCAGCCGACATCCGGGCCATCGTCGACCGATTCGTACCGACGCGGGCGAGCGCCATTGCCTTCCGGACGGGCCGCACGCGGTTCTTCATGACGCCGTTCGTCGCGGCGCTTTTCGGACTTGCGGTCTGGCCGCCGTTCCCTGTCCGCCTTGCGCGGCTCCTCCACGGCGCGTTCCGCCGGAGCAGCCGCCATCGGCGCGTCGATCGTCTCGATCTGCTGCTTGATCAGCTTCTGGATATTGTCGATCGCCTCGGCATCGTCCGCCGTCACGAAGGTATAGGCGACCCCCTTCGCCCCTGCCCGGCCGGTGCGGCCGATGCGGTGCACATAATCGTCCGGATGCCAGGGCGCGTCGAAGTTGAACACATGGCTCACGCCCTTGATGTCCAGCCCGCGCGCCGCCACGTCCGACGCCACCAATATGTTCACCGTCCCCGCCCGGAACCGCTCCAGTTCCGCGATCCGCGCCGACTGGTCGATGTCGCCGTGAATCTCGCCCGACTTGAAGCCATGGCGCTGGAGGCTCTTGTTAAGGTCACGCACCGTCGTCTTGCGGTTGCAGAAGATCACCGCGCTCAGCACGTCCTCGGCCTCCAGCATGGCGCGCAGGGCCTCACGCTTCTTGCGCGAATCGACCTTCACCAGCCGCTGGGTGATGTTGGTCGAGGCCGTCGCGGGCCGCGCCACCTCGATCGACTTGGGATTGCTCAGGAACCGGTCGGCCAGTTTCTTGATCACCGGCGGCATGGTCGCGGAAAACAGCAGGGTCTGCCGCTGGGCGGGCAGCTTGGTGCAGATTTCCTCGATATCCGGGATGAAGCCCATGTCGAGCATCCGGTCGGCTTCGTCGATCACCAGCATGCTGCAGCCGTTGAGCAGGATCTTGCCCCGCTGGAACAGGTCCATCAGGCGGCCTGGCGTCGCGATCAGCACGTCGACGCCCTTTTCCAGGGCTTTGAGCTGATCGCCCATTTGCACGCCGCCAATCAGCAGCGCCATGTTGAGCTTGTGATATTTCCCGTATTTCTCGAAATTCTCCGCCACCTGGGCGGCGAGTTCGCGGGTCGGCTCCAGGATCAGCGATCGCGGCATCAGGGCGCGGGCGCGGCCGTGGGCCAATATGTCAATCATCGGCAGCACGAAGCTGGCGGTCTTGCCCGTCCCCGTCTGGGCGATGCCGATAATGTCCTTCATCATCAGCACGGGCGGGATCGCCTGCGCCTGGATGGGCGTGGGCGTGTCATATCCGGCCTCGGTTACGGCCTTCAATAATTCGTCGGAAAGGCCGAGATCGGCAAAAGTCATTCAAATGTCCGGGACAGGAGGCTATCCACCGCATGGAAACGCAGAGGAAATCGCGCGCGCCTTGCGGAAATATCGCTCTCTTGTCAAGAAAATCGCGAAAGTGACGCGCTTATTCGTCGGGTTCGGCCTGTTCCAATCGCCGGAAACTGTCGATCGCGCAACTGGCCCCGCTGCGCGCCTGCAACTCGTCCCGCCCCGAACAGAGCGACCCGTCCCCATCCGGCTCGACATAGAAGCCTGAATAAAAGCCCATGCTGTTGCACCCGCGCTCCAACCGGGCGCGGTATCGGTGATTGTCCGCCAGCAACAAATCTATGGCATTGTCCATGATGATGCTGGCTGACCGAATCGAGCGGAGGGCAATGCAGCGCGGCCCCTTCTTTTCCTTCCATCCATCCCGCGCTTCCGGTTCGGGACGAGACGGCGCGCGTCCCTTCCTCGCCATCGGCACGCGGATGATGATGCGTTGCTCGATCGACAACTGCGCCCATTGCACAGGATCGGCGGCTGGCGCATTCATCAGCAGCAGGACGGAATAAAGCAAGTCGAACCCCTTTTGGGACGCAGACGCTATGGGCCACAGGTTGAACCGTCGATGAATTTCAAGGCATAGGACAGTCCCATGATAGGACAAGAGGTTATCGCCGCCTTCCAGCATCTTCTGGGGCCAAAGGGCGTCATCACGAACGCGGACGACATCGCCCCCTGGGTCGGCGACTGGCGTGGCCGCTATCATGGCGCCGCCGCCGCGATCCTTCAGCCGGATTCGACCGAACATGTCGCCGCCGCCGTCGCACTGGCCGCGAAATGGGGGGTGCCGCTCGTGCCGCAGGGCGGCAACACCTCCATGGTCGGCGGCGCCACGCCCCCTGCGGACGGCTCCGCGCTGATCCTGTCGTTGCGCCGGATGAACCGCATCCGCAGCCTGTCTCCGCAAGACAATCTGGCGATTTGCGAGGCCGGGGTCATCCTCTCCAACCTCCACGACGCCGCCGCGGCCGAAGGCAGGCGCTTCCCCTTGAGTCTGGGCGCCAAGGGGTCTGCCACCATCGGCGGGCTGATCTCCACCAATGCGGGCGGCACGCAGGTCCTGCGCCACGGCACGATGCGCGCATTGGTGGAAGGGATAGAGGCGGTGCTGCCCGACGGCAGCGTCTTTGAAGGCCTCGACGCCCTGAAAAAGGACAATCGCGGCTATGACATCAAACAATTGCTGATCGGCGCCGAAGGCACGCTGGGCATCGTCACCGCCGCGTCGCTGCGCCTGGTTCCCGCCATCGCCGCCCGCGCCGTCGGCTGGATCGGCGTCCCCTCCCCCACGCAGGCGCTTGCCCTGCTCCGCCTATGCGAAGCGCGGCTGGGCGACAGCGTGGAAGGGTTTGAGGTGATCGCCGACGACGGCCTGGGCCACGTCCTCTCGCACATAGCCGGCACCCGCTGCCCGATCGGGACGCGCACGCCGTGGCATGTGCTGATCGAGGTCGACCATGGCGACCTGCGCGAACCCGGCCCCTCCGAACGGCTCGAAAGCGCCCTGGCAGAGGCGCTGGAGCAAGGCATTGCCGTAGACGCCGCCATCGCCGCCAATGAGGCGCAGGCCGAAGCCTTCTGGCGCATCCGCGAATCGCTTTCCGAGGCCGAACGCGCGCAGGGACCGGCGCTCCAGTACGACATCAGCGTTCCCGTCCCCCGCATGCCCGCCTTCATGGTCGATGCGGCGGCGGCGGTGGAGAAGAGCTTTCCCGGCACCACCGCCTCCTCCTTCGGCCATCTGGGCGACGGCAACGTCCATTTCCACGTCCGCGCCCCCAGCGGCACCAGCGACGGCCCGGCCTGGATCGCGGCGGAGAGCCAGGCGATCAACGCCTTCGTCCACGACGCGGTGGTCGCGGCGGGCGGCTCCATCTCCGCCGAACATGGCATCGGCCAGATGAAGCGCGCCGAACTGGGCCGCCTCGCCAGCCCGGCGCGTCTCCACGCCCTGCGCGCCATCAAGGCCGCCTTCGACCCCCAGGGCATCATGAACCCGGACAAGCTGATCCCGCGCCCCGAAGAAGGCTGACGACAGCCCCATATCGGACGCCGCTCAGCGAAAGCGATTGCCTCCAGCGCCCAAGGGCTTTATTCCCTTCTGCCCAGTATCAGGCCAGCGGCGCACAGGAAAATGCGCCGCTTTTTGTTGGAAATGGACTTACACATCATGGCAAGCGCGCCCGCGAACGGCCTTCCCGTCTTCTACAACGACCTTATCCCGCTCAGCAGCGTCGATCACGCCGCCTATCGCAGCCGTTCGGTGGATTCGGCGCCCTTCCTCACCACGCAGCACGCCATTCCGCTGACCGTCGATGAATTCGTGGCCGCCCAGCGCTTCGTGCCGATCATCTTCTCTTCCGGCGACGAGCCGGTTCCGCTGGCGCTGATGGGCCTGAACGAAGGCGTCAACACCTTCCTGGACGATGAAGGAAAATTGCGCGGTCCGGCCTATGTCCCCGCCTATGTCCGCCGCTATCCCTGGATGCTGGCGAAGCTGCGGTCCGACAGCGACGAACTGTCGCTCTGCTTCGATCCGACCAGCGATGCCATCGGCACGTTCGAGGAGGGCCAGCCGCTGTTCGAGGACGGCAAGCCCAGCGAACTGACCCAGGGCGTCCTCAAATTCTGCGAGGATTTCGAGCAGGCGGCCGCCCGCACCGGCCAGTTCATGAAGGATCTGACCGATCTCGACCTGCTGATGGACGGCGAAGTCGCGATCCAGGTGCCCGGCAACGACCAGCCCTTCGTCTATCGCGGCTTCCGCATGGTGAATGAGGAAAAGCTGCGCGACATGCGGGGCGACCAATTGCGCAAGATCAGCCAGAACGGCATGCTGCCGCTGATCCATGCCCACCTCTTCTCGCTCCAACTGATGCGCGAAGTGTTCGAGTCTCAGGTGGCGCAGGGCAAGGGGCCGATCGCCCTGCCGACAGAGGCCCAAGCTGCTGAAGCTTAATGGAAATTAAGTATCCATGACGAATATTTAGGGAGAAAGGTTGCGTAAAGCCACTTGAAACTCTGCGCAACCTTCTCTATCTACCGAACATGCGATGCACCTGCCCCCCTTTCGGGTGTGTCGTATGGGCGCCTCCCCCTTTTGGAGGCGTCTCCTCCCTGAACCTTGGCCACCCCATGCGAATGCATGGGGTGGTTTTTTATGGGTCGCAGGAAAGCGAGCGGGTTTCGCTTGACGACACCGGACGCCCCTCTTAAAGGCGACCCCTGCCCGTCGCCCAGCGCGACCAGCGGCCCCTTCGTCTAGCGGTCAGGACGCGGCCCTCTCACGGCTGAAACACGGGTTCGATTCCCGTAGGGGTCACCACCTTCCCTTCTCGAAAGGTGCCATTGCGTCCCGTAAATGGCTGTTTTCTGCGGATTTTCTGTGGTATGATCGTTCCACACGGAGCGACTGGATACCACCCTATACCAGCAATTCGATGGTAGTTCTGATGGTAGCCGTTCGCTCCCCTCGTGGGAGATACCATCATGGCGTTGACCGCCGTTGCCATCAAGGCGGCCAAGGGCCGCGAGAAGCCCTATAAGCTCACAGACAGTGACGGCTTGTTCCTGTTCGTCACGCCCAAGGGTGCGCCCCGGCTCCGCTGGCGGGTCTTCCGGTCACTCTTTCGCCGCCCATCCCATTCCGGGGTGAGTGCAGTTTGGAGGAGTAGGAAAATGAACGCTGTTATCGGTCCCAACCCTACACATCAAAACTTGAACCCAAATCCGATGCCGTAAGCCATTGGTTCCCCGGGCGATCCGAGATCAGCCGCGGCACCCTCGGAACCCTGAGTAAGATATTTGGTGTCCGTCAGGTTACGACCGAACACGCGGATTTTGTATCGATTGTCGTCAAACCCGTAAGAGATCTCTCCGCCAAGGATTCCATAACCCCGCTGGCGAATGCGGTTTGCAGGCTCCCAGAAGAACCCGTCGTTGTAGGTATAGCTAGCGCTCAGGCCGAGTTCGCCTGCCCCGATCGGAACCGTGTAATTGAAGTTGAGGCTAGCCGTCCAATCCGGCAGACGGATCATTTTCTTTCCGGACAGATCACCCGCGCAGTTGAGATTGCCGCCAGTAGCGGGTCCGGTCGTCGTCGGAACAGGTGTACAAGTTGCGGGCTTGGGAACGCCGATCGGACCGTTGGGGAAGGACTTGTAAGTCCCGTGAGACAGCGTCATGTTCGCGCCGAACTCAAGCCTTCCCAGCCCAACTTCAGGCAGAACTCGCAGTTCAGCTTCTCCACCGTAGCTCTCGGCCCGAGCAGCATTAAGGGTCTGGCTTCCCGTCGGCGTCACCTGAGCAAGCTGAATGTTCCGGTAATCATAGTAGAACGAGCTGACATTCAGCCGAACCCTTCTGTCGAGAAATTCGGACTTGAAGCCAATTTCGAACGCATCAAGCCTCTCGGGTTCCAGCGCCCCGCGGGGCACACTTGGGCCGTCAAAACCGCCGCTCTTGAAACCGCGATTATATGACGCATAAGCCATGACGTTATCGCCCAGTTCATGATCGATGCCGATGCGCCACGACAGGGCCCCGTCGTTGCTCGAAAGACCGAGGGACGCATTCAGCAGTGTGCCGGGAGGACTCGCGTTGCCGGCAACGGCGAAACGCCTGCCGTCGTACACGGTCTCGTCGCGGGTATAGCGCAGGCCGGCCGTGATGTTGGTTCTGGGGTCAAGCTTGATGGTCGCCTGAGCAAACGCGGCATAAGACCGAGTTCTCTGGCGAGTGACGCGTCTTGCGTTGACAGACGCGGAGGCAGAATTATCTATCTGGATATTATTGTACTTCGAAATATCCTGGAAGTAGAATAACCCGGCCGTCAGATCGAATGCGTCGCTCTTTCTCGTGATCAGAAGCTCTTGCTGGAAGCTGTACTGATCGGTATCGGAAAGAACGTCTCCGCCCCTTGCGGGCGATCCATCAATATCCCACCGATTTATATTGGACGCATGCTGCCATGCTGTCGTGCTCTGCAGAACCAGATTGTCCTGGATATCAAGATCGGTCCGGAGACTAACCCCCGCATGAGTGCCTTTACCGCCAGACGGCGCCGCTCCCCGGTTGTCATAGATGCTGATGGCCCCTGTGTACCCGTCAGCCGACACGCTGCCGGGAATTGTTACCCGGGCCAGGCCGAGATCCCCGCCGATGTCGGTGTAAAAGCCGGTCAAGACGAACGACAGCGCTTCGCTCGCATCAACGCGCAACTTGCCGCGGACGCCGGTTTCCCGGCTGGAGTTGACATCCTGGCCGGTGATCAGGTTCTTGCCCCAGCCCTGACCCTGGTGCTTGTTATAAAAAGCGATGTTCGCGGAAACATTGTCGCTTATCGCACCATTGATATATGCTTTTTGCGTATTGGTGCTGTAGTTTTCGAAAGTCGCTTCCGCTTTCAACTCGAACTTGTCGGACGGATCGCTGGTGATGACATTGATCAGGCCGCCAGTGGCATTGCGCCCGAATAGCGTGCCCTGCGGCCCTCGCAGCACTTCGATACGATCGACATTGCTAAAGCTGAAAAAGATGGCGCCGGTGTTGGGAATGTAGACGCTATCGACATATAACGCGACCGGATTTTCAATGCCCAGGGGCGACAGCGCCGAGCCCACACCTCGCATGAACGGCTTTATATTAAAGACATTCCGGCTTATGACCAACCCAGGCGCAACTTGCGGCAGGTCCGTCGTAGTCGTCACGCCGGAACGGACCAGAGCTTCCCCAGTGACTGCGGCAATCGAAATCGGAACCTTCTGAAGCGACTGGGCGATGCGCTGGGCCGTGACAATTATTTCATCCGGGCTGACGGCGTCTGGCGCTGATTTCTTCGACTGGGCAAGTGCTGGTATGGCATAAAGACCAATAGGGATTACCACGCACGCACTAAAAATCTTGCTTTTCATGCATAACCCCCTCGTTTGATAGTATAGTTTTCTGATTCTATGCAAAAACTATATGCCTGTTTCCATCCATTCACAATTTCGCCGGTCGGGATATTACAACTGTACTGATGCATGTAGCTTGCTTGGGCTCGATCCACTTTCGGCGCGGTAGCGCGGACCCCAAGAATGACACTCTGCATGCGGAACGCCGGGCATATTCGTGCCGCGCGAACCGGTGAGGCCGCGCCCTGATCGGTGCAGCAGTTCATGCCCAGCCAGGCAGGATTTTCAGGCTGGCGCGAGATTATCGACGGCGGCTCTCCACCTGCTCACACCGGGGTATTTGGGCAGGAGTGCCTTCACCTCACTGGCATATGCAAGCGCCCCGAGCTGGGCGGCAACGGCGATATCGGCGATGGTGATCTGAGAGCCAACAAGCCAGCCGCCCCCGTGGACGAGACGTTCAATCGCGGTCAAATGCCGCACCACGTCTTCGACAACCTCTTCCTGGCTCTTGCGGCCGATCCCCTGATACCCTGTCCGAGTCCGCGTCTTTTCCAGCAAGAGGGCGCGAACCTGCTCGGTTGGCATTCCGGGCATCGTCGCCAGAAATTCAGGGAGGGCATGATCGACGTTCTGCTCCCAGGACAGCCGCATCGTTACTTCATAGAAAAACAGGCTCTCATCCGCCCAATCTTCAAATATGTGAACCGCGCTGGCGAGCTTGGGATCTTCGGGGATCAAGGCAGGGGCGGGAAACTTCTCTTCCAGGTAATGGGCGATGCGCGTTGAATCCCAGACCGCCGTATCGCCATCCAATATGGCGGGCACTTTACCGCGAGGGCTTATGTGGGGAATTTGGTCAATCTCATTGCGAGTGACTTCTTGAATCTCGAAAGGGATCGATTTGAAATTCAGAATTCGCCGCACCTTCTCGCAAAACGGCGATGTCGTAAATTGGTACAATCTTATCATTTTTTGTACTCCAAGTACAAATCGGCCCCTTGGACCTTCATCGCCACGCCCCCGGAAGCATCCGCAACATTACGCCGCGTCCGCCTCCGTCTTGAAGCGCACTCCCTTGCGACGGCTCGGCAACGCCTGGCTCAGTTGCCTGAGAATACGACCTCGCCCGCATCCACCCGGACCTCGGCCAGGCGATTAAGCCGGTCGGCAATCAACTCCTTTGCCTCGCTCATGATGCGGTCGATCAACTCGGCTACCGACGGTACATCGTTGATCAACCCGGCAACCATGCCGCAAGACCATGCGCCGGCGGCAACATCGCCCTGCTTCATCACGCGCGGATAAATTCCGGCGACCTCGGGAGCGACATCGGCGAAGGTAATGTCTGCGCCCAAATTCCGTTCCTTCTCGAGAAGCCTTTGAACGGCGGCGTTGTTCAGCACTCGCTCGGTGTTTCGCAAGGGCCGAAGCACCAGTCGCGTGTCGAGTTCCGAAGCTTCGACCAATGTCTGCTTCACGTTGTCGTGGACAGGTGCCTCTTTCGTGGCGATGAACCGCGTCCCCATATTGATGCCGTCGGCGCCTAGCGCCAGCGCCGCGACGAGCGAACGCGCGTCGGCCATGCCTCCCGAAGCAATGAAGGGGATGGACAGTTCCTCCGCAGCACGCGGGAGCAGGATGAAGTTCGGAATGTCGTCTTCGCCGGGATGCCCGCCGCATTCGAACCCATCGACACTCACTGCGTCACAGCCGATCGCCTGCGCTTTGAGCGCGTGCCGAACGGACGTGCACTTGTGGATGACCTTGACGCCCGCATCCTTCAGGAGCGGCATCCAATCCTGCGGATTGTTACCAGCCGTTTCGACTATCCTGATTCCCTCTTCAATGATGGCCTTCACGAAGCCCGGATAGTCCGGCGGGTTGACGGATGGCAAGAACGTCAGATTCACGCCGAACGGCTTGTCGGTCATGCCCTTGCAACGAACGATTTCTTCGCGAAGCCCCGCCGGGGACCCGAGAGTGAGGGCCGTGATCATGCCAAGGCCGCCTGCGTTGGAAACGGCTGCGGCAAGGCCGGCCAGGCCTACGTGGTGCATGCCGCCCTGGACGATCGGATGTTGTATTCCGAACAGTTCGGTAATGCGTGTCTTCATTGAACGTGTCCATGTGCAGCTGTGCGGTCGGCAGCACTCTCGGTCAGCTGGGCCGCGACGTTGGTCGAAAGGGCCACCGTCCGCCTCATTTGCGACGATCCCCTGCTTGAGCTTTAGCCCCGCACCGGCAGGTCGCAAATACGCAAAACGAGGATGGTGAAATCTACTTCATCTGTAATGTGCAACTGGCAATCGCGCTTCGGATTCGCCAGACTCACTTCGCCCGCGATACGCGATCGGTCATTCCGACCGATCGCGTTTATCAGCGGGTTGGCGGACCCGACGACCCTGCTGGCGCCGGAACCCGAAGAACCTGATGGTAATCAGATATCCTGGAATACCGGGGGGCGGCGTTCCTGGAAGTGGGCCACACCTTCCTTGAAATCGTCGTGCGTCACGCAGAGCCGGACCTCGCGAAGTGCCGTAGCGATCGCCTCGTCCAGATTCTGGAACTGCGCTTTCCAGAACTGGGCCTTGATCACCGCCATCGAGCGCGGAGAGACGTTTTCAGCCAGGTCGCGAGCATAGTCCTGCACTTCCTGACGAAACGTTGCCGCAGGTATGACACGGCTGACAAGTTGCAACCGCCGAGCCTCTTCCGCTGAAATTTTTCGCGAGGACAGCGACATTTCCAGTGCGGCCGGAAATCCGACATATTTCGGAAGTATCCAGCTGACCCCGTGCTCGGCCACAAGGCCGCGACGGGCAAATCCGGTCAGGAACATCGCGCTATCCGATGCCAGGCGCACATCGGCGTACAGGGTGAGAACCATCCCGATTCCCACTGCCGGGCCGTTAACGGCGGCGATGACCGGCTTTTTCACGCGCAGGAAATATCCGAATTGCTGGGCGTTCTGGAGGTGTTCGTCAATCGATGGACCAAAGTCCGAGCGAAGCCGGCTTTCAAAAATCTCACTGTCACCGAACTCGTTTGATAAGGGCACCTTGTTGGCAAGGTTTTGCATATCTGCCCCTGCACAGAACCCGCGACCGGCGCCCGTCAGCACAATCGCCCTGACGCGCGCGTCGCTGGAAGCCATCGACACAACGTCGCGCAGTTCGGCATTCATCTCTGACGTGAGCGCATTGAGTCGGTCGGGCCTGTTAAGCGTAATCCACGCCACGCGATCCTCGATCTCGTACATGATGGTGTTTCGTTGTTCCATCGAACGCTCCATGATTATGGAATATATTTAACTTACCGAATGGTATTTCTTCGGCTTTATTCTGGCCTGGTCGCCAAGCCCGGCTGCTGTTTTTTTCCTCATCCTGGTGGACGCAGCTGTCGGGCAGAGCCGCGCCGCGACGAACCTTGCCCCGCCGTCAGTTGGAACCCCGGATCGTGGGTTTCCCGAGGAGGGTATCGGCTATGATCCGCTGCTGTATCTCGGAGGTGCCTTCAAAGATTTTCGTGAGGCGTGCGTCTCGCCAATGGCGTTCGACCGCATGAAGCGTCGTGTAACCCGACCCGCCATGAATCTGCAGAGCCTCGCTCGTGACACGCTCGGCCATCTCCGCCGCAAAATATTTGACCATCGAGGTGTGCACCCTCTCTGCTCTCCCCGCGTCGATTTCCGTGCAGACATGGTGCAAGAGCTGGCGGGCGGCCTCGATCTCGGTGGCCATGGTGGCGATCTTGAAGCGAATCGCCTGGAAGTCCGAGATCGGCTGGCCGAACTGTATACGGTCCTTGGCATAAGCGATCGCGTCCTCAAGCGCGCCTCTTGCCAGGCCGATCGAGCGCGCGGCGGTGTGCGCTCTGGCCAGGCTGAGGGAGTGGGCGGCAGCGTTGACACCCCCTCCCTTGTATCCGAGCGGCGCTTCGTCGATCGACTGGATGGGAACGCGAACATCGTCAAAACGAAGCTCCCAGGTCTTCCAGCCAAAATATCCAATCTTGGGAATGGGGTTGCCCGTCACGCCCTCAGGGAGTTGTCCGGCCGGCTTCTCCACCGGAATGATCGCCGTTCCGGCCCTGCCTGGCTGCGCCTCCTCACCCTCTACGCGGCAAAGAACACGAATGAAGTTGGCGCCATCGGCAAAAGTGCACCAGTATTTGTTCCCGCTGATAACCCAATGATCGCCGTCCTTGCGTGCCCGGCAGCTTATGCCTGACAGATCCGAACCGGTCCCGGGCTCGGACAGGGCGCTTGCGCCCAGATATCGACCCCGCGCCATCAGGCGAATTTTCTCCTTCCTTTCTTCACCGGACCCGGGGACAGTCAGGTATCCGGCATTGCCGCGCGCGATGATGCTGGAAGCGCTCATCCAACCGCGAGCGAGCTCCTCCGCAACCAGGCAGAATTCGAAAGCTCCCAGTCCCAGACCGCCAAGCTCTTCCGGGATGAGGATACCGAAGAAACCCAGGTCACCCATCTTCTCGATAAGTTCACGGGGCATGTCACCGCGCACGGGATCCAGCCTGTTTGCTAATGGCAACAGTTCCTTGCGCACAAAATCGCGAGCCATATCCCGCATCTGGATACGCTCTTCTGTCATGTAGCCAATGGACGGCGCTTCGTTCACATCAACCACGACATTATCCCATCCCTTTCCTGTTTGATTTTGATTGTTTTTACGTCAATATGGCGAGGCGAGGAGCCGACCTGTTTATGCGGGGGCCGTCTCCCTGTCCTTATGGGCGGTCAACGGCGGTTTTGCCTCCACGGCCGCCCGGATGAACGCCGGTCTGCCAAGAAAGGCGGCCAGCATGCCTGCGACCGCGAATATCAGGGTGCACATCTGCATTGCCGATCCAAGATTGTTCACCCCCGGAACCATGAGGTCGCCAACTGCGCCCACCACAAGCGGGCCCAACCCGAATCCCACCAGAGTGAAGAAGGTAAGAAAGATCGCGGATATGGAACCGCGATGGGCGTCCGGCGTGGGGATCTGGCAGCCTGAATAGCTGGTAGGGCCGCTCACCGCGCCCGCCAAATAGAACAGCATGAACGCAGCCGCAGCCGCTGGCACGCTTGGTGACATCGTAAATGCCAGGATGAAGATCGGCGACAATCCCAGGATCACCAGAAGGATGAATGGCTGTATCCCCGGGGAATTCCGGGTCAGGCGATCGTTCAGCCAGCCGCCGAACAGGTGACCTGCCGGTCCGGCTATCAGCACGGTTGTTCCGACCAACGCGCCGGCCTCGGCTGCCGTGATTCCGAATTTGCGCACATAAAAGCTTACGCTCCAGGCGCCGAGCATCTGAACAATCGCGTTGAACAGCGCGAAAGGCAGGAAGATCGACAGATAGGCCGCCTTGTTTCGGTAAAAGTGCAAAAGGGCATCGGCAAGCCGCGTTTTCGGCCCCTCCACGGGCCTTCTCGGTGGCTCGCGCAGAGTCAGGAGCAGAACTACGGTGAGGACAATGCCGGCTATCCCCCCGGCCAGGAAGACCGTCTGCCAAGCAGCAAAGCCAAGGTCGGCGAGAATCCGCGCGCCGGGCCCCGCCGCCGTGCTCCATCCCAATATTGCTCCTCCGATCGAGAAGCCCGCCGCACGCCCAAGCGAGGAACCTGCCGTGAAGATCGAGATGCCGAGGCTTCGCTTCTCCTCCGAGAAAAGGGAGACGATGATCGATACCGCCGAAGGCATCAAGGCGGCTTCGCCCAGACCGACGGCGAGGCGCGCGAACAACAGTTCCGCAAAGGTGTCGGCGAATGCGCAGGCGAACGTCGCCGCGCTCCAGAACGCAACCGCACCCGCGATGATCCACTTTCGGCTCACGAGGTCCGACAACCGGCCGAGCGGTATGCTGGCCAATGCAAATGAAAGCACAAAGGCAGGCCCCTGGAGCACACCCAGCTGGGTGTCGGTCAGCGACAGGGCTCGCTTCACGTCCTCGAGCACGACGCTGAGGAGGTATCTGTCCATGATGGAGGCAATGTGCGCGCACGACAGTAGCACGGCTACGTACCATATGTAGGAAGTCGCTTTTTTTGGCTTCCAGTCGACCGGCACGTAAGACAACGCTTCTACCCCTCACATTTTGTGGCATGCCACGGACGATCGATCGGCAGGTTTTTGATCGTGCACTGGACCCTTGTTATCGGGAGTGGGCCGCCTTTGCGCGCAGATACTTGGCCTGTCGGAATCCATTGCACCTGTATTGAAGCTCAAGGATGCCCAACCTGCCTCCAGCGACGAACGCATCAAAGCGCCCGGTTCGTTTCTCGAGGGCGCGGGGGGGGGCAGCTGGGCGTTGCCACGACCGTTCCGCCCCGGTCACAGAACTTCAAACAGCCCCGCGGCCCCCATTCCACCGCCGACGCACATCGTGACGACGACATGGCGCACACCGCGTCTTTTGCCCTCGAGCAGCGCGTGGCCGACCATTCGAGCGCCCGACATCCCGTAAGGGTGACCAATAGAGATCGCGCCGCCGTTGACGTTCAGCCGGTCGCCGGGAATGCCTAGTTTGTCCTGGCAGTAAAGCACCTGCACCGCGAAGGCCTCGTTCAACTCCCAAAGGCCGATGTCGTCGATGCCCAGCCCAAACCGCCCGAGCAGCTTGGGCACAGCGAAGACGGGCCCGATGCCCATCTCGTCCGGTTCGGTGCCTGCGACCGCCATGCCGACATAACGGCCCAGCGGAGCCAGGCCCCGACGGGCCGCAAGGTCAGCCTCCATCACGACGCAAGCCGATGCGCCGTCCGACAGTTGCGACGCGTTGCCCGCAGTGATCACACCGCCCTCCACGACCGGTTTGAGCGCAGCAAGACCCTCTGCGCTCGTCTCCGGCCGGTTGCCCTCGTCCTTGGCAATCGTGATCTCGCGTTTGGTGATTTCTCCTGTCGCCCTGTCGGCGATGGCCATCGTCGCCGTGACCGGCACGATCTCGGCATCGAAAGCTCCAGCCCGCTGCGCCGCCGCGGTCAGCTGCTGCGAACGCAGGGCATAGGCATCCTGCCGGTCCCGTCCGATTGCATAGCGCTTGGCGACGATTTCAGCCGTCTGCAGCATCGGCATGTAGATGTCGGGATGCATCGCCTTCAACTCGAGGTCCGGATCGTTACGAAGGCTTTTGGTCTGGACCATGGAGATGGATTCCACGCCGCCCGCGGCGACGATATCCATGCGATCGACGATGACTTGCTTGGCCGCCGTCGCTATGGCCATCAGTCCGGATGCACATTGCCGGTCAACCGTCATGCCCGGAACGGTAACCGGCAGACCGGCTCGCAGGGCCGCGGTACGACCGATTGTGTGCTGGACGCCTTGTGGCAACGCCGAGCCGAAAACGAGGTCGTCAACTTCCTGCGGATCGATGCCCGAACGTTCAACTGCGGCACGAATGGCATGCGCGGCCAGGGTTGGCGATGGCGTGATGTTGAACGCACCCTTGTAGGCTCTGCCGATCGGCGTGCGGGCGGTGGAAACGATAACTGCGTCGCGCATTCATGACTCCTGACAATGATATCTGGGGAAAGATACTTCGCGTTCGCCTTGCCTGGCGACGTCCAAACCTTTGCCCTGTCCGGCTGCCTTCGGCCCCCATGTCTCCGATCTTCGCTATCCGGCCATCCGCCAGGGCGACATCGGCCACAAAGCGCTTGTTGCCCGTGCCGTCGATCACGGTCCCGTCCCGGATTATGACATCGCACTGCATCTGCACCTCCTGAGCGATTTGGCCTCGCTGGTAGAGCCCAGCCGAGGCAATCCGGCCAAGCCCAAGTGCCGTTTAATGTGCTTCCAAATCTGAATTGCGCAGCACCATCCCCGGCAAGACGCAACCGGTCAACGTGACGGCCAGGATATTGCATCTGCAATTCCCCCGGCCCCTCATGTCTTGGTCGATGCGGGCAAAGCGATGTATGCATCCTGCGCTAAAATGTGATCGCCGTGCTTAACGGCACGCCGCGAAGAAGAGCAGATTGCCTGCCTGTACGTTGAAGCCGGCGGATGGCATTCGGACGACCGAAGTGACACAGAGAGTGAGGATTCCGTTTACTCAGAAAAAATCATGGCGGGCCGGGGGCACATGCGCAGCTCCAGGATGGGAAACGGAAACCCAGCCGATTGGTGGCAGACATCAGCCCGCGGTCAGTGAGCGACGTAGTGGAATGACGCCGCCGCTTACCACGTAAAGTCCGCTCAGGCGGCCGATGCTCGTTGGTCGAAAGATCCGGCGATTGCTTCCTTGTATCCGATCTGAAACTCGCAAAGAGCGCTTAGGATCGCGTCACGGTTCTCTTGAATCTGCGCGCTGAGACCGCCTACCGCCACCGCCATCGGCATCGTCGCGACGGTCCCAACCACGGGAACCGCAATGGTGCTTCGCCCCGGAGACATAGTTCCGCAGGTTTCGGCGTAGCCATTTCGCCTGACGGTGTGCATTTCCGCAACAAATTCCTTCGGCCGCACCCACTGCCGTTCATCCGCGACTTCCGCATTGCAGCGCCGGACGAGAGCTTCGACTTCAGCGTCCGACTTTTGGCTCAAAAGCATCTTACCCACAGATGTGCACGTAATTGGACGCAACATTCCAGACTGCACCAGCAAATCCGGATTTTGCGGCATCCGGACAAGAACATATTGTGAATAGACAACGTTCTGGATACCCAATATCACGGTCGCCCGCATTTTGAGCACTTCGCAGAGTTGAGCCGACAAGTGATCCAGCCGACGTTCAATCAATCCTTGTTCACTGAATTGACGTTGAACCCAGCTGCCCAGCAACATTATCCGTATTGACGGGATATACGTTCGATGCACCCGATCATACTCAAGATAGCCAAGCACCGTAAGATTACGCAAAAGCATGCTCGCGCTGGGCTGCGGAATGCCAAGTGCTCGCGTAATCTCTGCAACCGTCATTGGTCGCTGGTGCAACGAGAAGAGCTCGAACAAGGCCAAAGTCCGTTCGGCAGATTTCACATGCCGCACATTCCCTGCGGGCTCGAGCCATGGCACGATATCTTGCATTTCTGCTACAAGGATACTCATTACCCTCTCCGTGCCGTGTTTTATCATACGGCTACCAGTTCTATGGCGGGATTCGAGGTGCCGTACAAGACCTATATTACATATGTAATCAAGCCTTAGCCAGCTGCGTACTCCTGCCTTGAGCTAGGACGTTATCTTTTCGTAAAGGCTGTTATCCCGTGATGTGGCGACCAAAAATCCGGCGAGCAAGGATCCACTTCTGGATCTCATTCGCACCCTCGTAGATTTCCCCGATTTTGGCATCGCGGTAGATCGCTTCCAAGGTGCGTTCCGATTCTGCGCCCTGAACGTAACGTGCGAAACCATAGGCACCGCAAACCTGGATGGCATCGCGTGCGACGTCTACCGCTAGGCGCGATCCTGCCACCTTCGCCATCGCCGCCTCTGCGTCAGCAGGAAATCCAATGTCATGCAGTTGGGCAGCCTTGAGGTAGATACCCCTCGCCGCCTCCAGCTGGATGGCGTGGTCAGCAAATGTGAACTGCCAGTGCTGAAACCGGGCAAGCGGTTGTCCGAAGGCGTGTCGCTGCTCCATATGCGCGCTTGCCTGGTCAAAAGCGGCCTGAGCCAAGCCCACGCCCACGGCTCCGATGCCAATGCGCCCCAGCATGAGAGCCGAAAGAGCCGCCTTGAGTCCGCCGCCCACCTTGCCTACCACATTCTCTTCCGGCGCAAGCGCCTCGTTATATGTGACGTCCGAGGTCAATTGCGGATGGTTGCCCATCTTGAGATCGGGCGCCCCCACCTCAACACCGTTTTGATCGGTTTCGACCAGGATGATGGTTTGTTCGTTGCTCCCTGTGCGACAGAGCGTCAGGATGAAGTCGGCCGCGATAGCATTGCTGATCCAGCGCTTCTTCCCATTGATCCGCCAACCATTCTCCGTCCGTGTTGCCATCGTGCGCAATGCGCCGGGGGAAAGATCGGTGCTCGCCTGCGGCTCGCTGGTAGCAAAGGATCCGACAACCTCGCCGCGTACGATCTTTGGCAGATAACGCAGCCGAAGCGTGTCTGATGCATTGGCCAGCGTCTGGCCGACCAGCAGCGCCTGTGCGTCGAACAGAGCGGACGCGATGCCAGCGGAAAAATAGCCAAGTTCCTCCAGAACGATCATGGTCGCCAGAGTCGGAAATTCAAGCCCACGCCCGCCCACGTCCGTAGGGAA
This sequence comes from Sphingobium sp. JS3065, assembly GCF_026427355.1. Lineage (NCBI taxonomy): Bacteria > Pseudomonadati > Pseudomonadota > Alphaproteobacteria > Sphingomonadales > Sphingobiaceae > Sphingobium > Sphingobium sp. JS3065. The sequence goes on from NZ_CP102664.1 coordinate 1,874,369, forward strand.
CGGGATCTCATACAGGCCTGCCGCGGCCATGGCTTTAAACATCGCGCGAGGAAAACTGTCGCGGCTTTCGGGGGTCGTGTTTAGGCGGAAGGCTTCCGGCTTCAGGACTGTTTCGGCAAAATCCCGAGCCTCGCGACGGATGCGACGGGTTTCGTCCGGAAGCAGCGCCTCGTTGAATATGTTGTCGGCACGGCGCGACAACGTGATCTGTGAGGCGATTTCGTCTATGGTCATTTGCCGGCTCTCCTCGCGGGGTCTCGTGCCATGACCATGGTTCTTTGTGTGGTCGGTAATGGCGGAATGCTTCGTGACACCGGAGCAGGCGTCGGCCAACGGCGCGGCCGCATTCATTACATCTGCATTTACGCTGGTCCCGGCCGGCGGGCGCGAAGCGATGACTTGTATCCCATTGCAGTACATGTGTGATTTTGTTCTTCGCACTCCTCTGAAACCCCATTCGGAAGAACGGCCGCTTGACATTCAACGTGTGGGCGACGCACTGTTCTGCACGGAATATGCGGGAGTTTCTCCCCGTCTGGAAGGATGCCCGCCGGGCGGTATTTCCGCAGGAACAACTCCGACCGCTCAGCCCCGCCTGGGCGTCGGGGTACCTTCTTGATCAGAGACGGCTTACTTCTTTTTCCTGGCGATGTTCGGCTGTCATACGGCCAGCGAAGGCATGGCACGCACTGTTTTTCTTTGGTGGCAAACACCTGTTTGTTGTGAGCATTTCCCTTCTCAGGGATGCGCCCCAATCTGGGAATGATAGCATGGAAATCTATACGAAGTCTTTGCTGCAGGCGGTACTCTCGCTCGGAAAACAAGCGCTGCCCGAACCCGCCGTGATCGTCGCCAAACAATGCCTGCTTGACTGGATCGGCGTTTCACTCGCCGCTCGCAACGAATTGATCATGCGCCCACTGATGGACACCTGCATGTTTCCCGAGGCACCGCACGAGGCTACGCTGCTCGGCCTGGGGCTGAGGACGCGCGCAATCGATGCAGCCCTGATCAACGGCACCCTTGGCCATGCGCTGGATTTCGATGATGTGCTCTGGACGATGGGCCATCCAACCGCGCCCGTGGCACCCGCCGTTTTCGCGCTTGGTGAAGCGCGTGGCGCGACCGGCGCCGATGTCCTTCTGGCCTTCGTAATGGGCGTCGAAGCCGAGAGCCGGGTCGGCCTGCTTATGGCGCAGCCCCATTATGAACGCGGCGGACACACAACCGCGACGATAGGCACGTTCGGGGCGGCGATGGCGGCAGGATACCTTCTCGGTCTCGATCTGGATCAGTATCGACATGCATTTGGCCTTGCCGGCGTTCAGGCGGCAGGGCTCAAAGGGGTTTTCGGGACGATGAGCAAGCCCTTCCAGGTTGGAAGGGCTGCGCAGAACGGGCTGCTGGCGGCGCTCCTGGCGCACGGGGGTTTTACCAGCGATGAAGACACCCTGGCCTCCCTGCAAGGCTTCACGCGCGCGCATGTCGATGAATTCGACACGAAAAGTTCGCTGGCCGAGCGCGGCATGCCTTATGTTCGCGACGCGCTCTTCAAATATCATGCCGCCTGCTATCTCACCCACAACACGATCGAGGCTGCCAGGGAAATCCAGCAGGCGCTGGGTTACTCGGTCGAACAGATCGGCGCGGTGGAAATCAGCGTGCTTCCGCGCCACCTTGCAACCTGCAACATCCAGGTTCCGCGCACCGGTCTTGAGTGCAAATTCTCGTTGCGGATGACATGCTCGATGGCCCTGTTGGGCGAAGACACTTCCGCCGAGGCGCTGTTCAGCGACGAGACGGCGCAGCGGCCCGAGCTCGTTGCCTTGTGCGAAAAGATAGCGGTTATCCCATCTGCCCCGGGTCCGGCCTCGACGGTAAAAGTTACGCTCAAGGACGGCCAGACCTTCACAGCTTCCGCTGACGTCTCCGTCCCGGCGGACGATTTGGCCGCACAGCAATCCCGTGTCGAAAGCAAGTTCCGTCGCCTTGCCTCGAATACATTGTCATCGGGCACCACCCAGGAGGTGATTTCCCTGATCACCGCCCTTGAGGACCAGCCGAACGTGTCGCCGCTGATGGAGCTTCTGAAAGGCTCCTGACGATGTCGGGTACGATAACCTCTTCGCCGGTCCACCGGTCTGATCCGGCAAAACAGATATACCCGAAACGCCAGAAGGCGGCTGAAACGAGGATGTATGACAGGCGATAAGACCCCAGTCCCGAACTATGCGGCTTCATTCCGTCCTGATAACAAGGTGTTTGTGGTATTGGGCGGCGCGCTGATGAACCAGTCAATCGCGCACGCCGCAGGCGGCACCAACGGCCAGAACTGGGACGTTGATCACATGAACGACATCGCGCAGGGCGCGGGCCGGTTCGCGATGCACCGGACGACGCTTTACCAACTGGTCGCGGCGCTGCTCGCCGCCGAATAATGGAGGAACAGGAATGACCGACACTACAGTGATCGCCGTGGTCGGCGGCACCGGCAAGCTCGGCGCTGCAATCGCAAGGCGGCTGGCGAAGGCGGGACGCAAGGTGATCATTGGATCACGCTCGGCGGAGAACGCCGAGAATACAGCGGCAGAACTCGGGTTCGGCCTGACCGGCAAGATCAATGCCGATGCGGCCAGCGCCGGCGACATCGTGATCGTGACGGTGCCGTTTGCCGCACAGGACGCGACGCTCGCTGAGATCAAACCTCATGTCCAGGGCAAGATCGTAGTCGATACCACCGTCCCGCTGATTCCACCTAAGGTCATGCGAGTGCAGCTCCCCGCCGAGGGCAGCGCCGCAGTCAAAGCGCAACATGCGCTCGGCGAAGGCGTGACGGTCGTCTCAGCGTTCCACAATGTCGCCGCGCACAAGCTGATCATCGATCAGGATATCGGCTGCGACGTGCTTGTGTTCGGCGACGATAAGACGACGCGGGCCAAAGTGGTGGAGCTGGCGAACGCCGCGGGTCTGCGTGGAATCCATGGCGGTGCACTCGTCAACTCGGCGGCTGCGGAGGCGATGACCTCGCTGCTCATCTTCATCAACAAGACATATCAGGTTGACGGCGCGGGCATTAAAATCACAGGGAATCTCGTCCAACCCGCCGACTCAAAGCTTGCATGATCGAGACCACCCCCTCTCGGCAATCGGTGAAGTCCGACCGGGAGACGATCTGGCACGGCTACTGGTTGATGCGATCGCAGCAATCGACATTACTCCGGAGACGACAGACATACTCGTCGTCACGCAAAAGATCGTGTCTAAGGCCGAAGGACGGTTCGTCGATCTCGACACAGGTGCAATACAGGCTCTGGGCAATGCCTTGCGGCACAGCTCGGCGATGCGGTCGTCACGGCGCAGCCCTTCCACCGCGATCCTGATCTTGTCTTCAACCGAGACGTGCCACCGGGTTACACGGAGAAGGTCGTTCACCACCTGCTCCCAGGCTTCTTGGTGCATGAGGATTTGAGTATCATCTGCGTTCCTTCGTCACTGCGACGAGACCCAAATTCTCCTTAAATCACAACCTCACATCTGTGTCATTGGTGCTGACGGGGAAACAGATATGAGGTGGTGCCGTCTTCTTGGACAGTTTGGCGGTTAAGTTAAGCTCATTCCGGTTGTCGTTCATGCCGCCATTTGGGTGATCAAATCATGGGGGGCATGCCCCCCATGATTTGAAGCGCCGATTTGCCCATATGCCTCGCCTGGGGTTTTGCCCGCAAGGCGTGAATGAGGACGATGGTTGTCATAATAGGCGAACCATCGGCCAAGGCCGGCACGCAGTTCAGATCCGGTCTCGAAGGCGTGCAGATAGACGCATTCGTACTTCACAGACCGCCAGAGCCGTTCGATGAAGACATTGTCCATCCAGCGTCCCCGGCCGTCCATGCTGATCCTGATCTCGGCTGCGCGCAGCACACCGGTGAAGGCATTGCTGGTGAATTGGCTGCCCTGATCGGTATTGAAGATATCGGGCTTACCAAAACGGGCCAGCGCCTCCTCCAGGGCCTCGACGCAAAAGCCGGCATCCATGGTGTTCGATAGCCGCCAGGCCAGCACCTTGCGGCTTGCCCAGTCCATGATGGCGACCAAATACAGGAAGCCCCGGCGCATGGGCAGATAGGTCACGTCCGCGCACCAGACGTGGTTGGGGCGCGTGATTTCCAGATTGCGCAGCAGATAGGGATAAATCCGATGCTCGGGATGCGGATCGCTCGTGCGAGGGCGCTGGTAAATTGCCGCCAGCCCCATCTTCGCCATCAGCCGCCGGACCCGGCGACGGCCGATCGCATGGCCCAGACGCCGTAAATGCCGCGCCATCTGCCGGCTACCGTACCACGGGCATTCCATGAACGTCTCGTCGATCACCGTCATCAGCGCCAGCGTCTCGTCGGTTTCCGGCACCGGCGTGTAGTAATAGGACGACCGACTGATCGACAGCAGGCGGCACTGCATCGCGATCGACAGGTGCTGGTGTGCTGGCTCGATCTTCGATCGCCTCCAGGCCACGCTCATCGACCGGAGGCTTTCGCCAAAAAATCCCTTTCCACCAGCAATTGCCCGATTTTGGCATGCAACTTCTCGATTTCCGCCTCACTGGCAGCCTTCGAGCTCTGATCGCCATTATCGAACAGGCTGGCCATCCCATCCATCGCCTGTCGCTTCCATGCCCCGATCATCGTGTGGTGGATGCCATGCTTCGCTGCCAGTTCGGCCAGCGTCAGATCGCCCCGGATCGCCTCCATCGCAACCTTCGCCTTGAACTCTGCGCTGTAGCGCTTTCTCGTCGTCTTCATTCCCGTCCATTCCTTCAGGTCGGGATGAGCTTAACACCCTGTCCGAATTTCCGGCACCACCTCAATACGGGCTATGCAACCGCGATCGACCCCGCCGTAAGAACGCAACGGTCAACCCTCAACAAACGCTTTCTCAATGACGAAATCGCCAGGCGCGCTCAGCGCGCCTTCCGCAAAGCCCCGTTCGCCAAGCAGTGCTTTGATATCGGCATTGAAAGATGGACTGCCGCAGATCATGACTCGGTCCCTTTCGGGATCTAATGTCTCGACCTTCAAGTCGGAAAACAGCTTTCCGGATGTAAGTAATTCGGTGATGCGCCCAGTGTTTCGATAGTCCTCTCGCGTGACAGTTGGATAATAGAGCAGCTTTCCGGTGGCCTGCGACAATATATACGCCGGGTCACCTGCGAGTATCTCTCGATAGGCCAAGTCAGCAGTTTGTCGGACGGAATGGATCACGACAACCTTGTCGAAGGCGCTATATACGGCAGGATCGCGGATGAGCGCCAACCAAGGCGCGAGCCCCGTACCCGTGCCCAACATATACAGGCGGCGACCGGGCCTCAAAGCGTCGAGAACCAAGGTTCCTGTCGGCTTCCGGCCCACCAGAATGGAGTCACCCGCCTGGATGTTCTGCAACCGCGACGTGAGCGGGCCATTCGGAACCTTGACGGAGAAGAACTCAAGCTCGCTTTCGGCAAGCCCGGATGCAATGGAATAGGCGCGAAGGATCGGTTTCCCATCGACCATCAGCCCAACCATCACGAATTGACCGCTCACGAAGTCGAATTTGGCATCGCGCGTCGTGCGAAACGAAAAAAGCTCGTCCGTCCAATGATGAACCTTGGTTACGCTTTCCACAGAATAGAGTTTGGAGGGCTCGATAGCAGCTTTCTCTGATACAGTTTCGGCCATGTGGGTTTTTCCTTGTCAGTAATGGCGGCATGCCTCATGGCATTGGAGCAAGCGCCAGCCAACGCCGCCGCGAAATTCATTACATCTGCATTGACGCGGGCTGCGGCGTGGCACACCCACAGATGTCGGCCAACAGAACGGACCGCCCATGCGGTTCCAACCGCGCCATCTTCACTCCGCGGCGAGGTGAGCCAGCGCAAGAATTCTCCGTGCCTCCTCAAGATGGAGGCGCTCGACCATATGGCCGTCAATCTTGAGGACACCGCTGTTGGCGTTCTCAGGCAAGGCGAAGGCATCGACGATCTGCCGAGACCACGTCACCTCTTCCGGTTCGGGCGAGAAAACTCGATTGGCCGTTGCAACCTGCCGCGGATGTATCAGCGTCTTGCCATCGAAACCCAGGGCGAGGCCCTGCCTGCATTGCCGCTCGAAGCCGTCGCCGTCTTCCAGATCATTGAACACCCCGTCGAGCAATGCGATCCCATGCGCTCGCGCCGCGATGACTGCGAACGACAAAGCCGGGACTAGCGTAGTACGTGCAGCGTCAAGGCGACAACGCATCTCCTTGGCAAGATCATTGGTGCCGATGACCCACGCATGGCATTCCGCCGCCGCGGAAGCGACCGCCAGCTCCGACAGCCTTGAGAACGCTGTGCAGGTTTCGATCATTGCCCACAGCGGAGTAGCTCCGCCGAGACCTTCGCGACAACGGCGCAGATCCTCGACACAAGAAACCTTCGGTACGAGGACCGCGTGAAAACCCGCGTCCCGCGCAGCGGCGATATCAGCCTCGCCCCAAGGCCCGTCGAGGCCATTCACCCGAAGCACGAGCTCTCGTCGCCCAAAGCCACCAGCGCGCACCGCTGCCAAAGCGTTCTCGCGAGCGACATGCTTCATATCGGGAGCGACTGCATCCTCGAGGTCGATAATCACGACATCGCAGGTCAGCTCGCGCGCTTTTTCAATTGCGCGATTATTAGTTGCCGGCATGTAAAGCGCACTTCGGCGCGCACGAATATTTTCCATTTATTCTAACCCCTTTGGAATTGGCATCAAGATGGCGGATGCTCAGCCACTACGGATCTAAACCCGATCCACCGAGAACTCATTAAGTGTGTGCTGTGGCTCGACATTCGGCCAAAACATCCAGTAACTAGGCTGCGAGCCTTGGGTGAAGGCGAAGGTTGACGCGCACAGGCCCGCGAAAGCCCACCGACGCGGTAAACAGCAGATCGTCCTCCAGCACATCCCAGCTTTCATAACGGGCGAGGAATGCCGGCAGCGCCTCTGACATCATCATCTTGGCGAACCAGTGCCCGATGCAGAAATGGCGTCCGGGGGCGAACGTCATGTTGCCGGCCTGGTTGCGGTCGAAATCGATTTGCTCGGGCCGGGAAAATACGGCGGGGTCGCGATTGGCTGCGGCGAGCATCAGAAATATGACCTGCCCCCGCTGCAAATGCCGCCCTTGCCATTCGAAATCCTCGCTGACGACTCGCCGCATCGAGGTGGACATCGCGACGACCCGCATCAGTTCCATGATACAGGCTTCGAACTTGTCCGGATTGTCCCGCATGATCGTCCGCTCCTCGGGCATATCGGCGAGCTTCGCGACGCTGAGCGCCATGGTGTTGAGCGTGGTGTCATGACCGGCGACGAGCACCAGGATCAATTGCGCGATGAGTTCGCTTCGGGTCAGCTGGTCGCTACCGTCGCGAGCAGCGAGCAGAAGCGAGACGAAGTCGTTGGTGGGCGCCTTGCCCTCTCTCCGTTCGATCTCCTTCTCGAATACGTCGCGCATTTCCACCATCGCATCATTGGCCGCCGCCATTGCCACGGGGTTCGGATTGCCGCTCAGCCCCGCGTTCAGGGTCTGTGCCCAATGTTCCGTTTGGGCGAGATGATCTTCGGGCAATCCCATGACGTGAAGTATGACCTTGGCCGTGATCCGCCGCGCGACTTCACCGACGAAGTCCACGGTCGTGCGATCCGCAAGGCTGTCCATCACCTCCGCGACAACAGTCCGCACATAAGGACGATAGCTTTCCGCCACCTGCTTGCTGAATGCCAACATCAGCAGCTTGCGAAGCCGGGCCTGTTCAGGCGGGTCGGTGTTAGTCAGGAAGTCAGGAAAGACTTCCACGATATAGCCGATCTTCTGTGCGCGTTCGACGGGATCCGGGAAGAAGCTTTCGATAATCTGGTGCCGTTTGGCGGATAGGGGCAGCTTGCCGCTCAACCCTTCCACCACAAATGAGTGGCCCGTAGCGATCCAGCATTTGCTGGTCTTGCTCCAGTACAGCGGGTCTTGCTCGCGAAGGCTGTTGAGCCGCGGTATGAGATCATTGCCCATTTCGGCGAACTTGCTCAGGTCGATATCCTGCCCGAGTGGCTGGCCTTTCATAGTTCTACGCTCCTCGTCGGGCTCGGGATAAAATTATCTTTTCAAGTCTCTTCGCGCTGATCGCTGAAAGGATGGATCGGAATTTGGCGCTCGCTCGTTCTCGGCGTCAATATTCCGACGATTTTCCTCCGTACACCAGTTCCCCGTTCCAACTATTACACGTGCGATGTGATATCGCGGTTCTTCCCTGTCTACGCTCGACTTTGTGCCTTTTTTGCAGGCGGACGAGTCAATTGGACACCTCTTGGCCTTGGCGATCCGCTCGGGCAGAGGGTGCCCTGGCAACCGCTTCTGGTGGATGTGGCTCTTGAACATGCCCTTTTCGAGGAATGCTTCGTTCTTCTTCGAACGATAGGCGGTATCCGCCCAGACGCCAGAAGCCGTATTTTGTCGGCTCACCAGATCAGGCAGGCGCGCCCCGTCATGGGCATTGGCGGCGCCGGCGCCTCAGGTACGGATCAGCCCGTGGGTAGCGTCACCCCGCCGATCCGCGCCGCTTCGCCGCGCGATGCACCCTCGTAAATCGCGGCCAGGGTCAGCCGCCGCAATTCCGCTCCGTCGAAATCCAACCGCAATCCAAGCGCCGACGCCATCGCAAGCCTCCTCCGGTTTGCGTCTCGGAACCAGAAAATAGCCCGCAGCCGAACCCCCTCGTGAGTCACACATTCAGGGACTTGGTATAACGCGTCCGAACCTGCTCGAATGCCCCAAGTGAATAAAAATGCCCGACGTCTGGCGAAAGCCTTTCGGAAGTGTCCAGGTTTTTGAGGGTTCCCATCTGAAATAATGGCTGCATCAGGCCTAGCCAAGGTTTTGCAACAAAGCGATCCGGCACGAGGATCACATTACCGGAAAATTTCATTCAAACCGGCAGAAGAAATCGGGGGGACGTCAAACAGGCGCATATATTCCGCTGGGTTCGGCATCCAGAATCACCGTCTTGACCTCAAGGAACGGAAGGAGTCCCTCGACACCCCCTTCTCGGCCAATGCCGGACTGTTTGAAGCCGCCAAAAGCGATACTGAAATCGCCGCGGAAGCTGTTGTGGCCCACTGTGCCCGAGCGCAACTCGCGCGAAGCAGCCAGAGCCCTGTCGGTATCATTGGTGAAGACCGACGCGTTAAGACCGAAGATCGTGTCGTTGGCGATCGCCATGGCTTCAGCCTCATCCGTCGCAGGGATAACACTGAGCACCGGACCGAAAATTTCCTCTCGAGCGATCGTCTGGTCGTTGCCGACATTCGCGAACACCGTGGGCTCGATATAGAAGCCGCGGTTAAGGTGGCTCGGACGGCGGCCGCCCGTGGCGAGCCTGGCGCCTTCGGCAATACCCGTCGCGATGTAGCTTTCGACACGGTCGCGCTGCCGCGCCATGGCGAGCGGCCCCATGTCCGTGTCTGGCCCGAACGGATTGCCCACTCTGATTTTCTCGAAACTGGCTACGAGCGCCTCGACCATGTCATCGTGGCTCCGCTTGGGCACAATAATGCGGGTAAGCGAGGCGCAGACCTGGCCCGTCAGCAAGACGGCATTGCCAGCGATGTTCTGCGCGGCTGTGGCGATGTCGTAGTCGTCGAGGATCACAGCGGCCGACTTGCCGCCCAGCTCGAGCGTGCAGCGCGCGATGCGTTCACCGCAGATCGACGCGATCTTACGGCCGGCAGCGGTCGATCCGGTGAAGGTGATCTTGTCAACGCCCGGATGGCGTACCAGCAATTCGGACACATCGCGATCGGCGGTCAGCACGTTGATCACCCCCGGCGGCAAGCCGATCTTCTCGCAAACCTCGGCGAGGACATAAGAAGTGCCCGGAGCCTCGGGCGAAGCCTTGATAATCACAGTGCAGCCCGCGAGTAGCGCCGGCGCGCATTTATAGGCGGTGAGCATCGGCGCAGCGTTCCAGGGAATAATCGCCGCGACCACGCCTACCGGCTCGCGCATCAACAAGCCGACCTTACCGCCAGCGCGCGGCTCGTGTCGCTCGATGAACGGAAAAGTATCGGCGAGGCCGGCATAATACTCGTAGGCGCTGCCGAGCGCAGCGGCGGATCCCTGGGCGTGGCGGTGCAATATGCCCGATTCGACCGTCGAGATGCGGGCGATGTCAGATGCCCGCATGCTGATCTCCGCAGCGATTCTGCGCAGCCATTCCGCGCGCTCGGCGTGGCTCATGCGCGGCCAAGGCCCGTTGTCGAATGCGCGACGCGCCGATGCGATTGCGCGCTCGATATCCGCCGCCTGCGCCTTAGCCACCGAGAGGAACACCTCTTCGCTGTCGGAATCAATAACATCAAGCTTCTCTGACGATGAGGGCGCGGTCCATTCGCCGCCAATAAAGAACCGATCAGGGTGGTTGACGGGCGCCTTGGTTGCAAGTTCGGACATGGGTTATCCTCTTTTAGCTGATTTCGCTTTATCGACTTACATATAGTTTCAATATTCGGACGTAAATCGGTCCTATGAAATACACGAACAATATTGGACAGTACCCCTTACTTCTTTTTCTGCCAAAACGTGCTCCACAAAAATCTTTGGTGAAAACCCTAAATCAACGGTCAGGAACGCCGCCAAGCCAGACTGGTGATACTACCAATCTTAGTTTTCAATCAGACACTTAGGGTCCGTCCAGATGGATTTTTTGCAGATCAATTTGAGAATTGCGCGATTCCGATGTCACGCCCCGTGCTCTAGAACGAGGTCTTCAGCGTTACGCCATAGGACCTTGGCATGCCAAGGGCACCGTAATTGAACGTCAAACCCGAAGCGTCCTGAATGATCGGAATGTAGAATTGGTCGGTCAGATTCTCTACCCATGCCGACAGTTGGATCGATCCGAATCCCACCGTGACCCGAGCATTGCCAAGCCAGTACGATGGCGACCCCCGATTCAGGAACCTGTTGTTCGAGGCCTTGCCGTTTTCGGGATTGTAGAAGTACCCGCCGGTGTAATTCCAGTCGGTTGAAAAAGTCACGCTGGCTTTGTCGTTCGTCCAGACCTTCCAGTCGGCGCCGACCTGTGTCGCGAACTTCGGAGCATAAGGGAACCGGTTCCCGTCGGCCGAAACGCCTACGACGGTCTGGCCATCGTCATAACGCGTCTTCAAGACGCTCCCGCCGCCGCGAAGTGTCAGCCGGTCCGTCACCTTCCAGGACAGGTCAAACTCCAACCCGCGCGAATATCCATTCAGGCCCGCGATCGAGGGGGCGATGGTGCCATTCACGTTGATCTGGCTGGTTACGTGCTGATTGGTGATGTCCAGATAAAATAGGTCTGCAGTGGCCGTAAGCGCCCGGTCGAAGAATTGCCCCTTAAGACCAAGCTCAAAGGCGTGAACCTTCTCCGGGTCGACATAAGTGAGCGACGCCTCCGTTACCGCCTGTCCATTGAAGGCGCCCTGGCGATAGCCGCGCGAATAGCTGCCGTAGATCATGACGCCGTCGCTGATCTTGTAATCGACCACGAGGCGGCCCGTCAGCGCCGATGGCGATCGCTTCTGGTCAGGGTAACGAAGATTGGGGTCGAAAACGAGGCTGAAGGGGATCAGGTTCGCCACCGGGTTGCCATTCGGATAGGCATCCAGCGCGACCGCGTAGGTGTCGGTCAGGCGGACCGTGTCCCACGTGTAGCGCACGCCTGCCGTGACAGTCAGTTCAGGCGTGACGTCGAACGCGCCATCCGCATAGACCGCAAAGGATTCGCGCTTTTGTGTGAAGTAGTTATGCAGTTTCAGGCCCAAGGGACCAAGCTGCCCCAAGAAACTCAAGATCTGGCTCTGACGGATGGTGTCTTGAGCATAGAAGGCACCGGCGATGAGATTTACGCCATCATTGGCGTAGGCAAGGCGCAGGTCCTGAGTGAACTGCCTGGCCTTGGTGTCAAATATGGCAAGGCAGAGCGAGCTTGCGCCGCCGTCGCAATCGCCATCGAGATAGTAGGCCGATTTCTGAACGCCGGTCACCGAAACGATATCGAACGGTCCGGCATCCCAGTTAACCCGCAGCGACGTGCCGTAGGCTGACGTGTTCTGCTCCGTTGGATTGCGATCGATGATCGTCTCGTTGCGGGCGAAATTTGCCCTAGTGAAGCCGAAGAGATCGCTGCCGCCCGGCAAAGTGCCCATGAAGTAGCCGGGGCTCGCTTCGCCCCGTACCCGGTTCCCGAATAATTTGAGCTGAAAGTCGAGATCGTCCGTTACATTGCCCACCAGGATTACGCGACCCTGGATGCTGGTGTAATCGCCGTATGTTTCCTTCGTCACGGCATTGCGCATGTAGCCATCGGTGCCACTCGCGGAAACGGCCACGCGGGCGCCAAGTTTGTCGCTCGCGATTGTCAAATCGGTCGCCGCTTCGAGGGCGTATTTGTGCCTGTTGCCGTAAAGGGCGCTCATCCGCCCGTTCAATTCACCGTCCAACTGGGGGGCACGGCTGATGAAGTTGACCAGTCCGCCGGTGGTGTTTCGCCCATAAAGCGTACCCTGCGGGCCTTTCAGCACTTCCACGCGCTCAAGATCAAAGAACTGTACGCCAGACGCTGCCGTGAACGCCTGGGGAATTTCGTCGCTGTAGATACCGATCGGCGCAGCGTTGCTGGAAGCAAACTGACCGGCCGGGCCAATACCGCGGAGCGTGTAGTTCAGGTTTGTCTGCCCGAAATTGCTGTTGACCTGCAATCCCGGCACAAGCTTCACCAGATCTGTTTCCATAAGAATCTGGCGCGACTGAAGCTGATCGCCAGACAGGGCCGCGATGGCCGTCGGCACGTCGAGAAGGCGCTCTTCCCTCTTCTGCGCAGTAACGATAATATCGTCCGTGGCCTGTGCGGACTCTTGCGCCATGGCGCGTGGCGATACCCCGATCAGACCAGCCACGATAGCCAAGCTCGAAACTCGAGCGAATGTACGATTCCCCATGCCCCTATCCCTCCATTTATTTCTTATTATACTTAGAAATCAATTACGATGACTGGATCGAAACGGAAGTACGGCCATACGAAAGATATAATAGTATCCAAAAGCGCAACTATAATATTATTGCATTTACTGTATCTAAAATATTTCTATACTATTGTTATCCATGAAGTAACGCATCTTGGGGAATTGAACAAGTGCACAATATATGTATTTCATACGTAATAGAAATGCCACTCACTCAATAGGACGTCTCTACGTGTTTAGCGCTCCTTTGGCGGAATCCTAATTTTGGGATTCCCTTTTGTGTGGATTGGTGATGGCTGAGGAGCCAGCTTGTGGAGGCTGGCGATGGATGAGTGGCGGAATGCCCTTGAGGATTGGCTGGCACCGTTTGTGTCGGCGCTCGGGCACAAGACCCGTGGCCGGATGTGCCCGAGCTATGTTGCGGGACTGATCGGGCCGGGGGATCGCAAGAGTGTGCAGCCAATGGCGGCGCGGGATGGCTCGGTCAGCTACGACCAGCTCCATCATTTTGTCGCGAGCGGCGTGTGGGATGCGAAGCCTTTGGAGGCAGCGCTGCTCGCCGAAGCCGTTGCCCAGGTCGGCGGCGCAGATGCTTGGCTGATCGTCGATGACACGGCACTGCCCAAGAAGGGGAAGAGCTCGGATTGCGTAGCCCCGCAATATGCCGGCGCGCTTGGCAAGAACGCCAATTGCCAGACGCTGGTGTCGCTGACGCTGGCATCGCGCAAAGGGCCGGTCATGGTCGGCTTGCGCCTGGTCGCCGATATCCCATCGCAACAGCTTGACGAATGCGATTAGAGAACCCCGTGGGACACGACCCTTCAAAAAAGCCAGAGATTTTCGAGGCGTCCAACTTCGCGCCTTTGCGAGCGATGCCTAGCAAGATGTCTCCTGACCGAATGGGTCGGCCCGGGACGACAGCAACTTCTCCAAGGCTTTCTGAAGATATATCGGAGCGATGCGGACCTGTTCAGCGTGTCAGTAGAATTTCGACGAGAGCATCAGGCTGTGAAAAGAATGGCGAGTGCTCGGCGGGTATTTCCCAGTACCGAGCGCAGCCCATTTCCACGTGCATCTTGCGCTGCAATTCCGGTGGAATCGCCCGGTCGGCCGTACATTCGACGAAGTACCGCGGAATGCTTCCCCAACGTTCAGGCGTGACACTTACAGGGCCCAGGGCGACGACGGCATTTTCGGGAACCAGCAGCATCTTCGCCAAGGCCACGTCGTCCTCGCTGCATAGGTGATAGAACAATTCTCGAACGCTATCGAGTGATGGCAGCAACTGCGCCCCGTCATCTGACAGGCCTGACTCCGGACCACCTTTTTTGCGCCGTTGAAGTGTGCCGTGCGTGCTGTCGCCGTTGGGCAACAGGAAGGCAGTGACGTAGTAGAGCCGCTCGATTTTTTCAGGCCGTCTTTCCGCAATGTTGGAAATGACGGCTCCGCCCAGGGAATGACCGACAAGCACCACCTGTCCCTCGATGCTGTCGATAAGCTCGCACAGTCTGCTGACGATCAGGTCCATCGTCACGGTATGCCTGGGGGTAGGATCGATTCCGTGTCCCGGCATGTCGGGCGCGATAGCGCGGTGGCCTTGTGCTTCAAGTCGTGCAGTGACTTTGTGCCAGCACCACCCCCCGTGGAATCCACCGTGAATGAAAATGAATGTCGCCATCGACCGATACCCTCATCTTAATCAAGACGCCGCCCTGGAAGACGCGCCAAAGTGCCTTCAGAATACAATACATGGCCGGGCGCTTGACCCGGCCATGTGCCTTGTCTGAGGCTCAGCCTCCGAATTTCACTGAAAGCTGTACCATTAGCTGGCGCCCGCGACCGATCGCACCGTAACGATCGGACAGGGTACCCGCGGCCGTTCCGGTGCCGCCTCCGGTGAACGGCACCTCATTGGTGAACTGGAATACGTGCTTGTTGGTAAGGTTGCGTCCGATAAACGCGATCTGCCAGCGCTTGTTTTCCGCGCCTAGCCGCACCGAGCCGCCCAGCAGTGTATAGTCAGCCTGGCGTCCGCGCGGCGCCGACGTTGGATCGGTCAGATAGCTCGAGCTATAGGTTAGATCTCCATCCAAGCCGAAGGCCAGGTCGCCACCAATTGGCGTCTCGTATGAAAAACCGGTGGCTGCCGCCCACTTCGGCGCCCGCGGAAGCTGGGTGTCGCTGAGGTCCTGCGTGGCTACACCGCCGACGATGGTGCAGCCTAAGGCGGGTGTCTGCCCGGCGTAGCAGGCGGCACCGGGGAAGCTGGTGTACCGTCCGTTGTTGTAGGAGAGGGCGCCATTGAGGCGCAGCCCGCGGAGAGGTGTCGTGTAGTTGAACTCGCCCTCGATGCCGGTCGTGCGGGCCTTGCCCGCGTTGTTGAGCGTGGCGATGATCCCGATATAGCCGGCCACCTGCACATCGGTGAGTTTGTAGTCATATGCCGAGATGTTGATCCGCAGCGCTCGGTCGAGCAGGGCGGCCTTGATCCCGCCCTCGAAGCCGCGGATTGTTTCGGGCTTGTAGCGCAAATCCGTAACCGCCGGCGCGTTGCTGCTATTGAAACCTCCGGACAGGAAACCTTCCTTGTACGATGCAAAGATCGTCAGGTCGCTGCTGGGGCGATAGGCCGCCGTGACTTCCGCCGAGAAATTGCGCCAGGAGTCTGATCGGAAAGGCGTGGCGACTTCTCTGCTGCTATCGAGGATGAGTTGGTTCGGCCCTATGCCCTGGCGGACGATCGGCAACCTCTTGCGCTCGTACGAATAGCGCCCACCCGCGGTCAACTCGAACTGCTCCGTCGGCTTCAGACTGAGCTGGCCATAACCCGACCAGGCGGTGCCCCGCTGACCATACAGGATGTTGAGGAACTGTCTGGGGGAAGTCAGCGTGCCGAACGGCGAAGGGAGGTTGCCGCCGAAAAGCCAGACGTATGAACTGGTTTCGTCCTTGGAATGAGCATAAAAAGCGCCGCCGTAAAAGTTTACAATACCCTCGAAATCGGTGGCAAGACGAAGTTCCTGAGAGATTTGCTCGCTTGCGAGGGCAAGACTGGCGGCGGGGATCACGGAAGGATCCGGCCAGATGACTTGGGCGCTGTTGAAACGTGTTTTGTAGTACCCAGTGATCGATTGTAGCGAAATTTGCTCGCCGAGGTCATAAGTCAGTTCCAGGCTTGCCAGGATCTGCGACTGCGACGAGTGAGGTTTGCCGTCAGTGCGGAAATTGTTGAGCGTACCGCCCACCGTCGCCAGATACGGTCCATAACCGGCAACAGTGATAGTGTCGGTTCCGATGTTGCACGACAGCCCGGGCGTTCCGCTTTGGCGTTGGCCGGTGGGGCAGTCGGTATACTGCGTGGACGCAGTCATCCCGTTCTGCTTCGCATTTCCGTAATTGACCTTCAGCCGCGCGCTGAAGCGATCGCTGGGATTCCATAGCATCGTCCCGCGCACGGCATAGGATTGCGCATTGGGCGACCGGTCAGCGACCTTGAATATCCCAGCCGGAGAGATGTCCTTGAAGTAACCGTCCATGCTCGAATAAATACCGGCAAGGCGGAAGCCTAATGTTTCTGACAGCGGCGTGGAGACATAGGCGGTTGCGCGCATTTCTTGCGCTTCGGTTTCGTAACCCATTGTGCCGCCGGCTTCCAGGCGATCACCGGGATCGTTTGTTCGAATGGAAATGATACCGCCAGGGCTGTTCTTGCCGAAAAACAGCGCCTGCGGTCCCTTGAGGACTTCGACTTGAGCCAGATCGACCTCGCTCATCCGTCGCACGTTGCCTTTGGCCACCTGCACGCCATCGACGTTGATCGAAACCGCCTGGTCACTGAGATTGTTGGCGTCCGGCCCGGCGACCCCGCGGATGACGATGCCGCCGCCTTGACGACTGCCCGCCCCTTCGCCGATGACAAGCTGCGGTACGATGCGGGAGAGGCCGTCGAGATTGGTGATGCCCTTGCGCTCCAGTTCCTCGCCGCGCACCGCGGACACGATGACCGGAACCGAGATCAGCGTCTCATCTCGCTTGCGGGCAGTAACCACGATTTCATCGGACCTCGCTTCTGCCGATTGCCCGAGCGCTATTGTTGGCATGGTTGTTGCGCTCGCCAGTAATAAGCCAGTGAAAATCCGCTTATTCATTGACATCCTCCGGATATATTCTATTTTTGATGAAACTAAATCTTATTGTCGATTTTTGCTTTATATCTGCTTGTTTACTCGCGAAAACCGGAACAATACCTTCGGGCACCGCTTCCGTTTTATCCCCACTGCATCGAAATCCCCACTACATCGAAGCTGTAAGGCATCTTAACGCGGCACTCCTTGTATAGTGCTTGGTTACTCAACCATTATCAATATTGTGGAATTGAATATTACAGGGTTGATGGCAATCGGCCGTTTGGGCCTATGCAACGATAGTACTACAGTTGCGTATGGGTTAAAAATCTGATTCATACCAACCTCCCATGATGCTGACTCACGAGAGGGATTCCCAAAGCGACGAAACTCTGACTCTATGGCTGCTGGTTGGAGGGCATGGCCATGGGTGCAGCGATTGGATTGCGAGATGGGCACCTCGGAGACGGACGCAGCCCTTGCCTTTGACCACCGCAGGTCATGCGGGGCGATGGCTGTTGGCTGATCATGCCGGATCATGACGCGAGTTCCCGGATCAGCGTGGGTAACTTCGGCGGCGCCCGTGGTTGCCCCCAGCGGGCGAAGGTTTCGATGACGATCATGCGCCCGCCGCAGCACGGGCATGGTTGCCAAGTGTTGAGCGGGATTTCGGGCGTCGGCAGGTCCGGCTCTGACGGGACGGCCAGCAGCCTGCGGGCGAGCCCGAGATTGTCCTTGCGCGATGCGCTGGCGAGCAAGCCGGAATGCCCGATGTGGTGGAAGCCGCGTGGCAGGACATGGAGCAGGAAGCGGCGGATAAACTCATCGACGACTAGCGTCATGATGCGATGGCGTTCAGCACCGTCGCGTCGATAATCCTTGCAGCGGAAGGTGACGCCGTTTGCGTCGAAGGCAACCAGGCGCCGGTTCGAGATGGCGACGCGGTGGGTGTAGCGCGAGAGATAGGCAAGCACCGCCTCCGGTCCGGCAAAGGGCGGCTTGGCATAGACGACCCAGCGCTTTTTCCGCACCGGCGACAGGTGCCGCAGGAAGGTTCGACGGTCGGCCAGATCGGTCATGGATCCGAAGAAGGCGAGCCGCCCCGCGTCGTAGAGGGCGGTCAGCCGGGTGAGAAAGAGGCGGCGGGGCGCACCGGCTCAGCCGGCGGGCGTCTTGCCCTCCATCAGCGCCATCAGTTGGTCGAGCGGGCTCGACACGGCGTGGATCGTCCGGGTCGAGACCTTGGTGTAAAGCGCGGTGGTTTCGAGCTTGCTGTGGCCGAGCAGGACCTGGATCACGCGGATATCGACATCCTGTTCGAGCAGGTGCGTGGCGAAGGAGTGCCGCAGGGTGTGGGGGCTGACGCGCTTGCGGATTCCGGCCACCTCGGCTGCCTCCTGAACCGCGCGGTGCAGCTGCCGGGTCGAGATCGGATCGGTGACAGTCTGGCCCGGGAACAGCCAGCCATGCGGGATCAGGACACCGCGCTTCCTGCCCTCGCGCCACCACATCCGCAGCAGTTCGAGCAACTGCGGCGAGAGCATGGCATTGCGGTCCTTGCCGCCCTTGCCCTGCTCGATGTGGATCAGCATCCGCTTGCTGTCGATATCATCGACCTTGAGGTGGGCGACCTCTGACACATGCAGGCCCGCGCCATAGGCGACGCCCAATGCCGCCTTGTACTTGATGCCCGGCGCTGCCTGGAGCAGTCGCGCGGCCTCCTCGACGCTCAGCACTTCGGGCATCCGGGGGACAATACGGGTGATTACCAGCGCCCGTGCCAGATCGCGCCGCTTGAGCGTCACCGTGAACAGGAAGCGGAGCGCCGACACCGGGCTATTGATGGTGGCAGGCCGGACGCCGCTTTCATGCTGCATCACCTGGAAGCGGCGCAGGTCCTCTTCGGTCGCCGTATCGGGAGGACGTCCGAGAAAGGCGGCCAGGCGCTTCACATGGCGGATATAATCCTTCTGTGTATGGGGGCCAAAACCCCGCATCATCATATCGTGCTGCATGCGTTGACGGAGCGGGCTGATCGGAGCGGTGTTGATCGAGACAGTCATGGCAAGTTCCTCTTCGCTGAAGGAACTGCCAACCTCAGACGGCAACCTCGCCCCGCCAAAGGCCCAGGTCAATGCGTGGCCCAACGGCCACAAACCCCTCAAAAAACATCCTATTTCTCCAACAGCCCGAAATTCAGCCTGTCCTATTCCCCGCCAACGCGCCTATCCTGCACGCCTCTTCGAAATGTCCGATACGCCACGCATACGCGCGCCCAGGCACGCGCGCGCATACACTGTGAACTTCGGTTCCAAACCGACGCTTTTCCGCCATTTCCTGGCGCCGCAGCTTCGATTTTCGCCTTCCCCCTTTCCTACTTCCCCCGACCTGCTCTATGGCGGGGACGATTTTCCCAAGGGGAACGACAACTTGATCCTTGACCTTGCCGCCGCCGCTTCGGGCGCCATCCGTTTCGACCAGCTAGGCCTCAGCCCGGTCGCGCTCGACCTCGGCTTCTTCACGCTGAAATGGTACAGCCTCGCCTATCTGGCGGGCATATTGATCGGCTACTGGTATCTGCTGAAGCTGATCGCCCAGCCCGGTTCGCCCATGGCCCGCCGCCATGCCGACGACATGATCTTCTACGCGACGCTGGGCATCATCATCGGCGGGCGGCTGGCCTATGTCTTCTTCTACCAGCCCGAAATCCTTCGCAATCCGCTGGACATCTTCAAGCTGTGGAACGGCGGCATGTCCTTCCATGGCGGGGCGATCGGCGTGTCGCTCGGCATCCTCTACATGGCGCGCAGGGAAAAGCTGTCCTGGCTGCGCATCCATGATTTCGTCGCCTGCTGCGTCCCCTTCGGCCTGTTCTTTGGCCGCCTCGCCAATTTCGTGAACGGGGAACTTTGGGGCAAGGAGACCGACGTGCCCTGGGGGATCGTCTTTCCCACCGGCGGCCCCTTCGCCCGCCATCCGAGCCAGCTTTACGAAGCCGTCCTGGAAGGCATGGTGCTGTTCCTGATCCTCGCCTTCGCCTTCTGGAAGACCCGCGCCCGCTACAATCCCGGCATGCTCGTCGGCCTCTTCCTGCTTGGCTACGGCGTCTTCCGCTTCGGCGTCGAATATTTTCGCGAGGCCGACGCCCAACTCATGGAATTCGCCGCCCGCACCGGCCTGCATATGGGCCAGTGGCTGTGCGTCCCGATGATCCTGGGCGGCCTCTACCTGATCGTCACGGCGAAGGGCCGCCGCGTCCGCGTCGAACCCGTTGCAGGCAGCGCGAGTGTCAGTTGAGCTGACTTTGTCCGAACGCCTCGCCCGCCAGATCGCGGCGGGCGGCCCGATCTCCGTCGCCCATTATATGGCGGAGGCGAACCAGCATTATTACGGCACCCGCGATCCGCTGGGCGTAGCGGGCGATTTCACCACCGCGCCCGAGATCAGCCAGATGTTCGGGGAACTGATCGGCCTGTGCCTGGCGGACATCTGGATGCGGTCCGGCACCCGTCCGGCGGTGAATTATGTCGAGCTAGGCCCTGGCCGCGGCACGCTCGCTTCCGACGCGCTGCGTTCCATGGCCAGCGCCGGGCTTCACCCGCGCATCCATTTCGTGGAGACCAGCCCCAGCCTGCGCGAACGGCAAAGGGCGCTCATTCCCAACGTCCAGCACCATGACGCCGTGTCCACCCTGCCGGACGAGGGGCCGTTGCTGGTCGTCGCCAATGAATTTTTCGACGCCCTCCCCGTCCGGCAGATCGTCCGCGTCGGCAGCGAATGGCGCGAACGGGTCGTCATCCGCCCCGACCCGGACGAACCCGACCGCTTCGCCCCCATGCCCGGTTACCGCCGCGTCGAATCCGGCATCCCCGCCATGGCCGCGGACGCGCCGGAGGGCACGATCCTGGAAATGCCCCTCGCCGGATCGGCCATCGCGCTGGAACTGGCCCACCGAATCGCGAAGCAGGGCGGCGCCGCGATCATCGTCGACTATGGCTATGAAGGCCCGGCGACCGGCGACACGCTCCAGGCGGTCAGGGCGCATCGCTTCGCCGATCCATTTCTGGAACCGGGCGAAAGCGACCTCACCACCCATGTCGATTTCACCATGATCGGCAATATGGCGCGGCAGGCCGGGCTGCGCGTGACGCGGACCGTCGGTCAGGGCGCGTTTTTACGCCAGCTCGGCATCGACGCCCGCGCCGATCAGCTCAGCCGAACCACCCCCGCCCGCGCGGAAGAGGTGGAAGCCGCCCGCCACCGGCTGACCGCCGACGACGCCATGGGAACGCTGTTCAAGGCGATGGCCTGGGTTCACCCGGACTGGGCCGACCCGGCGGGATTCGAGGGCTGAACGGCCCTCAATCCTCCTGATGATAGCGGCTGAGCCTGCGGATGAAGCCAATGAGACCCGTCTGGCGGCTGCGCTTCATGCGCTCGGCATGCAGGATGGTCTGGACGCGGCGGAAGCAATCCTCCGCATCGACATTGCAAAGGACATAATCATAGCCGTCCCAATGCGCGATCTCCCCGGCGGCACGCGACATGCGGCCCTCGATCACTTCATCGCTGTCCGTCGCCCGGCCCCGCAAACGACGCTCCAGTTCCTCCATGGACGGCGGCAGGATGAAGATGCGGACCACGTCGCCGCCTGCAATCTGGTGCAATTGCTGCGCGCCCTGCCAATCGATGTCGAACAGCACGTCCTGTCCGGACTTCAGCATCTCCTCCACCGGCGCGCGGGGCGTGCCGTAACGCTGGCCGAAGACATGCGCCCATTCCAGGAACTCATGCTCGGCGGTCATCCGCCGGAATTCCTCCAGATCGACGAAATGATAGTCCTTGCCCTCGACCTCGCCCGGCCGCATCGGCCGCGTCGTCGCGGACACCGACATCGCCAGATCCGGCTCAGCGGCGAGCAGTTTGCGCGCAATGGTGGATTTGCCCGCGCCCGAAGGCGAGGAAAGAACGAACAGGACGCCGCGGCGCTTGAAATCGGGCGTCTCGATGGAGGTGCTGTCGGCCATGGCCGCTAGTGCCGCCAACAACGCGATTTGGCAAGAGGGACAATCCGCGCGCGTCAGCCTTTGCGGGCTTTGCGCGCCTCCTCGATCAATATGGGCTGACCGCTTTTGTCCGGCAGCGCCTTGGTCTTGCGCTTGCGATCCGCTTCCCGCTTGGCTTCGAAAATCTTGCCCGCCATATAGGCGCCCGTCACGAACAGGGCGCCCGCCGGATGGCGCATGATCAACCGCTTGGCCCCCATGCCCGCGAGCAGGCCGATCACGCCCTTCTTCCCCGTATCCGCCGCGACCCGTGCCGCAACGACGGTCGCCCCGACCCGCGCCGCCTTCTTGAGCAGCCCATCCTTGCGGGGCGGACGGACGGCGATGATCGGCTGATCGGACGAATTTTTCTTCATAGGGCGTCAATGTACCGCAGCCCGGCCGGTTCCGCCATGTTGATCTGGATCAGACCATATTTTCAGGCCGCACCAGCCGGTCGAAGGTCGCTTCATCCACCAGCCCCAAAGCCAACCCCGCCTCCTTCAGGGTCAGCCCCTCGGCATGGGCGTGCTTGGCGATCTTCGCTGCATTGTCATAGCCGATTTCCGGGGCCAGCGCCGTCACCAGCATCAGCGACCGGTCGACCAGTTCGGCTATCCGCCTTTCGTTCGCCTCCAGCCCTTCGACGCAGCGTTCGGCAAAGCTGTCCATGCCGACGCTCAGCAAATGGATCGACCGCAGCACCGCCGCGCCGATCAGCGGCTTGAAGACATTGAGTTCCAGATGCCCCTGCAAGCCGCCGACCGTCACCGCCTGATGATTGCCGATGACCTGGGCGGCGACCATGGTCAGCATCTCGCACTGGGTCGGGTTGACCTTGCCGGGCATGATGGAACTGCCCGGCTCATTGGCGGGCAGGTCCAGTTCACCAAGGCCCGAGCGCGGACCGCTGCCGAGCAGGCGGATGTCATTGGCGATCTTGGTCAGCGCCACCGCCAGCGTCGCCAGGGTCGAGGACAGATGAACCAGCGGATCGTTGGACGCCAGCGCCTCGAACTTGTTGTCGGCGGTGCGGAACGGCAAGCCGGTCAGCGCCGCAATCTCCCTCGCCACATCGACATCGAAGCCCTGGGGCGCATTGAGGCCGGTGCCGACCGCCGTGCCGCCCTGCGCCAGCGCCGTCATGCCATGCATGGTCGCGGGTTCGATCCGCTTGCGGCTACGGTAGAGTTGATGCGCATAGCCGGAAAATTCCTGCCCCAGCGTCAGGGGCGTCGCATCCTGCAAATGCGTACGACCGATCTTGACGATGCCTGCCCATGCCTTGGCCTTGGCATCGAGCGCCGCATGCAGCCGGTCCAGTGCGGGAAACAAATGCCCCGTCACCGCCCGCGCCGCCGCGATATGCAACGCGGTCGGGAAACTGTCGTTGGACGACTGTCCCATATTCACATGGTCGTTGGGGTGGACCGGCTTCTTGCCGCCGCGCTTGCCGGTCAGCGCTTCATTGGCGATGCCCGCAATCACCTCATTGACGTTCATGTTCGACTGGGTGCCGCTGCCGGTTTGCCAGATGACGAGGGGAAACTGGTCGTCATGGTGGCCCGCGATCACTTCGGCGGCGGCCGCCTCGATCGCATCGGCCAGGCCCGAATCGAGTCCATGGCCGCGATTCACCCGCGCCGCGGCCTGCTTCACGATGGCCAGGGCGTGGACGATGCCGATCGGCATCCGCTCGTCGGCCCCGAAAGGGAAATTTTCGATGCTGCGCTGGGTCTGCGCGCCCCAATAAGCGCCGGCAGGCACTTCGATAGCGCCGATGCTGTCGGTTTCGGTACGAGTCTCGCTCAAGTCGGGCGCTCCTTGAAATGGCCGGAGTGCCGCCAATCTGGGGACGCCAAGTCCCCTATTCCAGACCTATTTTTTCTTGCCGAAATCCACGGTGACGACATTCGAGCCATCTTCCGTCGTCATCTGGGGCGCGTCATTCTCCGCCTCTTCATGCGGTTCGGGCGCGATGTCGGCCTGCGCCTGGAACTGAAGGGCGAAATTCACCGCCGGATCGACAAAGGCAGTGATCGCGGCGAAGGGAATATGCAGATGCGCGGCCACCTGATTGAAGGTCAGGCTGACCCCGAAAGCATCATCGCCGACCTTCAAATCCCAGAATTTATTCTGGAGCACGATGGTCATCTCATCCGGGAAGCGCTCGACCAGATGGCGCGGAATATCGACACCGACCGCCTGAGTCTTGAAGGTGATGTAGAAGTGATGCACGCCGGGAAGCCCGCCGGAACGCTCGATTTCCCCCAATACGCGGCCAACCACGGCGCGCAGGGCCTCCTGCACGATTTCGTCATAGGGAATCAGGCTGTCGGGCAGGTCATCGCTCATCCGCCCATGTCCTAACGGCGCGGCGGCGCGGGTCAAGAGCGTGACGGCACATTGCAACCGGCGCACACTTCGGTATAGGGCGCAGCCATGCGCACGGCCGACATTCACCGCAACACTGCGGAAACGCAGATCGACGTGACCGTCAACCTGGACGGCACCGGCATCTATACCGTTTCGACGGGCATTGGCTTTTTCGATCACATGATCGAGCAACTGTCCCGCCACTCGCTGATCGACATGGAGGTGAAGACGGTCGGCGACCTGCATGTCGACCAGCACCACACCACCGAGGATACGGCGATCGCAATCGGCGAGGCGGTGGCCAAGGCGCTGGGCGACAAGCGCGGCATTTCCCGCTACGGCAGCGTCTATTCCCCGATGGACGAGACGCTGACCCGCGTGTCGCTGGACATTTCCGGCCGCCCCTGGCTGGTGTTCAAGGCGCCCTTCACCGTGCAGCGCATCGGGGAATGGGATACGGAAATGGTCGAGCATTTCTTCCACAGCTTCGCCCAGGCCGCGGGGATCACGCTGCACATCGAAAATCTTTACGGCAGCAACAATCATCACATCGTGGAAAGCTGCTTCAAGGGGCTTGCCCGCGCACTGCGGCAGGCGGTGGAGATCGACCCGCGCAAGGCCGACGCCATTCCGTCGACCAAGGGGATATTGTGACGACGCTTGCCCTGATCGATTACGGCGCGGGCAACCTTCATTCGGTGCATAACGCCCTGCGCAAGGCGGGCGCGACGGATGCCGCCATCACCGCCGACGCCGATCTGGTGGCGAAGGCGGATCGTATCGTCCTGCCCGGCGTGGGCGCCTTCCGCGCCTGCCGCGATGCGCTGGTCGCCATCCCCGGCATGGTCGAGGCGATGAACGAAGCAGTGCATCGGCGCGGCGTGCCCTTTCTGGGCGTGTGCGTGGGCATGCAGCTGCTGGCCGACGCCGGGGAGGAATTCGGGCGGCATGAAGGGTTGGGCTGGATTTCCGGCACGGTACGCCTGATCGAGCCGCACGATCCGGCGATCAAGGTGCCGCATATGGGCTGGAACGACGTGACCCTGCGCGGCAATCCTCCGCTGCTGGAAGCGGGCGAGGCCTATTTCCTGCACAGCTATCATTTCGACGTAGCGCAGGACGATCATATCGCCGCCGTGACCGATCATGGCGGCCCGCTGGTCGCCGCGGTGGCGCGGGACACGATCATCGGCTGCCAGTTTCACCCGGAAAAGAGCCAGAATTACGGCCTTTCCTTCCTTTCCCGCTTTCTGGAATGGCGTCCATGAGCCTCATCGTTTTCCCCGCCATCGACCTAAAGGGCGGCCAGGTCGTCCGCCTGGCCGAAGGCGACATGAATCGCGCCACCGTCTATGGCGACAATCCCGCCGCGCAGGCGCTGCTGTTCGCGGAAGCGGGTGCGCAGCATCTGCACGTGGTCGATCTCGACGGCAGCTTCGCGGGCCATGCCGTCAATGCCGAAGCGGTCGAAGCCATCGTCGCGGCCTTTCCCGGTCATGTGCAACTGGGCGGCGGCATCCGTAACCGGGAGGCGGTGGAACGCTGGTTCGACCTGGGCGTATCGCGCATCGTGATCGGCACGGCGGCGCTGAAAGACCCGGATTTCGTCAAGGCCGCCGCGCGGGATTTTCCCGGCGGCATCGTGGTGGCGGTGGATGCCCGCGACGGCTTCGTCGCGACGGACGGCTGGGCCGAGAAATCGGACATGCCGGTGGTCGACCTTGCCCGCCGGTTCGAGGATGCGGGCGTCGCCAGCCTGCTCTTCACCGATGTCGGCCGCGACGGGCTGCTGAAGGGCTGCAATATCGATGCGACCGTCGATCTGGCGCGGGCGACGGACATTCCCGTGATCGCCAGCGGCGGGGTCGCGGGCATCGCGGATATCCGCATCCTCAGTCTTCATGCCGATGAGGGCATTGAAGGCGTGATCACCGGCCGGGCGCTCTATGACGGGCGGCTGGACCTCAAGACCGCGCTGACGGTGGCGCAGGCGGCGGCATAGGATGACCGTCCGCACCCGCGTCATACCCTGCCTGGACGTCGCCAATGGGCGCGTCGTCAAGGGCGTGAACTTCGTCGACCTGCGTGACGCAGGCGATCCGGTAGAGCAGGCCAAGATCTACGACGCGGCGGGCGCGGATGAACTGTGCTTCCTGGACATTACCGCAACGCATGAGGCGCGCGGCACCATATTGGACGTGGTGCGGCGCACCGCGGAGGTCTGCTTCATGCCGGTGACGGTCGGCGGCGGCGTGCGCAGTCCGGAAGATGCGCGGGCGCTGCTGCTCGCCGGAGCGGACAAGGTGGCGGTGAACAGCGCCGCGGTCGTCCGCCCCGAAGTGGTGGCGGACATTGCCGACCGCTTCGGCAGCCAGTGCGTGGTCGGCTCGGTCGACGCCCGGCGCGTCGGGGAAGGCCGCTGGGAAATCTTCACCCATGGGGGGCGCAAGCCGACCGGCATCGACGCGCTGGAACATGCCGTCAGGCTGGCCGATCTGGGCGCGGGCGAACTGCTGGTCACGTCCATGGACGGCGACGGAACCAAGGCGGGTTATGACCTTGCCCTGACCCGCGCCATCGCCGATGCGGTGTCGGTCCCGGTGATCGCCAGCGGCGGCGTCGGCACGCTGGAACATCTGGTGGAGGGCGTGATCGAAGGCCATGCCAGCGCCGTGCTGGCGGCATCTATATTTCACTTCGGTCAACACAGCATTGCCGAAGCGCATCAGGCACTTGCGGCTGCCGGCATTCCCGTCAGGGCGGGTTGACAGCGGCTTTTCTGCCAAAGCGTCGGTTGAGTTTACATTAACCAGATATGCGGATTACTGGTTAACCATATTCTTCGCGCCCTCCGGGTTTTTCGTCTATTTGGCACGGTCCCTGCATATTTCCCTTTACCTGTTCCAAACCGATAAAGGGGTGAGGCAAATGAATGTGAACAAGCTGTTTCTGACCGCTGGCGTGGCCGCTTTGATGGGCGCGGCGGCTCCGGCCGAGGCAAGCTGGTGCTGGGGCAAGAAGTGCGGCGGCTCGTCCAGTTCTTCGGGCGGCGGCTCCAGTTCCGGCGGCACGCCCACACCGGTTCCCGAACCCGAACAGATGGCCCTGTTCGGCCTGGGCGCGGCGGTTCTGGGCGCACGGGTTTTCGCCGCTCGCCGCAAGCGGAAGTAAGTTTTCATTTGACGGGTCGCGTGCGCGGCGCTTGATGGCGTCATGCGCGCGACCCTATTCGATCTTGAACAGACCATCCGTCAGCGGCGGCAGGCCGATCCCAGCCAATCCTATGTGGCCAAGCTGACCGCCAGGGGGCGGGGCAAGATCGCCCAGAAGGTGGGCGAGGAAGCGGTCGAGACGATCATCGCCGCCATGGCATCCGACAGGCAGGGCGCGATCGGTGAAAGCGCGGACCTGCTGTTCCACCTGCTGGTGTTGCTGGCCGATCTCGACATCGGCCTGGACGATGTGCTGGACGAACTCGACCGGCGCGAAGGCGTGTCGGGCATCGCGGAAAAAGCCTCCCGCAAGACCGATTAAACGCCTTTTTCCGGAAAGATATTGCCGCATCGGCGTTTGTCCGTCAGCCTCTCAACCATTGAGAGGACAGGAGGGCCTATGTTCAAAACCCTGTTGGGCGGCATGATCGGCGGCGTGGCGATGTATTTGGTGGGCTTCGTCTTCTGGGGGACGCCGCTGAGCGGCCTCGCCTTTCATCGCACGGAATCCGGAGCCGGCAGCAATTTGCAGGCCGCCATGGCGCAGGCGCTAACGCCGTCAGGAACCGGCGTTTACGTCATTCCCGATCCGGCAACCGCTGAAGGCACGGTGCTTTATGGCAAGGGGCCGGTCGCGATGGTCTTCTACAACAACAGCGGCTTCCCGGTGACGGATGCGGGCGCGCTGATCGGCGGCCTGATCCTGGCGCTGGTTGTCGGCGTGCTGATCGCGCTGATGCTGCGCTTCGTCAGTGGCGATCTGGGCGGAAGGGCAAGGGTGACGATATTGTTCGCGCTCACGGCCGTGCTGTGGCTGCATGTCGGGCAAGCCGTGTTCAACCATACGCCCTGGGGATATAGTCTTTACCTGGCCTTCAGCGATTTTGTCGCGTTGATCGCGGCCGGACTGGTGGCGGCAAAGATCATGGAGAGCAGGCGCCCGACCGGCCCGGACGCCGTGACAGAGGAAACGGTGCATTGATCAGGATTGCGCGCCGGGATCGCTTTCGGCAGCCGCCTCCTCCGCCAGCCGGATCATGCAGGCGGCATGCCGCCGGGCGATCGCCATGCGGTCCGCGCCATAACCTCCACCCATGGTGCTGGCGAGCGCTATGCCCCGGCTGCGAGCGGCGCGCATCACGGCCCGGTCGCGGCTGTCCAGACCTGCATCGCTGAGCGCAAGGCGGCCCAGGCGGTCGTCTGCATGGGGATCGACCCCGGCCTGATAGAGAATCAGATCAGGCCGAAAATCGTCCAGCACAGGCGGCATCGCCTGCATCAGCACGTCCATATAGGCATCGTCGTCCGTTCCATCGGGCAGGCCGATGTCGAGCGTGGATTGCGCCTTTCGCACCGGGAAATTGCGTTCGGCATGGATCGACAGGGTAAAAACCTCTTCCCGTCCGCTCATCAATGCGGCGGTGCCGTCGCCCTGATGCACGTCGAGATCCAGGATCAATATCCGCCGCGCATCCCCCTCGCCGATCAACCGGTTGGCGGCGATGGCAAGATCGTTGAACACGCAATAGCCCGCGCCGCTGTCGGCCAGCGCATGATGGCTGCCGCCCGCCGCATTGGCGGCATAGCCATGACGCAGCGCCAGCCGGGCCGCCAGCCAGGTGCCGCCGGGCGAGAGCATGGATCGGCGCATCACCCGCTCCGTCACCGGAAAGCCGATGCGCCGTTCCTTTTCGCGCGGCACGGTCATCGTCGCGACCTGATCGACATAGGCGGGGTCATGGACCGCCTCTATCCACCGGCGCGGCATGGGGGTGGGTTCATGCACGGTAAAGGACGCGGCGGCCATGGTCAGCGCTTCCATCACCAGCCCATATTTGTCGAAGCGAAAGGAACTGCCCGCTGTTGCCGGAGAGACATAGGCCGAATGGTGAACGACGTGCAGCATCATCTTTTCCGCTATCTTCGAGTTTGAACGATGCGGGCTTTGCGCTATCTGGTCCAGCATGAACCGTCCCGAATTGATCCGTTTTTCCGTTTTTTGCCTCCTGGCCGCCGCTGCCGTGCCATCCGTGGCGCAGCCTCCGGCGGTTGCGCCGACCCTGCCCGCGCCCCAGCCGCAGGTGATCCTGCCGCCGTCCATCGTGACGCCGCCGCCTGTTCCGCTGCCCCAACCGTCCGCCGCGCAGGAACGCTGGCTCAACGACTGGCTGAAGGGCGGCACGCAGCAAGGACTGATGGCGCGCAGTAAGGCGACCGGAGACCTGAAGGGCAACGCCCTGCTTTCGGCGGCGCTGGACCGGGCCAAAGCGCTCAGCACAGGGCGCGTCGACACGGCGGACTTCCTGGAAATCTGGGCGTTGCGCCCTGCCCCGTTCGATCCGCGGCCGGGCCTAGCCAAGGCGATCAGCGAGGATCGGCTGCCGCAATGGGCGCTCAACCTGACGCCGCCCTATGCGGGCTATGACGGGCTGCGCAAGGGCCTGGCCAATTATGAACGGATTCGCGATACGGGCGGCTGGCCCACGCTGACGGCGCAATCCTCCCCCGACCTGGTGCGCGCACGCATCGCGATAGAAGACAAGAGCGTCACGCCCGGCGAAAAGCTGGTCGACGTGCTGCAACGGGCGCAGCGGCGCTACGGCCTCAACCCCACCGGCCTGCTGGATGCGCGGACGCTCAGGGAACTGAACGTGCCGGTGGACGACCGCATCGCCGCGATCATGGCGAATATGGAACGCTGGCGCTGGATGCCACGCCAGTTGCCGGTCAACAGGGTGCAGGTGAACATCGCCGCCGCCGTGCTGACGCTATTCGAGGGCGATGAGCCTGTGACGTCGATGCGCGCCGTGACGGGCGCGCCGGACAATGCGACGCCGATGCTGACATCCAGTATCCATTCGATCGTGGTCAATCCGCCGTGGAACGTGCCCGCCTCCATCGCCAAGCGCGAATTGTGGCCCAAGGGGCGCGCTGCGCTGATTCGCCAAGGATACAAGATCGTCGGCAAGCCGGAGACAGGCGAGCGGATCGTGCAGCCCGCCGGACCCAACAGCGCGCTGGGGCGGCTGAAATTCGATTTCAACAATCCCTTCGCCGTCTATCTGCACGACACCCCGTCGCGAGCGAAATTTTCGAGCTATGACCGCCTGGCGAGCCATGGCTGCATTCGCCTGGAAAAGCCGGTGCCGCTGGCGGAGCTGATGGTGGCCAGCAATCCCGATCTCGCCGGGCAGATCCAGTCGCTGATCGACACCGGCAAGACCCAGCGGGTTTCGCTGCCCAAGGAAGTAGCGGTGTACCTGCTTTACTGGACCGCCTTCGCCAGCAATAACGGCACGATGAGTTTTCGTTCCGATCCCTATGGCTGGGACAAGCTGCTGGCCGCAAAGATCGAAGCGTCCAGCCGTCGCGTCGACCCGACCGCCGCGCCCGCGGCCTCCATCGCATCGAAGGACTGATTTCATGCGCAAATTCGCCCTCATCGCCCTTGCCGGCGCGCTCGCCCTCGCCGCCTGCGGGAAGAAGGAGGAAGAGGCCCCGGTGACCAACAATCTGGTCGAACCGCCGGTCGAGAATGTCATCGTCGACGAGCCGGAGGCTACCCCGGAGCCGAGCAATAATGCCGCGCCCGCACCGGCCCCCGCCCCGACCATTTCAGAACAACAGCAGATAGAGGATGACGCCGCGGCCACCGGCATGACCGCGCGCCTGGAGCGAGCGGGCGCGGAGGAAGGTGCGAACGCGACCCAATAAGTCGGCACGTCCCGCCCCGGAAACGAGGCGGAATGGCGGCTTTGCGGACCGGGATCGCGTGGATGGCGGGCGCGATCCGACGCTGCCCTTGGACCGGCGCCGCTCCTTTGCTATATTGCGATTCATGGATCGTCGCAGTTTTACGAAGCTCGCTTTGAGCGGGCTGGCCTTTTCATTCCTTGCCGACAGCGCCGGACGGGCGGCGTCCCTCGGTGAAACGCTGCCGCGTCCGGTTCCCGCCGGGCCGCTCGCTGTCCGACCCTATGCGAAATTGCTGGAGCGCGCCAAGGCGGCGCTCGATCAGCATGGCCATATGTTCACGTTGCGCGACCGGGTGGGCTTGGCCGACTTCAATGCACCCTCGCGGGAATTGCGTTTCCATGTGGTCGACCTGATCGGCGGACAGGCCAGTTCCTATCTGGTCGCCCATGGCCGCGGCTCCGACCCCGGACATTCGGGTTGGCTCCAGACCTTTTCCAACGAACCCAATTCGCTGGCGAGTAGTTCGGGCGCGTTCAAGACGGGCGAAATCTACGAAGGCCAACATGGCCGGGCGATGCGCCTGATGGGGCTGGACCCGCAAAACAACAATGCGGAAATGCGCGCCATCGTCGTGCATGGCGCCGATTATGTCAGCGAAGATCATATCGCGACCTGGGGCAAGATCGGCCGCAGCGAAGGGTGCTTCGCGCTGGCCCGTCATATGTTGCCGCAATTCATCGGGCTGATGGGGCCGGGCCGGCTGCTCTTTGCCGACAAGATCGTCGGCGGGGTGCCGTAAGCCAGGGGCGTGTGGGACCACAGTCCCCCCGCTCAACTCAGCCGCGAGTCCATTCACAAAAGGCTCGCGCCATCGCGAATTCATCCCTGCGCCGCGCCGAACGAGCGGCGGCCTCGGCATCCTCGCCCCATTGTTCGGTTTCCCACGCCTCGTCGATTTCGGCGGCGGCCCAGATCGCATCGCCATCATGACCGCCTTCCACGACCGCGAGGCCGCAGACCAGCGATCCGGACAGCGTCACCAATGTCGACAGCCCCGCAAGGGTGAAGGGATCGAAGGCAGCCACCGCCCCCCCAAGCCGTTCCAGCGTCTCGGCAGGCTGATCGACCGGGATGATGCCCTGCGTTACCCGGAAAGTAACGTCATAGCGGCGGCGCGCCCAATCCAGCAGAGGATCCCAGGCGGCGGCTTCGCGCGCCACCAGTTCGGCTGGCCCCTCGGCGCGGTAGCAGAGCAGGTCGCTTTCCCCATAGCGCGCAATGCCCGCGGCGAAGCTTTCACGATGGGGCTCGATCTGGTCGATGGCGCCATTGGCCAGGCCGGTAAAGGGCATGGAGCGCGGATCGACCATGTCGCCCTGGGCACGCCATTCCTCGGCAATCGCCTCGGCAAGGCGCGCATTGGGCAGAGCCAGTGGAGCGCGGGCGGGCGTGCGGACCGGGCGGCCATCCAAGCGAAGTTCGAAACCGGTTTCGCCCGGAACGACCGTGACGTCCTTGTAGAAGCGTTTCATGATTGCGGCGGTTTCCGGAACAAGGCGAGCAGCAGGCGCGGCACGATCACGAACTGGAACAGGCCGACGACGACGAAGATCGCGCCCATCGCCTTGGCCTTGCTTCCCTGCACCCAATGGAAGCGCTGCATCAATATGAGGAAGCCGAACATCACCAGCAACGCGCCGGACAGGCGGAACAGGCCAAGCGCGAAAAAGCGCTGGCGGGCGACCTTTTCAGGGTCGACTGGCGGGATCGGCGGCATGTCGGTCATCCGATGTCGTGGGCGTGGATATGACCGCGCAATTCCGCGCTGTCCATCGCCACGCTATGCGCGCCCGCCGCGATCAGGTCCTGCGGCGCATGATAGCCCCA
This sequence comes from Sphingobium sp. JS3065, assembly GCF_026427355.1. Lineage (NCBI taxonomy): Bacteria > Pseudomonadati > Pseudomonadota > Alphaproteobacteria > Sphingomonadales > Sphingobiaceae > Sphingobium > Sphingobium sp. JS3065. The sequence goes on from NZ_CP102664.1 coordinate 1,907,764, forward strand.
GCCGACGCCAAGCGCGCGGGTACCCGCCGTCAAGGCCATGTCAACGTCAAAGCTGGTATCGCCGATCATCACCGTCGTTTCAGGGGTGGCGCCCGCTTCGGCCATGGCGGTGAGCAGCATGGATGGATGCGGCTTGGACGGATGGCGGTCGGCCGTCTGCAACGTCACGAAATGCGCATGGATGCCATGATGGCTGAGGCAAAGTTGCAGCCCCCTGTCCGACTTGCCGGTCGCGACACCCAACAGCCATCCATCGGCATCCAGGTCGCGAATGAGGTCGGCTATCCCCGGATAAAGCGGCTCCGACACGGCGTTCTCGCGGCGAAGCTGCTGGAAAGCGAGCTTGTAGCGTTCCGAAAGATGCTCGTGATAATCGGCCTCCGCCTCCGGAAGCAGCCGGGCCATGGCAAGCGGCAGCGACAGGCCGACGACGGACAGGATGGTCGCCCGATCCGGCGCGGCCAGCCTTTCCCCTTCGAAGGCGCGAATCATGGCCGTGCAGATGCTGTGCTGGCTATCGACCAGCGTGCCGTCGCAATCGAACACCGCAAGCTTGTTCGTCATGACTTCTTGCGCGGTCCTGCGCCCGAACCCCGCGCGCGCCTTTCGCCCTTGCGACCCTTGCGGATTTGCTTGGCATGGGCACGGGCGGCCTTCTTCTCATCCTCCCGCGTGGGGGGGCGGGCGATCTCCTCGTCCAACGGCAGATCGCCCACGGACAGGTCGAAACCCAGCGAAACCAGGCTGGCCGCGAAATGTTCGGGCAATTCGGCGCGCACGTCGACGCGGCCGCCATCGGGATGATCGACGCGGATGCGGCGAGCATGAAGGTGCATCTTGCGGCTGATCGTGCCGCTCAGAAAGGCTTCCTTGCCGCCATATTTGCCGTCGCCGACGATCGGATGGCCGATGGCCGCCATATGGACGCGCAACTGATGGGTGCGGCCGGTATAGGGCTGTAGTTCGACCCAGGCAGCGCGATTGCCCGCGCGCTCGATCACGCGATAGCGCGAGCGGGAAGGCAGCCCCTCCTCCTGGTCCACATGCATTTTCTCGCCGCCGGTTCCCGGCTGCTTGGCGATGGGCAGTTCGACCATGCCGTCCTCGATGGAGGGGACGCCCATGACGATCGCCCAATAAACCTTGCGCGCCGTGCGGCTGGAAAAAGCCTTGGCGAAGAAGGCCGCCGACCGGGCTGTGCGGGCGATCAGCAGCGCGCCGGACGTGTCCTTGTCCAGGCGATGGACCAGTTTGGGCCGTTGGTCGAGTTCATATTCCAGCGCGTCGAGCAGGCCGTCGACATGATCGTCGGTCTTCGTGCCCCCCTGGGTGGCCAGGCCCGGCGGTTTGTTGATGACGATGGCCTGCGCATCGCGGTGGATGACGATCCCCTGGGCGAATGCGGTCTGGTCGTCGGTCAATTGCGGACGAACGCGCTTGGGCTTCACGGTTTCGGCCGCCTTTGGCTCGGCGGGGGGTACGCGGATGCTCTGGCCCTCCGCGACGCGATCGCCCGGCGCCGCGCGGGCGCCGTCGACGCGCAACTGGCCGGTGCGGGTCCAGCGGGAGACGGTGTTGAAACCGACATCGGGCAGATGCCGCTGGAACCAGCGGTCGAGCCGGATGCCGTCATCGTCCGTGCCGACGCGGAACTGCCGGACATCCAGCGAAACGCCCTTGGCCGGAGACGACTTGGCGGGCGGGACGGCAGGCTTCGCTGCGTTGGACTTGGGGGCCGGCTTTGGGCCGGGCTTGGGGCCGGCTTTAGGCGCGTCGGGCTTGCGGGCGCGAGCGGCCTTGGCGGCACCGCGGGCACGCCCCTGGGGAGCGGCGGCGGGCTTGCGCGGACCGGAGCTTTTGCCGGGCGGTCGCCCCTTCATGCGACGCTCCTCATCACGGCGACGCCCCCGGCCAGCGCGCCGACCGCGCCGATGACCGAAAAGGCGGCATAGGCCAGCGCCATGCCGAACTGGCCGCGTTCCATCATCAGCACGGTTTCCAGGCTGAACGAGGAGAAAGTGGTGAAACCGCCCAGCACGCCGACAGCGAGCAGCAGGCGGATCGGTTCACCCGCGCCGGTGTTGAAACGCGCCAGCCACCCGGCCAGCAGGCCCATGGCGAAACCGCCGATGATGTTGGCCCCGAAGGTTCCCCATGGCCACAGGGCGGCGGGGAACATCTGGCCTGCAAGACGCCCAAGCAGATAACGCAGCGCCGATCCGACGGCGCCGCCTGCCATGACGAGAAAGATATTGGTCATGCCGCCCGCCCTAGAGCATTTTTGCAAGGATTGGGAAGCGATCATTGACCTTGGAAATGAGAGTCCGCCAGATGTGCAGGGAGTGGCCACGATCCTGCATGTCCCGCGTCCTGCCTTGGGTTCAAACTTTTCCTATTCACCCCTAAAGCGGCGATTGCCAAAGCCGCTTCATCCGCCTATCTAGCCGTCAGCATCAAGAGTTGGGGCGACGCCCAACGCCAACCTGCCGATCCGGGCAAGGTGGCACTCCGTAAAAGGAGGATGTGGCCGATCCGGCAACCAAGCGGACCCCAGCCACATCGCCAGCGTCGCTCCGCAACAGGGAATGACGAGACGTGCCGATCAAGATAGCCGACGACCTGCCTGCCCGTCCCATATTGGAGGCGGAAGGGGTCATGGTGATGCGGGAGGCCGATGCGGTGCGGCAGGATATTCGTCCGCTTCGGATCGCGCTGCTCAACCTGATGCCTGACAAGATCAGTACCGAGACGCAGCTTGCCCGGCTGCTGGGCGCCACGCCGTTGCAGGTCGAACTGACGCTGGTGCGGATCAGCGACCATGTGTCGCGCAACGCCTCCGCCGATCATATGGCGTCCTTCTATCGCCCGTGGAGCGATGTCCGGGACGAGCGGTTCGACGGCTTCATCGTCACCGGGGCGCCGGTGGAGCAATTGCCCTTCGAAGAGGTGAGCTATTGGGACGAATTGCGCGCCATTTTCGACTGGACGCAGACTCATGTGCATCGTTCGCTCAGCATCTGCTGGGCGGCGCAGGCCGCGCTATTTCATTTCCATGGCGTGGAGAAACATGCGCTGGAGCGGAAGGCTTTCGGCCTGTTCCGGCATCACAATCACATGCCGTCATCGCCCTGGATGCGTGGCTTTTCCGATAATTTTTGCGTGCCGGTGTCGCGCTGGTCGGCAGTGCGGCGACAGGATATTCTGGAGGGACGCGGCTTGCAGATATTGGCCGAGAGCGATGAATCAGGTCTTTGCCTGATCGGTGATCCGGGGCGCGGCTTCCTGCATATGTTCAACCATCTGGAATATGATACGCTGACCTTGGCGGAGGAATATGCGCGTGACGGGGGAAGGCAGTTGCCTGCCCATTATTTCCCCGACGACGATCCAGGCCAGCAGCCGCAAAATCATTGGCGCAGCCATGCGCATCTGCTGTTCGGCAACTGGATCAACGAAATGTACCAGACAGTGCCCTTCGACCTGGGCGCGGCCGGTCAAGCGCCGGTGCTTACGGCGGCCTAGAACGGTTTCAGCAGCTAATTCCTAGCGGCCGTGATCCGCGATCACGTCGACGCTGGTCTTGCCGCCAGGCGCTTCGGTGAACAGCAGGAAGAAGGCGCTGCCGTCATCCTTGCGCGAACCGCCCAGGACATGGTCGCCGCCCATCACCTTATGTTCGGCGTCGAAACCGGCGCGACGGGCCTGGGTATAATAGAAATCCATCACGCTCTGCTGGGGCACCGGCGTCACGAAGGTGGCGGCGCGCAGCGTGCATCCGTCCTTTTCCGCCCCGGCCGCCTCGATCAACTGCGCACCGGGATAGAGGGTGAAGGGTTCCGGCAGGCGGCTGGCCCATTGGGCGCCGTAGACCAGTTGCTCGCGGCACAAGGCGTTGCCGCCGGGCTTTTTCTGTTCGCTGGCCACCGCGGCCAGCATGGATGCGGATTCCTTCACCTCTGCCTCGACAGGCGCAGGCGTCGCGAGCAGCGTGCCGCCAGCCAGTTTCACGGAATCGGCCAGCCCCTTGGCGGCCGCTCCCGTCAGCACAGGCAGCTTCGCGGTCCGCTGCGATTGGCCTGCAAGCCGGGGGTCGACCACAATCTGTCCAGCCAGCGCGTCGACCGCATTGTTGGTGAGTTGCGCGTCCAGCGCGTTCAGATCATCATCCTTCTTGCTACAGCCCACCAGCGGCAGGGCGGCCAGCAATGCGAGGACGCAAAAAGATCGAACAGGCGCCATGGCTTCACTCCTTCGTAAACAGGGGATGAAGAGCAAAGGTTAATTTTTCGTTAGGGATTTTAGTGAATCCCTGAATTTTCTCAGAAGGTGGGGCCAGTCTCCGCCAATTGGCATCGCCGCCCGCCTTGCCGCGACGCGGAGGAAGCTTCATTTATGCCGTCATGCTCAACATATTGTCAGCGCTGATCGGCCTTTTCACGCTTATCCTGATGATCCCGGCGGTGTTTCCGTTGCTGGGCGCGCTCAACTGGCTGCTGGTGCCGGTCGCCCTGTTCGGCGCCTTCGTCGGCATGCTGTCGGCCAAGAATGGCGGGCGCAATTTCTGCCTGATCGTGGCGGCTTTCGGGGCGCTGCGACTGTTCCTGGGGGGAGGCATATTCTGAACGCCCGGCCATCATCCGAACAGGCGGCCCGGCGGGGATTGCTCGCCGCGATGGGCGCTTATGCCGCATGGGGGCTGTTGCCGATCTTCTTCAGGCTGCTGCACCATGTAAATGCGGTGGAGATCGTCAGCCAGCGCATCCTCTGGTCGCTGCTGTTGGTCACGGTTCTGCTGCTGGCGCGGCGGAACCTGCCCGCGCTGTCGGCCATTTTGCGGGATCGCCGACTCATGCTGCCGCTGGCGGGATCGGCCCTGATGATCGGCTTGAACTGGCTGACCTATGTCTGGGCCGTGAATGGCGGCCATGTGATCGCCGCCAGCCTTGGCTATTTCCTCAATCCGCTGGTCAATGTCGGGCTGGGCGTGCTGCTGCTCCACGAACGGCTGCGGCGCGGACAAGCGGTTGCGGTCGGGATCGCCGCGGTGGGCGTCGCCGTCATGGCGGCGACCGCCCTGACCACGTTGTGGATCAGTGTCGCGCTGGCGCTGACCTTCGCTTTCTACGGGCTGATCCGCAAGCTGACGCCCGTGGCGCCGATGACGGGTCTGGGCGTGGAGACGCTGCTGCTGACGCCGCCTGCCATCGGCTATCTGGTCTGGCTGTCGGCGCATGGCGGCGTCAGTTTCGGGCAGGACATGGCGACGACCATCCTGCTGATCGTCACCGGCCTGGTGACCACGGTGCCGCTGGTGCTCTTCGCGACCGCCGCCCAGCGGCTGCCCATGGCCACCCTGGGCCTGCTGCAATATCTGGCGCCGACGCTGCAATTTCTGTGTGGCATCCTGCTTTTCGGGGAAAAGCTGACGGTGGGCCAGATGGCGAGCTTTGCATTGATCTGGCTGGGCCTGATCCTGTTCGCGACGGACAGCCTGACCGCCGCCCGCCGCAATCGTCTGGCGACGATTTAGGCGAATTCAGTCGCCTCGAACCGCACCGCCTCGCCCACCGCCTGATTGGCAAGCGCATCTTCCCACATCACGCGATGCCCGCGGATGATGGTGCCGACCGCCTTGCCGGTCAGTTCCATACCTTCGAAAGGCGACCAGTCGCAGCGGGAAGCCAGCCAATCGCTGCCGACGGTCCAGCGCTTCTTGAGATCGACCACGGTGAAATCGGCATCATAACCGAGCGCGATGCGCCCCTTCCCCACCAGCCCGAAGACGCGCTGCGGGCCGGAGGAGGTCAGTTCGATGAACCGGCGCAGCGACAACCGCCCCTCCGCGACATGATTGAGCAGCAGCGGCACCAGCGTCTGGACGCCGGGCATGCCGCTGGGCGAGGCGGGATAGGGCTTCGCCTTTTCCTCTATCGTGTGCGGGGCATGATCGCTGCCCAGAACATCCGGCACGCCCTGGTTCAGCCAGTGCCACAGGCCGTCGCGATGCGCCCCGGACCGGATCGGCGGGTTCATCTGCGCATAGGTGCCCAGGCGCGGATAGGCGTCCTCCGCCGCCAGGGTCAGATGCTGGGGCGTGACCTCGCAGGTGGCGATATCCTTGTTGCGGGCGATATATTCCAGTTCGGCGGGCGTCGTCACATGCAGGATGTGGATGCGGCGGCGGGCCTTGCGGGCCAGGTCGATGATGCGCTTCGTCGCGATCATCGCGCTTTCATCGTCGCGCCAGACGGGGTGGGAGGACGGGTCGCCCTCCACCCGCAAATCCTTGCGGGCGTTCATCCGCGCTTCGTCCTCGGCATGGATGGCGACGCGCCGTGTGCCGCTGGCGAGGACGCGGGACAGAGCCTCGTCATCGTCGACCAGCAGGCTGCCGGTCGAGGCCCCCATGAATATCTTGACGCCCGCCGTGCCGGGTATCCGCTCAAACTCCTTCAACTGCCCGGCATTGTCGGCGGTGGCGCCGACATAGAAGGCGTGGTCGCACCACATGCGATGATGGGCGCGCTTCAGCTTGTCGTGAACCCGTTCAGCCGTGTCGGTATTGGGGTTGGTGTTGGGCATTTCGAAGACGGCGGTGACGCCGCCCAGCACCGCCGCGCGGCTGCCCGATTCCAGGTCCTCCTTATGCTCCAGCCCCGGCTCGCGGAAATGGACCTGGCTGTCGATGCAGCCGGGCAGCACGTCGAGTCCTGTGCAGTCGATCACCTCGCCCGCGGCGCCCAGGGACGTGCCGATAGCGACGATCCTGCCGCCGCTGACGCCTACATCCACGCTTTCCGCGCCGCCGGGGGTGTGGACGGTGCCGTTCTTGAGAAGGAGGTCGAAGGTCATGTCGATGTCGCCTGCTTTGGATGGGCTTGGATATGGTTGCGCAGTGTCCTACCTAAAGCCGATGATTGGCACCACCCTAACCGACCGCACGCTCCTCAGAATTTCCGGCGAGGAGGCGAAAATCTTCCTGCAAGGCCTGCTGACCCGCGACGTGCCGGGGCTGAAGGCGGGCGAGCCGCGCTGGACCGCGCTGCTGACGCCGCAGGGCAAGACGCTGTTCGACTTCATCCTTTGGGCGGACGGAGACGATGTGCTGATCGATTGCGAGGCGGCACAAGCGGACGCGCTGGTAAGGCGGCTGACGCTTTATCGGCTGCGGCGCAAGGTGGCGATTGCGCGGGAAGAGACGCTGGCGGTTCATTGGGCGCTGGAGGCGCAGAACAGACCCTTCGACCCCCGCCTGCCAGCGCTGGGGCATCGCTGGATCGCGCCGCCGGACGACGGCGACGCATCGGCGGCTTTTCGGGCGCACAGGCTGGCGCTGGGGGTGTTCGAGGGGGCCGGGGAACTGGGACAGGACCAGATTTTGTGGCTGGAAACCAATGCCGGGGAACTGGGCGGCGTCGATTATGACAAGGGCTGCTATGTCGGGCAGGAAAACACCGCCCGCATGCATTATCGCAACAAGGTCAACCGGCGGCTGGTGGCCGTGCCGCTCGCCGAAGCCGATGAGAAGCGCCAGAAGGCGGCGTTGCCTGACCTTGGCCTGTCGATCGAACTGCGGCGGGTGGAAGATATCGATCCTGCTGCCCTGCCCGGCTGGCTCTCCGGCGCGATGGCGGAGCAGGCGGCCGAATGATGCGTATCCTCGTCGCGCTGCTGGGCGCATGGCTGCTGGTCGCGCCAGCGCAAGCGGAAACGCGGTGGACGCTGGTCCGAAGCTATCCGCATGATCCGGCCGCCTTTACCGAGGGGCTCTTCTATCATGACGGCGCGCTGTACGAGAGCACCGGGCTGGAGGGCGAGTCCGAGATTCGCAAGGTCGACCTTAAGAACGGCAAGGTGCTGAACCGCCGGATCGTGCCCCGCCCCTATTTTGGCGAGGGAATCGTCAACTGGAAGGACCGGCTGATCAGTCTGACCTGGCGGCATCGGCAGGGCTTCGTCTGGAAGCTGAACGATTTTTCGCCGGTTTCCCAGTTTCGTTATGAAGGCGAAGGCTGGGGACTGACGCAGGACGGCCGCAGCCTCATCATGAGCGACGGCACGGCGCAGTTGCGGTTTCTGGACCCCGAAAAACTGACCGAGGAACGGCGGATCACGGTGACCTGGAACGGCCGTCCCGTGGATCGGCTGAACGAACTGGAATATGTGAAGGGCGAGATCTGGGCCAATATCTGGTATGACAGCCATATCGTCAGGATCGACCCGCGCTCGGGATCGGTCATCGACTGGCTCGACATCGCCCCGCTGCTGAAAGCCAGCGGAGCAAGCGACAGCGAGGCGGTGGCCAACGGCATCGCCTATGACACGAAGGCCGACCGCCTGTTCGTGACCGGAAAAAACTGGGCCAAATTGTTCGAGATAAAGATCGGGCAGTGATTTGGCCGGTGGACGTTAGTGCAGGACGGATATTGGGCGGTAGCGCATGTTCTTATTCCTCCCTGCGCGCAGCGTGGGGACGGGAACCGCGCGAAGCGTGGTGGAGGGGAAATGGCGTGACCTGCGTATCTTCCCCTCCACCAGCCTTCGGCCGGTCCCCCTCCCCATCTATCGACGGGGAGGATTAGGATAGTTCCGCTTCCTCCTCATAGCAGCATGATCGGAGCGACCCCGTAAAAGCCCCAAACGGCTCCAGAACTCATCCGGCTTGACCGGCACGGCGCGTTCGGGTGCGCGCTCGACGCGGCTCCAGGACGAGTGCGGGATATGAATTTGCGGGCTGGAGCCAAGGCGGCATTGCCGGCGGGTACGGGTGACATTCTGGGTCATCGTCTTCTCCTGATGAGGAGGAACACGAAACCTTGCGTGGTCGCTTCAGTACCGTGCGCTTTAGCCGTTGATGACGCGGAGCAAGCTGACATCCTTCAAAACGGTCCCGGGCTGGGCCCGCCTGTGTGGGGTAGAAACGGGCCGTGCTCTAGATGGGCCAGGAGGGTCGCGGCCGATCGCATTTTGGAGGCATGACACCCGTTAAAAAACGTGGCCCGTGGGCATTTGCGTACTTGAGAGTGGTGACGTTGTGCTGCGGCGATCCCGATTAGGAAGATGACAGTTTGCATAGCCCATATCCTCCCGATTTGGAGGAGGACGTGGAATGACAGGAGCAAAGCCCCCAGGCGCGGACGCATTGGCGATGGTGACTCGAACACGTGACCCCCGCATTACGAAGGCGACCTTTCCCACTCGAAATGCCTTCCGCCTTATCGCTCCGGCAGCAGCAGGCTGGAGTCCCCGTAGCTGTAGAACCGATAGCCTTCCTTGATTGCGTGCCTGTACGCTGATTGCATTTTTTCCGTGCCCATCAAGGCACTTACCAGCATGAACAATGTCGATTTGGGCAAATGGAAATTGGTCATCAGCCCATCGACCGCCCGGAAGCGATAGCCCGGCGTGATGAAGATCCGCGTCTCGTCGGCGAAGGGGCGGATGACGCCATCCTCTCCGCAAGCGCTTTCCAGCAGGCGCAGGCTGGTGGTGCCGACCGCGATCAGGCGTCCGCCCGCCCGCCGCGCCGCGTTCAGCCGATCCGCCGTCGCCTGGTCGATCCGCCCCCATTCGGCGTGCATCCGATGATCGTCGGTGTCGTCAGCCTTCACCGGCAGGAAAGTCCCCGCGCCGACATGCAGGGTCAGCGTTTCCGTGCCTACACCCGCCGTCTTCAGCGCCGCCATCAGGTCCGGCGTGAAATGCAGCGCGGCGGTGGGCGCCGCGACCGCGCCGTCCTCCCGCGCGAACATGGTCTGATAGTCGCTGCGGTCGCGGTCGTCCGTGGGACGCTTGCTGGCGATATAGGGAGGCAGCGGCATGCGTCCGGCCCGTTCCAGCAGGACTTCCACCGGCTCCTCGCCCTCGAAGCTTAGCGTGACGCCGCCATCCTCGTCCCGTGGCCCGGCAAGGGCGGTGACGCCCGCGCCGAAATCGATCCGGTCGCCGTCGCGAACCCGCTTGGCGTTGCGCAGAAAGGCCTGCCATTGGCGCAGGCCGAGCCGCTTGTGGAGGGTCGCGCCGATCCTGGCCTCGCCGCGCATGCCTTCAAGCTGGGCGGGGATGACTTTGGTGTCGTTGAAGACCAGCACGTCGCCAGCGCGCAGCAGGCCCGGCAGGTCGCGCACGGTCCGATCCTCGAAAGGGGCGTCGCCGGATACCAGCAACAGCCGCGCCGAATCGCGGGGGGATGCAGGCCGGAGCGCGATGCTTTCGGGCGGAAGGTCGAAATCGAACAGGTCTACGCGCATGGGGCGCCGGTCCTCAGCAGCGGGTCGTCAGACTGAACTTGTCTCAGCACGGTCAGGGCAGGCGATCTGGCCATGCATCGCGATGCACCGCTCTTCCCTCGTCATGCTGAAACAAGTTCAGCATGACGAGGGAAGAGCAAGGCGGCCCTGTTACTTCTTCTTCGGCGCGGCGGGCTTCTTCGCGGGGGCTGGCTTCTTCACCGGCGGCGCGATGATCGAGGGTGCGGGCGGCGCGGGCGGGGTGGGAAGCGCGGTCACGGGCGGCTTGCCGTCGCTTTCGATCGACGCCTGGAGGATGAGGGTCGGATCGGCGGGCGGCTCGCCCTGATGGATGGCGTCGACATATTGCATGCCGTCGATCACCCGGCCGAAGACGGTATATTTCTTGTCGAGCTGCATGCGCGGCAGGAAGACGATGAAGAACTGGCTGTTCGCGCTGTCATCGCTCTGGGCGCGGGCCATGGAGACGGTGCCGCGCAGATGCGGCATCGGGTTGAATTCCGCCTTCAGGTCGGGAAGCGTCGAGCCGCCGGTGCCGTCCCCCTTGGGATCGCCGCCCTGCGCCATGAAGCCGGGAATGACGCGATGGAATTTAAGGCCGTTGTAGAAGCCCTGGCGCGTCAGTTCCTTGATCCGCTCGACATGGGTGGGCGCGATGTCGGGGCGAAGCTGGATGCGCACGCGCCCGCCGCTCGACAGGTCGAGATCCCAGACATTCTGCGGGTCGACCGGCACCGTCGCGGACGGCAGCCTGGAAGCAGGATCGAGGCCGAGCTGCTTGGCGGCCTGCTCCGCGCGGACGGCGGCCTCTTCCTTTTTCGTTTCCTCGGCACTGCGCCCGCCGCCCTGGGCCAGGGCGGCGCCGCTCGATGCATAGAGAGCGAAACCGATCGCCACGGTCTTGAGCGCCGACGTGAACCGCATGAACGAAGCTTTCCTCATATTTGCCCAGGTGCGAATGTGCCCCTGATAGCGTGCTCTTGGCGATTGGCAACTGAACGAAGGCTGAGTGGAGCCTTTAGCGAAGGCTTTACTGGCCCTTGAGGCCGAGTTGCGCCACCCGCGCCTCCACTTCGTCGCATATCGTGGGGCTGACGAACTTGTGGATCGGCCCGCCGTAAAGCGCGATTTCCTTGACCAGGCGGGAGGCGATGGGTTGCAGCGACACGTCCGCCATCAGGAAGACCGTTTCGACCCGGCCGTTGATCTGCTGGTTCATGCCCGCCATCTGATATTCATATTCGAAGTCCGCGACGGCGCGCAGGCCCCGGATGATGACGCTGGCCCCCTGCGATTCGGCGAAGTCCATCAGCAGCGAGTTGAAGCCGGTGACGACGATTTCCGTGTCGATCCCCGCACATTCGCGGCGGACCATGTCCAGCCGCTCCTCATCGGAAAACATGGGCGATTTGGAGATGTTGGTCGTGACGCCGATCACCAGCTTGTCGACCAGCTTCGCGCCGCGCCGGATGATGTCCATATGACCCAGAGTGATCGGATCGAACGTGCCGGGATAAACCCCCACCCTCTGCTTGCTCATGCCCTAGCGATCCCTTTCCACGATATAGTCCGCGATGGCGCGCAGCAGGTCAGCCTCCGGACCGTGCCCATGCAGATGCGCCTTGGCCTGTTCCACCAGCAGGCGGGCCTGCTCCCGCGCCCGATCCGCGCCCAGCAGCGAGACGAAGGTTTCCTTGCCCGCCGCCGCATCCTTGCCCAGCGCCTTGCCGGCAAGATCGGCGTCCCCCTCCACGTCGAGCAGGTCGTCGGCGATCTGGAAGGCCAGGCCGATGTCGCGCGCATAGCCGTGCAGGCGGGTGCGGGCGTCCGGCGGGATGCGCGCCATGATCGCGGCGGCATCGACGCAGAAGGCGATCAGCGCGCCGGTCTTCAATTGCTGGAGCCGGGTGACGGTGGACAGGTCGAAGCTCGCCCTTTCCGCCTCCAGATCCATCATCTGGCCGCCCGCCATGCCGCTGGTGCCGCTGGCGAGCGCCAGCGCCTTCACCAGTTCGATGCGGACGAAGGGGTCGGGATGGGTTTCCTCATCCGCCAGCAATTCGAAGGCCAGATCGTGCAGGCAATCGCCCGCCAGGATCGCCGTCGCCTCGTCGAACGCCTTGTGCACGGTCGGCTTGCCCCGGCGCATGTCGTCGTCGTCCATAGCCGGCAGGTCGTCATGCACCAGCGAATAGACATGGATGCATTCGACCGCGACGCCGACCCGCAGCGCCGAATCGCGTGAGATGTTGAACAGGTCGCTGGCCGCCTGCACCAGCAGCGGACGCAGCCGCTTGCCGCCGCCCATCGCGGCATGGCGCATCGCTTCGTAAAGGCGTTTGCGCGGATCGTCGGGGACCGCCAGCAGCAGGTCGAACAAATGGTCGATATCCACCGCGAGGGCGGCGGCGCGGCTGGCGACCAGGGTGGAGGCGGAGGCGGCTCCGCTCATGCCTGCGGCCTTCAGTCCGTACCGAAGGGCTGCGCGCCCGTGACGGCGCCGCTGGCGTCGACGGTCAGCTTGGCGATGCGGGCCTCCGCCGCCTGGAGCCGTTCCATGCAGCGTTTCCGCAATTCCTCGCCCTGCGAATAAAGCGAAATGGATTCGTCGAGCGGCACGTCGCCGCTCTCCAGCCGCCGGACGATCGATTCGAGCGCGCGCAGCGCATCCTCGAACGACAATTGCGATGGATCGCCCTGCTCTGTCATGCTGTCTTGCGCCATTCCCCTGCATTGGCGGCCCCCGCCCGCCCGGTCAAGCCCACATGGTCCGTCGCGGCCGATTCCGGCTTTCCTGTCACGAAAACGTCATGACGTCAGACCAGTGGCTGGCGGACTTGCGGCAGTTTTGCGTTGACGCTTGGTATAGCTAGTGCACATAGAAGGACCGCTATGAAATATCATCTCTCCCTCATCTCCGTCGCGGCGCTCGCGCTGCTGTCCGCATGCAACAATAACGACGAACCCGAAGTCGTGGGCGGCCCTGCCGATCCCATGGCTGAAAGGCTGGCCAATGCCGCCCCGGTCGAGCTGCCGCCGATGGTGAAGGAAAGCCATCAATATCGCTGCAAGGACAACAGCCTGATCTTCGTCGACTTCATGAGCGACGACAAGACGGCGAACCTGCGCACCGAAAAGAACGGCGCGCCGATCAAGCTGACCGCCGCCGAAGCGGGCAAGCCCTTCGAAGCCGAGGGCTACAAGGTCGAGGGTTCGGGCAAGCAGATCACCGCCACCCTGCCGGGCAAGAGCGCGGTGAGCTGCAAGGGCTGATCCTTTTCATTTTCCTGCACATACGGGCCGGCCTTCCCTATGGAGGCCGGCCTTTTTATTCGATCCCGTTGCCGCTCAACGCAACTCCGGCTCCCCCACCTCGACCGGATCGGGGCCGAAGCGATTGGCCCCCCGCGTGCCGCTCATGATGAAGAAGATCAGCAGGACGATGCTGCCGATGATCGGGAAGAAGACGATCAGCAACCACCAGCCGCTGCGATCCGTATCGTGCAGCCGGCGGACGGACACGGCGATATTGGGAATCAGCATCGCCAGCGTGAACAGGCCGGTGAGCGGCCCGCCGCGCGTGCTGTAGCCCGCACTGGCCCACCAGGGACCACGCTGAAACCAGCGATCGCTCGTGCTCAGGCCAAGCAGCCCCTCTACGATCGCGACCCCGATATAGCAGAGCAGCAGGAACAGGACGAACATCCAATATTCCCTGGGCCGCGCCCGGCCGGAAAATTTGGCGTAGCGGCGCAACGGCAACAGCATCCATTCCATGGGCAACTCCCCTTTTGTCGTCCGACTTTGCGAAAGCTATCATGTTTTCGCCCGTGCGCGAGCGTCAGCATTGTCTATCGGGCGCGCCCTCGCTAAAGGCGCGCACATGTCCAGCACCGCATCCCAGATCACGCCCCAGGTCGTCGCCGAACATGGGCTTTCTCCCGAAGAATATGATCGCGTCCTGCACGCGCTCGGCCGGGAGCCGAATCTCACCGAACTCGGCATATTCTCGGTCATGTGGTCGGAGCATTGCTCATACAAAAGCTCGCGCATCCATTTGAAGAAGTTGCCGACCGAAGGGCCGCAGGTCATTTGCGGCCCCGGCGAGAATGCGGGCGTTGTCGACATTGGCGACGGCCAGGCCGCGATCTTCAAGATGGAAAGCCACAACCACCCGTCCTACATCGAACCCTATCAGGGCGCGGCGACGGGCGTGGGCGGCATATTGCGCGACGTGTTCACCATGGGCGCGCGCCCGGTGGCGAACATGAACGCGCTGCGTTTCGGGCGGCCCGATCACCCCAAGATGAAGCATCTCATCAGCGGCGTGGTGCATGGCATCGGCGGCTACGGCAATTGCGTGGGCGTGCCGACCGTAGGCGGCGAGGTGAATTTCCACCCCGCCTATGATGGCAATATCCTGGTCAACGCGATGACCGTGGGCGTCGCGGATACGGACAAGATTTTCTACAGCGCCGCGTCGGGCGTCGGCAATCCCATCGTCTATGTCGGGTCGAAGACCGGCCGCGACGGCATTCATGGCGCGACCATGGCCTCCGCCGACTTCGGCGAGGATTCGGAAGAAAAGCGCCCCACCGTGCAGGTGGGCGACCCCTTCACCGAGAAGCTGCTGATCGAAGCCTGCCTGGAACTGATGGCGTCCGACGCCATCGTCGCGATCCAGGACATGGGCGCGGCGGGCCTCACCTCTTCCTCCGTGGAGATGGCGTCCAAGGGCGGCGTCGGCATCGAGCTGAACATGGACAAGGTGCCGCAGCGCGAAACCGGCATGACCGCCTATGAAATGATGCTGTCCGAATCGCAGGAACGCATGCTGATGGTGCTGCAACCGGGCAAGGAAGCCTTTGCCGAAGCCATTTTCCGGAAGTGGGAACTGGATTTCGCGGTGATCGGCCATGTAACCGACACCGGCCGCATGGTGCTGGTCCACAAGGGCGAGACGGTGTGCGACATTCCGCTCGCCCCGCTGGCCGACGATGCGCCGCTTTACGACCGTCCGGCGATGCCGAAGGACGAATATAGGATCTGGTCGGGCGTTCAGCCGCTGGGCGAAATCGCGGAAAGCGCCGACATCGGCGCGGATCTCGTCAAGCTGATGGGCTCGCCCGACATCGCCAGCCGCCGCTGGATCTGGGAACAATATGACCATATGGTCGGCGCCGACACGGTGCAGCGGCCCGGCGGCGATGCGGCGGTGGTCCGCGTCCATGGCTCGCAAAAGGGCATTGCGATCAGCACCGACTGCACGCCGCGCTATTGCTATGCCGATCCCTATGAGGGCGGCAAGCAGGCGATCGCGGAATGCTATCGCAACATTTCAGCGGTCGGCGCGACCCCGCTGGCCGTCACCAACTGCCTCAACTTCGCCAATCCGCAGCGGCCGGAGATCATGGCCCAGTTCACCGGCTGCCTTGAGGGCATGGGTGACGCCTGCCGGGCGCTGGATTTCCCGATCGTGTCAGGCAATGTGTCGCTTTACAATGAGTCCAAGGCGACCGGCGGCGGTTCCGCGATCCTGCCCACCCCGGCAATCGGCGGGATCGGCCTGCTCAAGGACGTCGACGTGATGGCGACCGTCGCTTTCAAGAATGAGGGCGATGCGATCTGGGTCATCGGCGGCGAAGGGACGCATCTCGGCCAATCGATCTGGCTGCGGGAAATCGCCGGGCGGGAAGCGGGCGATGCGCCCAGGGTCGACCTGGCCGCAGAACGCGCCAACGCCGAAACCGTCCGCGCCCTGATCGCGGAAGGCAAGGTCAATGCGGTGCATGACATTTCCGACGGCGGCCTGGCTGTAGCCGTGACCGAAATGGCGTTGGCGGGCGGCATCGGCGCGGAATTGAGCGTCACGCTGACGACGGCAAGCGCCTTTGGCGAGGATCAGGGCCGCTACATCGTCGCCGCTGCCCAGGGCGTCGACATTCCGGGCGCCGTGAAGATCGGCGCCACCGGCGGCGACAAGGTCGTGGGCATGACGCTGGCCGACCTGCGCGACGCGCATGAGGGCTTCTTCCCGGCGCTGATGGATAGCGAACTGTAAACGATACAAGGTGACGTGCTCCTGCGCAGGCAGGGGCGCGTCACTTAACGTTGGCGGTTGGGCGATTACGGCCTTCGCTCCGATCAGCCCCGCTAACCCGCCCGCGTCACGCGGCCGAACAGCACCTGATAGACATCATCGCCGCCGCTCGCCTCGAAGGCAGCCATGACCCGGCGCAAATCCCTGGGCGGAAGCGGCCTGCGCCCTTCACCTGGCACCACCGCACCGATGCCCTTCAGATGCGCGATCAGGCCCTTCGCTCCACCGCAGGGCAGGACATAATCCTCGTCAAAGGCAAAGGCATCCCCGAAGCGCGCCAGCATCTCGCGCAGCGTTTCCAGTGAGGGATAGTCCGGAATGCCGGCCCGCACCCCGCCAGCGTCATGCGCCCCGCGCCAGCGGGCGAAACTGCCCTGCCCCATAGTGGAGAAGATCAGGCTTCCCCCCGGCCGCAGCAATCCCGCCAGCCGGACAATGGCGCCCTCCAGATCGTCGAACCACTGGAAGGCCAGGCTGGAGAGGATGAGGTCGAACCACTCCCCCTCGAAAATCGGCGCTTCGCCGTCCATCGTCAGGAATGTGCCAGCGACCAGTCCGCCCTTCGCCGCCCGCGCCAGCATGTCCGGCGACAGGTCCGTCACCACCAGTTCCGCGCCCGGCCAACGCGCCTGGATGTCCCGCGTCAGGAAACCGGTGCCACAGCCGATCTCCAATATGCGGCCGACGCCGTCGGGCCTTTGCCTCTGCGCGAGATCGGCCACCAGCGCGGCGGCCAGCCGCTGCGGCCCGGCATGATCGTCATAACGCCCCGCCGCCGCGCCGAAAGCGTCGCTTATTCGTTGCTTGCGCCGACCATTCATGGCTAGTCGCATTGACAGAGCCACGAGCCGATTTCCAGCCTCTTCAAGGCCCAATTCAAGGACAGCCACGACCGATGACCGCCCCCTCTTCCCGGATTCCCGCCATGGACGTGCTGCGCGGCTGCGCGGTCATGGGAATCCTCTGGATGAACATCGCGGCCTTCGCCCTGCCGGAACAGGCCTATTTCAGCCCGGCGGCGGCTGGGCCGCTTTCCATGGGCGACATCGCCTTCTGGACGGTCAGTTTCATGGCTGTCGACGGCAAGATGCGGGCGCTGTTCTCCATGCTGTTCGGCGCGTCGATGCTGCTGCTGATCGACCGGGAGGAAATGGCCGGGCGTGACGGGCGGCGGGCGCAGGTGATCCGAGCCGCCTGGCTGTTCGTCTTCGGCCTGGCCCATTATCTGCTGCTGTGGTGGGGCGACATATTGATGATCTATGCGCTGGTCGGCCTGAACGCGCTGCTGTTCGTGCGGATGGAGCCGCTGGCGCTCGTCAAATGGGCCTTTCTCTTCTTCCTGGCGCATTTCCTGGTGTGCGCGGGGTTCATCGGCACGCTCTACGCCTGGGGCCATGCCGCCACCGCGCCTGGCGCGGCAGCAGACATCAGCGCGGGTTTCGCCGATTTCATCGCTTCGCTTTCCGATCCGGCGCATCCAGCGATCCGAAGCGAATATATGATCTATGGCGGCGGCTATGCCGGGATTTTCCTGCATCATGTCGCCCTGTTCGGCCGCCAATGGCTGACGACTTTGCCGTTCATCGCCTTCGACACGCTGGGCTTCATGCTGTTGGGCATGGCGATGTTGAAGAGCGGCTTCCTGACCGGACGCTGGCAGGCGGAGCAATATTGGCGGACCGCGCGGCATTGTTTCCTGATCGGGCTGATCCCGATGGCGGCGCTTGCGGCCTGGATCATTTCCAGCCGATTCTCTCCGCTCACGACGCTGGGGTCGGTGCTGGCCTGGTCCTTCCCCTTCCGCATCCCGCTGGCCGTGGGTTGGGCGGCCCTGATCCTGTGGCTGTTCACGCGCCATCGCAACCGGGCCGTCATGGCGCGAATCGCCGCGGTCGGGCGGCTGGCGCTCAGCAACTATCTGGGCAGCAGCCTTTTCATGTGCGCGATCTTCTACGGCTGGGGGCTTGGGCTGTTCGGCCATGTTCCGCATCGTTCCATGCCGTTGTTCGTCGTGGCGGCATGGGCGGTCATGCTGGTCTGGTCGCCGCTATGGCAGAGGCGATTCGCGTTGGGGCCGGCGGAATGGCTGTGGCGCAGCCTGGCTCGCCGCCAAACGCAAAAGATTCGCAACAGCGGCTGAATCTCTATTGCGACCTATTATCATCTGCGCTATCTCCACGTTCAGGAGATTTGCATGGTTGTCTGTGTCTGCAATGCCATTCGTGAAAAGGATCTGAAAGAGGTCGCCCGCGAAGGTTGCGCCACTCCGTGCAGCGCTTATGCGCGCCTGGGACGTCGGCCCAAATGCGGCCAGTGCGTGCCCTTCGCCCGCACGATCATCGCGGCGGAGCGCGCTTCCATTTAAAGCCATTGCGAGTCAGGCGCATCCGACTGACGCGAACTTGACGCAATAGCGCAACAAAAAATGGCGGATTTCCGCGGCTTTCCGGATTAACAAACGGAAACGAAACGCTTATGATCCCGGCACTTCCTTACAGCCGGAGAAGAACGCCATGAAGGGCGACGCCAAGGTCATCGAATATCTGAACGAGGTTCTCAAGAACGAGCTGACCGCGATCAACCAATATTTCCTCCACTATCGCATGCTGAACCATTGGGGCATCGAGAAGCTGGCCAAGTTCGAATATGAGGAATCGATCGACGAGATGAAGCACGCCGACAAGCTGGCGGAGCGCATCCTGTTCCTGGACGGACTGCCCAATTTCCAGTTGCTCGGCCGCCTGAAGATCGGGGAGACGGTGGAGGAAATATTGAAGGCCGACCTCGAACTGGAATATGAAGCCCTGCCGGTGCTGAAGGACGCCATCGCCTATTGCGAATCGATCCGCGACTATGTGAGCCGCGATCTGTTCCAGCACATCCTCGAAAGCGAGGAAGAGCATGTCGACACGCTGGAAACCCAGTTCGAGATGATCGACCGCATGGGCATCCAGAATTATATCCAGCTACAGAGCAAGGCGGCCGAGGAATAAGGGTTCAAGGGGGGGCGGCCCGTCGGGCGCGCCCGCCCCTCTCCTCCGTCAGATCAGCGAATCCAGCAAGCCAATCAGCGGCAAGTCCGCTGGCGGCATGTCCAGCGCGTACATTTGCGCGGGCCTAACCCATTGGAGCGCGGTCGCGTGCCGCGCTTCGGGGATGCCCTGCCATTTGCGGCAGACATAAAGCAACAGCAGCAGATGGCGGTCGCCCAGCGGCTCGCTCGCGAAGGTCGCGGGCGCGAGGCAGCTTGCATGGGTGCGGATGCCCAGTTCCTCCTCCAACTCGCGGATCAATGCGATTTCAGGCGCTTCTCCCGGCTCCACCTTGCCGCCGGGGAATTCCCATAGGTGCGCCATCGGCTTTCCCGGCGGGCGCTGCTGCAAAAGAACACGGCCATCCGCGTCGACCAGGGCGGCTGCAACCACCAGCAGGGGAGAAATTATCGTCATGATGATCCGACTTGAGGGGTTTGTTAACTCTGCCGCTTTTACAAGGGCATTTGGGGCTGTGTGTAAATGGGGTGCGGCATGCGGGCGTTGTTTAGAAACTTCAGCTTTTGGAAGCTGATCTATTGTCAACGCGGCGCGACGGCGGTGGAGTATGGATTGATCCTCGCCCTCATCTGCCTTGCCATAATCGGCGCCATGTCGAACGTCGCCAATAAGACCATCGGCATGTGGAACAATGTCACCACAGAAGTTCTGGCGCATTAACCATCTATATCTGACACCCCTTTCATCTCATTAAATCTTTATCAACCCACCCCCGCTACATCAATCGAAGCTGACCTTCATTTCAAGCGGGGGGCGGCCGGGTAGTTAAACGTGTAACTTGAGGCAAGGAGACTTCCAATGCAGTTCATCCGCAAGATGATGAAGAACGAAAAGGGTGCGACCGCTATTGAATATGGCCTGATCGCCGCGCTCATCGCTGTCGCCGCCATCGGCGCCATGTCCAGCCTGGGCGACAAGCTCGGCAACACCTTCAACAATGTCTCGGGCAACCTGAAGTAAGCTCGAACGCATTGACGAAAAAAGGGCGACGGAAGCAATTCCGTCGCCCTTTTTATTGCTCTCCCCCTCACCAGGTGACGATCTTCACACGCTGACCCGGCCGGAGCACGCTGCTGGCCGTCAAGGCGTTGATCGTCCGGAAACGGTCCGTCGCGTAATCCGCATAAGCCATCCGCTTGGCGAGCGACTGGACAGTGTCGCCAGCCTTTACGGTGACGACGTCGACCCTACGCGGCTTGATCGCAGCCGCCTCCTGCGGGGAAAGGCGCTGCACCGACTGGACCATGGCCGAAAAGGGGCCGAATCCCTGACCCGCCGCCGTCAGCAGCAGGAAATGATAGGCTTTCCCGCCACCGAAATCATAAGCGAAGACGGTCGCATCGACCTGGCTGGACTGGGTGCTGGCCCGGACGGTGCGCCAGGCCGCGGGAAGCCCGTTCACCGTGGTGCGGCGGACCTCGCCGGGCGGAACGCCGCCATTGCCGCCGCCCAGCTTCGCGAAGACCGAACCGATATAGGCGGACAGATCGCCATTATAGGCAGCGGCGCCGAACTGCGCCTGCCCGCCCGATCCCGCGACGGTCACGGCGCTTGCGCCATTTTCCATGCCGAAGCCCGAAGGCGCGGTGAAGCTCAGCTTCAAATCGGGATGACGGAAACGGTTGCCCTCGATCACGCCCTGTTTCGGATCGTCGCCGTATAATATGCCGTCCAAGGCATTCAGAAACGCATCCCGGTTGCGCACGGTGCCGGTCGACCCGCTGGCGGTGGCATTGCGCGCCGCCCGCCCGACGCGGGAGGCCGGATCGGGGTGCGTGCTGGCCCATTCCGGCACGGAGCGCGAACTGCCCGCGACCCTGGCGTCCAGGCTGCTCTGCGCCGCGAGGGAGGCCAGCATGGTCGAGAGAGCCTTGGGATCGTAGCCGCCCGAAGCGAGGTAACGAATGCCCAGATCGTCCGCCTCATATTCCTGGCTGCGGGAGAATTTGAGCGTCAGCAACTGGCTGCCCTGGCCGATCCCCTTTTGCAGCAGGCCGGTAAGCCCCGAATCGCCCAGCAGCGCGCCGGTCAGCACTTGGAGCAGCGTGCCGCCAATGGCGTTGCGTTGCGCCGCCTGCTGCCGCCGCTGGCCATGCTGGGCCGCGACATGGCCGATTTCATGGCCGAGCACGCCCGCAAGCTCCGCCTCGTCGTTCATCAGCGCCAAGAGCTGCCGCGTGACATAGACATAGCCGCCGGGAATGGCGAAGGCGTTGTTCACCGGTGAATTGAGCAGGGTGACGGTGAAATCCCCCTGCGCGTTGGACAGGCCGGACTGGACCGCGATCCGGCGGCCCACGCCCTCCACATATTTCGCCTGCGGTCCGGCATAGGCGCCGCTAAATTCGTTAAGAAGCTGGGGATGCTGCTTGGCGCCTGCTTCCTTTTCCTGCGGGCTGATCGACGAAACCGTGCGAATCGCCCGCTGCTGGCTGATCGCGGACGGCGCGGCGGCCAGGGCAATCAAGCCCAGCCCCGCATAAGCCAGAGATGATAAGTGCTTCACGCTACCCTCCTGCCTCCCCTGTTACCATGGCGTAACGAGGGATAGCAGCCGCAAGTTCCCCAAAACAGGGGGCTTATCGGTCACACGCCGATGGCGAGGAACTTGTCGGCGCGATCGGTGCGCAGCGCGTCGGCGCTCATGCCGGAAAGCGAATCCAGTTCCTGGCCGATGGCCGCGCCCAGACTGGCGATCGCCTGCACCGGCTCACGATGGGCGCCGCCGATCGGCTCCGGAACGATGCGGTCGATGACGCCCAGCGATTTCAGATGCTGCGCCGTGACCTGCATGGCGGTGGCGGCGTCGCTGGCCTTTTCCGCCGTGCGCCAGAGGATAGAGGCGCAGCCTTCGGGCGAGATCACCGAATAGACCGCATGTTCGAACATCAGCACGCGATTGGCCGCCGCCAACGCCACAGCGCCGCCAGAGCCGCCCTCCCCCACCACGGCGGCCACCATCGGCACGCCAAGGGCGAGGCATTGTTCGGTCGAGCGGGCGATGGCCTCCGCCTGTCCGCGTTCCTCCGCCTGCACGCCGGGGAAAGCGCCCGACGTATCGACCAGCGTCACCACCGGCAGGTCGAAACGGTCGGCAAGCTGCATCAGGCGGATCGCCTTGCGATAGCCCTCCGGCTTGGCCATGCCGAAATTGTGTCGGACGCGGCTGGCCGTATCGTCGCCCTTTTCATGGCCGATCACGACCACGCGCCGGTCGCCCAAAGTCGCGAAGCCGCCGATGATCGCCTGATCGTCCGAAAAGGCGCGGTCCCCGGCCAGGGGCATGAAATTGTCGAACATGCCCGCGACATAATCCTTGAAATGCGGGCGGTCGGGATGGCGCGCCACCTGCGTCTTCTGCCAGGGCGACAGCTTCGCATAGGTGTCGACCAGCATTTTCGCAGCGCGCTGCTCCAGCCTGTCGATCTCGCCGCTGATGTCGATGTCGCCCGCATTGGCGGTGGCGCGCAGTTCGATGATCCGCGCTTCCAGTTCCGCGATGGGCTTTTCGAATTCGAGAAAACTAACCATGGGGCATGGCGTTAGGGCGGAGAAACGTCGCCGTCAACGCGCCGATGCGTCATGCTGGCCAGTGGATGGCGGCTGTTGACCAGTTCGACCAGCCGGCGGCTGTCGACATGGGTATAGATTTGCGTGGTGCCGATGTCGGCATGGCCCAGCATGGACTGCAAGGCGCGCAGGTCCGCCCCGCCCTCCAGCAAATGGGTGGCGAAGGCGTGGCGCAGCACATGGGGGCTGACCCGTTCGGGCGCGATTCCGGCGGCGGCGGCCAGCGCCTTCACCATTTGGTAGAGGCGGATGCGGCTGACATGGCTCTTGCCGGAGGGGAAGAGCCAGGGGCTGTCGGCGGGCACATGGTGCAGCCAGGCGGCGACGGCGGCGCGGGCGCGGTCGGAAATCGGCACCAGCCGTTCGCGGGCGCCCTTGCCCTTCAGGATCAGGAAGGGCCGGTCGGACGCCAATGCGCGGCGCGGCAGCGACATCAATTCGGTCGCACGCAGGCCTGACCCGTAAAGCAATTCGATCAGCGCGGACAGGCGCAGGTCGAGCGGCGAAGGATGCTCTACATCCAGCTTTCCGGCGATCAGCGCGAACAGCGAATCCACCTCCTGCGTCGAGAGGATCTTGGGCAGCGAACGACGGGTCGCAGGACGCGGCAGGGCGGCGGAGGGATTGTCGGCCCGCAGCCCCTCCTCCTCCAGAAAGGCGTAGAAGGCGCGCAGGGCGGAGGATTTGCGCGCCACCGAGGAGGCGGCCAGTTCCGCCCAGGCCGTCGCCAGTTCGGCTATGCCCTCCTTGGTCGCACTGGCAAGGCCGCCGACAATCTCCCCCGCGCCCGTCAGATCGGCACGATAGGCCAACAGCGTGTTGCGGGATGCGCCCCGTTCGGCCGCCATCATCTCCAGAAATCGGTCGATGAGCGCGGCATCCTCGCCCATCAGAGCCGCGTCATCGCCTCTGCCGCGATCATCCGCGCTTCGGGGTCGAGGCCGACGCGATGCAGCGCTGCGACGATATGATAGAGGTGGAAGGCCGGCAGACGGTTCCAGTCGGCGGTCTGCATGCCGACCGCCGCCAGCAGCGCGACACTGGCCTTTTCGCCCCGCCCGGCGGCTGCGTCGATGGCGCGGGACCAGCGGCTGGCTGCTCCCAGGTTGAGGCCATTCTCCTGCGCCAGCGATACGGCGTCCTGCGCATCGATCCGGGAAAGCCCGGCCAGCGCCGCGATCAGCATCTGGGTCTTGCGCGCATCGGCCTGCTTGGCGAAGGAGGAGACGCGGCCCGAGCCGACCTGCACCACGGAACTGGGCGCGCCGACCGCCAGCAAGGCCCAGAGATCGCCCGCGCCGTCTCCATCCGCCTGCGCGGCAAGCCGCGCCCAGCGGGCGGCGCTGCGGTCGTAACCCGCCGTGAACATCGCCGCGACCAGATTGGCGGCATCGCGCGCGCCGAGTTCGGAAACCGGAAGCGCCGCCGCAGCCCGCGCCGTCGCGATCAGGCCGACGAAATCGGGCCGCGCTTCATTCTGCCACAGCGTCCGCATCGCTTGCAGCCGCTCATCAGTGCCCGCCCCCGAATAAGCCGTGCGCAGCGCGTCGATCCGGTCGGCCGCATTGGCGGGCACATCCCCGTCGGCCTGCAACTGGCTGTAGAAACCGATCAGCGCCTTGTTGGAAAAGACGCCCAGCCGCGCCGCCATTTCAGCGCCGGGCAGGCGACGGACAGCGGACAGCGCAGGCGCGCGCGCCTCCCAGGCGCGGACATGCGGTCCGACCGTGCCGTAAAGATCGTCGGGAATTTCGACATTGAGCGCCGTCGCCAGACCGAAGCGCCAGGCCGTCAGCCGGTCCACCGCATCCCATTCGATCTTCACCGAGCGGCGGGCGTTGAAACCGGTGCCGACCACCTTTTCCGCCAGGCGATAATCGATGCCGCGCACCACGCCGCGCCGCTGCGCCTGGTTGAGCGCGCCGCTGGCCGAACCCTGGTCCCCCGACAGCGCCGGGCAGATGGCGCGGGTCATGTCCCAGCCCGGCTCCTTGCTGAACCGCAGCGCCCCCGCCGACAGCGGACACAGCCCCGCCGGGTCCGCCGTGGCGAGATAGGTCTGCATGGCGATGGCGTAGAGGCGCGGCGTGAACCGGTCGGAATCGACGCTCTGCACCAGCAGGCGGGCGCTGTCCGCCTCCCCCATGCGCAGCAGCAGCCAGGCGCGTTCGGCCACCCAGTCGGCGCCGTCTATGTCGTGGGGCGTATCGGTGGCGGACAGCAGGGCGCGCCGCAGCAGGATGGACGCCCAGCGCGAGGTGATCGGCGCGTGCGTCTCCTTCATCAGGGCCGCGAGGAACTGGCCGGACTGCGCGCCGAAGGCGTTGGGCTCCAGCCCCAGACGTTCCGGCGTCAGCGGCCCCACCCGGTCGAGCGAGCGATGCGCATTTTCGGGAAGGTCGTATTTCGCCTTCTGCGCGGCGATTTCTTCTTCGGACGGCCCTTCCTCGGCGGCATTGGCGGCCAGATCGTCCGTCACCGCGAAGCTCGGCGGCTGGATGGGCTCGGCGGTCGCCGGTGCGGCGGGGGCCGACGGCCCCTGCGCTGGGCGGGCAGGCTGGGACGGTGCGGGAGCGGGCGTCGCGGGCGTGTCGCCAAAGCCGGGCGGCAGCAGGGATTCGGGCGCCTGCTGCGCGACGACCGGCAGCGCCAGCGCCAGCGCGAAGCTGCCCAGCGCCCATTTCGCGTTCACGCGCCGCTGCCCCATGCCGATTACTGACCCAGCTTTTCGGCGGGAATCACTTTTTCCACGCGGGCCTGGGGCTTTTCGCCGCCGCGCGACCAGAGCAGGGCGACGATCGCGACCAGCACGATGACCGCGATGATGGGAAGGATCGGCAGGGATGCTTTGCGACGGCGCGAGCTGCCTTCAAAACTGCTGTAGGAACGATTGCGCTTCATGAGTCCTGTTCTGGCCGGGTGGACATGGGGAAAGTTGCGATTTGCCTTGTCGGCGCGGGGTTGTATAGCCCCGCTCGCCATGCAGCGAAACAGCAAATCCGCCGAGGCGCAAGCGAAGCGCGGCCCCATCGTCCTGGTGGGGATGATGGGCGTCGGCAAATCGACCGTCGGGCGGCGGCTGGCGGCGCGGCTGGGCGTCGGTTTCGTGGATGCGGACGAGGAGATCGAAAAGGCC
The DNA here is from genome assembly GCF_026427355.1 of Sphingobium sp. JS3065. Lineage (NCBI taxonomy): Bacteria > Pseudomonadati > Pseudomonadota > Alphaproteobacteria > Sphingomonadales > Sphingobiaceae > Sphingobium > Sphingobium sp. JS3065. Next base: position 1,933,873 of record NZ_CP102664.1, read on the forward strand.
GCGGGCATGACGATCACCGAAATGTTCGACCGCTATGGCGAGGCCTATTTCCGCGATGGCGAGCGGCGCGTGATCGCCCGGTTGATGGACGGCGTGCCCAAGGTGATCGCGACTGGCGGCGGCGCCTTCATGCAGGAAGAGACGCGGGTGCTGATCCTGGAGAATGCGCTGGCGATCTGGCTGGACGCCGACATCGACACGCTGGTCGACCGGGTGTCGCGGCGCGAGGGACGCCCGCTGTTGAAGGGCAAGGATCCGCGGGCCGTGCTGACCGAACTGGCCGCCATCCGCAATCCGGTTTACGCGCTCTGCCCCATTCATGTGAAAAGCGCCGCCGCGCCGCATGATGTGGCGGTGGACAGCATCATGGAGCAGCTTTCCCAATGGCAATAGTCCGCGTCGCGCTGGATGCGCGCAGCTACGACATCGTGATCGAACAGGGGGCGCTGGACCGGGCGGGTTCCCATCTGGCGGGCTATGCGCGGAAAGGCCGTCTGGTGGTCGTGACCGACGCCCATGTCGCCAAGGCGCAGCTTCCCCGGCTGGAGGCCAGCCTGCGCGCCGCCCATGTCGCGGTCGAACCGGTGATCCTGCCGCCGGGCGAGCAGACCAAGAGCTGGCGTCATCTGGAGGAACTGCTCGACGCGCTGCTGGCGCTGGAGATCGAGCGGGGCGACCATGTGGTGGCGCTGGGCGGCGGGGTGATCGGGGATCTGGTGGGCTTTGCCGCGTCCATCCTGAAGCGCGGCTGCCATTTTATCCAGGTGCCGACGACGCTGCTGGCGCAGGTGGACAGTTCGGTCGGCGGCAAGACCGCGATCAATGCGCGGGCGGGCAAGAATCTGATCGGCAGCTTCTACCAGCCCGCCCTGGTGCTGATCGATCCTTCGACGCTGGATACGCTGCCGGTGCGCGAGACGCGGGCGGGCTATGCCGAGGTGGTGAAATATGGGCTGATCGACGATCCGGATTTCTTCGCCTGGTGCGAGGCGGAGGGGGACCGGTTGCTGTCGGGCGATGCGCAGGCGCGGGAATATGCCATCGAGCGCAGTGTGACCGCCAAGGCGAAGATCGTCGGAGAGGATGAGCGGGAAACATCCGGGCGGCGGGCTTTGCTGAATCTGGGGCATACTTTCGGCCATGCGCTGGAGGCCGACACCGGCTTTTCCGATCTTCTGCTTCACGGCGAAGGGGTTGCCGCGGGCATGGCCCTCGCCTTCCGCTATTCGGCGCGGCTTGGCTTGTGCCCGGCGGAGGAAGCCCAGCGGGTGACGGCGCATCTGAAAGCCGTCGGCCTGCCTCATGATCTTGCCAGCGCGCAGGTCACGGCGGACGGCGCGGCTCTGGTCGGGCATATGCTGCACGACAAGAAGATGGCGGCGGGCACCCTGCCCTTCCTGCTGGCGCGGGGGATCGGGCGGACTTTCCTGTCGAAGGATGTCGTGCTGGACGATGTGGCGGCGTTTCTGGATGAGGATCGGGCCCGGGCGGTTTGAGGGTGGTTAGGTGACTGGCGGCTATTGAAGGCGAGGGGATAATAGCTGACCGTCTGCGCTTTGGAGTCTAGAGCGATTTTCGATCTGATTGAATCAGATCGACCGCCCTATTCCTTTGTTTTAACGCGATTTCTTAAACATCAGATGATGCCATCTGACTGGAAATCGCTTTAGGGGCCAGTATGCGCATCTATGAAAATCGCCGTCGGCTTTTGGCGATCGGCCTCGGGGCCTTGGCCGGGTTCGTGGACGCTTTGGGCTTTCTGAAGCTACAGGGAATGTTCGTGTCATTCATGAGCGGGAATTCCACGCGAATGGCGGTCGGCGTTGCAACGCCCGTACATGGCAGCTTGTTTGCGGGCGCATTGATTGCGACGTTCGTTGCCGGAGTGATGGCCGGAACGGCTACCGGCGCGAAGGCCGGGCGGTGGAGAAAGCAATCCGTTCTGGCGCTTGTCTTATTGATGCTGACCTTGGCTGGTTTCGCGGAAACAGGCCTTGGGGGGTCGGTCGTATCCACATTATTGATGGCCAGCGCCATGGGCGCGGCAAACGCAACATTCCAAAGAGATGGCGAGGTGAGTGTCGGGGTCACCTACATGACCGGAACGCTGGTCAAATTTGGCCAGCATCTGACGATTGCGCTCTCAGGAGGACCAAGTTTTGCGTGGATGCCATATCTTCTGTTGTGGCTTGGCCTGATGGCAGGGGCGATGGCGGGAGCAATGGCATTTCCCATATTCGGGCTTCACGCATTGTGGATCGCGGTCGCATTTTCAGCAATGCTGCTCATGATGGCTGTGGCATTTGGGCCTTTGCCTGACCTGGAATGATGCGATGGGGCGCCTGTGGAGCGAATAACCCATCCGGCACAAAAAAGGGCGCCCTGAAGGCGCCCTTTCCATATTCTGCCCTGGAAGGCGTCGATTACTTCTTCAGCGTCAGGCCGCCGAAACGCTTGTTGAAGCGCGCCACCTGGCCGCCCTGCTCAAGCTGGCGGGTGCCGCCGGTCCAGGCCGGGTGCGACTTGGGATCGATGTCGAGCGCCAGCGTGTCGCCTTCCTTGCCCCAGGTCGAGCGGGTGCGGAAAGTCGAACCGTCGGTCATCTGGACGGTGATGAAGTGGTAATCGGGATGCGTATCGGCCTTCATGGGTGTGCTCCGTCTATGGGCCGGTTTCCGACCGGCCAGGATGCGTAAAACAAGCGAAGGCGCGCGGTTACATGGGAATGCGCGCAAAAGCAAGGGGGGAAGCCAAGCCTCCCCTGCCCCGGTCAATCCTTCGGCGGATCGGCGATCATCGCGACGAAATTGGCTTCCGCATGCAGCTTACCGTCGATCAGCGCCTTGCCGCTGAACTTGCAGACGGCGCCGCGCATCTGCACGACGTCGACATGCAGGTCGAGCAGGCAGCCAGGCTCCACCGGATTGCGGAATTTCACGGCGTCGATGCTCATGAAATAGACGAGCTTGCCCGAACCGGCGAGGTCGAGCGACTGTACCGTCAGCACACCTGCCGCCTGCGCCATCGCCTCCACGATCAGCACGCCCGGCATGATCGGACGGCCGGGGAAATGGCCCTGGAAGAAAGGCTCGTTGATCGACACGGCCTTGATCGCGTGGATCGATGTGTTGGGCACAATCGAAACCACGCGGTCAACCAGCAGCATCGGATAACGGTGCGGCAGCGACGCCATGACCCCCCGGATATCGAAGGGGCCGATGGCGCCGGACACGGCGTCAACCTGATCCGTCATCGAGCGATCAGCGCGACGTCGGCTGCTGAGACGGGTTGGCCGGAGCAGCGGCAGGCGCGGCAGCGGCCTGGCCCTGGCGGCCCGGCTGCCAACCGGCGGGCGGAACGATGCCGACGCTGGGCACCAGCGCGTTCAGTTCGGTCACGACCGACTGGGTGATGTCGACGGTCGGCTGGTAGGAGACGGTCGCGTCGGGCGACAGGATCAGGTCGACCTTCGCCTTGGTCATGGCGGACTTCAGCGCGTCCGACAGCTTGGCCGAAATCTGTTCTTCGACATAGGCGTTGGCGAGAGCGATCGGCTGGCCCAGGCGCTGCAATTCGGCCTGACCGTCCTGACCGGCCTTCTGATAGGCCTCATATTGGGTCTGGATCGCCGGGGTCGGCTTGTTGCCGGCTGCCTTCATCGCGGCTTCCAGGGCGGTGCCCTTCGCCTTCAGGTCGGCGTCGATGGCGTTCTTGCGCGCGGTGAAACCGTCGATCTGCGCCTTGTAGGTGGTCTGAATCTGGGTGCGCGCCGTGGAATAGGCGGAGCTGGTGGCGACGGCGCGCTGCAGGTCGACGACGGCGATGCCGACCTTCGACTGGGCGGCGGCCGGAACGCTGGACAGCGCCATGGCGGTCATCGGCGCGAGAACCAGCGCCGCAGCCTTGAAAATCGTCTTCATCAGAATTGAGTCCCTACGTTGAAGGTGATGAGTTTGGTGTCGTCCCCTGGTTCCTTGAGCAGGGCCTTGGCAATGTCGATGCGGAACGGGCCGAACGGCGAATTCCAGTTGACGCCAAAGCCGACGGACACGCGGGGTTTCAGCGTGTCGCCCAGATATTCTTCTTCAAACGGCCCGATGATGAGAGTGTGCGTGTTCTGCGTCGGGTCGGTGGCGTTGTCGCCCGGGCAGATCCCATCGCTCACTGCCGTCGTGCGCTGACCGGTGGAGATGTTGGCGCACACGCCGGGCGAATGACCGATGACCTGAGGATTGCGCAGACCGGCGACGGCCCCCGCATCAAGGAAGATGGACGGCCGCAGCCCCATTTCGCGAGCGCCCGAACCCAGCGGAATTTCCACCTCGGCCCGCGCCATATAATAGATGCGGCCACCCAGCGCGTCATCGCTGACATTGTTGTTACCGGACTGGCGTACATAATTGCCGTTCTCATCCTGGGTCAGGTACCAGCGCTTCACGCGGGGGCCGATGCCGCGAATGTTGAAGCCGCGTATCTGCGGTTCACCCAGGAAGAAACGGTCGGTCAGGCGGATCGGATCGACCAGCGCGCCGCTCGCATCGCGGCGGTCGCCTTCCAGGCTGTGGATATAGCCGCCCTCGCCCGAAATCGAGAAGATGAAGCCGCTGCCGAGCGGCCAAAATTTGGAGCCGTTCAGCCGCGTGCGCACATATTTGACGCTGCCGCCCAGACCCGCCAAATCCTGACTGAGAACGACATTATGGCCGCGCGTCGGGCGAATGCGGTTGTCGCGTGTGTCGTAGATCAACGAATAGCCGAGCGACGATGTCGTCCGCTTGCCGATGGCATCGCAAAGATAGCGCCCCGCCAGCAACGGATCGCATTGCTGCCCCAGCGGACCCGCACCGTCGGGATCGGAATAATAAGTATCCCTGTCCAGCGTCACATCGTCCAGGTTCAACGTGTAACGCAGCGCCAGCGACATATATTCGGTGATCGGCACGCCCGCCCGAAGCTGGAAGCCGGTCGTCGACTGTTCATAGGTGGTGTCGCGGTCGTTATTGTTCAGATAACGGAAGCTGTTGAGGTCGCGGCGATAGATGTCGCCGCCCAGCGCGATATTCCTGTCCATGAAATAAGGCTCCGTGAAGCCCACTTCCACCGACTTGGAATAAGCGGAATAGTTGACGCTGGTGCGCAGTTCCTGGCCCTTGCCGCGGAAGTTGCGCTGGGTGATCGAGGCCGAGACGATGAACCGCTCCAGCGAGGAGAAACCGGCCGAAAGCGACAGTTCGCCGGTCGATTTTTCCTGCACGTTGGTTTCCAGAATGATGCGGTCGGGCGCGGACCCCGGCTTCTGTTCGACATCCAGCTTTTCCTGGAAGAAGCCGAGCGAATTGATGCGGTCCTTCGAACGCTTCACCAGGAAGCTGTTGAAGGCATCGCCCTCCGCCAGGCGGAATTCGCGGCGCACCACCTTGTCCTGCGTCAGCGTGTTGCCGTTGATGTCCACCCGCTCGACGTAGACGCGCGGCGCGTTGGCGATGCGGAAATCGATCCCCATCGTCAGCGTGTCCTTGTCGCGGTTGAAGTCCGGCTGGACGTCCGCGAAGGCATAGCCGAACAGGCCCGCCGTCTCGCTCAGCGTGTCGACCGTGTCCTCGACCTGCTTGGCGTTGTACCATTGCCCCTTCTTCATCGGCAGCATCTTGGTCAGCGAATCGCCCGACAGGTCGCGAATGTCGCTGTTCACCTTGACGTCGCCGAATTTGTAACGCTGCCCTTCCTCCACCACATAGGTGATGATGAAGTCCTGCTTGTCCGGGGTCAGTTCCGCCACGGCCGAGATCACGCGGAAATCGGCATAGCCCTCCGTCAGGTAGAATTGGCGCAGCTTCTGCTGGTCATAGGCCAGGCGATCCGGATCGTAGCTGGTGCCGGAGGAGAAGATGCGGAACCAGCGCGACTGCTTAGTCACCATCTGGCCGCGCAGTTCGCCGTCCTTGAACTTCTCATTGCCGATGATGTTGATCTGGCGGACCTTGGATTTCGGTCCTTCGGAGATTTCGAAGACGATGTCGACGCGGTTCTGGTCGAGCTGCACCATCTTCGGTTCGACGGTGGCGGCGAAGCGGCCCTGGCGGCGATAGAGTTCGATGATGCGGGCGACGTCGGCGCGCACTTTCGACCTTGTATAAATCTGGCGCGGAGCCAGTTTTATTTCAGGACGAATCTTGTCTTCCTTGAGGCGCTTATTACCTTCAAGGACGATGCGGTTGATGACCGGGTTTTCCTTCACCTCGATGGTCAGCGCGCCATTGTCGTTGCGGATCTGGACGTCGGCGAACAGTTCCGTCTCGTAAAGGTCGCGCAGCGCCTGATCGAGCGATTCCTGGGTGAAGGACTGGCCGATCCGCAGCTTGGTGTAGGACAGCACTGTGTCCGGTTCCAGCCGCTGGATGCCGGTCACGGCGATGTTGCGGATCGTTGCGGCGGCGGGCGTAACCGCCGGAACGGGCGCGGGGGCTGCAGCAGGCGGGGCATCTTGCGCCAGCGCCGGCACCGCAGACATGCCCGCGATCATCGTGGTCGCCAACAGGGCCACGACGACCGGGCGCTGCCTGTTGTTGCTCATCATCGCTGTCACCCGCTCCACCTTCTACAAAAAAGCAACATGTCGTTTACACCGGGCCATTTCCGTTCACATCCGGAAAGACGACGCCAAATCGCGTCCTCCTGCCCGATACGGCTCAGCCGATCAAGCCGGACAGACGATCCCAGAGGCCGAAAGAGGATAAATCGTTGAACGTCACCAGCACCATCATCGCCAGCAGGACAGCCAGGCCCGAGCGATAAGCCCATTCCTGCACCTGCGGGCTGACCGGCCGCCGCTGTATCGCCTCCACCCCGTAAAACAGCAAATGGCCGCCATCCAGCATGGGGATTGGCAAGAGGTTGATGAACCCCAAATTAATCGAGATGAGCGCCATGAAGAAGACGAAGCTCTCCACCCCCAGCGTCGCCGCCTGACCCGAAACCTCCGCGATCTTGAGCGGCCCGCCCAGTTCCTTGACCGACCGGCCGCCGCCGACGATCTGGCCCAACGTCTCCACCATGGTGCGGATGATCTGCCCGGTCCGCTCGATCGCGACGACGGGCGCACGGACCAGGCTGACCGGTTCGATCACCGGATCGCCGGGCGCGATGCCCAGCCGGCCGATGCGGAATTTGTTGCCGAAGCCGTCATCCTCCTGGACCGCGCCGACCTTGCCCTGCCTTTCGAACAGCTTGCCCTTGCGGTCGATCACGATGGTCACGGGTTCGCCCGGACGAATCTGCGCGAACAGGCGAATGTCGTCGAAGGTCGTCATTTCCCGCCCGTTGAGTGAGACGATGCGGTCCCCCGCGACGATGCCCGCCGCAGCCGCCGCGCTGCCCGGCTGCACCTGTCCCGCGACGGCGGGGGTGCGGCTCTCGCCATGGACGAAGGCGAAGGTGGCGAGGATCAATATGGCGAAGAGGAAATTGATCGCCGGCCCAGCCGCGACAATGGCCGCGCGCTGCCACAGCGGCTTGGCCGGAAAGCTTTCCGCCCGTTCGGCGGCTGGCATTTCCAGCCAGCGCGGGTCGGTCTGGCTGGCGGCGTTCATGTCGCCCTTGAACCGCACATAGCCGCCCAGCGGCAGCGCGCCCAGACGCCAGCGGGTGCCGCGCCTGTCGGTCCATGCGGCGATTTCCGGGCCGAAGCCGATGGAAAAGGCCTCCGCCTTCACCCCGCACCAGCGGCCCACCAGATAATGGCCCAGCTCATGCACGAAGACGAGCGGTCCGATGACTGCGACAAAAGCGATGACAGTCAGCAGGAAACCGGGGTTGTGGATCAAGCGGTCAATCTTTCCATCACTTGTGCAGCCATATCGCGCGCCTCCGCATCCGCAGCCAGCACATCGTCGATCTGACGGGGCGCAGGCGCGCTATAGCGGTTCAGGACATCCTCCACAATCATGGCGATATCAAGGAAGCCGATGGCGCCTTTCAGGAAAGCGGCGACCGCGACCTCATTGGCGGCGTTCAATATGGCGGGGGCCGCCCCGCCCTGCCGCGCCGCCAGCCGCGTCAGGCGCAAGGCGGGGAAGCGCACCTCATCGGGCGCCTCGAAGTCCAGCCGGCCGATCCGGGCCAGGTCCAGCGGCTGGCAGGGGGTGGCGATCCGCTCCGGCCAGGCAAGCGCATGGGCGATGGGGATGCGCATGTCGGGCGAACCGAGCTGCGCCAGGGTGGAGCGGTCGCGGAATTCGACCATGGAATGAATGACCGATTGCGGATGGACGAGTATCTCGATCCGGTCGAGACCGATGGGGAAGAGATGCGCCGCCTCGATCAGTTCCAGCCCCTTGTTCATCATCGTGGCGCTGTCGACGCTGATCTTCGCGCCCATCGACCAGTTGGGATGGGCGACCGCCTGCGCCGGAGTGATGCCGCGCATCTCCTCCCGGCTGCGGGTGCGGAAGGGCCCGCCGCTGGCCGTCAGGGTGATTTTTGACACATCCTCCCACCGGCTTCCTGCAAGGCATTGGAATATCGCATTATGTTCGCTGTCGACGGGGAGCAGCGTGGCCCCCGACGCCGCAACCGCGTCCATCATCAGCGCGCCCGCCGACACCAGCGATTCCTTGTTGGCCAGCGCCACCGTGCCGCCCGCTTTCAGCGCCGCCATGGTCGGGCGCAGGCCCGCGCAGCCGACGATCGCCGCCATGCTCCAGTCGGCCCCGGCCTGCGCGGCGTCGACCAGCGCGACCTCTCCCGCCGCCGCCTCCACGCCGGAACCGCGCAGCGCGTCCTTCAACGCCTCATAATGCGCTTCGTTACCGATGACGGCGATCTTCGCATTGCTCTGCCGTGCCGCCGCGGCCAGGCCCGCCACATCGCTATGCGCGGTAAGCGCGACGACCCGATAGGCGTCGGGCTCGCGCTGGACCAGATCCAGCGTCGACATGCCGACCGATCCGGTCGCGCCAAAGATCGAAATCGTCTTCATCGGGCCTGCACCAGCAACATATAGCAGATCGCCGCCAGGGGCGCCGCCGCGACCACGCCGTCCAGCCGGTCCATCACCCCGCCATGGCCAGGCAGCAGCGTGCCGCTGTCCTTCACGCCCGCGCGGCGCTTCATCCAGCTTTCCAGCAGGTCGCCCAATTGCGCCGACACCGCCAGCACACCGCTGGCCCCCGCAAGCTGCACCGGCAATCCGGCGAAACGATGGAGCAGGAAGCCGACGAGCAGCGCCGCCAGCACGCCGCCCCCCAGGCCGGACCAGGTCTTGGACGGGCTGACGCGCGGGGCAAGCTTTGGCCCGCCGATGGAACGGCCCGCGAAATAAGCGCCGATGTCGGTCGCCCAGACCAGCCCCAGCGCCCAGAAGGTCAGCAGCAGGCCCTGAAGATTGGGCGCCTGTTCGCGCAGATACAGCAGCGCCATCACCGGCACGACGATATAAGGCACGCCCAGCGCCAGCTTCACGGACCGGCTGGTCAACGCGATGAAGAAGAAGGCCGCCGCCATCAGGCCGAAGGCCAGCCAGGACACGCCCGCCGCCACCGGGCAGAGGATCGCCAGCGGCACCGACACGGCGTACATCGCCAGCTTGCGGTTTTCCGGCGTGGCGCCGATCAGGGCGCCCCACTCCCCCTGCATCAGCACGCCGGCCACGACCAGCAGCAACCAGAAGAAGAAACCGCCGAAAAACAGCGCGCCCAGCGCCACCAATATAAGGATGACGCCAACGATCGCGCGGGTGCGAAGCTCGCTCGACATGCGTGTCACAAGCCGCCGAAACGGCGGTCCCTCAAGCGGAAGGCATCCAGCGCGGCGGCCAGGGCGCGCCCGTCGAAATCCGGCCACAGCATGTCGGTGAAATAAAGCTCCGCATAGGCCGCCTGCCACAGCATGAAATTGCTCAGCCGCTGCTCGCCCGATGTGCGGATAATCAGGTCGAGCGGCGGCAGATCGGCGGTGTAGAGCGCCGCGTCGACGTCACCGATGCCGATCTCCTCCGCCGCGATCTCGCCAGCGGCCACGCGGCGCGCCAAGGTCTGCGCCATTCGTACCAGTTCATCCTGCGCGCCATAGTTGAGCGCGATGGCGATGATCGGACCACTATTCCCGGCGGTTCGCGCCACCGCGCTTTCGATCAGGTCAACCAGCGACGGATCGAGCGCCTGATAATTGCCGACGATCCGCAGCCGCACGCCATTGGCATGGAATTCGTCCAGGTCGGATTGGATGAAATGGCGCAGCAGACCCATCAGGTCCGCCACTTCGCTCGCCGGGCGTTTCCAGTTTTCAGAGGAAAAGGCGTAGAGCGTCAGGCATTCCAGCCCCAGTTCCCGCGCCGCGCGGGCGACGCGGCGCACCGCCTCCACCCCGGCGCGGTGGCCGGCGATGCGCGGCAGGAATCGCTTCTTCGCCCAGCGGCCATTGCCATCCATGATGATGGCGACATGACGCGCGCCATGGGCTGGCGCGCCGCTGGTCAGATCGGGTTTGGCCTGGCTGGCCATCAGATGGTCGATTGCGCCATGGGGAAGGGCGGAAAGTCCCGGTTCACTGACCGAGAATTTCCTTCTCCTTCGCCGCCGTCACCGCGTCGATGTCCGCGATGGTGCTGTCGGTCAGCTTCTGGACCTCGGTTTCCAGGCGCTTGCGCTCGTCCTCGCTGATTTCGCCCTTCTTCTCGTCGACCTTGAGGCTGTCCATGCCGTCGCGGCGGACGTTGCGGACGGCGATGCGGGCGCCTTCGGCATATTTGCTGGCCAGCTTGGCCAATTCCTTGCGGCGTTCCTCGGTCAGGTCGGGGATCGGCAGGCGCAGCGTCTGGCCATCGACGATCGGGTTCAGGCCCAGGCCCGCCGAACGGATCGCCTTGTCGCAGGGACCGACATTGGTCTTGTCCCATACCTGCACCGACAGCATGCGCGGTTCGGGCGCGGAAACGGTCGCTACCTGGTTGAGCGGCATATGCGCGCCATAGACCTCTACCGTCACCGGATCGAGCAACTGGATATTGGCGCGGCCGGTGCGCAGGCCGGCAAGATCGCCCTTCAGCGATTCGACGGCGCCGTGCATGCGGCGTTCAAGGTCGGCCTTGTCATATTGAGCCATTTGTTTCAGCGCTCCTGATTTTGCACGATCGTCGCCACACCGTCACCGGCCAGCACCTTGGCCAGATTGCCGGTTTCGCGGATGTTGAACACGACGATGGGAATATTGTTTTCGCGGCAAAGGGCAATGGCGCTCGCGTCCATGACCTTCAGATTGTCGTTCAGCACGCGGTCGAAGCTGATCTCTTCATAGCGCGCGGCGTCCGGCACATTTTTCGGATCGGCATTGTAAATGCCGTCGACGCTGGTGCCCTTGAACAGCGCGTCGCAATTCATTTCCGCCGCGCGCAGCGCCGCCGTGGTGTCGGTGGTGAAATAGGGACTGCCGGTGCCCGCCGCGAAGATGACGATCCGGCCCTTCTCCATGTGCCGCACCGCCTTGCGCCGGATATAGGGTTCGCAGACCGACGCCATTGGAATGGCGGACTGGACGCGGGTGTCGTAGCCCAGCTTTTCCAGCGCATTCTGCACCGCCAGCGCGTTCATGACGGTGGCCAGCATGCCCATATAGTCGGCGCTCGTCCGGTCGAAGCCCTTGGCCGCGCCCGCCAGACCCCGGAAGATGTTGCCGCCGCCGACGACCACGCAGAGTTCAAAGCCTGCATCCTTGGCCGCCGCGATTTCGCCCGCGACACGGTTCACGGTTTCCGGCTCGATGCCGAACTGCCCCTGCCCCATCAGCACTTCGCCCGAGAGTTTCAACAAGATGCGCTTGAAGGCGGGTCGGGTCATGCCGGGCGATATTCCATTTATAAGCGTGCCCATTTTACCGGGCAAGGAAATGGCGCGCACCTTAGGCAGTGCGCGCCATTATGTGAAGCGGGGTTTTGGACCCCGAACTTCCTTAGCGTTCGCCCGCGCAATGTCGAGAAGCCTTAGCCTCCCGACGTCGCCCGAAGCGAACGACCTGACGGATCAGACGCCTGCGGCAGCAGCCACTTCAGCGGCGAAATCGCTCGTTTCCTTCTCGATGCCTTCACCGAGCTGGAAGCGGACATAGTTTTTCAGCGTGATCGACGCGCCTGCTTCCTTCGCGGCCTTGGCGACGACGTCGGCGACCGGAGTCTTGTTGTCCATCACGAAGAGCTGGCTGAGCAGAGCCTGCTCCTTGGCGAACTTGGCGACCGCGCCGTCGACCATCTTGGCGACGATTTCGGCGGGCTTGCCCGATTCGGCGGCCTTTTCGGCGGCGATGGCGCGCTCACGCTCCAGCAGGGCGGGATCAATGTCGGCGGCCGACAGCGCCAGCGGGAAGGCAGCGGCGATGTGCATCGCGATCTGCTTGCCCAGCGGCTCCAGCACGTCGGCAGGCGCGTCGCCTTCCAGCGCGACCAGAACGCCGATCTTGCCAAGGCCCGGAGCAGCCGCATTGTGGACGTAGGGAACGACCACGCCCTGGCTCACTTCGACCTGGCCGACGCGGCGCAGGGTCTGGTTCTCACCGATGGTGGCGATGTTGGCGACCAGCTTCTCGGCGACGGTGCCGCCCGACGGATAGGCGGCGTTCGACAGCGCGTCGGCGTCGGCAACCCCCGCTTCCAGCGCGATGGCCGAAACGGTGCGGACGAAATCCTGGAACTGGTCGTTCTTGGCGACGAAGTCGGTTTCGCTGTTCACTTCGACGGCAACGCCCTTGGTGCCCGCGACGGCGACGCCGACCAGACCCTCGGCAGCCGTGCGGCTCGACTTCTTCTGCGCGGCGGCCAGACCCTTGGCGCGCAGCCAGTCGGTCGCGGCCTCGATGTCGCCATTGGCTTCAGTGAGCGCCTTCTTGCAATCCATCATGCCCGCGCCCGAACGGTCGCGCAGTTCCTTGACGGCGGCAGCGGTAATTTCGGCCATGTTTCGGCTCCTAATGAGGTTCAATGGTTCAAATAAGCGCTAGGGCGCGTTCCGGTGGAGCGCGCCCTAGCCTGTCATTCTCGCAGTTCGAAGACCGCTATCAGGCCTGAGCGACGACCTCTTCGGCCTCTGGCTCGTCCAGAGCGCCCAGGTCGACGCCCGAAGCCTGCTGCGCACCACGGTTGCCCTTGGTGGCGGCGGCGGCGATGGCGTCGCAGTAGAGGCGGATCGCGCGGCTGGCGTCGTCATTCGCCGGAACCGGGAAGGCGATGCCGTCGGGCGAGACGTTCGAATCGAGGATCGCGACGACCGGGATGCCCAGCGTGTTGGCTTCCTTGATCGCCAGTTCTTCCTTGTTGGCGTCGATCACGAACATGACATCGGGGATGCCGTTCATGTCGCGGATGCCGCCCAGCGACAGTTCGAGCTTCTCGCGCTCGCGGGTCATCTGAAGGACTTCCTTCTTGGTGAAGCCGTGGGTGTCGCCCGACAGCTTCTCTTCCAGGGTCTTCAGACGCTTGATCGAGCCGGAAATGGTCTTCCAGTTGGTGAGCATGCCGCCCAGCCAGCGGTGGTTGACGAAATGCTGGCCCGACTTGCGGGCGGCTTCGGCGATGGGATCCTGCGCCTGGCGCTTGGTGCCGACGAACAGCACCTTGCCACCGGCGGCGACGGTCGCCGACACGAAGTCCAGCGCGCGGCTGAAGAGCGGCACGGTCTGCGACAGGTCGAGGATGTGGATGCCGTTGCGCTCGCCGAAGATGTACGGCTTCATGCGCGGATTCCAGCGGTGCGTCTGGTGGCCGAAATGGGCGCCGGCCTCGATCAATTGGTGCATGGTGACGACAGGTGCCGCCATAATAGTTCTCCTTCCGGTTTGACCTCTGGGAATCAGGAACTGAGCGTCACGCCGCAGCACCGGATATGTCGATTCCCATGTGGAATGGGCGCGCCTTTACCCGCGCAAGAAAGCCAATGCAAGGGGGTTGACTCTCCGTTCCGGATGGAACATAAGGAGAACATAGGGAACAAAAGGCGGATTTGCGCCGTTTGCTGGCCTATAGTGAACCAAGCCGTGCAAATGGCAAGACGGAAAGTGAGCTGCTTATGTTCGCACTGGTCGCAGCACTTGTTTTCATCGGATCGTTCCTGCTGGCCGCAGGCACCATCATCGGCATGTTCGCGCTGTATCACGACAAGATTGTCGCGGCGCTGACGTTTGAGCCGATCCCGCGGGAGGTGCCGGTCTATCGCTTGCGGATCAGCCGCCGCCGCGCCGCTCCTTCGAAACGGCCGGCTGCCCCCGCCTTCACTGCTGCCGTCTTGGCCGCCTGAGGGTTACTGCCCTTCGCTCAGCCTTTGGCGGCGCACCTTGGCATAGGACATCATGCCGAAGGGGATGAGGGCCAGGTAGAGGGCGCACAGGACAAGCAGCGTCAGCCAGGGATCGGTGATCAGCAGCGCGGCCAGCAGACCGGCAAGCGCGATCACCTCCAGCCTGATCCGCTTGCGTAGGCGAAGGGCCGACCAGCTATAGGTCGCGATGTTGGAGATCATCAGGAAGGCGGCGAAGGCCGTCCAGGGCGCCACCACATACCATTCGCGGAACAGCGGCTCGCCCGTCACCAGCCAGAGATAGAGCGGCACGAAGGCCAGCCCCGCCCCAGCCGGAGCCGGAACGCCGGTGAGGAAACCCGCCGATTTATGCGGCTGCACGTCGGCATCGATATTGGCGTTGAACCGCGCCAGCCGCAGCGCGCAGGACAGCGCATGGGCGAGCGCGAATATCCAGCCGAATTTCGGCATGGCATGGAGCGACCAGAGATAGAGAACCAGCGCGGGCGCCACGCCGAAAGCGATGGAATCGGACAGCGAATCCAGTTCCGCGCCGAAGCGGCTTTCGCCCCGCAACAGCCGGGCGATGCGCCCGTCCAGCCCATCCAGCACCCCGGCGATCAGGATGGCGAGCACCGCCCTCTCCCACTCGCCCGAAATGCCGTAGCGCACGCCGGTCAGGCCGAAGCACAGCGCCATCGCCGTCACGGCGTTGGGCGCCACCATCCGCAGGGTGATCCCCCGGCGCAGGCCGCGCGGGATGGTGCGCCGCTGCCGCATTATTGCTGAATCCCGGAAATCACGCGCATGTCGCCGATCTGGCCAAGGATCGTCTCTCCCGCCACGGTGCGCTGCCCCAGCACCACGCGGGGCGCGGTTCCGGCGGGCAGATAGACGTCAACCCGGCTGCCGAAGCGGATCAGGCCGATGCGCTGTCCGGCGGCGACCATGTCGCCCGGCTTCACGAACGGCACGATCCGCCGCGCCACAAGGCCCGCAATCTGGGTGAAGCCGATGCGTACGCCGTCATGCCGCTCGACCAATATATGCTGGCGTTCATTATCCTCGCTCGCCTTGTCCAGATCGGCGTTCAGGAACTTGCCGGAGATATAGACGACCGACTTCACCGTCCCGCCGATCGGCGTGCGGTTGATGTGTACGTCGAACACGCTCATGAAGATCGACACGCGGATCATCGGCTGGTCGCCCAGCCCATCCGGCCCCGCCATCTCACGCGGCGGCGGCACGCGCTGGATCAGCGTCACCAGCCCGTCGGCGGGGGCGACGATGGCCCGCTCATCCTGCGGCACGGCGCGAACCGGATCGCGGAAGAAGGCCAGCACCCAGATCGTCACCATCACCATCAGCCAGCCGGGAAGCTCCCAGCCGACCAGGAACAGCAGCGCGGTGATGGCCGCCGCGATCAGGCCGAATTTGACGCCCTCCGGATGCACGGAGGGAAATCGCCATTTCACATTGCCGCCCAGCGCGACGGTCAGTTCGTCATTTTCCATGGGCATCGTCTTTAGGGACAGTCGGTTGGAGTGACAACGCCCGATGCTGGCACAAGAGCCATTACCGGAAGTTCGCGGGAATTTGGCCCGGAAAGGAGGAACAGGTGGGGAGTGAGCGTTCCCATCCTCCCCGCTCCGCTCGCAGGGTGGATTTCACGTCAGCTTCCGCTCATTTCCCGTCAAAACCCTGCACAGCCGGTTGAACATTGCCGCCGCTTTGCCTAGTGCGGTCCCAAATTCCACCCGAACGAAGAAAGCGGAACAGGCGCTATGGCTAAGATCAAGGTGAAAAACCCCGTCGTGGAGATCGACGGCGACGAAATGACGCGGATCATCTGGCAGTGGATTCGCGAGCGCCTCATCCTCCCCTATCTCGACATCGACCTCAAATATTATGATCTGGGCGTCGAGAAGCGCGACGAGACCAACGACCAGATCACCATCGATTCCGCCAATGCGATCAAGGAATATGGCGTCGGCGTGAAGTGCGCCACCATCACCCCCGACGAAGCCCGCGTCGAGGAATTCGGCCTGAAGGAAATGTGGAAGTCGCCCAACGGCACCATCCGCAACATCCTGGGCGGCGTGGTGTTCCGCGAACCCATCGTCATCCGCAACGTGCCGCGCCTGGTGCCCGGCTGGACCGACCCCATCGTCATCGGCCGTCATGCGTTCGGCGACCAGTATCGCGCCACCGACTTCCTGGTCCCCGGCCCCGGCAAGCTGCGCATGGTGTGGGACGGCGCCAATGGCGAGAAGATCGAGAAGGACGTCTTCAACTTCCCCAGCTCCGGCGTCGCCATGGGCATGTACAATCTGGACGATTCGATCCGCGATTTCGCCCGCGCCAGCATGAACTATGCGCTGGGCCGCGGCTGGCCGCTGTACCTGTCGACCAAGAACACCATCCTCAAGGCCTATGACGGCCGCTTCAAGGATCTGTTCCAGGAAGTGTTCGACAATGAATTCGCCGACCAGTTCAAAGCGGTGGGCGCAGTCTACGAACACCGCCTGATCGACGACATGGTCGCATCCGCCCTGAAGTGGAGCGGCAAGTTCGTCTGGGCGTGCAAGAATTACGACGGCGACGTCCAGTCGGATACGGTGGCGCAGGGCTTCGGCTCGCTCGGCCTCATGACCTCCGTGCTGCTCTCGCCCGACGGCAAGACGGTCGAGGCCGAAGCCGCGCACGGCACCGTCACCCGCCACTATCGCCAGCACCAGCAGGGCAAGCAGACGTCGACCAACCCGATCGCGTCGATCTTCGCCTGGACCCAGGGCCTGGCCTATCGCGGCAAGTTCGACGAGACGCCGGAAGTCACCCGCTTTGCCGAAACGCTGGAAAAGGTCTGCATCGAAACCGTCGAAAGCGGCGCGATGACCAAGGATCTGGCCCTGCTGATCGGTCCGGAGCAGGCCTGGATGACCACCGAGCAGTTCTTCGAGGCGATCCGCGCGAACCTCGAAACCGCCATGGGCCAGTGGCAGTAAACTGACGGAAATTATCGGGCGGAACTGATCTGCCTTTCCGTGGTTCAATACGGTAACGGAACGAGGCGGCGCCGCAACACGGCGTCGCCTTTTCCATGCAGCCGGGAGATGCTTGATGACGACGACAGCCAAGAAGCGCCTGGAAGTTCGCGCTGCGGTTCCGGCGGACGTGCGCGGCATCCAGCGGCTGATCGCCCGCGTCTATCCCGGCATGCCCAATTATTCGCTGGCCACCCTGCGTGGCCAGATCAACAATTTCCCGACCGGCTGCTTCATCGCGCTCTACGACAACAAGATCGTGGGCTATTGCGCGACCATGCGCGTCAGCAAGAGCATGGCCTTTTCCGCTCATGATTGGGAGGAGATCACCGCCAACGGCTTCGGCACGCGGCACAGCGCGGCGGGCGAATGGCTCTACGGCTATGAGATGGCGGTCGATCCCAAGCTGCGCGGCCTGCGCATCGGCCAGCGCCTTTATGACGAGCGCAAGGAACTGGCCGAGGAACTGGACCTGCACGGCATCGTCATCGCCGGACGCATGCCCGGCTATGCCCGGGCCAAGCGGCGCGTCGATGGCCCCGCCGACTATCTGGACAAGGTGGTGCACGGCAAGCTGCGCGACCAGGTGATCAGCTTCCAGCTCAAGAACCAGTTCGAACCGCTGGGCGTGCTGGAGAATTACCTGCCGGAGGACAAGCAGTCGGACGGCCACGCCGCCCATCTGGTGTGGCGCAATCCCTATGTCGATCCGGATGAAGCGCCCGAAATGCGCGTGCCGCGCGGCGTGGAAAGCGTCCGCCTCGCCACTTGCCAGTTGCAGGCCCGCGCCGTGAAGGATTTCGACGAGTTCATCCGCAACATCGAATATTTCGTCGACGTGGCGGCGGATTATCGCTCCGACTTCATCGTCTTTCCCGAACTGTTCACCCTGCCGCTGCTTTCCTATGAAACCAGGAAGCTATCGCCCACCGAAGCGATCGACCGGCTGACCGGCTACACACCGCGCCTGACCAAGGAGCTGGAGCGGATGGCGCTGGAATATAATATCAACATCATCGGCGGCTCCCATCCGACGCGGGCCGACGATGGCGACATTCAGAACATCGCCTATGTCGCATTGCGCGACGGGTCGCTGCACACGCAGGAGAAGATCCACCCGACGCCCAACGAAGCATTCTGGTGGAACATCAAGGGCGGCGATTCGCTGGACGTGATCCAGACCGACTGCGGCCCCATCGGCGTGCTGATCTGTTACGACAGCGAATTTCCGGAACTGGCGCGGCGGCTGGTGGACCAGGGGGCGCGGATCATCTTCGTGCCCTTCTGCACCGACTCGCGGCTGGGTTACATGCGGGTGCGCTATTGCGCGCAGGCGCGGGCCATCGAAAATCAATGCTATGTGGTCATGTCTGGCAATGTCGGCAATTTGCCGAACGTCGACAATATGGACATTCAATATGCCCAGAGCGCGATCCTGACGCCGTGCGACCTGCCCTTTGCGCGGGACGGGATCGCGGCGGAATCGACGGAGAATGTCGAGACGCTGACCATGGCGGACGTGAACCTGGCGGACCTGAGCTGGGCGCGGGCGGAGGGCACGGTGCGCAACCTGCGCGACCGGCGGTTCGACCTCTATCATATCGACTGGGACAGCAATCCCGACCATGCCCACGCGCCGAGCGGCGGGCCGGTGCCCGCGGGCGGGCACAATGCGCCGGGCGGGGGGTGATTGGGTGGTTTTAAGACATTCCCCTCCCGCAAGCGGGAGGGGTTAGGGGTGGGCGCGAGCGGAGCGAGCTTCTGCCTTCTCGGCTAGGGAAGAACGCCGCTGACGCGGCGACCCACCTCCGGCCCCTCCCGCTTGCGGGAGGGGAGAAGAACATCCCCAAACCCCCTTCACTCGACGGTGACGCTCTTGGCGAGGTTCCTTGGCTGATCGACATCCGTGCCCTTGGCCACCGCCACATGATAGGCCAGCAACTGCACCGGCACGGCATAGACCATCGGCGCGATCAGCGGGTGGACCTTGGGCATGGTGATCGTCGCCATGCAACCCTCCCCCGCTGCCTGCACGCCGTCATAGTCGGAGATCAGCACCACCTTGCCGCCGCGCGCCTGCACTTCCTGCATGTTGCTGACGGTCTTTTCGAACAAAGGCCCGCTCGGCGCGAGGACGATCACCGGCACCTTGTCGTCAATCAGGGCGATGGGACCATGCTTCATCTCGCCCGCGGCATAGCCTTCGGCATGGATATAGCTGATTTCCTTGAGCTTCAGCGCCCCTTCCAGCGCCAGCGGATAATCCGTTCCGCGCCCCAGATAGAGCACGTCCCGCGCTCCCGCGATCAGATGCGCCATCGCCTCTATCGATTCGTCATAGGCCAGCGCCCCGTTCAGCGCGGCGGGCGCTTCGGACAGGTGGCGGACCAGTTCCTTCTCCGCCTTCTCGTCCAGCCGCCCCTTGGCCCGCGCCAGATTGGCCGCGAAAGCCGCCAGCACCGCCAACTGACAGGTAAAGGCCTTGGTCGACGCCACGCCGATTTCCGGCCCGGCATTGGTCGGCAGCAGCAGGTCCGCCTCCCGCGCCATGGTGCTGGTGGGCACGTTGACGACGGCGGCGATCTTCTGCCCCTCCGCCCGGGCGTGGCGCAGCGCGGCCAGCGTGTCGGCGGTTTCGCCCGACTGGCTGATGACGATCATCAGCCCGCCTTCCTCCATCACCGGAGCGCGATAACGAAACTCGCTCGCCACATCGATGTCGACAGGGACGCGGGCGAACTGTTCGATCCAATATTTGGCCACCATGCCCGCATAATAGCTGGTCCCGCAGGCGACGATGGTGACGCGGCGGATCGACCCCAGGTCGAAATCCGGGATCGGCAGCGAAACCTGATCCTCCATCCGGCGGAGATAGGAACGCAGCGTCTGCGCCACGACCACCGGCTGCTCGTAAATCTCCTTGAGCATATAGTGGCGGTGATTGCCCTTGGAGATGAGTTCGCCGGTCACGCCCGAAATGGTGACGGGCCGTTCGACGGGATTATTGTCCTTGTCGAAAATCTCCGCGCCATCGCGGGTGATGATGACCCAGTCGCCCTCCTCCAGATAGGCGATGCGCTGGGTCAGCGGGGCCAGCGCCAGGGCGTCGGAGCCAAGATAGGTCTCTCCCTCGCCATAGCCGACCACCAGCGGCGACCCAAGGCGCGCACCGATCAGCATATCGGGATGGCTGCGGAACAGGATCGCAAGCGCGAACGCGCCATGCAAGCGGGGCAGCACCTGCGCCACCGCATCCTTGGGGGATGCGCCCTGCTCCACCAGTTCGCTCACCAGATGGGCGACGACTTCCGTATCGGTCTGGCTGTCGAAGGTCCGGCCACGCGCCATCAATTCCTCGCGCAGCGGCTTGAAATTCTCGATGATGCCATTGTGGACGAGCGCCACTTCCCTGGTGGCATGGGGATGGGCATTGCTGGTCGTCGGCGCGCCATGGGTGGCCCAGCGGGTGTGGGCGATGCCGGTGATGCCCGGCAAGGGCGCGGCCTCCAGTTCCTTCACCAGATTGGCCAGCTTGCCTTCGGCCCGGCGGCGGTCGATCTGCCCGTCATGGACTGTGGCGACGCCCGCGCTGTCATAGCCGCGATATTCGAGGCGCTTCAGTCCCTCGACCAGCCGCTCCGCCACGTCGTCCCTGCCGATGATTCCGATGATGCCGCACATGGATAGTCAGTCCCAAAGCCCTAGAAAAATATATGCTTATCCGCCTATGCCACTTTCAAGCCATTCGCGACAGGGGCCAGCGTCATCGTGGATGAATTGTAACCAACCACAGATCAGGCGGCGCCAACAACCGGATCGGCAGGCCGCTGGTGCCCAGCCCCGCCGAAACGACCATGGTCCGGGCACCTTCCCGATACACGCCGCAGGCATAGCGCGTGCCGTAGCGCGACGGCACATAGACGATGCCCGCGAAGGGAAAGGCCACCTGCCCGCAATGGGTATGCCCCACCAGCGTCAGCATCGGCCGGTCGGGCAGCAGGGGAAAGGCATCCGGCCCATGGGACAGCATCAGCGGCGCGCCGCCCAGCGCCTGCATCGCGTCCAGCGTCTTCGGGATATCGGCCCGTCCGGTATAGATGTCGCGCAGGCCGCCAATCGCCAGCGGTCCCCGCCGCACGGCCTGATTGTCAAGCAGGCGGATGCCGATCCGGGCGAACAGATTACCCCACTGCCGGCGGTTGATGCCCGCATGTTTGCGCGCATCATGATTGCCCAGCACCGCCACCACACCCAGCGGCGCGCGCAAGGCGGCGAAAGGGGCGATGCTCTGTACGGGACCATAGGTCGCCCCGCCCTTGTCATCGCCGATATAGTCGCCGCCCAGCACGACTAGGTCGGGCCTGAGGCCATTCACCTGCGCGACGATCCGCGCCATCCGTTCCGGGCTGTTGTCCGGTCCGGACAAATGGCTGTCGGTCAGCAGCGCCACCGTCACCGGGCGGCGCGGCGCATCCCCCGGAAAGGGCAGCACGACATCCAGCCGACGCACGACCGGCATCGCCCGCGCATTGGCGAGGAGCCAGACGACCCCACCCGACAAAAGCAGAAAGATGAGCAGCAGCGCCGCAAGCCAGCGCCGCTTTCGGAAGAAGGCCGTCACTTGGATGCTTTGCGCGCCTGCATCCTCGCCCGGAAGCGGGCCGCCCAGCCGGGCTTTGCCTCCTGCTTCGGCCGGACCAGGCATAGCGCGTCGGCCTCCACCGCCTGCGTCACGACGCTGCCCGCCGCGACGATCGCGCCGTCCCCGATCTTGACCGGCGCGACCAGCGCGCTGTTGGAGCCGATGAAGGCGCCCGCCCCGATTTCCGTCCTATATTTGAAGAAGCCATCATAGTTGCAGGTGATGGTGCCCGCGCCGATATTGGCGCGCGCCCCGATGCTGGCGTCACCGATATAGGACAGGTGGTTGGCCTTGGCGCCCTCGCCCAGTTCGGCCTTCTTCACCTCCACGAAATTGCCGACCTTGGCCTTGACGCCGATCTTCGCGCCGGGGCGCAGGCGGGCATAGGGTCCGATTTCCGCGCCCTTGCCGACGGTCGCGCCCTCCAGATGGGAAAAGGCGTGGATGGTCGCATCGTCCGCCACGCTGACGCCGGGGCCGAAGACGACATTCGGCTCTATCACC
The DNA here is from genome assembly GCF_026427355.1 of Sphingobium sp. JS3065. Classification (NCBI taxonomy): domain Bacteria; kingdom Pseudomonadati; phylum Pseudomonadota; class Alphaproteobacteria; order Sphingomonadales; family Sphingobiaceae; genus Sphingobium; species Sphingobium sp. JS3065. The sequence continues at coordinate 1,956,339 of NZ_CP102664.1, forward strand.
ACGTCGCGGCCAATCACCGTGTCATGGGCGAAGAACACCGTTTCCGGCGCGATCAGCGTCGCGCCCTCGCGCATCGCCTCGGCGCGGCGGCGGTCCTGCCAGACGGCCTCTACCCCCGCCAGTTCGGCGCGGCTGTTGACCCCGGCGACTTCCCAGGCCTCCGCCTCTATCACCGCGCTCTGCGCACCGGGCAGCATGACGATGTCGGGCAGATAATATTCGCCCGCTACATTGTCGTTGCCGATCTGGTCGAGCAGCACGAACAGGTCGGTCGAACGCACCGCCATCAACCCCGAATTACAGAGCGTCACTGCCCGCTCCTCTGCATTGGCGTCCTTATATTCGACCATCTTTTCGATGACGCCCTGGTCCTGGGCGATGATCCGGCCATAGGCGGCGGCATCCTCAGGACGGAAGCCCAGCACCACGGCGCGCGGCTCGTCACCCCAATTCAAACGCTCCAGCATGGATCGCATGGTTTCGGTCCGCACCAGCGGCACATCGCCATAGAGGATCAATATGTCGCCCGCGAAACCGGCCAGCGCGTCATGCGCCTGCGCCACGGCATGGCCGGTGCCATGCTGCTGTTCCTGCACGGCGATGACGGCGCCGCTGCCCTCCACCGCCTTTTCCACCTGATCGCGCCCGGCGCCGACCACGACGACCTGCCGTTCGGGCTGCAACGCGGCCACGCTGGCGAGCAGATGGAGCAGCATCGGCCGCCCCGCTATGGGGTGCAGCACCTTATGCCTGGCGGATTTCATGCGCGTGCCCTGCCCGGCGGCAAGGATGATCACTGCCAAAGGGCGATGGGGCGGACGGCTGGCGGTCACGGGGGCATCCTTCACAAAGAGGCCAAGAATCTGAGCGCTCTGTGCCATGTTTGACTTGCCTTTGCCACTGCGCAAGCGGCATGAGCCAGCCATGGCCAACATCCCTTTCGACATCGTCGGCTTCGACCTTGACGGCACCCTGCTCGACACCAGCGGCGATCTGGCCGCGGCGGTCAATTACGCCATCGCCACCGACGGCCGCCCGCCCTTTCCGGTGGCGGCGATCCACCCCTTTGTCGGCAAGGGGGCGAAGGTCATGCTCCAGCGGGCGCTGGACGCTTCGGGCGGTTATGACGAGCCGATGCTGGCAAGGATGCTGCCGATCCTGCTCGATTATTATGAGCAGAATCTGGCGATCCATTCCCTGCCCTATCCCGGCCTGATCGCGGCGATGGACGCGCTGGAGGCAGCGGGCGTGAAGCTTGCCATCTGCACCAACAAGGCGGAGCGCTTCACCGTTCCGCTGCTACACCAGATCGGCCTGTCGGAGCGTTTCGCCAGCGTCGTCGGCGGCGACACGGTCGGCATCGCGAAGCCCGATCCGGCGCCGATCCACGCCATGATCGAGCGCGCGGGCGGGGGGCGGACGATCTTCCTGGGCGACACGATCAACGACATCGCCGGAGCGCGCAATGCGGGCATCCCCAGCATCGCCGTCAGCTTCGGCTTCCTGGACGGCCCGGTGGAGGCGCTGGAGGCCGACGCCGTCATCCACCATTATGACGAGCTGCTGCCGCTGCTGGGACGCTGGCCCGCATGACGATCCGGCTGGAACGCGACGGCGCGGTCGCCACGCTGCTGATCGACCGGCCCCGGCAGCACAACGCCATGAACCAGGCGATGTGGGAGCGATTTCCGCAACTGGTGCAGCAGGCGATGGCGGACGAGACGATCCGGGTACTGATCGTGACCTCCGCCGCCCCCGGCCTGTTCTGCGCGGGGGCGGACATCCACGAATTCGCGCTCCATTCCGGCGAGGAGGAATGGCGCATCGCCAACCAGGCCGCGATTCGCGCCGCCCAATATGCCCTTGCCCATGCGCAAAAGCCGGTCATCGCGGCCATAGACGGGGATGCGGTCGGCGGCGGATGCGGCCTGGCCATCGCCTGCGACCTGCGGATCGCCTCCCCCGCCGCGCGTCTGGGCATCACTCCGGCGAAGCTGGGCATCGTCTATTCGCTGTTCGACACCAAGCTGCTGGTCGACCTGGTCGGACCGGCGCGGGCCAAGCGCATCCTGTTCACCGCCGCGCTGCACGATGCGGAAGAGGCGCTGACCATCGGTCTGGTCGACCAGATATCGCCGGACCCGCTGGAGGCGGCGATGGAATTGGCCAAGGTGATGGCGGCCAATGCCCAGCATTCGATCCTTTCGTCCAAGGCGATCGTCCGCCGCATCCTGGATGGGCAGTCCGATGACGATGCGGACACATTGGCCATGTTCCGCGACGCCTTCATCCGGCCCGATTTCCGGGAGGGCGTGCAGGCGTTCCGGGACAAGCGTCGTCCCCGCTTCTGAACCGCTCGCCGCATGTTCATCCATATCGGATGAATATCTAGTCCGATCCGGAAGCATTTGTTAAGGAACGGCTTTTACCGGTCTTCCAGTACGGATCACGCACCGGAACGCGCACGATTTTCGACCGATAAAAGGAACAGGCACCGCAGCGTGGGAGAGAATTTCGCCTTCTTCCTGCCCGTCATGATGGCAAGCTTCGGCGTGGTTTTCGGCTTCGTCTGGAGCCTGCGCGTGCGCGCGGCCGGATATTGGAGCGGCGCTTTTTTCTGCGTGGCGGGCGGCTTTGCCGTACCGGCGGGATTCGCGCTTTTTCCCACGCCTCACTGGGGTTTCGTGGCAGACCTGCTGTTCGCTGGCGGTTTCCTGCTGTTCAGCCAGGCCTTGTTGGAACGCTGGCGGCCGAACTGGCTGTTATGGGCGCGGATCGGAATCTGCGCCCTGTCGGTGCTGCTCTGCGTGGTGGCCATCGCGCTGGACAATCTGCCGCTCGAACTGGCGGCGTCCGATTTCGGCTGCTTCCTGCTGATCGGCCTGCCACTGATCGCGGGCAGGGATCATCTCGGCAACTGGTCCGACCGCATCCTGTTCGGCGCGGCCGCGCTGACGGCGCTGGATAATCTGGTGCGGGGCAGCACCATTCCGCTGACCTTGTCGAGCGGCAGTTTCCTGAACAGCGACTATGCCTTTCTGATGCAGGCGCTGGCCTGCGTCTTCGGTCTTTTCCTGGCTCTCGCGGCGCTGGCGGCGAACATGCTGGACCTGCTCGCCCGCTATCAGCGCGATGCGCAGCACGATCCGCTTTCCGGCCTGCTCAACCGGCGGGGTTTCGACGAAGCCATCGCACAGCGGGCGCGCAAGTTGCCGATGCAGGGCAGCATGATCGTCTGCGACATCGATCATTTCAAGACGGTCAACGATGCCCATGGCCATGCCCTGGGGGATCGCGCGATCGTCCTGCTCGCTCAAATATTGGCGCGGTTTGCGCCCGCCGACGCCATCACGGCCCGCTTCGGCGGCGAGGAATTCGTGCTGTTCCTGCCCGACACCCATGCAGCCCGGGCGGCCGGGATCGCCAACGACATTCGCGAAAGCATCGCGCAGGAGGTTGCCGACGAACTCGGTTTGTCGCGCCGGCTGACGGCCAGCTTCGGCCTGTCGGCCGTGCAGCGCGGCGATGCCTCCATCCACGACGCCATCGCGCGGGCGGACGCGGCGCTCTATGAAGCCAAGACGCGCGGCCGCAACCGCGTCTGCGTGCGCCGGGCGCTCGCCGCGCCGGATACGCTCGCCACCGACCTGAAGTTTCACGCCCAGGGCGCTTGATCGACCGCGCCGCCATGAAAAAGGCCGCCTTGGAGGGCGGCCTTCTCATTCCTGCGCGGAACGAAAACCGATCACATGTGGATCGGCTTCCCCGTCACGGCCATGGCCGCTTCCTTGATCGCTTCGCTGTGCGTCGGATGGGCGTGGCAGGTATAGGCGATATCCTCGCTCGACGCGCCGAATTCCATCGCCTGCGCCGCCTGCGCGATCATCGTGCCCGCAACCGTCGCGATGATCCAGACGCCCAGCACCTTGTCGGTTTCGGCATCGGCAATGATCTTCACAAAGCCATCCGGCTCATGATTGGTCTTGGCCCGGCTGTTCGCCATCATCGGGAACTTGCCGACCTTGATCGCGCCCTTTTCTTTGGCGGCTTCCTCGGTCAGGCCGACGCCAGCGATTTCCGGCTTGGTATAAACGACCGAGGGGATCACGTCATGGTTCACGATGCCGGTCAGGCCCGCAATATTCTCGGCCACGGCGATGCCCTCATCTTCCGCCTTGTGCGCCAGCATCGGGCCGGGGATGACGTCGCCGATCGCCCAGACGCCCGGAACCTTGGTCGCGAAGTCATGATCGGTTTCGATCTGGCCACGCGCATTGAGTTCCAGACCGATCTTGTCGAGGCCCAGCCCCTCCGTATTCGGACGGCGGCCGATCGACACCAGCACGACATCGGCCTCGATCTTCTCCGCTTCACCGCCAGCGGCGGGTTCGACGGTCAGGGTCACGCCCTTCTTGCCGACTTCCGCGCCCGTGACCTTGGTGCCGAGCTTGTACTCGAAACCCTGCTTCTTGAAGATCTTGTTCGCTTCCTTGCGGACTTCGCCGTCCATGCCGGGCAGGATCTGGTCGAGAAATTCGACCACGGTCACCTTCGCGCCGACGCGACGCCACACCGAACCCAGTTCCAGCCCGATGACGCCGCCGCCGACGACGACCAGATGACCCGGAACCTTGTCCAGTTCCAGCGCGCCGGTCGAATCGACGATCTTGCCGCCCGCATTGTCGACCTGAACGCCGGGGAGCGGCGTGACCGACGAACCGGTGGCGATGACGATATTCTTCGCCGTCACCTTCTTGCCCGCCACCTCAACGGTGTTGGCGCCGGTGAAAGTGGCCAGGCCCTTCAGCCAATCGACCTTGTTCTTCTTGAACAGAAACTCGACGCCGCCGGTCAGGCCCTTCACCGCGTCCTTGCGCTGAACCTGCATGGTGTCGAGGTCCAGGCTCATCTTGTCGATCTTCACGCCCAGCTTGGCAAGCGCGCCGTTCGCGGCTTCCTCATAAAGCTCCGAAGCGTGCAGCAGCGCCTTGGACGGGATGCAGCCGACATTGAGGCAGGTGCCGCCCAGCGTTTCCCGGCTTTCGGCGCAGGCGGTCTTCAGGCCAAGCTGCGCCGCGCGGATCGCCGCGACATAGCCACCCGGACCCGCGCCGATCACCAGAACGTCATAATCGAAGTCTGCCATTTCTCACTCCATTGCCGTGCTCCCGCGAAAGCGGGAGCCCAGGGCGTCGTCAGAACAGCGTTTCGAACAAATCCCGCCATTGTGGATTATCGCGTTCGATCAGCTCGATCTTCCAGGCGCGTTTCCATTTCTTCATCCGCAGTTCGCGATGCCGCGCTTCCTGCAGATCGTCATGTGCCTCAAACCAGACCAACAGCTTACAATCATGGTTCTTGGCGAATCCGTCAATCAAGCCTTTGCGATGTTGATATGCCCTGGCCGCCAGATCGCTCGTGACACCCAGATATAGGGTGCCGTTGCGCCTGTTAGCCATAAGATAGACATAGCCGGCTCGCGTAGCGCGTCTCCACCCTAGGCTCCTGCTTCCGCAGGAGCACTGGTCACATCTTTACAGGTCGATCAGCAGGCGGGTCGGATCCTCGATCGCGTTCTTGACCGCAACGAGGAAGGTCACGGCTTCGCGCCCGTCGATCAGACGATGGTCATAGCTGAGCGCGAGATACATCATCGGGCGGATGACGATCTGGCCGTCGCGGACGACCGGACGGTCCTCGATCCGGTGGAGACCCAGCACCGCCGACTGCGGCGGGTTGATGATCGGGCTGGACAGCAGCGAGCCGAACACGCCGCCATTGGAGATGGTGAAGGTGCCGCCCTTCATATCATCCATGGTCAGCGTGCCATCCTTCGCCTTCTTGCCGAAGCTGCCGATAGTCTTTTCGATCTCGGCCACGCTCAGCGATTCCGCGTTGCGGATCACCGGCACGACCAGGCCGTTCGGCGCGGACACGGCGACCGAGATGTCGGCGAAATCATTATAGACGATCTCGTCGCCCTCAATCTGCGCATTGACGCCTGGGACGTCCCGCAGCGCCATGCAGACAGCCTTGGCGAAAAAGCCCATGAAGCCCAGACGGACGCCATGCTTCTTTTCGAACAGATCCTTATACTTCGCGCGCGCCTCGATGACGTTGGTCATGTCGACGTCGTTATAGGTGGTGAGCAGCGCGGCGTTGTTCTGCGCTTCCTTGAGCCGCTTGGCGACCGTCTGGCGCAGGCGGGTCATCTTGACACGCTCCTGCGCGCGGCTGGGGCCAGCGGCGGGAGCGGCGGCAGGCGCAGCGGCGGGGGCCGAAGCGGCTGCCTTGGCAGTACCGGCGGCGACGGCGGCGACGACATCGTCCTTGGTCAGGCGGCCATCCTTGCCGGTGCCCTTGATCTTGCTGGGGTCCAGGCCATGTTCCAGCACCAGACGGCGAACCGCGGGCGACAGGGTCAGGTTGCCGCCTTCCTCGTCATCGGCCGGAGCCGAAGCGGCGGGAGCCGGGGCAGCCGCCTCCGCCTTGGCGGCGGGCGCGGCGGCAGGGGCAGCCGCAGCGGCCGCGCCCTCGTTCACATAGGCCAGCAGCGCGCCGACCTCGACCGTGTCGCCTTCCTTGGCGACGATGTCTCCCAGCACGCCCGCGACCGGCGCAGGCACGTCGACCGCCACCTTGTCGGTTTCCAGGGACACGATCGGCTCGTCGGCCTTCACGGCTTCACCGGGCTTTTTGAGCCACTGGCCAACGGTTGCTTCGGTAACGGATTCGCCCAGAGTGGGGACTTTAACTTCGGTAGCCATGAGCTTGTTCAGCCTTTCATCTGGCGACGGATTTCTTCACGGACGCTGTGACCCAGCGCATCGGCGACGAGGGCGCCCTGCTCGGCGACATGGCGCTTGGCGAGGCCCGTGGCGGGCGACGCCGACGCCTTGCGGCCGGCATAGCGGGCGCGCATCGGCGCCTTGCCGGCTGCGGCCAGCGCTTCCTCGATATAAGGCTCCACGAAGAACCATGCGCCGTTGTTGCGCGGTTCTTCCTGACACCAGACGACCTCTTCCAGCTTCGTCATGCGCTCGATGCGCTTGGCGAGGGCTTCGGTCGCGAACGGGTAGATCTGTTCGATGCGAACGATCTGCACGTCCGTGTCGCCAGCGGCGTCGCGGGCCTCCATCAGGTCGTAGAAGACCTTGCCGGAGCAGAGCACCAGCCGCCTCGTATCCTTGTCGGGCGCCGCATTGGGGTCCGAAAGGATGCGCTTGAAGTGGGTTTCGCCCAGAAAATCCTCAGCCTTGCTGACCGCCGACTTGTGACGCAGCAGCGACTTGGGCGCCATGATGATCAGCGGCTTGCGGAAGGGCCGCAGCATCTGACGGCGCAGGACATGGAAATAGTTCGCCGGGGTCGTGATGTTCGCGACCTGGATATTTCCTTCCGCGCAAAGCTGGAGATAGCGTTCCAGACGGGCCGAGCTATGTTCCGGCCCCTGCCCCTCATAGCCGTGCGGCAACAGGCAGACGAGGCCGTTGGAGCGCAGCCACTTGGTCTCCGACGAAGCGATATACTGGTCGAAGATGATCTGCGCGCCATTGGCGAAGTCGCCGAACTGCGCTTCCCACAGCACGAGGCTCTTCGGGTCCGCCAGCGCGAAACCATATTCGAAGCCGAGCACGCCATATTCGGAGAGCGGCGAATCCAGCACTTCGAACCGGCCATGCGGCACGGTCGACAGCGGGATATATTTATTCTCCGTATCCTGGTCGATCCAGACGGCGTGACGATGGCTGAAAGTGCCGCGCCCGGAGTCCTGACCCGACAGGCGGACGCCATAGCCTTCCGACAACAGCGAACCGAAGGCCAGCGCCTCACCGGTCGCCCAGTCGAAATTCTCGCCGGTCTTGAACATCTCCGCCTTGGCATCGATCACGCGCTTCAGCGTCTTGTGGACATTATGCCCTTCCGGGATCGTCGTCAGCGTCTTGCCCAGGCTGTCGAACAGCTTCTGGCTGACCGCGGACTCGACGCTCTGACGGGTGGTTTCGGCGTCCGCAGGCTTGTGCAGGCCCGACCAGCGACCGGCGAACCAGTCGGCCTTGTTGGACTTGTAGCTCTTGGCCGCCTCGAACTCTTCCTCCAGATGGTTGACGAAATCGCCGGTCACCTGGTTGACGAAATCGTCGTCGACCACGCCTTCCGCCTTCAGCCGCGCCGAATAGACGTCGCTGACCGGGGGATGCTGGCGAATCTTCGCGTACATCTGCGGCTGGGTGAAGGACGGCTCGTCGCCTTCATTGTGACCGAAGCGGCGATAGCACCACATGTCGATCACGATGTCGCGATGGAAGGTCTGGCGATATTCCATCGCCAGCTTGCAGGCGAAGGTGACCGCTTCCGGATCGTCGCCGTTGATGTGCAGGATCGGCGCCTGGACGCCCTTCGCGACGTCGCTGGGATAGGGCGATCCGCGCGAATATTGCGGGCTGGTCGTGAAACCGATCTGGTTGTTGACGATGAAGTGGATGCAGCCGCCCGTATTGTAGCCGGAAACGCCCGAGAAGCCGAGGCATTCCCAGACGATGCCCTGACCCGCGAAAGCCGCGTCGCCATGGATCAGCACGGGCAGCACCTGCTCATGCCTAGTCAGGTCATCGCGGAAGGTCTGCTGCGCGCGGACCTTGCCCAGCACCACCGGATCGACGGTTTCGAGGTGCGACGGATTGGGGACCAGCGACATGTGGACCTTGACGCCGTCGAATTCCCGGTCGGTCGAGGTGCCCAGGTGATATTTCACGTCGCCCGAACCGCCGACATCTTCGGGATTGGCGGTGCCGCCCGAAAATTCGTGGAAGATGACGCGGAAACCCTTGGCCATCACATTGGCGAGCACGTTCAGGCGGCCGCGATGGGCCATGCCGTAGACGATCTCGCGAACGCCCTGCGCGCCGCCATATTTGATGATGGCCTCCAGCGCGGGGATCATCGATTCGCCGCCGTCCAGGCCGAAGCGCTTGGTGCCGACATATTTGCGGCCCAGGAACTTCTCATATTGTTCGGCGTGGATCACCTTGGACAGGATCGCCTTCTTGCCTTCCGGCGTGAAGTGGATTTCCTTGTCCTTGCCCTCCAGACGGTCCTGCAGGAAGCGGCGTTCCTCCACATCCGAGATGTGCATATATTCCAGGCCGACATTGCCGCAATAATTGGCGCGCAGGATCGCCACGATCTCTCGCACGGTCGCATATTGCAGGCCCAGCGTGCCGCCCAGATAGACTTTCTTGTCGAGGTCGGTCAGGCCATGATATTCCGGCGTCAGATCGGCTGGAAGATCACGTTGGGTCAACCCCAGCGGGTCGAGATTGGCAGCCAGATGTCCGCGCACGCGATAGGTGCGGATCAGCATCTGGGCGCGGATCGCATCGTCGGCGGCGCTGACGGCGTCGACATCCGAAACCGCCTTGCCATTGACCTTGGCGGCGGCCTTCACGGCCACCTGCATCTGCGTGGGGTCAAGCGCCCCGGTCAGGTCGTCGGTATCGATCGGCGGCCAGTTGGTGCGCGCCCAGCTCGGCCCGCGCTCGGCGTCATCTGCCGGGAGAGGGAAATCCTGATTCTCGTAACCCATTTTTCACGTCCCATCCGTGCCGCGTGCAGTCGCGGAGCGGGGTAACCGATGGCCGGGGTGCAGCCCAGCCATCGCCATCGGCCGATCAGCCCTTCAGCACTTCCAGCAGGGTCGTGCCCAGTTCGGAGGGGCTGGCGGCAACCTTGATGCCGGCCGCTTCCATCGCGGCGATCTTGCTTTCCGCGTCGCCCTTGCCGCCCGACACAATCGCGCCGGCGTGACCCATGCGGCGGCCCGGAGGCGCCGTGCGGCCCGCGATGAAGCCTGCCATCGGCTTCTTGCGGCCCTTCTTCGCCTCGTCGATCAGGAACTGGGCGGCCTGCTCTTCCGCGTCGCCGCCGATTTCGCCGATCATGATGATCGATTCGGTCGCGTCGTCGGCCAGGAACAGTTCCAGCACGTCGATGAAGTTGGTGCCGTTGACCGGATCGCCGCCGATGCCGACGGCCGTGGTCTGGCCCAGGCCCGCATTGGTGGTCTGGAACACGGCCTCATAGGTCAGCGTGCCCGAACGCGACACGACGCCGACCGAACCCTTGGAAAAGATGTTGCCGGGCATGATGCCGATCTTGCATTCGCCAGGCGTCAGCAGGCCGGGGCAGTTCGGGCCGATCAGGCGCGACTTGCCACCCGACAGGGCGCGCTTCACCTTCACCATGTCGAGCACCGGAATGCCTTCGGTGATGCAGACGATCAGCGGGATTTCCGCGTCGATCGCTTCCAGGATCGAGTCGGCCGCGAACGGCGGCGGAACATAGATGACCGATGCGTCGGCGCCGGTCTTCGACTTGGCTTCGGCGACGGTGTCGAACATGGGCAGGCCGATATGGGTCGTGCCGCCCTTGCCGGGCGTGACGCCGCCGACCATCTGCGTGCCATAGGCCAACGCGGTTTCAGTGTGGAAGGTACCGGTGGCACCGGTCATACCCTGGGTGATGACCTTGGTGTTCTTGTTCACCAGAATGGACATAGGAGTCCCTTTATCTTCTGTGGACGTGGCACTTTGGGTCCAAAAGGCGGACCGCCCCAGGCTGCGCACTTACCTGGGGACGGACCGGTGCAAGCTTGTGTGGCTCAGGCGAGCGTGGCGTCGATGCCCTTGCAGGCTTCCAGCAGTTCCTTGACGGCGTCGACCGACACCTGGAGGTTAGCCTTGGCCTCTTCGTTCAGTTCGATCTCGATGACCTGCTCGACGCCGTCCTTGCCGATGATCACGGGCACGCCGACATAGAGATTGTCGACGCCATATTGGCCGGTCAGGTTAGCGGCGCAGGGCAGCAGGCGCTTCTGGTCGAACAGATAGGCCTCCGCCATGGCGATGCCGCTGGTGGCGGGCGCATAGAAGGCCGAACCGGTCTTGAGCAGCGCGACGATCTCGCCGCCGCCCGAACGGGTGCGCTGCACGATGGCGTCGATGCGTTCCTTGGTGGAGCGGCCCTGCTTGATGAGGTCGGGGATCGGGATGCCCGCGACGGTCGAATATTCGACGACCGGAACCATGGTGTCGCCATGGCCACCCAGGACGAAGCTGGTCACTTCCTTCACCGACACCTGGAATTCCTCGGCCAGGAAGTGGCTGAAGCGCGCGGAGTCGAGGACGCCGGCCATGCCGACGACCTTGTTGTGCGGCAGGCCCGAAAATTCGCGCAGCGCCCACACCATCGCGTCCAGCGGGTTGGTGATGCAGATGACGAAGGCGTTGGGGGCGTTGTTCTTGATGCCCTCGCCCACGGACTTCATGACCTTCAGGTTGATGCCCAGCAGGTCGTCGCGGCTCATGCCCGGCTTGCGGGCGACGCCGGCGGTGACGATGATGACGTCGGCGTCCTTGATATCGGCATAATCGTTGGTGCCGGTGATCTTCGCATCGAAGCCTTCGACCGGGCCGCACTGCGACAGGTCGAGCGCCTTGCCCTGCGGCACGCCTTCGACGACGTCGAACAGGACGATGTCACCCAGACCCTTGAGAGCCGCGAGATGCGCGAGGGTGCCACCGATATTACCAGCGCCGATCAGCGCGATCTTCTTACGGGCCATATGCAATCATCCTCCAAACCGTGGAAACGGAATTGCCGGGAAACCTGAAACGCCGGAAATCTGAAACGAGAGTGCGCTTAGGCCTATCCGCCGGAGGTTTCAACCGCGCATGAGCCTCAGCCTCAAATTATCTTTGCAATTCATTCGCAATTGCATTAATGGACTTTTGCCTCTGTCGCCCACGCGCTCCTACCCTGGCGCATGGCCCTTCCCCACAGCGGCCACCTGCCGCACGCCTCTCTTTGATGGGAGCGTGCGGCCCCTTTTTTCCGGATAATATATTGTTATGGGATAAACGGATAAGTTCTATCCGGAAGGCGAATTATTTCTCGCCGTGACCCAACGCCAGATAGTCGTCCGACTGCATTTCCATCAGGCGCGACACGGTCCGCTCGAATTCGAAGGCGCCGTCGCCCTCCGGATAGAGCCGCGCGGGTTCCGCATCGGCGGAGGCGAGCAGTTTCACCTTATATTCGTAGAGCGCGTCGATCAGCGTGACGAAACGCGCAGCCTCGTTGCGCTTTTCCGGCCGCAGCACAGGAATGCCGACGATGATGACGCTGTGATATTTGCGCGCGATCGCCAGATAGTCCGGCGCGCCCCGCGCCTCCGCGCAGAGGCGTTTGAAGGAAAAGACGGCGACGCCCTTCAGACTCTTGGGCACATGCAGCGTGCGCCCGCCCTGCACCGGAATCTCCTCGACCGGAACCTTGGCGCGATCTTCGACCGGATAGTCGGTCAGGCGGAAAAAAGCCTCCGACAGCGCCCGGGTCGCCTCCGGCCCGTTGGGCGCATGCCACAAGGTCGCGTCGCCCAGGCGATCCCGCCGATAGTCGGTCGGCCCGTTCAGGGTCATCACGTCCAGCTTCGCCTTGATCAGGGCGATGAAGGGCAGGAAAAGCTGACGGTTGAGACCGTTTTTATAGAGTTCGTCCGGCTCGCGATTGGAGGTGGTGACGATCGTCACCCGCATTTCCAGCAACCCCGTGAACAGCCGCGACATGATGGCGGCGTCGGCCATGTTGTTGACGACCATCTCATCGAAACAGAGCAGCCGCGCCTCTTCCGCCAGCGATGCGACCACCGGCGGGATCGGGTCGCCCGTCTCCGACTTGCGCGCTTCGGCGAGGCGCGCATGCACGTCCAGCATGAATTCGTGGAAATGGGCGCGTTTCTTGCGCTGGACATGCACCGTATCGAAGAACAGGTCCATCAGCATCGATTTGCCGCGCCCGACCCCGCCCCACATATAGAGGCCGCGGGGAGGTTCCGGCGCCTTGCGCAGCAGCTTCCACAGGGTCGATCCCCGCGGCGGCGTGGCCTCCAGTTCCTGTTGCAGCCGGTCGAGTCGTTCCGCCGCCGCCCGCTGATCCGGATCGGGCCGCAATTCCCCCGCCGCGACAAGCGCGTCGTAACGGGTGACGACGCTGGTCACTTCGAAGGCTGCTTTTGGGGTTCGGGCGCTTTCCGCACGGTCGCGGTCGACGCCGCGATCAGGCCATCATCCCGGAAAATGGTCAGGCGCAGGAACATCAGACGCCCTGTCTCCCGCAGCAACTCGACCTCCGCGCGCAGGGTCGGTCCCACCTTTCCGGAACCGCAATATTGCATGGCAAGGTCAACGGTCACCGCCGCCGCCTGTTCCGGCCGGCCCATGGCCGCCAGCGCGGCGAAATAGGCGTGATCGGCGAAACCGGCCAGAAATCCGCCATGCAGGGCGCCCAGCCGGTTGGCGTGCGACGGCAGGCTTTCCAGCATGACCGTCGCCTTGCCCGCCGCATCGCTGCGCGAATAGCTGGTGCCGATAGCCGAAGCGAGGAACGTCCCCGGCATCATGTCGGTCCATGACAGCCAGCCAGCCCAAGGCCCATCGGCCACAGGGCTCAGACGACCCGCTCCGTCGCTCACGTCGATCAGAGCTGCCGTTCGACCATCATCTTCTTGGTTTCGGCGATCGCCTTGGCGGGGCTGAGTCCCTTGGGGCAGACGTTCGCGCAGTTCATGATGGTGTGGCAGCGATAGAGACGGAAGGGATCTTCCAGCTCGTCCAGACGCTCGCCGGTATATTCGTCGCGGCTGTCGGCCAGCCAGCGATAGGCCTGGAGCAGGATCGCCGGACCCAGGAACTTGTCGCTGTTCCACCAGTAGCTGGGGCAGGAGGTCGAGCAGCAGGCGCACAGGATGCACTCATACAGGCCGTCCAGCTTCTCGCGGTCGGCGGGCGACTGGAGCCGTTCCTTGCCGCTGGGCGCCGGGCTGACGGTTTGCAGCCAGGGCTTGATGCTGTTGTACTGCGCATAGAAATGCGTGAAATCAGGCACCAGATCCTTGATCACGTCCATGTGCGGCAGCGGCGTGACGCGCACTTCCTTGCCCGAACATTCCTCGATGGAGGTGGTGCAGGCCAAGCCGTTGCGGCCGTTCATGTTCATCGAGCAGGAGCCGCAAATGCCTTCCCGGCAGGAACGGCGGAAGGTCAGCGTCGGATCATATTCATTCTTGATCTTCAGCAGCGCGTCCAGAACCATCGGGCCGCAATTGTCCAGATCGATCTCGAACGTGTCGTAGCGGGGATTCTGGCCCGAGTCGGGGTCGTAGCGATAGACCTTGAAGCTCTTGACGTTGGTCGCCCCGTCCGGCGCCTTGTGCGTAACGCCCTTGGCGCTGATCTTGCTGTTCTTGGGCAACGCAAATTCGGCCATCTCGATAATTCCTGTTATCCCGTTTCCCGCCCCTCAACAATATAGGCACTCGTTAGTCAAGCGGCGGCATGCCTTTTTGCCGAGCGGAAGCGACGCCCCGGCATCCGTCTGGCCTTTCCTGCCTGCCCGTGCCAAGAGGTTCCGATCCTTCAACGATCGTCCATGCATGCGCATCCTTTTCCTTTTTATCGGCGAGCCGCACCATCTGTTCCATGCCTTGCCGATCGCGGCGGAAATGGCGGCCATGGGTCGTGCTCCTGAAATCGCGGTATCGAGCGCGGACCATTTGCCGATCCTGACGCGGCTGGCGGATATTTATCCCGATTTCCGGCCCCAGGTCAGGATTCTGGGCCGCTCCGGACCGGCCGCCATCGTCCGCCGGATGAAGCTGAGCCGCAATCCCCGCATTCCGACCCTCATCGGCGCCCTGCCCTATTTGCGCGGTTTCGATGCCATCGTCGTTCCGGAACGAACCACGACCGCCATCCGTCACTTCCTGCCGCGCCGGACGAAGCTGATCTTCACCCCGCATGGAGCGGGCGACCGCGCGATCATGCTCGACCCGCGCGACCGCCATTTCGATTTCGTGCTGGTCGCCGGAGAAAAAAGCGAGCGGCGATTGCTGGAGGCAGGCACCATTCGTCCCGGCCATTATGCCACCAACGGCTATGTCAAGCTCGACCTGATGCTGCGCATGCAAAAGCAGCGCAGCCCATTGTTCGACAATGATCGGCAGACGGTCTTATATGCGCCGCATTTCCGCCGCTCGCTTTCCTCATGGGACAGGTTCGGGCCTGGCCTGATCGACTGGTTCCGGCGACAGGACCGGTATAATCTGGTGGTCGCGCCCCATGTCCGGCTGTTCGCCGACGCGCCGCAGGCAGCGAAGGATGCCGTCATGGCCCTTGCGCAGCCCGGCAAGATTCTGATCGATCTCGATTCCGACCGGCTGTTCGACATGAGCTACACCAGCGGAGCCGACATCTATCTGGGCGATGTCAGCAGCCAGGTTTACGAATTTCTGGCCTTCCCCCGACCCTGCCTGTTCCTGAATGCCCATGGCGTGTCCTGGCGCGACGATCCCGACTATCTGTTCTGGACGCTGGGCGACGTGCTGGATGACCTTGCTTCTTTACCCGACGCGCTGGACCGGGCGGGGCAACGGCACGGATTTTATGCCGACGCGCAACGGAATCGGGTGGCGGAATCGGTGGGCGGCGATCCCCATGGCGCGGCGCGGCGCGGCGCGGAGGCGATTTGCGCTTTCCTTGAAAAGGCCAGACGATAAGAGCAGGCAATCATGAACGACTTCTCCTCCCCGCCAAGCCTGTCGCTGATCGGCGACAATCCCGCCCTGCTCTGGGGCATGACCAATGCCGAACGCCTTGGCCGACTGGCACGGGCCGAAGGGCTGGCCGCGGACGGCAGCGCCAGCAGCGCGCGGCTGCACGTCAATCTGGATTATGTCTTCGATCCGGTATGGTTGCGCCATGTGCTGGCCCATCCCTGCACGGTGGTCGTCGACGGGGATGCGATGGTGATGGCGCATCTGCCCGTCGGGATCGATCCGACCCCTGACGACATCGCCCGGCATCGCGACAGGCTGACCGTCATCGATTACCGCACCGGACCGCAAATCTACAACCGGCAGTTGCGGAAGCTGGATTGCCCCTTCATCCAGCGCCTGACTCCGGCCACCCGGCGGGAGATAGAGCGGCGCAGTTATTTCGGCGCCTATAAGGGCGTCACCGACCTGCTCACCAAATATCTCTGGCCCGAACTGGCGCTGTGGCTGACGCGGCTGGCCGCCTCCATCGGCATGACGCCCAATATGGTGACGGCGATTGGCGCAACGCTCTGCGTAGTGGCGACCTATCTGTTTTCGCAGGGGCTTTACTGGTCCGGCATACTCGCCGGGTTCGTCTTCATGGTGCTGGACACGGTGGACGGGAAGCTGGCCCGCTGCACCATCACCTCGTCCAAATGGGGCAATGTGGCGGACCATGGCGTCGACCTGATCCACCCGCCCTTCTGGTGGTATTTCTGGGGCGTGGGGCTGTCGGCCTGGGGGCTAGCGCTGTCGACTCAGACCTTCGCGCTGGTGATGGCGGCGGTGATCGCGGGCTATGTGCTGCAACGGTTGATCGAGGGGATGTTCATCAAGGATTTCGGGATGGACATCCACGTATGGGAACGGTTCGATAGCCGGTTCCGGCTGATCACCGCGCGGCGCAATCCGAATATGGTGATCCTGTTCGTGGCGCTGCTGGCCGGGCGGCCGGATGTCGGGCTGATCGCTCTGGCCTGGTGGACGATCCTGTCGCTGGTCGTGCATGCCGTGCGGCTGATGCAGGCCTATGGCGTGAAACGCTCCGGGCGGCCCATCGTCAGTTGGATGGAGGCGACGGCATGAACGCGACCATCGATAAATTCGGCTTTCCCGCCACCCTGATCGCGGAGTTCGTGCATTGGGTGGTGCTGCTGCGCCCAGCTCAACCGACGCTGGGGTCGCTGGTGCTGGCGGCGAAGTCCGACGCCACCGCCTTTGGCGACCTGCCGGCGGAGGCCCATGCCGAACTGGCGGCCGTGACCAAGGGCATCGAAGCCGCCCTTGCCGAGGCCGTTCGCTATCAGAAGATCAATTATATGATGCTGATGATGGTGGACCCGCATGTCCATTTCCATGTGCTGCCCCGCCATGAGGGCAGCCGCGATCATGCGGACCTTGCGATCACCGACGCCGGATGGCCGGGGCAGCCCGACCTTGCCAGCGCGGTGAAGCTCGATCCGGAGCAGATCGCCGCGCTCGTCGCCTGGCTGAAGCCCTATTTCGCGTAACGGCCCTCGGCCAGCCAGCGGGCGGTGAGCGCCTTCGCCGCTTCCACATCCTGCGGGAAGTCGACTTCCTGCCAGTCCAGCCCCTCGATCGAGACGGTGCCGACGCGGTTGCCCTTGGCGATGATGTCGATGGCGCGCAGATACCAGCGCTCGACGCCTTCGGGGGTGCGCATCATCTGGTCGATCTGGTTGCGGAAGATCGCCGGCCCTTCGCCCCGGAAAGCCAGCATGCCGATGGATTCGGCATTGGTGTCGTGCGGCAGCAGGCGTTTGCCGATGGCGTGCAGGCGGCCCGTCTCGTCCCGGTTCACCTTCATGTCGTCATCGTCATAGCCGTCCTGCTTGACGTCCACGGTGACGGTGACGGCATCCTCCGCCTCCGCGATCAGCTTGCCCACGATCTCGTCCGAGACGATGGTGTCCCCGTTCAGGATGATGAAGTCCCGGTCCATCTCCTCCCGCACGATCCAGCAAGTGCCAAGATTATCTGCCACCTGGAAAAAGGGGTTGAACACGGTTCGGATGCGCGCGCCCGTGTCGCGATAGAGTTGCAATGCATGATCCTCCACCCGCTCGGTGCGGAAGCCGGTGACGACCACGATGTCGGTGACGCCATTGGCCACCAGCGCGGCGACCTGCCAACTGATGAGGGTCCGGCCGTTGAAGTCGATCATGCATTTGGGCACGTCGCGGGTCAGCGGAAGCAGGCGCGAACCCTGGCCTGCGGAAAGGATGATGGCTTTCGAAATAGTCATGGGCCGGGGCATTAAAGCAAAGACAAGCCGATGGACAGGGTGTGTTGCATCACACACAACCCAATTCTAGATAGGCGCGCGCCCAAGCGTAGGCGTTGCATCGAAAGGCCGGAATGTCAGTGGACAGCAAGCGCGGATCGGGTGGCGCTCAGGAAGGCTTCGCCCGCATTCTGGCGAATACCGGCTGGCTGCTGGGTGGCAAGGGTGTGGGCGCGGTGCTCAGCCTTGCCTATCTGGCCATCGTCACGCGGACCCTGGGCGTTGCGGATTTCGGCCGGTTCGCACTGGTGTTGAGCGCCGCCAACGTCATCAAGACGCTGGTCGGCTTCGACAGTTGGCAGATCGTCGTGCGTTATGGCCAGCCGCATCTGGCATCGGGCAATGGCGACGCGCTCAACCGGGTGCTGCGGTTCTGCATCCTGATCGACCTTGGCTCCACTGTGGCGGGCGGGCTGATCGCGGCCTTCATCATCCTCGCCTTCGGGTCGCTGATGGAATTGTCGGCGGGCATGGGGTGGCAGGCCTGGATCTTCTGCATGGTGATGATGATCACCATCCGGTCCAGCCCGACCGGCGTGCTGCGGCTGTTCGACCGCTTCGATTCCGGCGCCTTTGCCGAAACGATGATCCCGGTCGGGCGCATGATCGGCGCGGGGCTGGCCTGGGTGCTGATGCCCGGCATAACCGGCTTCCTGATCGCCTGGGGCGCGGCGGAACTGCTGTGCGCCGTCAGCTATTGGTATCTGGCGCTGCGCGTGGGCGGCGAGAGGCTGGGAAGCTGGCGGGCCGGCAGCGCCTGGGATGCGCGGGCGGAAAATCCCGGCATCGTCGGCTTCCTGACCGCCACCAATTTGCAGACGACCCTGTCGTCGATGGGCCAGCAGGTGGCCGTGCTGGTGGTCGGCTTGTTCGTGGGACCGGCGGGGGCGGGGCTGTACCGGCTCGCCAACCAGCTCGCCAATTCGCTGACCAAGATTTCCAGCCTGCTTTCGCGCAGCATTTTCGTGGAGTTGAGTCGCACCCATTCGAGCCATGGCCATGAAGCGTTGGGAACGCTGTTCCGGCGGACCAACAGGCTGGCGCTGATCGCGGGCGCGGCGATCATCACGCTGATCCTGACCATCGGGCGTCCCCTGCTGGGGTTGATCGCGGGCAAGGAATTCCTGCCGGCCTATCCGCTGCTCATGCTGCTGGGCGTCGCGGCCTGCATCGATCTGGTCGGGGTGAGTTATCGCCCGCTGCTGATGGCGACCGACCGGGCCAGCCAGTCGCTGCGCATCACGCTGATTTCGACGGCGCTGCTGCTGGGAATGCAGGCGGCGCTGTTGCCGATCTATGGCACGGTCGGGGCGGCGAGCGCGAATATCATCGCGTCGGTCGCGGGCTTTGCGATGATGGGGCTGGCGAGCCGGCAGGCCGTGAGACGGCATGCCGGCAAAACCGGGTAATCGAACGTTACGAAACCTTATTCCGCTTCTTCGACCGCCGCGCCGGGTCCATTTTTCAGGATGGATTCGATCGCGTTCTTGGCGCCGGCCTTGTTGGCATAGCCTTCGGTCCAGAAGATCGTTTCGCTATTATATTTGAACTTCGCGACGAACTCGCCCGCCTTGTTCTTCTCGATCACGAACTTGTGCGCCATGGTCCATCCTCCCGGCTTGTTGCGTTACCGAAACCGGGACGGAGAATAGGGTGCGGCATCGATGCTGGCGACTGCCCGCGGCGGCGTATCCCCCCGGAGCAGTCCGGCCGCCAGCAAAGCCGCGGCGGGAGAGGTCTGGATACCGAATCCGCCCTGCCCCGCGAACCAGAAAAAGCCCCGCGCCGCCGGATCGAAGCCATAGACCGGCGCCCGGTCGCGGGAGAAGCTGCGCAGCCCCGCCCATTTGCGCTCCACCGCCTCGACCGGCCAATCGACCACCGCCTCGAAGCGCGCAATGGCTTCGGCCACGGCCAGTTCTTCGGGCGCGGCGTCGCAGGGGAGCGAAGGTTCTTCATCATGAGGGGTCAGCCAGACGCGCCCCTCCCCCTCCGGCTTGAAATAGAATTGCGACGCCAGATCCATGACCAGCGGCAGATCCGCCGAGGGCATGACGGGCACGCGCAATTGCACCACCGTCCGCCGCAACGGCGTGATGCCGATCGGCTCCACTCCGCAGGCCCGGGCGACATCGTCCGCCCAGGCCCCCGCCGCATTGACGATCAGGCCGCAGTCGATCGCGCCCGCATCCGTTTCGATGCGCCAGCCGCCGTCCCGCGCCTCCGCCCGCCGTAGTGCCGTGGCCAGCCGAACCTCGCCGCCCAGACGCCGGAACCGCCGCAGCCAGGCCTGATGCAGCGCCGCCACGTCGATGTCGCATACCCCCGGCTCCAGCACGCCCAATGTCCATTCGGGACGCAGCCCCGGCACCAGGGCCGCCGGATCGACAGCTTGCAAGGCCACTTTGCCGGCAAATTCCTCCAGCAACCAATTGCGCGCCGCCACATCGCCCGCTCGCCCCACATGCAAGGTCCGGCGCGGCGACAGGAAGGAAGCCCCGGAAAATTCCGGATCGGGCGCCGACAGCATCGGCCCCGACGCGGTGGTCAGCGGCTGGACCGCCAACCCGCCATAGGTTTCCTCCCAGAAGGAGACCGCTCGTCCGGTGGCGTGATAGCCCGCGCCTGCTTCCATCTCCAGCATCAGCACGCTGGCCTGCTCCGCCAGCACCGCGCCCAGGCTGGCCCCGGCGATCCCGCCGCCGACAATCACGATATCGGGCCGTGTCATCGCGGCACGACTTCATCCAGAAAACCGTCGATCCGCGCCAATGCGTCCAGCCGCACCGGGTCCAGCTCCCGCAATATTTCATGCGCCGCCTCAGGCCCATAGACGTGCAGCCGCGCACCCGGCACCCGCGCCGCCGTCCGCCTGATGGCCGGAGTCGACACCAGCCGGTCATTCTGCGCCGCCAGGATCAGCAGCGGCACGGATATCCGCTCCAACCCCGGCTGCGTTTCCATCGCATGAGTCGAATGCAGCGCCTGCTCAACCCATTTCCAGCTTGGCGATCCCAGCGCCACGTCGCGGCTATGGTCGCGCCACCACAGTTCGTCGGCATAGCGGTCCGGGTCGTGCGTCAGCCGCTTCTGCCGCATGTGCCTCTGCCGTTCCGAATCCTCTTTCTGCGTCCAGGCCTGTTTCCGGTCGAAACCCAGGACACACATCAGCTCGGCAATCGCCGCCGCCAACCAACGGGGCAAGGGCGCGCTGCGCACGCCCATCATCGGCGCCACGGTCGCTGCCGCGTCCGGCGGGGCCATACCCTCCGCCAAGGCGCGCAGCAGCAGATGCCCGCCCATGCTGTGCGCGACGATCACCGCCGGCCCCTCTCCTTCCGCGCTCCAATCGGCGGCGAAGGCGTTGAGATCAGCGATCCACTGACCGAAATACTCGATATGCCCGCAGAGCGGATCGCCGGTCAGCCGTCCGGAACCGCCCTGCCCGCGCCAGTCGAAGCTGGTGACGGCCCAGCCGCGCCCGGCCCAATGGTGGATCACTTCGAGATATTTCTCGATCATGTCGCCCCGGCCGCCCAGCACCAGCATCCGGCCGCGTGTACCCTCCCCCAGCCGATAGCGCCGCAGCGGCCAGCCGTCGGGCGCGTTCCAGTAATCCAGCCGCCCGTCCATCGGCCAGGCTCGCCTGTCGAAAATGGGGCGGTCAAACGGGGCAGGAACGGAGCGGGGCGAATCCATCGGCGGCATGGTTACGCTTTGGTAAGCCATCGGGTCTACAGTTTCGAACCCATGACGGGGGATATTTTCAGAATGGCGCTGATCGGCGCCCTGGCACTGCTGCTGATCGTGGCGTCGGTCACTGATTTGCGGTCACGCATCATCTCCAACCGGCTGAACCTGACGGTGGCCGCGCTGGCGCCGCTCTGGTGGCTGGCCTGCGGGTTGCCGCCATGGCCGGGCATGGCGGTGCAGGTGCTGGTGGCGCTGATCGTGTTCGTCGCCTTTGCCGCGCTGTTCGCATTCGGATGCATCGGCGGCGGCGACGTGAAGCTGCTGGGGGCGCTGGCGCTCTGGTTCCCGTGGCAGGCGACCCTGTCGATGCTGATGCTGATGGCGGTGCTGGGGGGCATCGTCACCATCGTGACCGTCGTGCACCATCGCATGACCCGGCGGCTGGGGCAGCCGCAAATCCCCTATGGCATCGCCATCTCGTTCGCTGCGCTCTGGCTGCTTGGCGAACGATATATTAACCAATTTGCGTGAATATCCGGGGGTTCAGACGCAACTCGTCTGATTGAGGGAGGCGAATTTCATCATGGATGCCAAGAAGATCGTGCTGCTGGTGGGGGCGCTGATCATAGCGGTCACTACAGCATTGCTTGCACGCAACATGCTGAGTTCGTCAAGCGCACCGCAGGCGAGCGCATCGTCCATGCCCGTCGAGGCGGATCAGCCCCATGTGCTGGTCGCGACCAAGGCGCTGCCGGTGGGCACCATCCTGGACGCGGAAAGCTTCCGCTTCCAGCCCTGGCCCAAGGATCTCATCGAACAGGCCTATTATCTGAAGGGCCAGTCCGATCCGCAGAAGCTGGTGGGCAGCGTCATCCGCACAGCGATTTCCGCCGGTCAGCCGATGACCCTGGGTTCGGTGATCAAGCCGGGTGAGCGCGGCTTCCTGGCCGCCGCCCTGGGGCCGGGCATGCGCGCCGTGACCGTGCCGGTATCGGCGCAGAATTCGGTCGCGGGCTTCGTCTTCCCGGGCGACCGCGTCGACCTGATGCTGACGCAGAGCGTCAGTGGCGGCGGCGACGGCGAACCGCTCAAAGTATCCGAAACCATCCTGCGCAACCTGCGCGTGCTCGCCACCGACCAGCGCATGGACGCACTGGGCGCCGACGGCAAGCCGGTCGTCCAGACCTATTCCAACGTCACCATCGAAGTGACGCCCAAGATCGCCGAGAAGATCGCGGTGGCGCAGACCATCGGCTCGCTCTCGCTCTCGCTGCGGTCGCTGGCCGACAATAGTTCGGAACTGGACGCGGCCATCGCGGGCAGCGACGTGGACCTGCCCGACGGCAGCAATCCCAATGCCGAAAAGAAGATTCTGGCCAGCCTGGCGGCCCGTCCGGTCGACAGGGGCGGCACCTATTCCACCGGCGCCGACGTCTCGCGCTACCAGCGCAGCAGCGTTCCCGCCAAGCCTTTGCAGAATATGGCCGCAGGCGGCACGCCCGCCATCGGAGCCATTGTCGGCCAGGGTCCGGTGATCCGTGTCGCGCGCGGAACCAGTGTGACCGTCGTTCCGGTCGGGGGGAAGTAAGATGAAGGGGTTCAACATTCACTCCGGCGCGGCCCGGCCGCTGCTTGGCCCGGCCATAGCGTTCGGCCTGGCGATTGCCGCCGCCGCAGCGCCGACCGGCGCGCTCAACGCCGCGCCTGCCTCCACGCAGGACAATGCGGTCCTGCTCTCCGTGGGCGGCAGCAAGGTCATCAACCTGCCGGCCAAGATGTCGGACGTGGTGATCGGCGATCCCGATGTGGTCGACGTCCATGTCCGCTCCCAGAACCAGCTTTACCTGATCGCGAAGAAGGCGGGCGAAACCACCGTTTTCGTGACGGCGACCAACGGCAAGGTGCTGTTTTCCGGCACGGTTCGCGTCGGCAACAACCTGACCAGCGTCGATCAGATGCTGAAGCTGGCGATGCCGAACGCGGAAATCGCGGTCAACAAGATGAACGGCATGGTCCTGCTGACCGGCACCATCGCCGCGCCGGAAGACGCGGCGGAGGCGGAACGGCTGACCCAGGCGTTCGTCGGCAAGGAAGTGACGGTGGTCAGCCGCCTGCGCACCGCGACGCCGCTTCAGGTCATGCTTCAGGTCAAGATTGCCGAAGTGAGCAAGGATGTCGGCCACAAGATCGGCATGAACTGGAAATCGCAAGACCTTACCGGCGGCAAGTGGGCTGGCGGCATCGGCGGCGGCACCCGCGACGCCATCACCTTCAACAGCGGCGGAGGGGGAACTTTCAACTTCACCGCAGACGGCGGTTACAGCCTTGGCGGTGTCGCGCGCGTCCTGGGCCTGGATATCGGCGCCGTGCTGGACCTCGCGGAATCGAGCGGCCTTGCCACCACCCTCGCCCAGCCCAACCTGACTTCGCTTTCGGGCGAAACCGCCAGCTTCCTGGCGGGCGGCGAATATCCCTATACCGTCAGCAACGGGACGCAGGGCAACAGCATCGAATTCAAGCAATATGGCGTGCAGCTGGCCTTCACGCCGACCGTGCTGGCCGATGGCCGCATCTCGCTGCGCGTCCGCCCGACCGTGTCGAGCCTGGACTTCTCTGTCAGTTCCAGCGTCCCGGCGTTGAGGAGCCGCACCGCCGAAACCACGGTGGAACTGGGTTCCGGCCAGGCCTTCATGATCGCGGGCCTGCTCAACAACGACACCGCCAACAACATCAGCAAGGTTCCCGGCATCGGCAACCTGCCGATCCTGGGCAGCCTGTTCAAGTCGCGCAATTTCCAGCGCCACGAGACGGAACTGGTCATCGTCGTCACCCCCTATCTGGTGAAGCCGATCAACGCATCCGACGTGCGCCTGCCGACCGATGGGTTCCGCAACGCCAATGAGGGTCAGGGCCTGTTCCTGGAACAGGGCCATGACGGCATCAGCGGCGCCCGCTCGCCCATGCCGAGCCGTGCGCCCGGCCCGCAGACATCGACCGCGTTGCCGCCCGTCGCTGCCCGAGACACCGGCAAGCGTTCGAAGGACGCCGCGCCGGGCTTCAGCTTCTGATCCGAAGGACGAAAGACATGACTTTCCAGTCTCGCAAGACCCCCTTGCTCTTTGGCGTCCGCCTCGGCACCCTCGCCCTCATGGCGTTGCCGCTCGCCGCCTGCCAGACCGACCAGACCGCCAATCGCGGCGTGCAGTCGATCCATCAGCCGGTCGTCAGCCACACCGCCTTCACCTTTGACGTGCAGGCCGGTCCCGATGGCGGCCTCACTGCATCGGAAGCGCGCCGGTTGGACGACTGGTTCGTTTCGATCGGCCTTGGCTATGGCGATCAGGTCGCCCTTGCCACCGACGCCGCCTATTACAGCCCCGCCCTGCGCGAAGGCATAGCCGATGTCGTCGCCCGCCACGGCATGCTGGTGGGTGAGGACAGTTCTGCCGCAGCCGGGACAGCGCCGCAGGGCGCCGCCCGCCTGATCGTGCGCCGCGCCACCGCCCGCGTGCCGGGCTGCCCCAACTGGTCGGACAAGCCCGAAACCGACCAGCAATTGGGCGCATCGACCAATTTCGGCTGCGGCGTGAACGGCAATCTGGCCGCGATGATCGCCAATCCGGAGGATCTGGTGCGCGGCCAGACCAGCGACAGCGACCTGCGCACCGCCACGTCCAACCGGGCGATTTCGACCTATCGCGAAAAGGCGCCGACCGGCTCCGGCGACCTCAAGACCCTGTCGGGAGGCAATTGACATGAACGCACCCTGGAAACCCGGCGCATCGGGCCAGCGCGATCCCTTCCACGCCTTTGTCTGCGACGATCACAGCTTCGACCTGCTGCGCGTGGTCGCAGCCGAAATGGGCTGGGCGCCCGAAAAGGTGAACAAGGGCGGCATGCGCAACGCGGTGCAGAGTCTGTCGATCACCGCTTCGCCCCAAATCCTGTTCATCGACATGTCGGAAAGCGGCGATCCGCTGGGCGACATCAACAGCCTGGCCGAAGTGTGCGAACCCGGCACGGTCGTCATCGCGGCGGGCCAGGTCAATGACGTGCGCCTCTATCGCGACCTTCTGGCCAGCGGCATTCAGGACTATCTGCTGAAACCCTTCGGCGCCGACCAGTTGCGCGACGCGCTGGCGCAGGCGCAGGCAGTGTTCTTCGCCCCCCGTGACGCTGCCCCCGAACGCCCGCACATGACCGCGGCGGTCATCGGCACGCGCGGCGGCGTGGGCGCGTCCAGCATCGCCACCTCGCTCGCCTGGCTGCTGAGCGACAAGAAGCAGCGGCCGACCGCGCTACTCGACCTCGACGTCCATTTCGGCACCAATGCGCTGGCCATGGACCTGGAACCGGGCCGGGGCCTGACCGACGCGATCGAAAATCCCAGCCGCATCGACGGGCTGTTCATCGAACGCGCCATGGTCCGCGCCAGCGACAATCTGGCCATCCTGTCGGCCGAAGCGCCGATCAGCCAACCGATGCTGACCGACGGCGGCGCCTTCTACCAGTTGCTGGAGGAGTTCCACGCCGCCTTCGAATGCAGCGTCATCGACCTGCCGCGCGGCATGCTGATCCAGCATCCGCACCTGATGAGCGACGTGAATGTCGCCGTGATCGTCACGGAACTGACGCTCGCGGCGGCCCGGGATTCGATCCGCATCCTGTCCTGGCTGAAGACCAACGCGCCGCAGTCCCGCGTGCTGGTGGTCGCCAACCGCGTCCATCCGGGATCGCCGGAAATCAGCCGCAAGGATTTCGAACAGTCGATCGAACGCAAGGTCGACATCCTCATCCCCTTCGACATCAAGGTCGCGTCACAGGCGGCGAAGCTGGGCAAGACGCTGGCGGAAACGGCAAAGGGCAGCAAGGTCGGCGCTGCCTGCACCATGCTGCTCGACAGCGTGCTGGGCGCGGCGGAGGAAGGCAATGCGGCGGAAAACGGCGCATCCTCTACCAGGAAGGGCGATTCCCTGCTCGGCAGGATCACCGATCTCAAGAGCATGATCCCCTCGCGCCGCAAGGACAAGGCTTCGGCATGAAGAGGACGGGTCACGCCGTTTGAACGCGGCGCGGCTCCTTTGACGGAACCGGATTTGGAACGGGCAGGCACATGAACGGCAATTTGATCCTGATAGCGGTGCTGCTCGCAACCATGCTGGGCCTGATCGCCATGGCCTTTGCCGGTCCCTCGCCCGACAAGGCGCGCAAGCGCCGCATGGAGCTGATCCGGGGCCGGCACAGCGATTCCGCCGACGCGATCCTGGAAGCGCGCATGCGCAAGGCGATTTCCAACCGCCCTGCCGGCACGGAATCGACCATGCTGGTGTCGCTGGTGCCCAATCCGGAAAATCTGGCCAAGCGCATCCGCATGACCGGCAAGAAATGGACGGTCAGCCAATATATGACATCCTGCGCGGTCATTTTCCTGGCTCTCTGCGCCATATTGATGCTGCGCGGCTTTCCGCCGCTGTTCGCGGTGATGCTGGGCCTCGCCGCCGGACTTGGCCTGCCGCACATGTGGGTCAGCCGCCTGATCAACAAACGCGTGCAGAAGTTCACCTCCAAATTCCCTGATGCGCTGGAACTGCTGACCCGCGGCCTGCGCTCCGGCCTTCCCATCGCGGAGACGCTGGGCGTCGTGTCGAGCGAAGTTCCCGGCCCCGTGGGCGAGGAATTCAAGTTGATCACGGAGCGGATCAAGATCGGCAAGACCATGGACCAGGCGTTGCAGGAAACCGCCGACCGGCTGGGCACGTCGGAATTCCAATTCTTCGTGATCAGCCTGGCGATCCAGCGCGAGACCGGCGGCAATCTGGCCGAAACCCTGTCCAACCTTGCCACCGTGCTGCGCCAGCGGTCGCAGATGAAGCTCAAGATCCGGGCCATGTCATCCGAATCCAAGGCATCGGCCTATATCATCGGCGTACTGCCGTTCACGGTCTTCGGCCTGATCTGCTACATCAACTTTGAATATATGTCGCCCTTCTTCACGCCCGATCCAGCGGGGTTGTTCGGCCTTTCGACCATGCAGGTCGTCGGTATCGGCGGCATGTGCTGGATGAGCATCGGCGCCTTCATCATGGCGCAGATGATCAACTTCGAAATCTGAGGAAGCCGACAAGATGGAAAATGTTCCCGTCCCCGCCGGCACCCTGTTCGGTCTGACCGCAACGGATTTCGGTACGCTGCTAGCCGCCATGGCGACGCTCGCCATGCTGTTCGCGCTCTATGCGGTGATGACCGTGCGCGATCCGATGGCGAAGCGCGTCAAGGCGCTGAACGAACGGCGCGAACAGTTGAAGGCCGGCATCACCGCCTCCACCGCCCGCCGCCGCGCCAAGCTGGTGAAGAAGAACCAGGCGACCGACCAGATGCGGTCGCTGCTGTCCAGCCTCAAGGTGTTGCAGGACGATCAACTCAAGGATGCGCAGATCAAGCTGGCGCAAGCCGGCATCCGGTCGAAGGACTGGGCCGTCGCGGTGATTTTCGGCCGCATGATCCTGCCGATCGTGATCGGCGGCGGCGCCGCGCTTCTGCTCTATGCCGTGGGCATCTTCCCCGAATGGGGCGGAGCAAAGCGCTTCATGGCCTTTGCCGCAGCACTGCTGCTGTCCTACAAGGCGCCCGACATCTTCATCGACAATAAGGTCCAGAAGCGTTCCGCCGCGATCCGCAAGGGGCTGCCCGACGCGCTCGACCTGCTGGTGATCTGCGCCGAGGCGGGCCTGACCGTCGACGCCGCCTTCAGCCGCGTCGCCCGCGAACTGGGCAAGGCCTATCCGGAACTGGGCGACGAATTCCACCTGACGGCGATCGAACTGAGCTTCCTCACCGAACGGCGCATGGCGTTCGAGAATCTGGCCAACCGCGTCAAGCTGGATGCGGTGAAGGGCGTCGTGACGACCATGATCCAGACCGAGAAATACGGCACGCCGCTGGCGTCCGCCCTTCGGGTGCTGTCCGCCGAATTCCGCCATGAACGCATGATGCGCGCCGAGGAAAAAGCCGCGCGCCTGCCCGCGATCATGACCGTGCCGCTGATTCTCTTCATCCTGCCGACCCTGTTCGTCGTCATTCTGGGTCCGGCGGCCTGCTCGATCAGCAAGGCTTTCTAAAAATTGAGAGGGGCGACAGGGGCGCTGCCGTAGCGTCCCTTCGAAATCCGCGAAAAACCACTGATTTTCCGCCTTGGCGAAGCCGCCGGTCCTGCCTTATCCCTTGCCGCCAGACGCAAATCCGGAGAGGTCCATGGTCGCCATCACCCGCATCGCCGCCCGCGCCGCGCTGTTCATCCTGCCCCTGTCCGCTGCCCTGCCCGCTGAGGCCGCGCAGCCCATCGCCGGCCGCTGGGCCACGGTCGAGGGCAAGGCCATCGTCCAGATATCGCCTTGCGGCAAGACATTGTGCGGACGGATAGAGAAGATCGTGAAGCCCACCCCCGGCCGTCCCCAGACCGACATGAAGAACCCCGACCCGGCGCTGCGCGGAAAACCGCTGACGGGATTGGCGCTGCTCACCGGGTTCGAGGATGCGGGCGGCCTTTGGAAAGGGTCGATCTACGACCCGGAGAGCGGCAAGACCTATAACAGCAAGGTCAGCCGCAACGGCGACGGCACGCTGAAGGTGCAGGGCTGCATCATGTTCTTCTGCAAGACGCAGATCTGGACGCCTGTGCGCTGAAACAGTGTCGGGTTGGGGTGATGAGCGGACATCATTTCCGTCATCCCAGCGGAAGCTGGGATGACGATATTATCAACGTCCGTGCCAGGCTCGAACTCAATCCCCGATAGGCACGAAGGCGCCCTTGGCGCGATCCTTCACGACCTTGTCGGCGCGGAAGACGGACCCGCTCATGGTGATGTAGACGCCCGGCCCTGCGGCCTGGACCGTCGCGAAGGCCATGCCCAGATTGAAGCTGGCGTCGCTCTCCCCAAAGCGTGCCGGGGCCAGCGCGCCCACCAGTACCACCGTCTTGCCGGGGATGGCTGAAAGCAGCTTGGCCGTTTCCGTCATCGTGTCGGTGCCATGGGTGATGATGATGTGGCTTTCCGGCGCGGCGGCTACGCGGTCGCGGATCAGGGCGCGGTCGGCGTCATCCAGTTCCAGGCTGTCCTTGCGCGTGACTTCCTCTATGCGGAAGGGCCGCTTGACTCTGGCGATGTCGAGCAGCTTGGCCATCACCGTCTCCCCCACCTGATAGTCCGACAGCGCATCGAAATAAATCTTGTCGATCGTCCCGCCAGTGGTGAGGATAAGAATGGGCATTTCGGGGGACAGCATGGCGGGAACTCCGGAGGAAAGAAGGCCGCCCCCTTTAGAGCATTTCCATGGAGAGGTGAACCGTCGGCCCTACCCGCCCCTGGCCATTTCCTCACCCCGGTCGCGGGCGGCGGACAGCGTATCGGTGAGCAGCCTCAACAGACGGTCGTCGGCGTCGAGGACGTTCAGCCCCTGCCGCGTCATGCCGCCGGGGCTGGCGACGCGGTCGGCCAGAACCGCAGGGCTTTCACTTGCCAGCGCCGCCATGCTGGCCGAGCCGCGCACCGTGGCAAGCGCCATGCGGGCCGCCTGATCGGCGGGCAGGCCAAGCGCTTCACCGGCCCGCGCGAAGGCGTCGATGAAGCGGAACAGAAAGGCAGGTCCGCAACCAGACAGCGCGGTGACTTCGTTGAACTGCCCCTCATCGGCGATCCATTCGGCAAGGCCGAGCGGGGCAAGGAACGCCTCCACCGCCTGGCGCGAAGCCGCCGGAACGGCGGCGTCCGCATGGAGCGCGGTCACGCCCTCCCCTATGCCCACCGGAAGATTGGGCATGGCGCGGACGATCTCTCCTGCCGCCGGGAGGGCGGCACGCAGATCGGCGAGCGGCGTTCCCGCCAGGATAGAGAGGATGCGGATATCCGTCCCGCAGAGCGGCGCGAGCGATGCCGCGACCTCGCCAAGCTGATAGGGCTTCATGCCAAGCAATATCGTGGCGTCCGCAGGCAGGGAGGCCGGATAGTCGGTGACGACCGCAACGCCGTCCGCCACCGTCTGGCCGCTTGGGCGCAGCACGGTGACTTTTGCCGGATCGAGGCCGCAGGCGAGCCATCGCCGCAGCATCTGGCCCGCCATATTGCCGCAGCCGACAAGGAAGAGATGGTCGGGCCAGATATCGGTCATGGGAAAAGTCTCAGGCTTCGCCGCGCGTTTCGATGAGGCTGGCGGACAGGGCTTCGGCCGGGGTCTTGCCGCCCCAGAGGACGAACTGGAACACCGGGTAGAAGCGTTCGCATTCGTCGATCGCAGTTTCGACCAATATCTGCGCCTGGTCGAGCGTCAGCGTGCCGCCCGCGCCCAGCAGCGCGCCGTGACGGAACAGCACGATGCCGCTGGACGACCAGAGTTCAAAATGGCCAAGCCAGAGCTGTTCGTTGATCAGGCCCAGCGTTTCGTAGATGGCGGTGCGCTTGTCGTCGTTCACCCGGATGTCGGGCAGGGCAAGCAATTGCAGCACCTGATCCTCGTCGCGCCAGATGCCGCGCAGTTCATATTGCGCCCACGACCCCTGCGTGCTGGCGACGATTTCGTCCTCGCCCACCTGATCGTAGCTCCAGCCATGCGCCTCGAAAAAGGCGGCCAGCATATCGATCGGCGCAGCTTCCTGGCCGCCATTTTCATATTCGTCGCTGTCCATCATCTGCGCGCCTTAAAGCATTTTTGCCGCTGGAGGAAAGCGGGCGGCATGGAAAAGCGTGGACAATTTCGCTTATTCTTCATCCCTGGGCTTGGCGCGCACCGTCTTCTTCACCGGTTCGGGCGCCTTGCCCTCCAGCGCGTCGAGGCGGCCCTTCAGCAATTCCACCTCTTCGCGGGCGGCGGCGGCCAGCGCCTTGACCGCATCGAATTCGTCGCGGCTGACGAAATCCATGCCGCCGATCCACTGCTTGGCCTTTTCGCGGGCATTGGTTTCGAATTCGCGGCTCATGCCCGCGACCGTCCCGGCCGCGCCGTTCACCAGCTTGGCAAGGTCGTCGAAAAAGCGGTTTTCGCTCTGCATGATGCTTCGTCCTTCCGTGCGGCGCCGTTCTGTCCGGCGCCAAAAATCATATCTGGGTCTGGAATGCGGGTTTGCCAAGGCTTTCCGCATCCGGATTGAGGCGGCCGATCTCATAATTGAGGTAGGAGGCGAAGGCCAGCCAGCACAGATAGGGCAGCAGCAAAAGACCCGCGACCCGGCGGACGCGCCAGAAAAGCGCGGTCGTGATGGCGACGAGGACGAACAGGACGGCGATCAGGACCAGCGCCTGATCCACCTGATGCGCGCGGAAGAAAAGCGGCGACCAGATGAGGTTGAGGGCAAATTGCGCGACGAAGGCGATGATCGCCGCGCCCCTGCCCCTTGCGCCGCGGGCATGGAGCACGATGGCGAAGGCCAGCGCCATCAGGACATAAAGCACGGACCAGGCAACGCCGAAGACCCAGCCGGGCGGCATCAGGTCCGGCTTGGCCAGCGCATCGAACCAGCGATTGCCATAGCCACTATTGGCGAGCTTTCCCGAAAGAAAGCCAAGGAAAACAATGGCGGGCACAGTAACCAGCGCCCAGCGCGCATAGGCGAGACGTAATTGACCCGGAGACGCAATCTCGTTCATCGGCAACGAAGCTCCACCTTTTACTCGGCGGCTTCAGGCGAATCCTTCAAGGCCGAGTCAAGCCGCCGACTGACGGTTTGCGGTGAAACGGTTCGTCCTGCAACCCGCGAATAGAGGATCGGGATCAGGAACAGCGTGATCAGCGTCGCCAGGCTGACGCCGGACACCACCACCACGCCGATGGAATGGCGCGCCGCCGCGCCCGCGCCGCCACGGACGACCAGCGGGACGGCGCCGATGACCGTGGCGATGGAGGTCATCAGGATCGGGCGCAGGCGGCGGGCGGCGGCCTGACGGATGGCGTCGCCAATCTCCAGCCCCTCGTCGCGTAGCTGGTTGGCGAATTCCACGATCAATATGCCGTTCTTTGCCGCCAATCCCACCAGCATGACGATGCCGATCTGGCTGTAGAGATTGACCGATCCGCCCGTCAGCGCCAGGCCCAGCACGCCGCCCGCGACCGCCAGCGGAACCGTGGCGATGATGACGCCGGGATGGACGAAGCTTTCGAACTGCGCGGCCAGCAGCAGGTAGACGATCAGGATGGTGAGGCCGAACACCAGCCAGATTGACCCGCCGGTCTCGCGCAGCGACTGGCTTTCGCCCCGATAACCGAGCGCCAGCACTTCGGGGGACTGGCGCGCCTGATCCTCCAGGAAATTCAATGCCTCGCCCAGCGAAAAACCGGGGGCCAGCGCGGCGGTCAGGGTAATGGCGCGCAGCTTGTTATAGCGGTTGAGCTGGCGCGGGCCGGCGACTTCGCGCACGGTGACGACGGCGGACAGGGGCACCAGGGTGCCAGTGCGGCTGCGCACATTGATGCGTTCCAGGTCCGCCTGGGTCTGCCGCCCTTCCCGTTCCGCCTGCACCAGCACGCGATATTCCTCGCCCCGGTCGACATAAGTGGTGACGCGGCGGGAACCGAGCAGTGTCTGCAACGCCTGGCTGATGTCGTTGGCCGATACGCCCAGGTCGCCCGCCCGCTGCTGATCCACCTCGATCCGCATCTGCGGCTTGGTTTCCTTGTAATCGGAATCAAGGTTGATGAAGCCCGGATTGGTCGCGGCGGCGGCCATGATGCGGTCGCGCGCGGCGACCAGCCCCTCATAGGTCGATCCGGCCAGCACCAGATTGACTGGCAGGCCACGTCCCCGGCCAAGCCCGGAACGCGGCGCAACATTGCCGCGCACGCCCGGCTGGCTGGCGATGATCTTGTTGATCGTGTCGGCCACTTCCGCCGTGGTGACGGTCCGGTCCTCCCACGGACGCAGGAAGGCGATGATGTTGCCGCCGTTGAAATCGTCGCTGGCGCTGAAGCCCGCAGGCGCGCGCATGTTCAGCACCTGGAGAATGCCTTTGTCGCGCAGCGGCTGAAGATCGTTCTCGATCCTCTGCATATAGATTTTCATGCGGTCGAAGCCGGTGCCTTCGGGGGCCGTCACCTGACCATCGACGACGCCGGTATCCTCCGCCGGGGCGAGTTCGGTCGGCAGCGTGATGAACAATGCGCCTGCGCCTGCCAGGAACAACAGCACGGGTACGATGGCAATGAGCGGCCGCCTCAGCACGCGGTCGAGCAGGCGTCCATAGGCCGCCTCCAGCCGCTGGAACCGGTCGTCCACCCAACGCGACAGCCGGGACCGTTCGGAATGCCGCAGCAGCTTCGAACAGAGCATCGGCGCCAGGCTGAGCGAAATGAAGCCGGAAAAGGCGATGGCGGCGATCATCGCGATGGCCAGTTCGCGGAACAGCAGGCCCGTCTGCCCCGCCAGGAACATCACCGGCACGAACACCGCGCAGACGACCAGCGTGGTCGAAATGATGGCGAAACCCACCTGCCGCGTGCCGAGATAGGCGGCGGCCAGCGGGTCTTCCCCCTGCTCTATGCGGTGATAGACATTTTCCAGCACGACGATGGCGTCGTCCACCACCAGCCCGATCGCCAGCACGAAGGCGAGCAGCGTCAGCAGGTTGATCGACAGGCCCAGCAGCCACATGACGGCGCAGGTCGCCAGCAGGCAGATCGGCACGGTGATCGACGGAATGATCGTCGCCCGCATCGAACCCAGGAAGAGGAAGATGACCAGCACCACCAGCAGGGCCGCTTCGCCCAGCGTGTCGTAGACATTGTCGATGGCGCGGCTGATGAACAGGGATTCGTCCGATCCGATGGTGACCTTCATGCCCTCGGGCAGCGTGGTGCGCAGTTCATCGATCAGCGCCTTCGCCTTTTCCGCGACGTCCAGCGTGTTGGCGCCCGACTGGCGGATGATGCCCACGCCGACGCCGGTGGCGGCGTTGGAGCGGAAGGAAGTATAGGGGTTTTCCGCCCCCTGCTCGATCCGCGCAATATCGCCCAGCTTCACCTGATAGCCGTCCGCGCCGCGCCCGACGACCAGCCCGGCAAATTGTTCGGGCGTGGAAAAGGCGCGCTCGACACGCAGCGTCTGATTCTGGTCCTTCGATTCGAAGCGTCCCGCCGGCAGTTCCACATTCTGGGCGCGCAAGGCCACCTCGATGTCGCCGGGCGTGATGCCGAAGGCGGCCAGCTTTTCCGCGTTCAGCCAGATGCGGGTGGAGGGCCGCTCGTCGCCGCCGCCGACGACGCGGGCGACGCCGTCAATGGCGGAAAAGCGGTCCAGCACATTGCGGTCGAGATAGTCGGCGATCTGGGTCGGGGTCCAGCCGTCCCTGGTGAAGACGATGAACAATATCGCCCGCGCATCGGCGTCGACCTTCCGGATTTCCGGAGCCAGCGCGTCTTCGGGCAAATCCTCCACGATGCCGCTGACGCGGTCGCGCACGTCATTGGCTGCGGAATCTATGTCCCGCGACGGGTCGAATTCGATGTTGACCGACGAAACGCCGTCCCGCGAGGTCGAATTGATATTCTGGATGCCCTGGACGCCCGCGACGCCATCCTCGATGATCTGGGTGATACGGGTTTCCACCACCGATGCCGCCGCGCCGGTATAGCTGGTCTCGACCGAGACGATCGGCGGGTCGGTATCGGGATATTCGCGGATGGACAGGCTGAGATAGCCGACCACCCCGACGATGCAGAGCAGCACCGCGACGACCGCCGCGAAGACCGGACGGCGGACGGACAGGTCCGAAAGCTGCATGGTTCGCCTCCCTTAACCGGCCGCCCGACCGGCGCTCGCACTCTTCGCCTCCGGCTTGTCGCCCGGCAGGCGCACGGGTACGCCGTCGGTCAGCTTGACGACGCCGTCGGTGACGACGGTCTGGCCCGGCTTCACCCCGCCCAATATCTCGACCAGGCCGTTCTGGCGAATGCCGGTGTCGACCTTGGTCCGCTTGGCCTTGCCACCCTCCACCAGGAAGACGAACCGCTCCTCGCCATCGCCCACCACCGCCAGTTCCGGCACGGCCAGCGACTGGCGCTGCTTGGCGATCACATTGACGGTCAGCAGCATGCCCGGCTTCAGCGCGCGGTCGGGATTGGGCAGGATGGCGCGTATCCTGACGGCGCGGGTGGCGGGATCGATCACCGGATCGATAGTGGCGACCGTGCCGGTGAAGGGCCGGTCGGGCCAGGCGGCGGAGATCGCCTTGATCGCCTGCCCTTCCCGGATCATCGATAGGCGGGTTTCGGGAATGGTGAAATCCAGCTTGATCCGCGAAATATCGCTGACCGTCGCGATCGGCGTGCCGGCGGTGACGATGGCGCCGGGCGATACGGTGCGCAGGCTGACCCAGCCGGGGAAGGGCGCGCGGATCACCCGGTCACCGATGGAGGCGCGGGCCTGTTGCGCGCTGGCGCGGGCGGCATTGGCCAGCGCGATCTGGCTGTCGAGGCTGGCGGCGGTCGCGAAGCCGCGCGCTTTCAACGCCTGAATGCGGTTCAATTGCTGTTGTGCCTGCAACGCCTGGGCTTGGGCGGCGGCGAGTTCCGCCTGTTCCTGCCCCACGGCCAGGGTCGCGATCACCTGCCCCTTGCCGACAAAGCCCCCGTCGCTGAAATTGATGGAGGTGATGCGCTCCGTCACCGGGGCGGACAGCACCACCTGTTCATTGGCGAAGGCGGTGCCGACGGCGTCCAGATTGTCGGTGAAGCTTTCGGACGCGATCGGCGCAGCTTCGACCAGTGCTGGCGGACGCGCTTTCTTTTCCTTTTGACCGCCACAGGCGGAAAGGGTCAGCGCGATCAGGAGGATAGGCAGGATGGTGCGCATGGGATCGGGCTAATCGGCCTTTGCAAGCGACTCAATTGGGCATTTGTCGCGGATGGTAACTATAGCGGCGAAACGAATAGGACGGGATTATCCGCCAAATATTGCGGAGAGGAGAAATTCGATATTGCCCTGCGGTCCGGTGATCGGGCTGGCGGCGATGCCTTCGACCTGCCATCCCTTGGACAACACCCAGTCCCGCGCTTCGTTGCACACCCGTTCATGGACCACGGGATCGCGCACCACGCCGCCCTTGCCGACCTCCTCCCGCCCCGCCTCGAACTGCGGCTTGATGAGGGCGACCAGGCGGGCGCCGGGGCGGGCGAAGCTCATGGGGCGGTCCAGCACCTTGGCGAGCGCAATGAAACTGGCGTCGCAGACGATGATGTCCACCGGCTCCGGGATGTGATCGGCGTTCAGGATGCGGGCGCTGGTCTGTTCATGGACGATGACGCGGGGGTCGGAACGCAGCTTCCAGGCGAGCTGGTTGGTGCCGCTGTCCACCGCATAGACCCGCGCCGCGCCATGGGTCAGCAGGACGTCGGTGAAGCCGCCGGTCGAACTGCCCACATCGATGGCGACGGCGCCGGTCACGTCGATGTGGAAATGCTCCAGCGCATGGGCCAGCTTGATGCCGCCGCGCGACACCCAGGGATGGTCGCGGCCCTTCACCTCCAGTGCGGCATCGGCGGCGACCTGCTGACCGGCCTTGTCGATCTTTCGGTCCCCCAGGAAGACGAGACCGGCGAGGATCAATGCCTGCGCGCGGGCGCGGCTTTCGGCAAGGCCCTTGTCCACGAGCAGTTGGTCGGCGCGGATCTTGGCCATCAGGGCACCAGAGCCGTCAGCGTGGCGGGGGTCAGAAGCTGGGGCAAGGTCTGCGCCTCCTTGCCCGGCGCGTACCAGAGGTAGAGCGGCACGCCGGAACGCCCCTGCCCTTCCAGGAAGCGGGTGATGGCCGGGTCCGCATTGGTCCAGTCGCCCACCATTACGGTGACGCCCGCCTTTTCGAAAACGGCGCGGGTTTCGCTGCGGTCGATGGCGGCAGCTTCATTGGCCTTGCAGGTGAGGCACCAGTCGGCGGTGAAATAGAGGAAGACCGGTTTGTTGGCGGCGCGCAGGCTGGCGAGGCGGGCTTCGTCGAAGGGCACGCCCTTTTCCGAAGCCGCTGCGGCGGGCGCATGGGTGGGGAGCAGGATTGCGGCTCCGGCGAAGAGGAGGAACCCTGCGCAAACCACCGCCAGCCCGCCGCGCTGGCCGTGCCGCTGCCTGCGCCCCAACCACCAGAGGACAACCGCAAGGATCAGCGCCGCGCCAAGGCCGAGGATGATGGCCGGGACGCCCCTTTGCTGGCCGAGCAGCCACAGCAGGCCGAGCGCGGTCAATGCCATGGGGATGGCGAGGATTTTCTGAAGGCGGCCCATCCACGGACCCGGCTTGGGCAGGCGGGTGCGGAGCGCGGGAATATAGGCCAGCGCGAGAAAAGGCAGGGCCAGGCCAAGACCAAGCCCCGCGAAGATCGCCAGCGCCGCGCCGAGCGGCAGGACAAGGGCGGCCCCCATGGCCGCGCCCATGAACGGCCCGGTGCAGGGCGTGGCGACGAAGGCGACCAGCGCGCCGGTCCAGAAGGCGCCGGAAAGCCCGCCCTTCCCCGCCAGCCTGTCGCCGCCGCCGAAAGCGCTGAGTTCGAACAGCCCGGCAAGGTTGAGCGTGATCACCGTCACCAGCAGCAGCAGCAGCAGGATGATGCGCGGGTCCTGGAGCTGAAAAGCCCAGCCCACCGCCGTACCGGCGGCGCGCAGGCCAAGGAGCAGGCCGCCCAGGGCAAGGCAGGTGAGGATGATGCCCAGGCTGTAGGCCAGCGCCTCCCGGCGGACGATGCGTTCATCGCCGCCTGCACGGGCGAGCTTCATCGCCTTGAGGCCGAGAATCGGGAAGACGCAGGGCATGATGTTGAGCAGCAGGCCGCCCAGCAGCGCGCCCCCCAGAGCGATCAGCATAGCCTGAAGCGTGGCGGACCGGGCGGCGGGAACGGCGCCGGGCTTGGCCGTCAGCAGGAAGCCGACATGGCCGCCGGTGCGCAGCACCGCCTGGACCAGACCGGATTTCAGGCCCTGCCCGGCTTCGGTTTCGATCAGCAGCCGGTCGCCCTGGCGCGTGACGCTTTGCGGGGCGGCATAGCGGGTCAGGCCGTCGGCCAGCGCGAAGAGATGGACGTCGCGGGCGCTCGCCGCCGCCGGAAACGGCACGGACAGGCGCAGGCGGCCATCGACGACGGCATAGCTCGCCTCGCTGCCCAACGGGCGCGGAAGGTGGCTTCGCCAGCCGTCGAACTGCGCCCTGCTGCCGGGCAGGATCGCGCCGCCCCCTGCGGTCAGGTCCAGCGTCAGTTCGGCGCCTTCGGGAACGCAGACCTTGTCGGTGCAGGCCAGCCAGTCGGCGCGAACGCGGATCGGCAGCTTGGCGCCTGCCGGGACATCCGGCGCGACGGTCAGGTTCGCCAGCACGCCATACGGCCCTTCATAGACATGATTCATCAGGCCGGAGATCAGGAGCGTCTCCGGCACCGGATAGCGCAACGCGCCGATGGTCACGCCCCTGGGCAGCGTCCATTTGACCGTCATGCCCAGACCCGCGTCGCCCGGATTTTCCCAATAGCCGTGCCAGCCCGGCTCCGGCGTCATGGAAAAGGCGATGGCTGTGCCTTTCCCCGGCTGCGGCGTCGCGCTTTCGGCAGTCAGTTCAGCCGCGATATGGGGCGTGCCCTGACCAAATGCGCCCTGCGCCCGCGCCACGGCTGGCGCGAGCAGCAACAGGACTGTCATCAGAAGGACATGAAAAAACCGCATCGGGCCTCTGTTCCGGTGAATGCAAGGGGGCTAGGTTCCGTTGCTTCTGCCGTCAAGGCATCAGAAAGTATCGTCCCTCCATGTTGAAAAAAGTCGCTGCCGCGCTGCTTCTCGCCACCCCCCTGCCCGTGATCGCCCAGGCACCGGCTGCATCCCCGGCAGCCTCTGCTCCCTCGACGCCGCCCAAGCTGATCGTCGCCATCTCCGTCGACCAGTTTTCCGCCGATCTGTTCAGCGAATATCGGCAATATTATACCGGCGGCCTCAGGCGACTGACGGAACAAGGCATCGTCTTCCCACGCGGCTATCAGAGCCATGCCGCGACCGAAACCTGCCCCGGCCACAGCACGATCCTGACCGGCAGCCGCCCGTCGCGCACCGGCATCATCGCCAATAGCTGGTTCGACCTGGGCGCCGCCCGCGCCGACAAGCTGGTCTATTGCGCCGAGGATGAGACGCAGCCGGGAACCAGCAGCGCCGATTATCAGGCTTCGCCGGTGCATCTGAGGGTGCCGACGCTGGGCGGACGGATGAAGGTCGCCAATCCTGCCACCCGCGTCGTGTCCGTGGCTGGCAAGGATCGCGCCGCCATCATGATGGGCGGGGCGACCGCCGATCAGGTCTGGTGGCTGGGCGGGCCGAAAGGCTATGTCAGCTACAAGGGGGTGGCGACGCCGCCGCTGGTCGCGAAGGTCAATGAG
Source organism: Sphingobium sp. JS3065 (assembly GCF_026427355.1). NCBI lineage: Bacteria > Pseudomonadati > Pseudomonadota > Alphaproteobacteria > Sphingomonadales > Sphingobiaceae > Sphingobium > Sphingobium sp. JS3065. Next base: position 1,996,369 of record NZ_CP102664.1, read on the forward strand.
GTCATGGCCCAGCGCCTTGCCGAGGGCAATCCCGGCTTCGAACTGCCGCCGCAATGCGCGTCCAAGGACTTTCCGGTCAGGGCGGGCGCCCTTACCGTCGGCACCGGCCGCTTCGCGCGGGAGGCGGGCGATTACAAGGCCTTCCGCGTCTCGCCGGAGCAGGATGCAATGACCCTGGCCTTCGCCGCCGTCGCCATCGAGAATATGGCCTTGGGCAAGCAGGCGCAGACCGACATCATCTCCATCGGCCTGTCGGCTACCGATTATATCGGCCATGCATACGGCACGGAGGGAACGGAAAGCTGCATCCAGGTCGACCGGCTGGACCGCGAACTGGGTGCCTTTTTCGACCGGCTGGACAAGGACGGGCTGGACTATGCGGTGGTGCTGACCGCCGACCATGGCGGCCATGACCTGCCCGAACGCCATCGCCTGAACGCCATGCCGATGGAACAGCGCGTCGACAAGGCGCTGACGCCCAAGGCTTTGTCGGTGACCATCGCGGAAAAGACCGGCATTACCGGCAAGACGCTGATCTGGGGCGATGGCCCGGCGGGCGACCTGTATTTCGACCGTGGCCTGACGGCGGCACAGCGCGCCAGGGTGGAAACGGCGACCCTGGCCCTGCTGCGCGCCCATCCGCAGGTGCAGACCGTCTTCACCAGGGCGGAGATCGCGGCCACCCCTTCCCCCTCCGGCCCGCCGGAGAGCTGGTCGTTGATTCAGGAGGCGCGGGCCAGCTTCGATCCGCAGCGGTCGGGCGACCTGCTGCTGCTGCTGAAGCCTCGCGTCATGTCCATCCCCGAAGCGGCGGTGATGGGCTATGTGGCAACCCATGGTTCGCCCTGGGATAGCGACCGCCGCGTGCCGATCCTGTTCTGGCGCAAGGGCCTCACCCATTTCGAACAGCCGCTGGGCGTCGAGACGGTCGATATCCTGCCGACGCTGGCCGCGCTCATCAAACTGCCGGTGCCGAAGGACCAGATCGACGGGCGCTGCCTCGATCTGATCGCGGGCGATGGGGATAGCTGCGCCGACTAGAGGGGTTTTCGATCTGATTGAATCAGATCGAAAACCCCTCTATTCCTTTGTTTTACCGCGATTTCTTAAACGTCAGATGATGCCATCTGACTGGAAATCGCTCTAGCCTGCGCAGAAACGGTGCGCCAAACCGTCAAATATTCTCCGCTATGCCGTCGCGTCCCTCCTCCAGCAGCGCGTGGACGCGATGGGGCGCGGAGACCTCGACCCGGCTGGTGACTTCATAATGCGCCTTGGCCTGGCGGACATTGCTGTCCGCGGGCACGCTGTCGGTCAGCCAGACATTGCCGCCGATCACCGACCGGCTGCCAATGATGATGCGGCCCAATATCGTCGCGCCGGCATAGATCACCACATCGTCCTCGATGATCGGATGGCGCGGCAGCGCCTTTTCCAGCGCGCCCTTCTCATCCGCCGGAAAGCTGCGCGCGCCCAGCGTCACGCCCTGATAGATGCGCACGCGGTCGCCGACGATCGCGGTTTCCCCGATCACCACGCCGGTGCCATGGTCGATGAAGAAGCTGTGGCCGATCTTCGCGCCCGGATGGATGTCGATCCCGGTGCTGCCATGCGCGATTTCGGAGATGATCCGCGCCACCAGCGGCGCGCCCAACTGATAGAGCCGGTGCGCCAGGCGATGATGGGTGATCGCCATCATGGAGGGATAGCAGATCAGCACCTCGTCCACGCTGCGCGCCGCCGGATCGCCCAGGAAGGCCGCCTCCACATCGCTGTCCAGCAATTCGCGCAAGCCCGGCAGGCTGTCCGCGAAAGCGCCGATGATGCGGGTCGCTTGCCCATCCACCTGCTCGATCGGTTCACCCTTCATCGCATAGATCAGTTCGAGCCGGATCTGCCCGTAGAGGCGGCTCAGCACCGTCTGCAATGTCTGGTACACATAGGCGTCCTCATTATGCAGACGCACGAAGCTGGGGCCGAGACGCAGAGGAAAGAGCGCGCCGCACAGCGCCGCCATGATCTTGGTCAGCGTGGCGCGGGAGGGAAAACCCTCCGCGCCATATTCGGCATGATGATCCTGCCCCTGCCTCCAGCGCCGCCGCACGGCGCCCAATTCCGCCGCCAACCGGTCGATATCCCAATAATCCGGGGCGATTTCCTTTTCGCCTTCTGCCGTCATATACGCCTCTTTCGATACAGGCGCCCGGCATAGCGCGGCATGTCGCTTCGCAGTAAATGAGTTTTGCTTGGGGGCAGGCAGATTCTCTTTTGTCGGGGCTGGATGCCAGCCGTGGAGATTCCCGTACAAAAGCCTGGAGCCGCGATTTCTTGAACGTCAGATGCTGCCATCCGACTGGAAATCGCTCTAGGCCGACAAATTCAGGCGAATCTCGGCCCGCAATCCGCCCTCCGGCCGGTTGGAGAGGGTCAGTTCCCCGCCCTCCAGTTCGACAGCCCGCGCCACGATGGCAAGGCCCAGACCCAGCCCGCGTGTGTTGCGCTGCCGCGCCTCATCCAACCGGGCAAAGGGCTTCAACACCTCATCCAGCTTGTCGCGGGGGATGCCGGGGCCGTCGTCGTCGATGCGAATCAGCACTTCCCGGTCCTGGCGCAGAAGCGTAACGCGGGCACGCCGCCCATAATGCAGGGCGTTTTCGATGAGGTTGATGATCGCCCGCCGCAGGGTGAGCGAACGCACCGCCATTTCCAGATGATCCGGCCCGGCATAGTCGACCTTCCTGCCCTGATCCTGAAAGGCGTCCACCACCGTGGCCACCAGCACTGCCAGATCGGTGCGCACGGGCGGCTCGCCATTTTTCTCGCCCCCAAGGAAGGCAAGCAGCGAATCGATCATCTCGCCCATTTCGGTGAGGTCGCCCTCTATCCCCTCCCGCGCCTCGTTTTCGGGAAGATTTTCCAGCCTGAGCCGCAACCGGGCGAGCGGGGTCCGCATGTCATGGCCAACCGCCGCCAGCGTTTCGGTCCGTTCGGTGATCAGGCGATGGATGCGCGTCTGCATCGCGTTGAAGGCGCGGATGAGGTTGCGGACGTCGTTGGAGCCGCTCTCCTCCACCACCACTTCGTCGCTCAGGCCAATACGCTCCGTCGCCCTGGTCAGGTCGCGCAGCGGCGCCAGGGTGCGCCGGATCATCAGGCCGCCGGCGATCAGCAACGCCAGCACCGGGATCAGCGCCAATCCCTTGCGCCCGATGGCGAAGGTCCATTTGCCGCCGCTGTGTCGCATGCCGAAATAAAGCCAGCTTCCGTCCGCCAGCCTGAGGCCGCCATTAATCTCCGACACGCGGCCGGGGGAGGCGAGCCTCAGCCAGAGACCCGACTGTTCCAGCGTCGGTTCCCAGGTGATGATCTGGCGGCGCATCCGTTCCAGCCCCGGCGCCAGAGGCGGCGGCGGCGGCGACGACGAGGTCCAGTGCACGTCGTAACGATCGGTGGTCAGTTGCAGCGCCAATGCGTGCCGCTGTTCCGGCGGCTGTTCGATCAACAGTTTGCGGGCGATGACCAGATGCTCGGCCAGGCGGCGGGCCTCGTCATCCTGCAACGAAAGATGATTGGCCCGCTCGTCGAGGAAGATGCCGACAGCGAATTCCAGCGTCAGGGTCAGCAGCAGGATCGCGAAGATCTGCCCGACCAGGCTGACATGCCGTCTCAAGCGCGGCTGACCTCCGCATTGAACATATAGCCGACGCCGCGAACGGTCGTGATCGGCGCCGAACGGTCATCCGTCGTCAACTTGCGGCGCAGGCGGCTGACGAGGACATCGATGCTGCGGTCGCTGCTGTCGCCCATGCGGGTGCGGGACAGTTCGATCAGCCTTTCGCGGGCGATGACGCGCTGCGGGTGGCTGAGGAAGCTGCCGAGCAGGTCGAACTCCGCGCCGGTCAGGTCGACGACCGCGCCGGTGGGGGAACGCAGTTCGCGGCGGGGGAAGTTGACGATCCAGCCGTCGAAACGCGCCTCATTCTCCCGATGCTCGTCCGGGCCGCGCTCCACGCCGACGCGGCGCAATATGGCGCGGATGCGGGCGATCAGCTCGCGGGTGCCGAAGGGCTTGGGCAGATAATCGTCCGCGCCCAGTTCCAGACCGACGATGCGGTCCGTCTCACTGCCCTTGGCGCTGATGAAGATGATGGGGACGTCGCTCTTGCGCCGGATCTGGCGGCAAAGGTCGATGCCGTTGGTGCCCGGCAGCATGACATCCAGCACGACCAGATCGACCGGCCCCGCGTCGAAGGCCACCCACATTTCCGGGCCGGAGGAGGCCGGACGGACCTGATAGCCATGTTCCTGCAACGCCCGCGCGGTCAGCGTGCGCAGCGGCGGGTCGTCCTCCACCAGGATGATGGTCGGAGCGGTCATGCCGGAAAGCAGGGAATTTTGCACATGAGGAGCGAGATAGGTTCCGCCGCGCAGAGGGTCAACCGAACGTCGCGGCTGCAACAGGACGCAACAACCCTAGCAACAATTTGTCACGCTCGGGACAACCGTCCGCCCCGCCACAGCAATTTTTGTCATGCCGGGCCTCCACATGGAGGCCCGGCATGCATCGCATCAGAAGGCGGCCGAAAGGGAGAAGACCACCGTGCTGCGCGCGATCGACTTGCCGATGTCCTTGCTATCGTTGACCATGAAGTTCGGGCGCAGATAGTCTTCCTCGACACGGGCGATGTCGGTGTCGACATAAGCGACGCCCACGGTCAGCGGCGTGCCCGGAATAGCCAGGTCGGCGCCGACCAGCCAGTCGAGATATTTGCCGGTTGGCGCAACCGAGGTGCCGTTGGGGCCCAGACCCGGATTGCCGTTCGACCAGCCCACATGGGCCTTCAACGTGACGGGGGTGTTGGGAACGGCGGCGTTCAGGTCGCCCCAGACGTAGAGATTGTCTTCCTTGTCGCCTGGATTGTCGGGCGTGCCGGCGAGATAGCTAGCCGCGCTGTTGAACGTCCTGCCAAGCGCTTCCTGCTTGGGAGCATAGGCGACACCGACCAGACCCTTGACCGGGCCGAACTGGTGCGACAGCTTCACATAGGGCTCGGCGAAGTCGGTCTCATCGGCGCCCGACGGATACATGTACCAGGTCAGGCCGATATCGACCGTGGTTCCCTCACCCAGCGAGGCCGAATAACCGCCAACCAGATCGAGTTCCATGTTCGCGCCGCCGAAACGACCCCAGCCGCCGAGGTTCGAACCCCAGGTGCCGACATAGAAGCCGCTTTCATGCGTAGCGGTGATGCCGCCCTGGATGGCCATGCCGCGGTCGCTCTGCGAGACGCCACGGAAACGATAATCGGACACGAGACCGACGCTGCCAGTGACGGTGACGGGGCCTGCTGGCTCTTCCTGAGCGAAAGCCGGAGCGCTGGAAAGCAGCGCAAGCGCGGCACAGGCAATCTGATATTTCATGAACATTCCCCTTAACGTAAGAATGTTCCTTCCTGCGTCCGCTCCGTCCGAAGATCTTTTCTTCGTCGTCCTCGATACCGGCGGATCGCAAGCAGATTAGGGGGATATGGAGAATTGAGGAACGGCTTTTTCGCAGACGCACAAAGGAATGGCGGCACTGTGCTATCGGCAACACGATTATTTTCTTAAAGCATTCTCAATATTTCTATTATGTTTCTACTTCACAACTAAAAAGCCGCCGCATCACTGGAAGGTGATGCGGCGGCTCGCTCATCGCGTGACGAGGGGGGTGTCAGGCGACGAGATGACGCATGCGGCCGGTGGCACCGAACAGCTCGACCTGCCCGCCCGTGCCCCGGCGGCGGTCGACCCATTCGCGGACCATTTCCGCGCAGGTATGGTCGATATGGCCAAGGCGCTCCACATTCAGGATGACGAGACGACCGGCAGGCACGGATTCCAGCATGGCCGACAATTTGGGCAGGCTGAGGAAGGTGGCGGTGCCGTGCAGCGCCACTTCATGCGCATCGTCACGGGCTTCCTCATTCATGCCCAGGCGCAAGCGGCGGGCATGGGGCAGAAGCTCTATCAGCGACAGGCCGATGCCGACCAATACGCCGGTCAGCAGGTCGGTCGCCACGACGCAGATCAGCGTCGCCGCCCACACCACGGCCGGAAGCGGGCCATAGCGGTGGAGGAGATGCTTCACATGGTCAACGCTGACCAGACGGATGCCGGTGACGACCAGGATGCCCGCCAGCGCCGCCATCGGGATTTCCCGCAGCAACCAGGGCAACAGGGCAACGAAGCCCAATATCCAGGCGCCATGCAGGACGGTCGACAGCCGCGTCTTGGCGCCTGCCTGGACGTTGGCGGAGCTGCGGACGATCACGCCCGTCATCGGCAGCGCACCAGCCACGCCGCAAAGCAGGTTGCCCACGCCCTGGGCGCTCAGTTCCCGATTATAGTCGGTTCGGACCCCATCATGCATCCGGTCGACAGCCGCCGCCGACAGCAGCGTTTCGGCGCTGGCGATGAAGGCGATGGCGATGGCCGTGGTGATGACCGTCGGGTTCATAAGCTGCTGGAGCAGCCCCTGTTCCGGCAGCGAAATGGCGGCGACGATCGATTCCGGCACGACGACGCGCGCGACCGGCAGGCCCAGGAAGAAGGCGACCAGCGTCGCCAGAACCACGCCCACCAATGCGCCGGGCAACAGCTTCATCGAGGCGGGGCGCAGCTTTTCCCAACCCAGCATGCCGCCGATGGTGACCAGACCGACCGCGAAGGCGGTAGCCGCATCCTGATTGGACAGGCCGAAAATCTGACCCGGCATGGCGATCAGATTGGCAAGGCCGCTGGAGAGCGGCTTGTCGTCGAACAGCACATGGAACTGGCCGACGACGATCAGCACGCCGATGCCCGCCAGCATGCCGTGCACCACGGCGGGCGAGATGGCGCGAAACCAGCCGCCGACGCGCAACAGGCCCGCCACCACCTGAATGGCGCCCGCCAGGATCAGGATCGGACCCAGCGCGGACAGCCCCTGTTTCTGCACGATTTCGAAGACGATGACCGCCAGGCCCGCCGCCGGGCCGCTGACCTGCAACGGCGATCCTGCCAGCAGACCGACGATCAGGCCACCGATCATGCCGGTGATCAGGCCCTTTTCCGGCGGCACGCCGGACGCGATGGCAATGCCCATGCAGAGCGGCATGGCCACCAGGAAGACGACGATGGAGGCCGTGAAATCGCGGCTGAACGTGCCGCCGGAAAATGCCTTCAGCATCGGCTTACTCCGCCGCCTGCGCATAGGCGATATCGGCGGCCAGACGCCGGGCATGGGGCAGCGCCACGGGCAGCGGCTGGCCTTCGCGCAGCGGCAGGAAGCGACCCGTCTCTCCATCCAGACCCAGAACCTGGCCCGCATGGATGTCGACATACCAGCCGTGCAGCGCGATTTCGCCACGGGCGATGCCCGACGCGACCGAGGGATGGGTGCGCAGATGGGCAAGCTGCACCACGACATTTTCCAACGCCATGTTGCGCAGCTTGTCCGCGTCGGAAAGATCGTCGGGATAGCTTTCGCGGCAGACCTTCTGCGCGGCATGGCTGTGGCGCAACCAGGCGGCGACATTGGGCATCGCCGTCAGGTCGGCGTTGGTGGACAGCGCCTTCATCGCGCCGCAATCGCTGTGGCCGCAGACGATGATGTCGCGCACGCCCAGCACCATGACGGCATATTCGACGGTCGAGGTGACGCCGCCATTCTGCGTCGCATGCGGCGGTACGATATTGCCGGCATTGCGGCAGACGAACAGGTCGCCGGGATCGGCCTGCATGATATGTTCGGGCACGATGCGCGAATCCGCGCAGGATATCATCAGTGCTTTGGGGCTTTGCCCATCGCTGGCGAGGCGGTTGTAAAGCGCGCTCTGGTTCGGAAAGACGTGGCTTTCGAAGCTGAAGACGCGACCGATCAGATCGTTCATGTCATTGCATCCTTCTGTCTGTTGGCCGGTCAGGGGGAAGACCGGCCTTGAGGATGAAGGATAGGGAAGCGGTTTTGCTGCGGCGCAGCAGTTTTGTTAAATAATGTGTCCGGAAAAATTTTCCCGTTCGGCCATGCGGTTGGCCGTGATGGACAGGAAGCTAGCGCCGGTCGACCACGGCGCTGAACATATATCCGCCGCCCCGCACCGTAACGATGGGCGCGGGCCGTCCGCCATGGCTCAGCTTGCGCCGCAGCCGACTGACCAGCACGTCAACGCTGCGGTCGGAGGACGGCGTGTCGCGCACCCCGGCCAGTTCCATCAGGCGCTGGCGGGCGATCACCACCTGCGAATGGTCGAGCAGGACCAGCAGAAGCGAAAATTCGGCGGCGGTCAGGTCGACCTGCGCACCATCGGGATCGATCACCTCCCGCCGGGAAGAATCGACCACCCAGCCGTCGAAACGCGCCTCCGCCGGGCGGTGCTGGCCCAATGCGCGCTCGTTGCGGCCACGGCGCAGCACAGCGCGCAGCCGGGCGGCCAACTCGCGGATCGAATAGGGCTTCGTCATATAATCGTCGGCGCCCAGTTCCAGCCCGACCACACGATCGACCTCGCTGCTGTTGGCGCCGACCAGGATGATCGGCACGTTGCTGCGTTCCCGGACGTCACGGCACAAATCCATGCCGTCCGGCCCGCGCAGCGCGGCGTCCAGCACAACCGCGCCCACGGCCATGTTGTCGATCGCATTCCAGATGTCGTTCGCGGCGGCGGCGGTGAGGACACGAAACCCGCTCTCCTCCAGCGATTGGCGCACTTTATGGCGCACGTCCTGCTGGCCCTCCGCGATCAATATCAGCGGTGGACTCATCCGCCTGTCACGGCGCCTTTCACGGACAGCGCGTGAATGCCGTCCAGTTCATTGACCAGAACGGCGCGGTCCTGCTGCGCGACGGCGATCGCCTCGGCCGAGCGGGCATGGTTATGGCGCGCCACTTCCGCCTCGATCTGGTCGCGGGCGGCGGTGCAATTGCCGGCGTTGCTGCCCGACAGCGGGGCGAAGCGGTGGATCGGCTTGGCGACGGCGGCAAGGGTTTGGCCTTGCGCGGCGACGTCGCGGTTCACGACCAATTCGGCCTGCCAGCGGCACACCGGCACCGACGGACGATTGGCGAAACGGGATTCCACCTCACGCAGGCGGACGGTCGATTCCGTCTTGTAACTCGCCAGATAGGCGTTGGATGCATGGGTGATTTCAGCGCTGTGGATCGGCGTTGCGACGGTCAGGGCCGCCGCGCTGGACGCAAGGATGAGAAACATGGGGGCCTGCTCCTTAACAACTGGAAATGGTGGATCGGGGTTTAGGCGGACTGAATGTCTCCGAAATTTGCCGATTGTTACAAATTGTTGCTCAAGCATTTTCCAGATGTGGGAGGCATAGACAGTCCAACGGGCAGCCGAGCAAGCTCATCATCGGGCAAAACAGACATGCAGCGGCGAACGTCATGCAACTTGCAAGGCTCTCAGGCTTTTAGGAAAGGCGCACGCTGCATCATCGGGGGATCGGTCAGGGCGCGGCCATCGAAAGGAACGCCCCACCATGAAAATCGCCCAGATCGCCCCGCTTGCCGAAAGCGTGCCGCCGCGCCTGTATGGCGGCACCGAACGTATCGTATCCTATCTGACCGAAGAACTGGTCCGCCAGGGGCATGAAGTCACGCTGTTCGCCAGCGGCGATTCGGTGACGCGGGCCGAACTGGTCCCGGTGACGGAGATGGCGCTGCGGCTGAACCCCGCGGTGCGCGATCCCATTCCCTATCATATGATGTTGCTGGACGCGGTGCGCCGCCGCGCGGACGAATTCGACGCGCTGCATTTCCACATCGACCTCATCCACATGCCGCTGGCGCAGGATTTCATCGGCCGCGCCGTGACGACGCTGCACGGACGGCTGGATTTGCCCGACCTGCCCGCCTTCTACCGCGCCTTTCCCGATCACAGCCTGGTGTCGATTTCCGACCATCAGCGCCTGCCGATGCCGCCGGTCAACTGGGCCAGGACCATCCATCACGGCCTGCCGGCCGACCTGTTGCAGCCCCGCACCGGTCCCAGCGACGGCTATCTGGCCTTTCTGGGCCGGATTTCCCCCGAAAAGCGGCCCGACCGGGCGATCCGCATCGCCGCGCGTGCAGGATTGCCGCTGCGCATCGCGGCGAAGATCGATGCGGTGGACCAGCTTTATTGGGAACAGGAAATCGCCCCGCTGGTCGAGCGCTACCCCAATATCCACTATATCGGCGAGATCAACGAAGCGCAGAAGGCCGAATTTCTGGGCCGTGCCAGCGCCCTGCTCTTTCCCATCGACTGGCCCGAACCCTTTGGGCTGGTGATGATAGAGGCCATGGCCTGCGCCACGCCGGTCGTCGCCTTCCGCTGCGGATCGGTGACTGAAGTGATCGACCATGGCGTGTCTGGTTTCATCGTCGAAAGCGAGGATGATGCCGTGGACGCCGTCCGCAATCTGCACATGCTCGACCGCGCAAGGGTACGCGCCGCCTTTGACGCACGTTTCACGGCAGAACGGATGGCCGCCGATTATGTACAGCTTTATCACGACCTGCCCGGCGCGCGGACCGAGGCCGCCGTGCTGCGCCGATTGCGCGGAGAAGGCGCCGAACTTCAGGCGGTTGGATAGCAAAGGGAGAAGAAGGCATGGCTAGCCAGTTGCAGCCGGAAAATCCGAACCCTTCCGCCCCGAACGCCAATCCCGAAAATATCAGGCCCGAAAATATCAATCCAGGCCAGGCCCTGTCGCAGGCGCAGACCCAGTTCTTCATTCCGGCCACGGCGTCGTTGCATGAGCGGCGCCCGCGAACGCTGAAACATGGGGACAGTTTCGCCGTCTTCGACCATAGCGGCGACGCGATAGCCGGACCGGGCAGTCCGGAGGGGCTGTATCACCGCGACACGCGGCATTTGTCGCATCTCTACCTTACCATCAACGACACCAGGCCGATCCTGCTGAGTTCCGGGCTGCGCGACGACAATGCGATGCTGACCTGCGACCTCACCAATCCCGATTTCACCGGAGGGGACGACCGGATCACGGTGGAGCATGACCTGATCCACCTGCGCCGCACCCGTTTCCTGTGGGAAGGGGCGGTGCATGAACGGATCACCATCCGCAATTTCGACACTGAAATCCGGACGGTCGAGGTGAATATCGGCTTTGCCGCCGATTTCGCGGACCTTTTCGAGATACGGGGCATGACGCGGCTGCGCCGGGGCACCTTGCGGGAGCCGGTGGTCGGCGCGGACGCCGTGCTGCTGGGCTATGACGGGCGGGACGACAAGCGGCGCGAGACGCTGCTGCGCTTTGAGCCTGTTCCCCAGGCATTGACCGACAGCCAGGCGCGGTTCCAGGTGACCGTGCCGCCGGGCGAGCGGCGCACGCTCTATCTGCATATCTGCTGCCAACCCCAAGATCGGCCTGTCGGTACCCTGTCCAAATATTTCCTCAAGTCGCTGCGGGAATCGATGCAGGCGCTCAAGCAGGCGCGGGCGCGCGGAGCAGCGGTGCGATCCTCCAACCCGCTGTTCAACGAAGTGGCGCGGCGGTCCGTGGCGGACATCACCATGTTGTCGACCGACACCGACTATGGCCCCTATCCCTATGCGGGCATTCCCTGGTTCAGCACCGTGTTCGGGCGCGACGCGATCATCACCGCATTGGAGACCCTATGGACGGACCCGGCGATCGGCCGGGGCGTGCTGGGCTATCTGGCCGCGCATCAGGCAACCGAGTTCGACGCCGCCGCCGACGCGGAACCGGGCAAGATCCTGCATGAGGTGCGTAACGGCGAAATGGCGGAACTGGGCGAAGTGCCCTTCCGCCATTATTATGGCAGCATCGATTCCACGCCCTTGTTCGTGATGCTGGCGGGCGCCTATCTGGAGCGGACGGGCGACAGCGCCTTCATCGCCTCCATCCTGCCGAACATCCAGGCCGCTTTGACGTGGATAGACGAACATGGCGACCGCGACGGCGACGGCTTCGTCGAATATGGGCGCTTCACCGATCAGGGGCTGGTCAATCAGGGCTGGAAGGACAGCCATGATTCCGTCTTCCACGCCGACGGCAGCATCGCGCGCGGACCCATCGCGCTCGCGGAAGTGCAGGCCTATGTCTATGGCGCCTGGAGGGCGGCGGAGGCGATCTTCGTCACGCTGGGCGATCCGGACAAGACCCTGAACTACCACATGCGGGCGGAGGATTTGCGGGAGCGGTTCGACGCCGCCTTTTTCGATGCCGGGATCGGCACCTATGTACTGGCGCTGGATGGGGAGAAAAAGCCCTGCCGCGTGCGTTCCTCCAACGCCGGGCACGTGCTGTTCACGGGGCTTGCCAAGGAAGAACGGGCGGACATGGTGGTGCATGCGCTGATGGCGCCCGCCTCCTTTTCCGGATGGGGCGTCAGGACCATCGCCTCTACCGAGGCGCGTTACAATCCGATGAGCTATCATAACGGGTCCATCTGGCCGCATGACAATGCGCTGATCGCGGCGGGCTTTTCGCGCTACGGTTACCGGGCGCAGGCCGCGCAGATATTTGAGGGGCTGTTCGCGGCGGCCACCTATGTCGACCTGATGCGGCTGCCTGAACTCTTCTGCGGCTTTCCCCGGCGGCGGGCGCAGGGACCGACCTTCTACCCCGTCGCATGCAGCCCGCAGGCCTGGTCGGCCGCCGCGCCCCTGTCGCTGATCCAGTCGAGCCTGGGCCTGGGCTTCGATGTCGCGGGGGCGGAAATTTCGTTGCGCGAACCTGCCCTGCCCCGTTTCATAGACCAACTGACGCTCTATGGGCTGCGCCTGGGGGAGGCAACGGTCGACATCGCCTTCGACCGCATGGGCGACAAGGTGGTGGTGAAGCCGCTCGACCGGAAGGGCCGCGCGCGGGTGGTGACCATTGCCTGACAAATGGCGCTTGGCATTGCGGTAAATAGGCTTACATCCCGGCCCATTGGGCTGAAAGGATGGAAGAAGGCATGACAGGAACGGCGCTGATCACCGGAGCGACCGCGGGCATAGGCGCGGCGTCGGCGCGGCGGTTCGTCGCGGCGGGATGGAAGGTGGTGGTCACCGGACGCCGGGCCGAACGGCTGGATGCGCTGGTGACGGAACTGGGCGCGGACAAGGTGCATGCGATCAGCTTCGACATGCGCGACGAAGCGGCCATCGACGCTGCGCTGGCTGCGCTGCCCGCCGATTTTGCCGATGTCGACCTGCTGATCAACAATGCCGGGCTGGCGTTGGGCACAGCGTCGGCGCAGCAGGCCGATCTCGATCAATGGCGCCAGATGATCGACACCAACGTCACCGGACTGGTCACTATCACCCACAAGCTGCTTCCCCGCCTGATCGAACGCAAGGGCGCGATCATCAATTTGAGTTCGGTAGCGGCGACCTATCCCTATGCGGGCGGCAACGTCTATGGCGGGACCAAGGCGTTCGTCAGCCAGTTCTCGCTGGGCCTGCGGTCGGACCTGCACGGCACCGGCGTGCGCGTGACATCGATCGAACCGGGCATGGTAGAGACCGAATTCACGCTTGTCCGCACCGGCAGCCAGGCGGCATCCGACGCGCTTTACGGCGCAGCCAATCCGATGACGGCGGAGGATATCGCGGAAGCCCTGTTCTGGGTCGCCACCCAGCCTGCCCATATCAACCTCAACCGGATCGAATTGATGCCTGTCAGCCAGTCCTTCGCCGGGTTCCAGGTGGCGCGAGAAGGTTATACCAACCTCCGATGATGCTGACTCACGAGAGGGATTCCCAAAGCGACGAAACTCTGACTCTATGGCTGCTGGTTGGAGGGCATGGCCATGGGTGCAGGGATTGGATTGCGAGATGACTTTGACGCGGCGGGTTTGAGGAGACTGGCACGGACGACGAAAAGCACAAATCAGGGGCGCCGGCTCCTGGCCTTAGCGGAAATATATGATGGCAGGAGCCGCAGCGATGCGGCGCGGATCGGCGGAGTGACGCTGCAGATCGTGCGGGACTGGGTCGTGCGGTTCAATGCTCGAGGTCCAGACGGGCTCCTCGACGGTAAGGCGCCGGGCAAGCCCTCCTTGTTGAATGATGCCCAGCGCCAGGTTCTCGCGGAGGTTGTTGAGAGCGGCCCGATCCCGGCGATCCATGGGGTTGTACGCTGGCGGCTGATTGACCTGGCGCGTTGGCTCCATGACGAGTTCGGCGTGTCTCTGACGGAAACGACCGTGGGACGGGAGCTGAAGAAGCTGGGCTATGTCAAACTGACCGCGCGCCCACGTCACCATGCTCAGAACGAATATGCGATGGAGGACTTCAAAAAAGGGGCTTCGCAGCCGAGCTGGCAAAGATCAAAGCCTCTCTCCCGCGCGACACGCCTATAGAGGTGTGGTTTCAAGATGAGGCCCGCATCGGGCAGAAAAACAAGATCACCCGCCGCTGGGCCCAGCGAGGCACCCGGCCTTCAGCGCCCAAGGACCAGAGGACCAAATCGGCCTACATCTTCGGCGCTATCTGCCCTGAGCTTGGCAAGGGCGCTGGCCTGGTCCTGCCCTTCTGCAATACCCAGACCATGTCGCTGCACTTGGCGGAGATATCGCTGGCCATCGAACCAGGCGCCCACGGTGTGCTGCTGATGGATCAAGCGGGGTGGCACATGACCGGGAAGCTGGAAGTGCCCGAGAATATCAGCATCGTTCCTCTGCCGCCGAAATGCCCCGAGCTTAACCCTGTGGAAAATATCTGGCAGTTCCTGCGCGACAACTGGCTGTCCAACCGGATCTTCACCTCCCACGACAACATCATCGACCTTTGCTGCGAAGCCTGGAACAGGCTCGTCGATCAGCCGTGGCGCATCATGACGATCGGACGCCGCAAATGGGCGAGTGGGTCGTGATCAATGCAGGTTGTTGGGGTGGACGGCCTCCGTACGGCATCGCGATGTGCCAGAATGAGGTTGTTGTAATCTCAAACGAGGAGACCGTCCGTGGAACAAATTATCCGAATTGGCATGGATACGTCAAAGCATGTTTTCCAGCTGCTTATGGGCCTCCTGAGAGGTCTCCTGGGCAAAGATCGTCTTGATCATGGCCGCCAAGACAGGAGCCATGTCATTGCTGGGCCTTGAGGCTCCGGTCGCTACGCTCCCTGCACCTCAAGCCCCAGCAATGACGCTGTTACACCACGCGGCGGGGCACGGCCATTGAACTAACCCGCTGACGCGGGAGAGGCTCTGGTCTTGGCCGGAATGGCCTCCTGATGAGAAGGTTTGGTTGCTGGACCAACCCTCAACCAGGAGGCCGTCCCATGATTGATGCCACGGCAGCGGTGAGCCCGCTGCGTCGTCGTATGATCGACGACATGAGCCTGCGCAACCTGTCGCCAGCCACGCAGCGATCCTACAACCGCAGGCGAGTGTGCCGGAATATTCAATGCTCTGCCACCTGAAAGCTGGATCGTTTTGAGCTAGAGTTTTCGGCCTCAGATTTCCTTGGCTGGGCAAGGAGGCGTGGCATGAAGGCATCGAAGTTTACGGACGCGCAGAAGGCGTTCGTCATCAAGCAGGGCGAGGAAGGTACACCAGTGGCGGAGGTCTGCCGCAAGGCAGGGATCAGCCAGGCGACGTACTTCAACTGGAAGAAGAAGTACGCGGGGCTGCTGCCCACGGAGATGCGGCGGCTGCGCGAGCTGGAGGAGGAGAATGGCCGCCTCAAGAAGATCGTGGCGGACCTGACGCTCGACCGGGAGATGCTGCAGGATATTGTCCGCCGAAAGCTCTGAGGCCGGATCGGAAGCGCGAGCTGGTCGGCGGGATGCTGGCGGACTGGGGCGTGTCGATCCGGAGGGCTTGCAAGGTCCTGCCGTTCGACACCTCGAGCTACCACTACAAGTCCCGTCGCACCGATCCGGCCGCGATCAAGAAGCGGATCAAGGCCATCTGCGAGACGCACGTCCGCTATGGTTATCGCCGCGTGTACTACATACTTCGCCGGGAAGGCTGGGTCGTGAACGCCAAAAAGGTCTATAGGCTTTATAGGGAGTTAGGACTGCAGCTGCGCAACAAGACTCCCAAGCGTCGAGTGAAGGCCAAGCTGCGAGAAGATCGCGCTCCGGCAGTCCGGCACAACGATGTGTGGGCCATGGACTTCGTCCATGATCAACTGGCGACGGGACGCAAGCTGCGGATCCTGACGGTGGTCGACACGTTCAGCCGGTTCTCGCCGGTGATCGACGCACGGTTCAGCTACCGCGGAGAGGACGTCGTAGCCACGCTCGATCGGACCTGCCGGAAGATGGGCTATCCGAAGACCATCAGGGTGGACAACGGCAGCGAGTTCGTCTCGCGGGACATGGATCTATGGGCTTACCAAAGGGGTGTGACGCTCGACTTCTCGCGGCCTGGCAAGCCGACGGACAATGCCTTCATCGAAGCGTTCAACAGCAAGCTGCGCAGCGAATGCGTGAACACGCACTGGTTCTTGTCGCTGGAAGACGCTTGCGAAAAGTTGGACCGCTGGCGTAGACACTACAACGAAGAGCGACCGCACAGCGCGATCGGGAATATCCCCCCGATCATGCTGGCAAACCCGACCGGGGACACCAGCCCTCCGGACCCGGACCAGGCGGAAAACTCCAGACCCGAGCGGTCCAAGGTTGGGTAGCAGCGCACCAGGCGGAAAACTCCAGACCCGAGCGGTCCAAGGTTGGGTAGCAGCGCATCAACCCCAAGACTCTCGTTATGATCGAGGGACTGCCGGGGGAGCAGGTCAGGTCCCAGTCCAGGAAACCGGCACCTGACGACGACCGTCCCCGCGAGGCGCACCGCGGGGTGCGTGCGGCCGAAATTGCCGTTTGGACATCTACGCCTCAGTCAGGTGCAGCCGCTCAAAATTCATGAACCGTTCGAGATGATAGTCTTCATCACCAAACTGATGACCGATCATCGTCAGGCGTTTGGCGTAGTGCGACAATGGCAGTTCCCAGGTCATTCCGATGCCGCCATGCATCTGAATGGCTTCTTCTGCCACCAGCGTCCCGACCCTGCCGACGGTGAACTTGGCAGCCGACATTGCGCGCTCGCGGCTGGCCCGATCGTCACCAAAGGCGACGGCAGCATTGATAGCGGACGACCGAGCCTGCTCAATCTCGAGTGCGACCGTCACCATGCGATGCTGGAGGGCTTGGAATTTCCCGATCGGCACCCCAAACTGCTTGCGCGTCCGCAAATACTCGAGTGTATCGTTCTTCAGCCTATCCATGATGCCGATGGCTTCCCAGCACAGGGCGAGGATTCCGCCTGCCGTGGCAAATTCGAGGATCGACAGAGCGTCATTTGCCAAAAGAATTGCGGGAGCCTCTTGGAGGGTCAACTCACCCGCTCGCCCACCGTCGATCAGCGGATATCCGCGAAGCGTAACACCGACCGCATCGCTGGCGACCAAGAATAGACCTATGCCACTCTCGTCGCCAGCCGAACCGGAGATCCGTGCCGAAACAACAATGATGTCTGCAGCTTCCAAATGCGGGACAACGGCTTTGATGCCCGTCACGGTCCAGGCACCGTCCCTCGATTTGGCTTGTGCTGAAATGGCAGAGAGATCAAATCGGGTCGTCGGCTCCTCGGACGCGAAGCTGATAATCTTTTTGCCGGCTATGATCTCCTCAAGACGCTCGCCTTGCCCCCCTGCAAGCGCAAGAACACGTCCCGCCAGCAAGGTCCCGAGAAAGGGCTCCACGACCAGAGCTTGACCCAATCGTTCGAAGACCACACCGATGTCGAAGGCGTCTCCCCCGAAACCGCTGGCGTTTTCGTCGAACAAGGCGCCGATCACCCCCATTTCAGCCAGCGCCGCCCAGTGCTGCGGCGACCAGCCCTTGGCAGACTGGCTAATCCGATGACGTTCCTCGATAGGATAGCGGTGCGACAAATAGCGGCCCAGACTGTCCGCCATCATCTGCCGCTCGTTCGGGTGGGAAAAATCCATACGTTAAAGTCCCAGGATCGCTTTGGTGATGATCTCGCGCTGGATTTCGCTTGATCCCCCGTAGATCGTCAATTTGCGATTGTTGAAATATTGAGGGGAAACAGGAGCGGCGTAATCCGGCCCCACGGGTGCTCCATTATATCCATCCTCAAAAACTTCGGCGATGAATGGCTGCGCATACGGGCCAACGGCACGCCGCGCCAGACTGGTGATCTCCTGCCGGATCTCCGTGCCTCGAATCTTCAACATCGAGCTCTCGGCCACCGGCATGGCCCCCTTGCCGGTCGCGGCGAGAACACGCAGATTGGTGGTCTTCATGTTGGCAAGATCGATCTCGAGCCGCGCCATTCTTGCCCCAAAGAAAACATCCTCCGCTAGCGGGCGACCATTTTTAGTCTCGTTGGCCGCGATATGCTTGAGGTTAAGGAAGGCGGCGGTGGCCTCCCCAAGACCCGCAATGCCGGTTCGCTCGAAAGTCAGTAGATATTTCGCGTAAGTCCAGCCTTTGTTTTCCTCGCCCACGAGGTTTTCGACCGGGACCCTGACGTCCGTGAAAAACACTTCATTCACTTCATTTTCGCCATTTAGGAGGTGTATTGGCCGAACCTCTACCCCCGGCGTATTCATGTCGATAAGAAGAAACGAAATCCCCTCCTGCTTGCGCGCCTCGCTGGAGGTCCTGACAAGGCAGAAGATCATGTTGGCGTGCTGGGCCAGGGTCGCCCAGGTCTTCTGACCATTTACCACATAATGGTCACCATCCCGGACAGCCGAGCACTTAAGGCTCGCAAGATCGGATCCCGCACCGGGTTCTGAATATCCCTGGCACCACCAGTCCGAACCATCGAGGATGCGCGGCAGCCAGTGCTGCTTCTGCGCTTCGGATCCAAACTTGATAAGGACAGGCCCGAGCATTGCCACACCCATCGAACGCAGACGAGGGGCGTGGGCCAGAGACGCCTCTTCATCAAAGATCGCGCTCTGACTGACACTCCATCCGGGTCCGCCATATTCAACAGGCCAATGGGGCGCGAGCCAACCCCGTTCGTGAAGAGTGGCGTGCCACTCCTCCATCTCTTTCTTTGAGAGACGCTTCCAGTTCAGGATCTTATCAGAGATTTTCGTCGGCAGCTTCGCCCGCAAAAATGCTCTAACCTCCAAACGGAATTTCTCGTCGTCAGAGGAAAACCTTGTATCCATCTGAGATCCTTAAACAAAATGGAGGAATTGGCCTCAAGTCGTTAATTTCTATCGAGCTGGCTCAAACGCGCATCGTCGAGCGACATCCCATGGGTATCCGAGTACTTGATCAGGCGAGATATTTCGTATCCAGGACCAAGCCTGCAGCGATATTTCTCCAGACCATCGACGAGAGTTCGAAATCCGATCTGTTCAGCCCAGAACATGGGGCCACCTGTGCGCCGAGGCCATCCGTATCCGTAGAGACCCACTATATCGATGTCAGATGCACGTTGGGCATAGCCGTCGTCGAGCAGAACCGCACCCTCGTTGACTATCGTATAGAGCGTGCGGACAACGATTTCCTCGTCAGCTATTTCGCGCGAAGCGATCCCGGCCTTTTTACGAAACTCAGCGATGATCGCTTGCGCCACTGGTGACGGTGACGCCCTGCGCTTCTCGTCATAGTCGTAGAATCCGCCGCCGCTTTTTTGCCCCCACCGACCTTTCGCGCACAAGGCTTCCAAGATAGTGGTGACCCGCTCTGGATCACGGTGCCAGCCGATGTCACACCCGGCGAGGTCCATCATCTGGAACGGCCCCATTGGCATGCCGAACGCTGTGTGAACGCGGTCGATCTGTTCGGGCGTGGCGCCTTCTTCCAGGAGCTTGAAGGATTCGACTTTGCGCGGCGTCATCATCCGGTTTCCGATGAAGCCGTGGCAGACGCCGGCGACGACGGGCACCTTGCCGATTTTACGTGCTAGGTTCATCGCGGTGGCGAGGACGTCGGGCGCGGTCTGGGCGCCGCGCACGACTTCCACCAGTTTCATGACATTGGCGGGGGAGAAGAAGTGCAGTCCGAACACGTCCTGCGGGCGGCCGGTGACCGACGCGATCTCGTCGATGTCGAGGTAGGAGGTGTTGGAAGCGAGCATGGCGCCCGGCTTCGTCACCCTGTCGAGGCGCGCGAAGATTTCCTTCTTCACGTCCATGTTCTCGTACACGGCCTCGATCACCAGGTCGCAATCGGCCAACTCGTCGAAGACGAGCGTCGGCCTCAGCAGGCCCATCGCGGCCTCGACCTGTTCCGGCTTCAGCCGACCCTTAGCGGCGCTGGCCTCATAGTTTCCGCGCACGCCCCCCACTCCGCGGTCGAGCGTGGCCTGTCCCATCTCGACGATGGTCACCGCGATGCCGGCCGACAGGAAGTTCATCGCGATGCCGCCGCCCATCGTGCCGGCACCGATCACCCCGACCCTGCGTACAGGCCGGAGCGCAACATCCTCGGGCAGACCTTCGATCTTGGCGGCGGCACGCTCCGCGAAGAATGCGTGACGCAGCGCCTTGGACTGATCCCCTTCCACAAGCTCGCCAAAGAGCGCCCTTTCGCAGGCGACGCCCTGCTCGAACGGAAGCTCGGTCGCGGCCCTTACTGCCGCGATACAGGCCCGGGGAGCGTCGAGTCCGTTGATCTTGCGCGCGTTCCGCGCCTCAAAGCGGTCGAACACGCCCTCTTCAGCCGTGGCTGGCCGCTCGCGCGTGCGCCGCACGCCGCTCACGCTCCGCGCGAAGGCAATTGCCGACGCGACGAGGTCCGCGTCATCATCGACCACTTCGTCCACCAGCCCGATCTCGGCGGCTCGCAAGGCCGAGACGGGAGAGCCCGAGACGATCATGTCGAGGGCCGCCTCGACGCCGACCAGTCGCGGCAGGCGCTGAGTGCCGCCCGCACCCGGCAAGATGCCCAAGGTCACCTCGGGCAGACCCAGCTTAGCTTTCGCCACCGCGATCCGATAATGACACCCAAGCGCAATCTCCAGACCACCACCAAGGGCTAGACCGTGAATGGCCGCAATAACCGGCTTCACGCTGGATTCGATCTCATTGATCAGTTCGGACAACAGCGACTCGCCCCGCACTTTCCCGAGCTCGGCTATGTCCGCGCCGCCACAAAACAGCTTTCCCGCACCGCGAATGGCGATCGCCCTGACCGCATCGTCGGCACTCGCCGTGCGCAACGCCGCTGCAAGGTCGCGTCGAAGACCGTGACCCAAGGCGTTCACAGGCGGGTTGTCTAACACGATCTCGAAAACATCGCCGTGCAACACTGTCTCGATCACGAACAATCCTTCTGCTAATAGAAAAATTTCCCAGGCAGACGGACACCGTCCGCCTGCCACTCTATCCGTGTACTCTACTTGGCCTTCGGCCGATCCGCTCTTGGCTGGAAGGTAATCCTGAGAGCATCGATGCCGCGAAACACCATATTCGGAATATAGTTTATCGTTGCATCGGGAGCGAGCGCGATATCCTCGATCCGCTCGAACAGAGCCTTGAAACCATACCAAAGCTCGCGCCTCGCCAACGGCGCCCCGACGCAGGCATGGGGGCCGGACCCAAATGAGAGATGTTGAGCAGCGTTCTTGCGCGTTATATCCAAATCTGCCGGGCAGCCGAACTTCCGGGCGTCGCGATTGGCGGCGGCAAGACGAAATATCACCATTGAGCCCTTGGGAATCGCAACGCCATGCAGTTCCACATCCTTGACAGCGATTCGCGTCGCTTGGGACGCAGGGCCTTCCAAACGAAGCACCTCCTCGATGAACGGTTGTAGTTTTCCATCGATGTCCGCCGCAATTTCAGCGCGCAGTTCGGGGTTGCGAGCCAGGATGAGGACCCCGCTAGTGATGGCCTTCGCCGATGTTTCCGCACCAGCCATGAACATGTCCAGCATGACGTGCCGCAAGAGTTGCGCGTCTGTCATTTCACCGCTTGGGAGCTTTGCGTTAACCAACGCGCTCAGCAGAGTATCTTCTGGGGTTTCGCGCAACCGGTCTATCATGGCCTTAAAGTAGCGCTGCGCCTCTATCTCGCGTCGCGCGTTTTCGAATGCTTCCTCATCCGTCATGATACCGCCGATGTTGGCAAGCATGGCGTCCATGGAGCGCTTCACGATAGGGATTGCGTCATCGGGAGCATTTAGAAGGTGGCAAATAGTCTTGATCGAGAGCAATTCGGAAAATTGCGAAACGATTTCCGCATGTCCGTCGTCGACAAAACTATCGACCAGAGAGTTCGCGATGTTTTCAATCACGTCATCATATTCCCGCGCCTTGCTTGCGCGAAGGAAGGACTCGAAAATTACCCGTCTATCTCTATGCTCTGCGCCCTCATAGTTCCCAATCGGGCGTTCACGCGGCCACCCTTTCTCCTCGAAAAGCTCCTCGATCTTTTTATTTCGCTCTGGATTGACGCTTGCACGATGCTTGGCGGACGCGCCGTCGCTGTTGAACAGGGTGGTATCTTTCAACGCAGCGCGCAAATCATCATACCGCGTGACAACATAGAAATCGCCACCCGCATCGTAATACACGGGCGCCTCTTCGAGAAGATAGTCGTATGCCGCATAGGGGCACTTTACGATCTCGGAGTCCTTGAGGCTTAGTTTACCGGATTTTGCCAATTCGGCTATTGATCTACCGCTCATACCATCTCCTGATTCAGATGAATTGAAACTTATTCTGTGGCATCTGAATGCCGACAGGCGTGATACTCAGCTCACCGTAAGCAAAAGCCCCGGTGTGGCACCCGTCTCAACTCCATCCACCATAGTGACTTCGCCGTTGACGAGAACGAACCGAATACCGACGGCGCGCTTTACCTTGCGCCAGTCTCCGCCCGGAAGATCGAAGACCCGCTCATAGGGCAACTGAGGTTCATAATGCAGCGTCGCATGGTCGTAGATCATGATGTCGGCATAGCAGCCGACCTTGAGCATACCGCGATCGATGAAACCTGCGGCACGCGCGTTGCGAGCGCTCAGTGCCGCGTGCAGATGTTCCAAAGACATCTGGTTGGTTTCCCGCGTCAGCAACACAATCATATCGGTTGACCAGAAGCCGCCGTTGCCGTGCTTGCTGTGCGCCCCGCCATCGGACAGACCCGGAAGAACCTTAGGATGCCGGGTGACTTCCGCCACGCTTACGCCGTCATCCAGTCCTGTCAAAGGATTGGAGAACATGCAGTCGAAGCCGCTATCATCGAGAATGTCGAGAAACACCTGAGCGACTGTCCGACCGAGCTCGTCCGCGATTTCGGGGAGATATTTGCCCTCAAAAGGCTCGAAGCGCGACGCAGGGCCTGAATGCATCAAAATGAAACGCTCTAACGAACGCCTGCTAGATAAGGTATCGGGCCCGTATGTTGATTCGAAACGATTTCGGAAGTCGGCGCTTCTGACCAACGCAATCTTGTCCTCCCGGCTGTGGGCTGCCGAGAGCTCGCGGAAGATCGGCGCGCTATCCCAGTTGTTGTAATTGAGTGGGTCGATATCCAGTGGCTTGCGGAACGTAAAGCCCTGCGACCAGATATCCAGTCCTCGGGCATTGGCCTTGTCGATCCAGTCCATCACCTCCCGCTGCACCTCGAGATCGGTCCCTGCGACAATGATATTGTGAAATACCGGGCGACCGCTGCGGTGGGCCAGTTCCTCAACCACATCGCGGCGCGCACCGGCAACATTGGGAAACTCGACAATAATCTGGATGGCCCCTTCGCCGCGCTCACGAAGCACGTCGGCCAGGATGTACGCCTCCTGCGGGTCCATGACATCGGTCGGCATCGGAGTCTGGTCGTAGTCGACGTGGCTGTTGCCCTCGGCCCCTAGGAACGAGAAGGAAAAGCCGCACGCGCCCGCGTCCATCGCCTCGTTCAGGATGCGGCGCATCTCCGCCCGTTCCGCGTCGGTCGCGGCCCGCTTTTTCGCCTCGTCCGCGCCGATCACATAGGACAGCAGCGCGTTCATCGGCAGATAGGTGGCGACATTCACCCCCTTGGGAAGCTGGCGCAGGTGATCGAGCCATTCAGGAAATGTCTCCCAGGTCCAGGGCATTGTCCGCTTCATCGCATCATAGGGAACCTGCTCGGTATTCTCCATCATCAGCATGTAGCGATCGCTGTCGCCCGGACGGACCGGCGCGAAGCCGAAGCCGCAATTGCCGAGCATGACGCTGGTCGTCCCGTGCCAGCCCGACGCGGTGCAATAGGGATCCCAGTGGAGCTGCGCGTCATAATGCGTATGCAGATCGACCACGCCGGGTGCGACGATCAATCCGGTTGCGTCGATCTCCCGCGTACCACGCTCGGGAATGTCTCCGATCTTCGCTATCCGGCCATCCGAGATGCCAATATCAGCGACGAAACGGTCGCCGCCAGTTCCATCGATAACCGTTCCCCCTCGGACGACAACACTATACTGCATAACAATCTCCATCACCCTGTCATCGACTGAATTCATAGCCTCAGAAACTAATATCGGCACCCACACCATAGGTACGGGGCGTCCCATAGGAGACAAGGTCTCCCAGCGACTGTTCGCTACCCTGCGACAAATAAGTCGTATTTTCGAGGTTCGACCCGAAGATCCGAAGCCGCAATGGACTTCCTTCCGGTTGAAACGAAATTTGCGCGCTGATCAAAGAATAGGCGGGTTGTGTAAGTCTATTAGCCGGTTCGAAGAAGAAGCTGCTTGAATGGTAATAATCTCCGCTGAGAGTAACCTCACCCCCTGCCGCCCGGAAACTATACTCAGCCCCCAGGGTCGCAGTCCATTTCGGCATCCGAACAAGTCTGTTACCTGAAAGATCACCGGTACATGTTGTATTTCCGCCAGTTGCCGTCGAACTGGTGATAACGGCGCTACCGCTGAAACAAGTCAGACCCGCCGGCGTCGAAGTGAACGGATTGGGGATCGAGATTGGTCCATCCGGAAATGACGAATACTCTCCCCAAGCATATCCGACTGAGGAATGTATCCTAAGCTTTCCGTAAGAAATACGCGGAGCAACATCTAGCTCCATCTCCAGCCCCCGGGCCTTCGCCTTAGCGGCATTGACGGCAATTATAGATCCCGCGACGACCTGGTTTACCGCCAAATTGTCATAGTTGTAGAGATATCCGGCAATATTGAACGAGACCTGCTTGTCAAACAGTTCGGTCTTGATACCCGCTTCGTATGAGTCCAGCACTTCTGGCTTGAGTACAGGTTGAGTGGGGGTTGCACCGTTAAAACTGCCGCCTCGATACCCCCTGTTCATTGACGCATATATGAGAATGTCATCCCCGAACTTGTGATCGAGCGCAAAACGCCAAGTCAATTTTCCCGTCGATTTCTTGACGGGCTCGGTCAGGCTGGCAGCAGCAATAATTTCCCCTGTTAGGTCAGTTACGTAGCCATCGCTGGTTCTATCTTCATGCGTGTAACGAAAACCCACAGTCAGGTTAGTCGCATCGCCAAGCGCATACGTCCCCTGCGTGTAGGCGGCGTACGCTTTGGTAGTAATGCGCGAGAAGCGGCGCAGGTTGAGACTTGCGCGTACCGCGGATGATGTCTGGATGGGATCGGCCCCGCCCAGCGTCCAGTAGTAGAACAGTCCCGAAGTCAGGCTTAGCGCACCCAAATCCGCCGCAATGAATAGTTCCTGCTGCAGGCTCTGATCGAACTGGTAGATATCCACGTCCGCAACGGCGACTGAAGACGCGTCCTGATCATACAGGTAACTCGATGCGGTTTTGCGATAGGCCAAAAGATTGTGAAGACTGACAGAGGTGGAAAGATCAACGCTCGCGTCTAGCGTTGCGCCCCACTGGTACAGACTGTGTCCGGCCGAGACGTTGCTCTGGGTCTCACGCGCTCTCAAGGACCCAGGGCTGCCAGTGAAGAAATTGGTGCCCGGAATCGGCTGCCTGTTCAAGCCAATCCCGCCATCTGAGTGCTGGTAGTCGCCCGCCAGATTGACCGTAAGCCCGCCCGCCTCGTACTGAAGCTCAGTCCGCCCGGCCCAAAAATTCTGCCGGTCGATGTCCTCGTTGAGGAAAGTGTTGCGGCCGTAACCGCGCCCCTGCTTGCGTCCCGCCAGAGCAATACTCATAGCGAAATCCCTGCTGAGCCCGCCGGTAGCGTAAAGATTACCGATGATCGTGTCGAAGTTTTGATAGCTGGTGCTGATGTCCACCGCGGTGATGTGCGAAGGGTCTTTGGTGACGACCTGGATGAGACCGCCCGTGGTGTTGCGCCCAAAGAGCGTACCTTGAGGGCCGCGCAAGACTTCAACACGTTCGATGTTGTTGAAGTTGAACAGCGCCGCCTGGGCCGATTGGATGTATACGCCATCGACATAAGTTGCCACGGCGGCATCCGTACCCACCGTACCCTGAGCCGTGCCAATGCCACGAATGAATGGCGTTACCGAAATGTTGGTCTGCGTCATCGTCAGGCTCGGCGTCAGCTTAACCAACTGCTGAGTGTCAGGCGCCCCGGCACGCACCAGCGCATCCGAACTTATCGCCGTAACGGCGAGCGGTACGTCCTGCAGGTTTTGCTGACGGCGCTGGGCGGTGACCACGATCGCTCCAATATCGCTCGCACCCTCGTCGCGTGGTTCAGTTTGCGCCAAGACCGGGAAGGAGACCGAGGCGAATAGACCCGCGATTATAACACTTGAAGGCATTTTTTTCATTTAATCACCCTCCCGATCGTTCCTCTATGGACGTATATTTTTCGTTCGATCGAAATTTTGCTTTTTATAATTCCATATATATTATTATTAGCGCTTGTGATTTTCGCGCAATTACGAAGGCGCCTCAATCAGGACTTTCAGAACCAAGCCGAGACATTTTTATAACATCGCATTGCCATTACGTCTCTCTCACAGCCCACTGTTCGAGACATATTACGGTTGAGATAGCTGGCCACCTGCGGCCCCAAAGGGAATCGATACTGACTGGATTCGGGCAAGCTGAGATGTCGGGCTATACCGCCGTCGGCGCGCCCGCCACGCACGCCAGCGAGCCCGCCCGTCGGGCCCGATCCTCATTTGGGGATGATCCAAGGCATCGGGTACAGCTCGCCGCCCCCCGACGCCAGGTTGAATTCACTTTTTTCCAGAACAGCGGCGTGGCCACTGTACTAGGCTCAGGCCCCATTGATCCGAGAGGCATGATCTGATTCAGGCTCCGCAAGGAGACTGAACATGAGCGACCTGTACTGGCTGACGGACGAGCAGATGGCGCGGCTCCGACCGTATTTTCCCAAGAGCCACGGCAAGCCACGAGTTGATGATCGGCGGGTGCTGAGCGGGATCATCTTCGTCAATCGCAACGGGTCGCGCTGGCGTGATGCGCCGAAGGACTATGGCCCGCACAAGACGCTCTACAACCGATGGAAGCGATGGGGCGAGATGGGTGTCTTCCTCCGCATGATGGAAGGGCTGGCGGCCGAGGGCGCCGATCCGAAGACGGTCATGATCGATGCGACCTACTTGAAGGCGCACCGCACGGCATCGAGCCTGCGGGTAAAAAAGGGGATCTCGGGCGGCTGATCGGCCGCACCAAAGGAGGCATGAACACCAAGCTTCATGCCGTCACCGATGCCAACGGTCGTCCACTCAGCTTCTTCATGACCGCAGGCCAGATCAGCGATTATACCGGTGCTGCTGCGCTACTCGACGACCTTCCCAAGGCGCAATGGCTGCTGGGAGACCGCGGCTATGACGCCGACTGGTTCAGGGAAGCCCTTCAGCAAAAGGGGATCAAGCCCTGCATTCCTGGACGGAAATCCCGTCTCGATCCCATCAAATACGACAAGCGTCGCTACAAACGCCGCAACCGCATCGAAATCATGTTCGGTCGCCTCAAGGACTGGCGCCGCGTCGCCACCCGCTACGATCGGTGCCCTACGGCCTTCTTCTCAGCCATCGCTCTCGCCGCCACCGTCATCTTCTGGCTCTGATCAATGAGTCCTGAGCCTAACTCAATCATGCTGTCAGGCCAAATCACCCAGGCGAAGCCTTAACCCAATGAGTTCGGCGTTTGATCAATGCCGTGCGCTCAACTTGGACCACCAGTTCGTCACGCTGGTTGTAGCCATAGTGGCAGAAACGGACGACGCCGGCATCTTCGCGATCACTATCGCTCTTCTCCAGCACTTCCGAATAGGCATAAAGGGTGTCGCCATGTGTGACCGGCTTCTTGAGTTGAACATTATCGAGACCCAACTCAGCCAGAGCGTTCTCGCAGCAGTCCTGCGTCGAAAGGCCAAGGATCAAGGAGAAGGTAACACCGCCATAGACGACGATGTGACCCGTTCCCCTGATCGCTACCAGATGCTCGTTGAAATGGCCCTGCGCCGTGTTGAGAACCATGTTGGTAAATAGCACATTCTCAAGGTTCGTAACCGTCTTGCCCCGGGCATGACGAAGCGCAGCCCCCACTTCGAAATCTTCGAAGTAGTTGTCACTTCCAGTAAGCGCTTCCATTTTCATATGTCCATCCGCTTCTTGCGAACCAGATTTGATCGGCGAAAACCGATCACCCGGTTGTCGTCCTGATCGAAACCTTCCGTCCGCCATGTAACGATGCCGTTGGCCGGGTTGCTCTCTGAGGTTCGAACCTCCACAGTCTCGCTGCGTGCCACCAGGGTGGTGCCAGGATAAACCGGCCGATCATAGGTAAGATCGTAAACGCCGAGAAACGGGCCGCCTATCTCGCTGCAATCTTCAACGCTCATTCCCAAAATTGTGTTGAAGACGAGCTGCGGATTCACAACGATGTCGGGATGGCCATGCTCGATTGCGAAGGAACGGTTTAGGTAGAGCGGATTGAACGCCAGGATGAGCGTGGAAAAAAACAGCGTGTCCGCCTCCGATATCGTGCGGCCCCAATGGTGATGGAATATCTGGCCCACTTGAAAATCGTCGAATATTCGGCCCTTGAGCACTAACTTCGCTCTCGCACGCACATCTTCGGTCATTTTGGACTCCAATTGATATGGGCCCAGCTTTCGTTAGGACGCCACCTTTTATGTCTCTTGCGCGGCTGGATTTCCAAGTGGGCGCGCTAGAGCCGCACCGTGACGCATTTCAGCTGGGTATAATGATGAAGTGCCTCGATGCCCTTTTCGCGCCCGTAGCCGCTTTGCTTGAACCCCCCGAACGGGGTCTCGATGCCCCCCGCAAGATATTCGTTGATATAGACCTGGCCAGCTTCGAGACGAGCCGCGACCCGATGGGCTCTGCTCAAATTCTGTGTGTGGATTCCCGCAGCTAGGCCGTATTCCGTAGCGTTGGCGATCCGGATCGCGTCCTCCTCGTCGTCAAACGGGATAACCGAGAGGACCGGCCCGAAGATTTCCTCGCTGGCGGTCCGCATCTCTGGCCGGACTTCGTAGATCGTCGGCGGTACATACCAGCCATCGCCTATACCATCGCCCGAAAGCGCCTTGCCCCCGGTCACCAGCTTGGCTCCCTCTTGCTGCGCAATTTCAAAATAGCCCAGAACCTTGTCATACTGGGCGCGCGTGATCATCGGGCCGAAAAATGCGTCGGCAACCGGTCCCAACTTCAAGGCCTCTGCCGCCGCCTTCAGCTTCGCCAGGAATTCGTCCTTGATCGATTTCTGCACGAGAAGCCTCGTGCCGGCGACGCAGATCTGCCCGGCGTTGCCTGCAAATCCACGCAAAGTGCTGGGAACGGCGGTTGCCAGATCGGCATCGTCAAAGACGATGTTCGGCGACTTTCCGCCTAGTTCGAGGGTGAGCGGAATGATGCGTTCAGCAGCGATCTTACCGACTTCCCGACCTGCACGCACGCTGCCGGTGAACGATACTTTCCGGACCTTGGGATGCTCGACGACAGCTGCTCCCACCCGCGCGCCGACGCCAAGCACCACGTTCAGCACACCAGCCGGAAGGCCGCTTTCGACTGCGAGCTGCGCCAGCCGAATGGCAGAGGTTGAAGTTTCCTCAGACGGCTTTGCCACCACCGTGTTCCCTGCGGCAAGCGCCGGGGCGATAGCGCGCGCGGCCTGGTTTACGGGAGCATTCCATGGGAGAATGACGCCCACCACACCAAAGGGTTCACGGCGGGTATAGGAGTGATACGATGGACCTAGGTCAATCGTATCACCGTGCAGCACGTTGACCAGTCCACCGTAGAACTCGAAGTATGCAGCCGCAGTCTCCATTTGGCCTGCGGCCTGCGCCTCCGGCATGCCGGTGTCAGCGACTTCCGCCGCCGCAAGTTCCGCAATCCGCGACCGGATGTTCCGGGCGATCTCCAGCATCACTCGACCCCGCGCGATCGGCTTCTGATCGCGCCAACCCGGGAGCGCCGCGATAGCCGCCTGGACGGCCCTGTCGACGTCAGCGCTCGTGCCGTTGGCGACACGGCCGATCACCGCGCCGGTTGCAGGGCTAAGATTGTCCACGAAGTCGCCGGATTCGGACTGTTCCAGCCTGCCCGCGATGAAGTGGTTTAGAGTCTCAACCATGATATACTTCCCTGCTGTTCTCAAAACTGTACCTGAAAAGTTTCGTCGAACTCATTCCGGACGAGCAAAAAACTTCAAAGCCGTACCCCGTCACAGGCCCATCGCATCGGCCTTGCGCAATATGTTGCGCACAACCCGGATCGATGCAACGTCGACCATTCTGCCGTCGACGGAAATGGAGCCCAGTCCGGCCGCCATGGCCTCGTCAAACTTCTCTTCCACCTTACGCGCCCACGCGATCTCGTCGGCGTCGGGCGAGAAAATCTCGGTCACCAGAGCGATCTGGTTGGGGTGAATCGCCCACTTGCCGACCATGCCGAGCTGCAATGCCCGCCTTGCCTCGCGACGGAGGCCTTCGGGATCAGTGAAACGGCCGTATGGCCCGTCGACCGGATCGAGCTTTGCAGCGCGAGCGGCCATGGCGATCCGAAACCGTGCGTAATGGAACATGTCGCCCGGATAGCCCTCGGTCGCGCCGATATCCTTGACTTTCATACCCTGAGACGCGCTGTAGTCGCCCATGCCGAATATAAGGCACTCCAGCCGGTCGCTGGCGGTTGCAATCTCTTCCACGTTTTGCAACCCTTCGACTTCCTCGATGAGGACCTCAATCCCGATGCGGCGCTCAAGCTTCAGCGATTTCTCCATCTGGCCTAGCAGCAGGTCGAGAAAGCGAATGTCGCCGGCTTCCAGCGCCTTGGGCAGCATGATCGTGTCGATGTTATTCCCTGCGCCTTCCACGAGCTGGATAACGTCTTCATAGCACCATTCGGTACGCACGTCGTTGATACGCACGCATCGAACCGTCCTGCCCCAGTCCAGCGTGTTCAGGGCGTTGATCACATTCTTTCTGGCCTGGTCTTTCTGCGACGGAGCGACCGCATCTTCAAAGTCGCAAAAGACATGGTCGACCCCGGAAGCTGCCGCTTTCGCCAACATCTTCTCGCTGATCCCAGGAACGGATAGCTGACACCGGCGCAGACGTTGCGGACGTTCATTCACTTGGCAGTTTCCTTCTGCAATGCTTCGCGCGAAGCCTTTTTCGTTTCAGCGACCTGGATCCAGTCGGCGGGTGGCATGGCAATCGCCCCCCTCTCAGCCAAATCACGAATTGCGCCGTCATCCATGCCGAGTTCCCGCAAGACTTCGGCCGTGTGTTCACCGTGACGCGGAGCACGCCGATGGATACCGCCCGGCGTCTCACTCAACTTCACCGGCACGCCAACGGTTTCTATCGGCTTGTCAATGCCGGGATAATCGATGGGGACGATCATGTTGCGAGCACGGAAATGGGGGTGCTCCATGATTTCTGCCGAGTTGAGTACCGGCCCATAGGGAACAATGGCGCCCAATCGCTTGGTGAGTTCCGCCTTGCTATACTTCTTGGTGACTTCCGATATGGCGTCCTGCACGGCCTTTTTGTTCACCGCACGCTGGGCCGTCGTCACGAATCCCTCTCGATCCGCCAGTTCCGGAACGTCGAGAGCCTTGCAAAGGCGTCGCCAGAAATCATCCTTGTGGGCGCCGATCGCGATCCAGCCATCGGAAGCGGGGAACAATCCGAACGGGGTTCCGACCGGATGGTGGTTACCCTCAGGACCGGCCACGTAGCCTTGGATTGAGTACTGGTGAATAATCCGCTCGCAGACCGCAAGAACAGAGTCCAGCATACTGATGTCCACGTACTGGCCGCGACCTGTTTTCCGTGCATGATGGACGGCCGCGAGAATACCGAAGGCACAGTGCATTGCCGGGATCGTATCACCCACCCCTGGCCCGACCTTCGTCGGCATATTCTCTTCGGGGCCGGTGATCCCCATCATGCCGCCCATCGCCTGAGCCA
The DNA here is from genome assembly GCF_026427355.1 of Sphingobium sp. JS3065. Lineage (NCBI taxonomy): Bacteria > Pseudomonadati > Pseudomonadota > Alphaproteobacteria > Sphingomonadales > Sphingobiaceae > Sphingobium > Sphingobium sp. JS3065. Next base: position 2,028,666 of record NZ_CP102664.1, read on the forward strand.
CGACGTCAAAGGCTGGCCAGTCCTGCAGGGGGCTGCTGCCACCCACAGTGTCGCCAAAGCCCCGGATTGAGGCATAGACGAGCTTTGGATTGTCTTCCCGCAAGACGTCGAACGACAGACCGAGACGGTCCATGACACCAGAGCGGAAGTTTTCGACCACCACATCGGCGTTAGCCGCCAGCTTCCTGACGATTTCGCACGAGGCATCCGATTTCAGATTGAGCGCGACGGAACGCTTGTTCCGGTTCACGCTTACGAAATAACCCGGAAATACATGTTCTATATCTTCCGGCCTGCATGGCTGGGCATGCCGCGCCAGCTCGCCTTCAATACTTTCTATCTTTATGACCTCGGCACCATGATCAGCCAGCATCATTGTAGCGAATGGGCCCGCTAGCATTTGCGTAAGATCAACTATCTTCAGATCCGAAAGCGCACCACCTGATCGGGGCTCTCCCATTACACCTCTCCTTGAAAACCACGTCCGGCTCTCACTCACCACTCATTGGGATGCACAAAGCATGACATTTGATATGGCTGGGCTTCGGCTGTGTCACGATCTAGAAACGCCCAAGCCTGTCTTATTACCCTTGTGTTTTCGCGCGGCTATTTCTCGCCTGCGTCTCTTCCCTCCTGTAGTAGTCCGTTAATGACAGTCGGGCCTTTCCTGGACGTGGCATCGTTCACGTTGGTGTCCCGCTGGTAGCGAAGCGATCCTGGAGAGACTTAATGAATTTCGACCTCGCAGAAGAACACAGCATGCTTGTCGACCTCGTCCGTCGATTCGTGCGCGACGAACTGCTTCCATTGGAACCGGCGCTGCTGGACCGCGAGGCCAACACCGGTGAGCTCAAACTTACGCCTGAAGAGTTGCAGCGCCTCGATGAGGCCAGCCGGGCCATGGGTCTGTGGGGCCTGGACGCACCCGAATCAGTCGGCGGGACCGACTTGCCTTATGTCGCCATGGTGGCCGTGAACGAGGCATTGGCCCACTCGATCACGCCCTACACCCTTCCGCCCGACAGCCCGAACCTACGGATGCTCATGGCGGCGGTCAACGACCAGCAGCGCGCCGCCTACCTTGAGCCTTACGTTCGCGGCGAGACGATTTCGGCCATCGGCATTTCCGAACCGGGAGCAGGTTCCGACCCTGCGGGAATGACGACCCGTGCGGACCGGGACGGCGACGATTGGCTTCTGAACGGCCGCAAGATCTGGATCACCCGGGCGGCCGAGGCGGACTTCACGATCGTGATGGCTGTCACCGATCGCGAGAAAGGCGCGCGCGGCGGCATGTCGGCGTTCCTGGTTGATCGCGATGCTCCAGGCTTCAATGTCACCCGCCGGATACCGATGATCGGCGGTCAGGTGTCTTACGAGGTGGAGCTTGACGACTGCCGGGTGCCCGGTTGGAAATTGTTGGGTGCCGAGGGCGGCGGCTTCAGTCCGATGCAGGTGAGGCTCAGCACACGCCGTGTGGAGATGGCTTCCTGGTCGGTCGGCATGGCCCAGCGTGCGCTCGACATGATCCTTGAATTCGCCCCCCAGCGAAAGACGTTTGGCGCTGCACTCGCTGATCGGCAGGCGATCCAGTTCTGGGTTGCCGAGGCAGCGACGCGGATACATGCGGCTCGGCTTATGATCTACGACTGCGCGTGGAAACTCGATGAAGGCCGCGACGTGCGCTCCGAGATCTCGATGGTCAAATGGTATGCCACGGAAATGGCTTACGAAGTGGTCGACCGGGCAATGCAGACGTTCGGAGCCATGGGAATGACCAAGGAAATGCCGCTTCAGATGATGAGCGGGCGCCTGCGTACCATGCGGATTTACGACGGTCCGACCGAAATCCACAAGTGGGTGGTTGCGCGCGACCTGTTGGGCCTCCGCCGATGAGCGTCGTCGCGACCACCGATGGCCATGTCGGCATAGTCACACTGACCGGCGCGCCGCACAACTTCGTGTCGTCGAGCATCATCACCGAGCTTGCCGAGCGCGTGAAGGCATTCGACGCCGACCCACTCATTCGCGCCATCGTGCTGCAGAGCGAGGGCAAGAGCTTTTGCGCGGGCGCCGACCTCAATCAGCAGCGCTCAGCCGATGAACGGCGGACGGAGATGACGGCACTCTACGGGGCGGGAGGACGCCTGTTCGACTGCGAGACGCCGATCATCGCCGCCGTGCAGGGGCCGGCCGTCGGGGCGGGCCTGGGCCTGGCCCTGGTAGCGGACTTCCGCATCGCGGCGCCGGAGGCCCGCTTTGTGGCGAACTTCGTGAAGCTGGCCTTTCACCCCGGATTTGCCATCACCTCGACTTTGCCTGAACTGATCGGGAAGCAACGCGCGGCAATCATGCTGCTGACCGGGCGACGGATCGACGGGGCAGAGGCCTTGCGGTGGGGCCTGGTGGACGAGGTACACCCATTGGTGGAACTCGCGAGCCGAACTTTGGCCTTCGCACGGGAAATTGCCGAAAACGCGCCGCTGGCTCTTCGCGACACCCGCAGGACACTCCGCATGGGCATGGCGACCCGCGTGGTCGATCGCTTGGCTCACGAGCTTGAGCATCAGATCGCCTTGATGGAAACCGAAGACTTCCGGGAAGGCGTTCGCGCCGTGATCGAGCGGCGGCCCGGAAACTTCGTGGGCCGGTAGAAGCCGGTTCGCGCCAGGCGCGCCAGCCGGCCGTCCCTGCTGAGGGGAATTGCCAGCTTGCCGGATCCCCCCTCCAGCGGGCCGCCAAGATGCGATCCGCCGGGGGAAGGATCGCAACCAGCCTTCGCCAGCGCGGAATCTGGTCACGGCGCCAGATGCCACCAAACCACCTTCGATTTCATATCAGCAAATATCCCCAACGCTCGCGCATTGATCGCATTTGTAATAATTAAACAATCATTCGAGCAAAGCATCGGCCGGCATTGTTCCGTGGCATCCACCGCACTATTCAGTCCGTGGAGACAATAATTAAAAGAGATAGTATAGATGACGGCAGTGAAGCCCCTTTCATCGGTTTTAAACCGCCTGAACCTGCCTCAACTCTTGCTTATTGACGGAGAATTGCAGGCTGCGTCTTCCGGCAAGACTTACGAGGTACACGATCCGGCGACCGGCAAGCCAATCGCATCAGTGGCGCATGGCGCGAGCGCGGACGTAGATCTGGCGGTCTCGGCCGCACGCCGGGCCTTCGAGAACCGACGGTGGCGAGGATTGACCGCCGAGGCACGATCTCGGATTCTGTTGCGGCTGGCTGATCTCGTCGAAGTTCATGCCGAGGAACTCGCCCATCTGGACATTCTGAACAACGGAATGCCGCTGGCCATGGCCAATGCGCTGGCAGCCGCGTCTGCGGCTCGCGTCCGCTCGGCAGCCGCCTTGAGCTCGCGCATTTACGGCAAGAACGCTTCGGCCGCGATTTCGGGAAACGGCTCCGAGATGCATGCCTATACCGCAAAGGAGCCGGTCGGGGTGGTCGGCTTGATCCTGCCGTGGAACGCTCCGATGGCATCGTTCCTTGGTAAGGTTTCCACCGCTCTGGCCGCAGGATGCACGTGCATCGTGAAACCCGCAGAAGCGACTCCGCTCACGGCTTTGCTTCTTGGCGAACTGGCCCTGGAAGCGGGCGTGCCACCCGGCGTCGTGAATGTCGTTCACGGCTTCGGGGATGCTGGCCAGGCACTGGTCGATCATCCCGATGTAGACAAGATTTCCTTCACGGGCTCGACCGCCGTGGGAAAGCAGATCGTTCGATCCTGCGCCGACAACCTCAAGCGGATCACCTTGGAACTGGGCGGAAAATCCGCAAACATCATATTCGACGATGCCGATATGACCGTCGCCATTCCCGGGGCCGCGCACGCCATTTTCATGAATGCGGGGCAGGCTTGCCTAGCCGGATCCCGCTTGTTCGTTCAGCGCCGAGCCCTCGATACCGTTCTGGAGGGCCTCAGCGATATCGCCGGCAAGATCAGGCTCGGCAGCGGATTCGATCCGGAGACGCAAATGGGGCCATTGGTCTCCCAACGGCAGCTTGAGCGGGTAACCGGTTACATCGAGCAAGGGCGGACAGACGGTGCCAAGCTGGTAACCGGCGGCGGCCGTCGCGATGGCGACGGCTACTTCGTCGAACCCACCATATTTCTCGATCCTCCCGCCGACAGCGGAATATATCGTGAAGAGATTTTTGGCCCGGTACTGGTCGTCAAGTCGTTCGACAGTATCGACGAGGTCGTCGAGGCAGCGAACGACACGCGATATGGTCTGGCCGGCGGGGTGTTTACAACAAATGTGAACACGGCCCATCTGGTCGCGGGGCAACTGAAGACCGGAACCGTCTGGGTGAATTGCTACGGACATCTGCACCCAACGATGCCGTTTGGTGGTTACAAGGAATCCGGATGGGGTCGCGAGATCGATGAACAAGGCCTTGAAGCGTTTCTCGAAACCAAGTCAGTCTTCGTCAAATTGAATCAATAACGTGAATGACCCGTCGATTTTCCCTGCGATACTGGGCCGGGCGGCCAACCCCAGTTGACGAAAACGCTGCCTTCTCGTCGTCGTTGTGCTTGGCCTCAAAAATGGATCGGACTGTAGGCATGCTTGCAACCTGCAAACTTTCCTCTTGCCTTCTACGCGGCTTTATAGCCTCGCTCGGTTTTATTTCTTTGGTATCGTGCGAGAATACCTCCAATATTGCTGGTGGCAACAACAACGACATAATCATGTCGGGCACGGATGGCGACGACTGGCCAGCATTTGGCAGGACATATGATGAGCAACATTATAGTCCTTTAACGGAAATAAACGGCGGCAACGTTGCTACGCTTGGCCTTGCCTGGAAAATAGACCTTCCCGTGTCGAATGTAACGTTCACGCAACCGCTAGAAGTTGGCGGCATACTTTATTATACTATAGGATATAGCGTAATATCTGCCGTAGACGCCACGACCGGCAAAGAGTTGTGGATCTATGATCCTCATGTCACAGACGAGATCGGCGAGAAACAGCGAGCCAGTTGGGGGCCCCGTGGGATCGCGTACTGGAATGGAAAGATTATCGCATCGACACTCGATGGAAAGTTATTCGCAGTCAGTGCAAGTAGTGGCAAGCTGCTCTGGTCACAGGATACCACCGAAGGACCAAATGACGGCCGCTTTATCAGCGGCGCGCCCCGCGTGTTCCGTGGCAAGGTCATCATAGGTCACGGCGGCGCTGACACCGGAAATGTTCGCGGCTATGTCACGGCCTATAATGCGGATACCGGCGCGCGTCTCTGGCGTTTCTACACTGTCCCGGGCGATCCGGCGAAAGGTTTTGAAGACGACGCACAGCGCATGGCCGCAAAGACATGGCGCGGCGAATGGTGGAAGCGCGGCGGCGGCGGAACTGCCTGGAATGCCTTTACCTATGACGCCGAATTGGACAGGATTTACGTCGGCACGGGCAATGGCGCGCCGTGGAACCAGGAGCTTCGCAGTCCGGGTGGCGGCGACAATCTATTCCTGTCTTCCGTTGTCGCCCTGGACGCGAATACCGGAAAATATGTCTGGCATTATCAAACCAATCCCGGAGAAAGCTGGGATTTTAATTCGACGATGGATATGACCCTGGCGACCGTCAATATCGATGGCAAAAGCCGTCGGATATTGATGCATGCTCCGAAGAATGGCTTCTTTTACGTTCTGGATCGTGATTCCGGCAAGCTTATCTCCGCCGAGCCATATACGACCGTAAACTGGGCCAAAAGCATTGACTTGCAGACAGGTCGGCCTGTCGAGAATCCCGAAGCCCGTTTCCCGGATGGCAAAGGCAGGATCCAGCCCGGATCGGCCGGCGGCCATAACTGGATGGCGCAGGCTTTCAGTCCACAAACGGGGCTGCTCTATCTGCCGACCACGGAACGAGGGATGTCTTACGATCGAACGGGCATCGACGCGAAGTCGTGGCAGCGCCAACCGAACATGGTCCTGGATTCGGGATACAAACGAAACCCCATCACCGCGCCTTTCCCTGCTGGACCAGAGTATGCAAGCGCGCTGAAGGCGTGGAACCCGGTGACGCAAAGGCCCGCCTGGTCCATCCCGCAGCGCGGTCTCTTCAACGGCGGGGTCCTGGCGACGGCAGGAAATCTGGTATTCCAGGGCAATGCCGAAGGCTATCTCGTGGCTTATGCCGCCGATACGGGCAAAGTGCTGTGGCGCTTCAATGCCCAGAACGGAATTTTGGCAGCGCCGATCGCCTATCGTGTGAACGGCCGACAGTACCTTACCGTGCTGACCGGATTTGGCGCGATTGCGGGAGGCATGGGGCCCGATTCAGCTCGTCTAGGTTGGGATTATCGCCAGCAGCAGCGTCGGGTATTGACCTTTGTTTTGGGAGGCCGGGAAACTTTACCGCCCTACAAAAAGGAGGTGGAGCCTATTCTGCGTACGCCGGACTTCAAGATCGACGCCGCATTGGCGCTAGAAGGGGCTACGATCTTCGGTCGCAAATGCATGGCCTGTCATGGGCCAGGCGCGATCGCGGGCGGCACCGGCCCCGACCTTCGCAAGTCGGCAATCGTGCCCGACATGGATGTCTTCGATCAAATCGTTCGGCAAGGCGCGGCAAAGGGGCTGGGCATGCCAGAATTTGATGAGCTTAAAGCCCACGATCTCCAGGCTTTGCAGCATTATGTTCGGCAACAGGCTGCCCTGGCCAAAGACGAATAGCGTCAATCAGGTGCTGAACGCTGCGCGGCCACAATCAGGATGCCGGGCGACTTGTCCTAGCGGGATCAAGCCATCGGCGAGCAGCGTCCGCGACATTGACTGCACACCTTGGCTGAGACGGCTGATGGCCTTTTACCGGGCCCGGGTCGTACACCGTCAAGTTTCGTGGCAACCTTTGATGTCGCGACAATGCCCTGAACTGCTCCCTTGATCTGGCGCGCGGCGTTCAAGAGATGGGATGCGGGATTCCCCAGGACTATCGGCTTTCCCGTCGAATCGGGGCTGAATGACTGACCGGCTGAGGCCGGTAGGATCATGCGGAGGGGCTGAAGCCAGCATCCGACTGAAGTCGGAGGGGTTTCTCCTCATGGACTCTAAAGCCATTCCAGCTTTCGGACACGCCGGGTAATCTTCAAACTTGTATGTAATGGTTTGGAGACCATCCGAATTCACCTTGTCGAGCACGCCAAAGCCTCATTATCTGGACGTCTACTTGCTGAGGACGCATCATGGCCCGTGAAATTGAATATTGGAGCAACCTTGTTCAGCCTGCTGATAAGGGCGTGGCGGGGATCGTCGATTGGGCCTGTCGCCTCGAAGCCGATGGCTGGCACGGCGGCTCTCTGGTCGACAGCCAATGTTTTCGTTCTGATGCCTTCGTCACCCTGGCAGGGTGCGCCGCCGCCACCACGCGGCTGCAACTCGGCACCGGAACCAGCAATCCGGTAACGAGACACCCCTCGGCCCTGGCGGCAGCCACCGCAGGCTTGCAAATGCTGTCCAAGGGCCGAATGATGCTGGGCATCGGGCGAGGCGATTCGGCGCTGGCGCATGTGGGCGCGTCTCCGATCTCGGTGTCGCTGTTTGAAAAGTCGTTGGCGACGCTGCAAGCCTATCTTCAAGGCAAAAGCGTCCCACTCGAAACGGCTGCGGATTTTCTGCCGGAAAAGATCCGAGGGTTTGACAAGCTGGCACTTAACCACGCGCCCGAGGGAAGCAGGTTGACATACCTGCCGAACGAATTCGCCAAGCCGGCGATCGAAGCGGCCTGCACGGGGCCCAAAGTGATTGCTGCGGCCGCACGTCATGCCGACGCGATCTCGTTCTCGCTTGGTGCTGATCGAGAGCGCCTCAAATGGGGTATCGAAGTGGCGCGCGAAGCATTGGTCGCCGCAGGCCGCGATCCGTCGCAGGTCAAGTTTGCTGCCTTCCTCCCGCTGTTTCCCCATCCCAACATCGATGTCTCGCGAAAGCTCGCCGAGGGGCGCGTGTCCGTCCACGCCCGTTTTTCCATCATGAACAAGCAGATCGTAACGCCGGCCAATGAAGTTCAGCGCGAAACTTTCAAGCGCGTGGCAGAGACTTACGATATGGCGAAGCACGGCTCGGCCGGTAGTGATCAGGCACAGGTATTAAGCCCGGAGTTCATCGATCAATTCGCGCTGACGGGCGATCCGGAGAGCTGCATAGAGCGGATCAATGCAATCCTCGAACTGGGCTTCGATCGGCTCCACCTTTGGGCAGCAGCAGGCGAATCCGAAATGGGTACAGAAAGTTACACGATGGCTGCGGAAAAGGTTCTCCCCAAGCTATCGCATACTATCTAAGATTTTCGAGAACGGCGCATGTGAACCTTAAGCCGCGGACCCTTTAGACCAGGATCGCCATGGCACACGCAGATCATGAACTGATCAATCGACTGCTGAATTCCCCTCTCGAAGCAGTTTTGGCGGAGGCTCGCGGCATCCGCGATGAGCGCGGCCCGGCGCGTATGACCTATTCGCCAAAGGTCTTCATCCCACTGACACGGCTCTGCGCCGACGTCTGCCACTACTGCAGCTTTGCCACGACGCCCTCGCGGCTGCTCGCGCCCTACATGAGCGAGGCGGAGGTGCTCGATGTCGCCCGCGCCGGCGCGGCGGCCGGGTGCAAGGAAGCGCTGTTCACCTTGGGCGACGCGCCTGAACGCCGCTACGCCGCTGCGCGCGAGTGGCTGACGGAGCGTGGTTTTACGCGAACCATCGACTACGTCCGACACTGCGCCGAGCTGGTGCTCAGGGAAACCGGCCTGCTGCCACACGTGAATGCCGGCGTGCTCGAGCAGGCCGACTACGACATGCTGCGCCCGGTCGCGGCTAGCTGCGGCCTGATGCTGGAAAGCACGTCGGAGCGGCTGCTCGAAAAGGGCCAGTCGCACCACGGATCGCCGGACAAGGTGCCGGCGGTGCGCATCGCCTCGCTCGAAGCTGCAGGGCGCGCTAAGGTGCCGATGACGACCGGCATCCTGATTGGCATCGGCGAGACGGCGGAAGAGCGGATCGAGGCGCTGCTCGCGTTGCGCGACATCCACGCGGCTCACGGCCACCTGCAGGAAGTCATCGTCCAGAACTTCTGCCCCAAGCCGGGCACTCGGATGGCGGAAGCACCCGAACCGAGCGACGCCGATTTCCTCCGCGTCATCGCCTCAGCCCGTATCGTTCTGCCCGACGACGTCTCGGTCCAGGCCCCACCCAACCTCAACGGCGAGCGGCTGGTCGAGCTGATAGAGGCAGGGATCGACGACTGGGGCGGTATTTCCCCTGTCACCCTCGATCACGTCAATCCCGAAGCCCACTGGCCCGAAATCGCAGTGCTCGAAGAGGTCTGCGCCAGCCTGGGCCGGCCGCTCGTCGAACGCCTGACCGTCTATCCGCGCTTCGTCGCCACCGACGATGCGACCTGGATCGATGCCAAGCTCAAGCCGGCCATTCTCAAGCTCTCGGACGCCGAAGGCCTCGCGCGCGACAGCCGCTGGAGCCCTGGCGTCGCCGATCACGCTCCCGCGACGCCGCAGCAGCCGCTAGGCTGCGTGCTGCCCGGGCCGACCGCACCCGCGCTCCACCGCATCTTGGACCGCGCCGCCAACGGCAACGAACTGTTGGTGGACGACGTCGTCGCGCTGTTCACAACGCGAGGGGCCGCTGCTCAAGCGGTGGTTGCGGCCGCGGACACCCTGCGCCGCCAGGCCAAGGGCGACGAGGTGACCTTTGTGGTCAACCGCAACATCAACTACACCAACATCTGCACCCATTCGTGCAGCTTCTGCGCCTTTTCGAAGACCAGCAGCAAGGCCGGTTTCCGTGACAAGCCCTACAACCTCGACCTTGCCGAGATCGCCGACCGCGCCCGCGAGGCAGTGGCCAAAGGCGCCACCGAAGTGTGCCTGCAGGGCGGCATCCACCCGAGCTACACTGGCGAGACCTACCGCTCGATCGTCCGCGCGGTGAAGGACGCCTGCCCGCACCTGCACGTCCACGCCTTCTCGCCGCTCGAAGTCACGCAGGGCGCGCAGACGCTCGGCATGTCGATTGCCGACTACTTGCGGATGCTCAAGGACGAGGGGCTGGGCTCGCTGCCCGGCACCGCGGCGGAGATTCTCCACGACGACATCCGCGCGCAGATCTGCCCCGACAAATTGACCACCGCGCAGTGGCTCGGCGTCTGCCGCGATGCCCATTTGGTCGGCATCCCGACCACCTCGACGATCATGTACGGCCACCTCGAGCGCACCGAGCATTGGGCACATCACCTGCTCGCGCTTCGGCGGTTGCAGCAGGAAACCGGCGGGTTCACCGAATTCGTGCCGCTGCCGCTGGTCCACATGGAGGCCCCGTTCTACCGCAAGGGCCAGAGCCGGAAAGGGCCGACCTGGCGCGAGGCGCTGATGATGCACGCCGTGGCGCGGATCGTGCTGTTCGGCCAGATCGATTCGATCCAATGTTCTTGGGTCAAGCTCGGCGCCGACGGCGCGGCGGCGGTGCTGGCCGCGGGCGCGAATGACCTCGGCGGGGTACTTATGAACGAAAGCATCAGTCGCGCGGCGGGCGCTTCGCACGGACAGGAGATCGGCGTCCCCGAATTGCGTGCAGCGGCCGCTTCTGCCGGACGCCCGCTACGGCAGCGCACGACGCTCTACACGCTGTTCGATCGGACCGAGAGCGAGCTGGCCTATACCTTGGCGTCACCCGGGGCGATGCGCAGATAGGTCGCGCCGTCAGCCGCCAGGGTCGCGCCGCGAGTCTTGCGGTCGTACAGCGCCATGCCCAGCCGCTTCTCGGTGTCGAGGACATGGCGGCTCGGCGTTGCCTGCTTGATGTTGTGGACTTGTAACGGATTTGCGCCGGTCACCTATCTCATTATGCCACCTTGGCCTCGAATGCGAGCGGGCTGATGCCGCCCAAATATGAATGGCGCCGCCGGGAATTGTAGAACCCGTTGATGTACTGGAAAATGGCAGCTTCGGCTTGTCGCCGAGTTGGCCAACTCTGTCGCCAGATGAGCTCCGCCTTCAGGGATTTGAAGAATGTCTCGACGGCAGAGTTGAGGCTCCTATATTTGTCAAGCGGTCACAGCCGATGTTTTCGACCTGCACAGTTGGGTAAAGATTTCTCGGACGATGTAGCGTTTCAGGCACCGTATGATCTCGCTTTTGCTTTTTCCTTCCTTGGTGCGTTTGCTGACATAGGCAAGCGTCGGCGGGTGGCTTCTCATCCGAACGATGGCAACACGGTAAAGAGCGGCATTGGCCTGGCGATTGCCGCCGCGATTAAGCCTGAACCGATTAGTCTTCCCGCTTGATGCGGGGATTGGACACACGCCGCAAAGCTTCGCCAAGGCGGCCTCTGAACGGATACGAGCAGGTTCATCGCCAACAAGGATGAGCATCTCTGCCACGGTCATCGTTGCGATCCCATGCGATCCAAGTAGATTTGGCGCTGCTGCGGCCACCAGCTTTTCCAGCTGTCGATCATGTTCTCGTATTTCCTCGTGCAGTGCCAACCAGCGGCGAGCCAGAGCTTGCATCGCTGTTTTCGCCGATGACGTTGTGCATTTTATGGCGCCGGGGCGGAATGCGGCTATGTGACGGATCAGCGCAACTTTGCCCTTAATCTGATCGAGAGTATCGCGTAGCGCTGCAGGTGCGTTGATGATCAATGTTTTCAGGGTAATCATGGCCTGCGATCTGCTTTTTACGGCAGAGTCCCGCACGATCTTGAGATGACGGATCATCTCGACCGAGCCGTCCTGTGTTTTCGGCTCTGCAATGGCCTGGCCGCTGAGAACTGATCGTGCGGCGCCTTCGGCATCAAGGCTATCATTTTTGCCATGCCGGTATCGCAACTGTCGGTTGGGCCGCGTTACTTCGAGTACGGTATGGTCATGTGCGCGAAGATGCCGTGAGAGGCCGGCGCCGTACGAACCGGTTCCCTCGATTCCAAATGCCTCCACCTTTCCCAGAGAAGTTGCCCAGTCCTCAAGAGCGCCATATCCCTTCGTGTTTGCCGGGACAGAATAAGTGGCAAGCTTGGCCCCATGCAGATCGATTGCCACTGCAACATGGGTGGACTTATGGGTGTCGACGCCAACAATGACGCCACTGATGTTGGTACTGGTCATGTCCTGTCCTCTCTGAACGGTGCCCGGGCACCGTTCAGAGAGGACAGGACTGTGAAGGGGCGAACCCGTCAGGCTCCTATCAAGTCACATCTCGCCCGTTGCCAGGGCGACTTGATGACCGACACGTCAACACAATGACACAGGGTCAATCGTAGCATGGGTCAAATCATCAAGCCGCAGCAACATAATCACAGCCGTAGCAATTGCCCTTGCCGCCTTCGCCTTTCCCACTCTGGCCGATAGCCGCCGATAAAACGCGCCCAGCGCGGTGTCGCTGCGACCGATCGTGGTTGCAGCCAAGCGCAAGAGTGCGGCTGCGCGGCTCGAAGAGCGCCGTGTTTTCGAGGAGAGCGGTTTGCCACCCGATCTTGTTACCCGGCGCCAGGCACAGCCACGAGGTAAAATGCTTTGAGCTGGGCCATGCAGCGAGGTCGGTACCGCACTCGCCGACGAGCTTCAGCGCCAGAGACGGGCCGATTCCATGGATCTGAGTCAGGTCTACGCCCAGCACTCGGTAAAGTGCGGACCGGACCTCGCAGTCAGGCGTGTTCACCTGCTTCGCCTTGTGCCGGGCCTTGAGAAGGTGACGGACATCGTGCCCCTTGTGACCATCTCAGCGCCACGGCGGATGATGTGGTGGCATCCATCATCAAAGAAATTATATTATTTCCTAATATCAATACTTTAATGGAAATATGCAATCCCCGTAGGGGTCACCATCCGTCGGGCATTATCCTCACCACCACGCGCCGGTTCAGAGGATCGTCCGGGACATGTCCGGGCTGATGCGCAGGGGAGCGTTCTCCGGCCCCGGAAATTTGCATATCCGACAGGGGCACGCCCATCGCGACCAATATCCTGGCCACTGCATCCGCCCGCATCAGGCTCAGCCTGTCATTATAGGCTTCCCGGCCCACGCTGTCGGTAAAACCCGTGACGGTCAATTTTCGGTGGCCGTTCGCGGCGATGAACGCAGCCAGGTTGCGACGGCCCTCTTCCCGAATCTCAGCCTTGTCGAAATCGAAATAGAGAGTGAAGGCCACTTCCCTTGCAATCGGCGCCATGGGCTTCGGATCGACCGGAACCTCCCGCGCAGAGGCGGGCTGATATACGATGTCGCGGCATTCCCTGTCGCTCCAGGCCAATTTTTCGAGCCGCATTTTCCGATCCCAGCGCAATTGCAAGCGGCAGATCCGATATTCGGTCCCAGAACCGGTATAGAAATCAAGAATATAGTTCCACCGCCGCTCACCGATCAGGCCTTCGTGGAAATGCGGGACGCCAAGCAGCGCATAGACCTGCCGCTTGGTCATGCCGGGCGTCAGCAGGCGCGGCATCGTCGGCGGCAGGAAAATACCCTCCCTGCGGGTGGCGCGGCTGGGGTCGGGAAATTCCGACGAGGGAGCGACCTCCGGCAGGAAAACCGGCTCGGCGCCCCGTGACGGCGAAATGCTCAGCGCCAGCGCCAGCATTGCCGCATGCAAGCGCGGGTCAGAATGCGATGCCCATGCCAGCATTGGCGCCTCCCTGATTGCGGCTGTTATAGGCCGCGGACGCCCGGATGATGAGCCGGCCATTGTCCGATACCTTCGATATGCCCATCGCGACCGCATGTTCGCCTTGCCAGGTGCTGACACCCATGCCCAGCGTACCGCCACCGGCTTCGGAAAATTGCGGTATCCCGGCCATCGCCATGGAAGCGGCGGTCCCGCCTTCCGCATCGCGGCGCAAATTTCGCAGGCCGCTGTCGAGCAGGTTGAAGCGCACGTCCGCGTAGGCATTGGCGACATCGACCGCCTGCCCCATCCCGCCTTGAAGCTGGCGCAGATTGACCGCGTCGGTCGGTGCGACGCCGTCGGCGACATGGGTAATCTGCCGCTCCGCCCCTCCCCTGCCCACCGACACCGTGTTGGCCCGATCCGCGACGGAGGCATAGCCGAGCGCGACGCTAGAAGGCGCGAGTGCCTGGGCCTGCGTGCCCAGGGCCAGCCCGCCATAGCCGGAAGCCACCGCGCCCGCGCCCGCCGCCAGCGTGTCCGCCCCGCTCGCGACAGGCTTGGCATGGCCGGAACTGTTGTTGACCTGCAAATACCCTGCCCGCCCTTCCTGAAGGTCGGTGATCGCGGTGCTGTTATAGGCCAGTTGCATATTGGTCGCATAAAGCTGCGCGCCATTGACCGCGTCGGTGCTGGTCGCGCTCAACTGGCCCGCCGCGACCCCGCCGATCTTCTGGTCGACGCCGCCACGCGCCGCATTATAGGCCTGGATCGCCGGGTCATAGGGCAACGCATCCTGCGGGGTTCCTCCCCCGCCGCCCGCGCCGTTCAATTGCGATAGGTTGACCGCATCGCTGCTTGCACTGCCCGCCGCCAGATTGGCGATGGTCGTGCCGCTTGCGCCGCCCAGGACGATGGAGGATTTCGTCCCATCCTGATATTTAACGGCCAGATCGTTCAATATGGCGAGATCGTAGCTGAGCTGGGTGATGGCGGCGCTGTTCTGAGCGACCAGATCGTTGGTCGCGTACAGTTGCGACCCGTTGATCGCATCGGTGCTGGCGGCGTTCACCGCCCCGGCGCTGAGATTGGTGATGCCGGTGCCCGCCGCGCCCTGCAACGTCACCAGCGACCGGGCACTGCTGTCATATTGCACTGCGTTGCCCGACAGCGTCCCGATGGCGTCGTTGACCGCCTGCAATTGCGCCACATTGACGGCGTCGGTCGGATTGGCGCCCGCCGCAAGCCCGGTCAGGCGGCGACCGCCGATATTCACCTCCGCACTGGCAGTACCGCCCACCAGAAAGGCAGGCAGGTTGAGCGTCAAGCCGTTCGCGACCGACCCGGGACCCAGCGCGACGCTGCCGGCATGGGACGCCGACGCGCCCGCCCCGATCGCCACGGCGCCGAAGGCCCCTACGGACGTGTTGGCAAGATTGCCGATGGCGATGGCATCCAGTTCGCCCGCGCTGGCTTCAAAGCCGGGCGATCCCAGCCCGGTGATCTTGTTGCCGCCGAAGGATATGCCCTTCGGCGTGACCAGGCTGAAGCTGTCGGAGGTAGTTTCGCACGTCGGGTCCGTCGCCAGATCGACGGTATTGCCGTTGATGTCGAGCACCTGGAGGTTGACCGGCGCACCCGCCGCCGCATTGGACAGTGCGGAGCTGATGCCCAGATTGACCGTTCCGAACGTCAAGGCGCTCAGGGTCGATTCCACCGGCGTCAGAACCGGCGTGATGACGTCGCCTATGGTCTGCGTCAGCACTGATTGGGGCAGGCTGACGCCCGAACAGGCGCTCACCACATTATTGGCGTGGGCGGTCATGCTCTGCCCCGCGCCCGCCAGCAGGACTGCTGCCGCCAGCCATCGCCTGCGCGGCGGTGCGGACAAGTGCCAAGATGCTTCGCCCTTCATAATTCCGCCCCCGTTCGAGGGATTGCCTTTCCGCGCCTCCGCGCAGGTCCGGCATCCCCGCATCCCCACGGGGTGAAAATGAAAGCATCACCGCTAAAGGCCCGCCAAGGCGGGCAGACGGCATTTTACGCAAAATATGTATCGGGCGGACGCCCCCCCGGATTTTAACCGTTCGTCGGCCAATATCCTCATTCTGCCCGCCCAGACATTGAGTCGCGGGAGCATTTGATCCGGACGCCCGAATTCATTACGATTCCGTTTTGATAGAACCAAAAGGGTCGAACATATTATGCGGATACCGAACGGGTCGAGTGGAGGGGCGGACATTAAGGCGGACGATCTGCCGCCGGGTCAGGTCGTCACCGCGACCGCGCTGATTCGGCATTTCGCCGTACATTCGCGCCAGGCGCTGACCGAACCCGTCCATATCCTGAATCACGGCCATGTCGGCCTGACCCTGATTTCGACCGAATCCTTCCTTCGTCTGTCCGCTGACCGGCATCGTCCCGCCAACCCCGATCATCCCGCCGCGCAACTGGATGTCCTGCTGGACATGATCCCGACGCAGGTCATTCTGGCCGACCAGGAACTGAACCTCACGCGCATCAACCTGGCCGCGCGGAAGCGGCTGGAGGTCAGCGAGCAGGAGGTGCGCGGCGCGCCGCTTTCGCAAGTGCTGGCCAGGCCGGATCATCATTTCGTCCTGCGGGCGCTGGAAAGGGTCCGCGACACGGGCGTGCCGGAAGAATTCGAACAGAGCTTCACCGGTCGGCTATCGCTGGTCTATCGCGTCCAGATTTCCGCTTTCCCCGGCGGCTTCGCCATATTGGCGGACGAAGTGACCGACAGGCTGTCCTTGCGTACCCAGGATGCACGGATCGCGGCATATGAAAATCTGACCGACAGCCTGCCCGGACTGGCACGGGGCGCCTTCAATGTCCGGGGCATGGTAACGGACATGTCGCCGGCCTTGGCGGATCTGGTGGGAACGGAGGAAAGCCGGATTCTGGGTGTCCGATTTGCCGCCTTGTTCGACGGTTCCAGCCGCGGTGCGATCAGCGACGCCGTGGAAGGACTGCTGACGTCCGGCAAGCCGTTCGGCATGACCGCGGGATTGGTGGGCAATGCGGGAAGCGGAACCGTCTGGATCGGCGCGACGCCTATCCTGTCCGCCGATGGGCAGGCGGGCGGCGTCTTCCTGATAGGGACGAACCCGCTATGGCCGCTTCCCGGCGGCGCCCACCCGGAAGAGGGGACAGGATCAAAGGGTCAATAAGTGATGGTGACGATCACGCTGTCGGAATAGGGGCCAGCCTGCGGCCATTGTCCCGCCGGTATCTGTCCATAGACCGAGACGGTCTGGCTGAAGCTCAGCAGCCCGGTCAGCATCGCGGACACGATGGCGGTGCCGCCCGAACCCGTTCCCCAGATGGTGGTGCGGCTGGCGTTGGTATAGAGATTATAGTTCAACCGCGCGCTTCCCTGCGTCATTTGCCGCGCCAGGGCGTTGCCCGAAGATCCTGGACTGATCGCGATGTCGATCGTCCCGGCCAGCGAAACGAGACCCGTGCAACTGAGCGTCACGCCGCCCGCCCCATCCTTCGGACCGGGCGAGGTGGGGTCATAGCTGCCGAAGCTGACGCCGGTCGTGGAGGCCGAACAACTGCACAGGGTGCAGGCCCATGCCGGCGGCGTCAGCGCCATGCCCGCAAGAGCGGCCAGCATATATCCGACAGCCTTCATCATTTCCCCTCCCCATCCGGCGCGCAGGGCACCGGAGCTATCCTGGTCATGCCGGACCGATCCGGCAAGGCCGGGACGATGGCGCGGCAGATCTTGGCCGGTCCGGTCAGCAATATGTCCTGCCCTGCCCGGGCATCGGCCAGGAATATTTCGCCGTCATGGCCGGAAACGCCCGACTCGGCCCCCTCGACGATGACGGTCAATCCTTGCTCGACCGGAGCGCCGTCCTTGTCCACCAGCCGCAATGTGACGGGATGGGCCGACGTCCGGGCGAAACGGATCGCGACGGCCTGCCGATAGCCCGGAACGGCAACCTGTTCGGCCGACGTCACGACAGCGTCGATCGGCAGGTCGTCCAGATCGATGGCGATCCGGTTGGCCGCATAGGGTTGCAGGCCCGTGACGACCGCTTGCCTGCCCAGCCCCGCCTTGCGCGCAACGGGGCGGCTTTCGAAGAAGACCGTCACATCCTGATCCGCGCCGACATCCACCACGGCGAAGGCATAGTCTAGCTGCGGCGTCGCGACGATCTGCCCCCCTGCCCGCACCAGCGCTCCATGGGCCTGAAGGCGCATGCCGCCAGCACCGGCCATGCGCGCCATCGACATATCGACATCCCCCGCCGCCGTGCGCCATGTCGCCCCGGCTTCCCACTGCGACATGTCGCCATCCTGACGCGCGGCCAGGAAGCGATAGCCCCAGCCGCTGTCGGGCGGCGGCGTCTGGCTGACGCTGGCGGCAATGCGACTCCCCTGGGCGAACAGGCCGGCGTTCGACCGGGTGCCGAGGGGCAGGGTGAGCGATCCGAAAAGACTGTTGTTCCGGCTGTCGGAAAAGCGCGTCCGCCGCGCCCCCAATGTGACCCAGGCCGGACCCAGGCTGGCCGCATAGGACAGGGAACCGGTGGCGAAACGATAGCCGCCGTCCCCGTCATTTTCCACATAGTCGGCATTGATGCTGCCCCGCCTTCCCAGCGTCAGGCTGCCCGCCACGATCAATTCCCGCCGCTTGCCGGGCAACGGGTCTTCAACGCCCACCTGGACGAAGGCGGCATCCTGCCGCATATAGCTGGCCGTCACGGAATAGCGGGACGTGATCCGCTGAACCTGCGCCCGCCAGAGCAGGCCCGTGCCCCAGCGGCTTTGGCCCCCCGCCATCGACAGCGTGACCTCCCCCCAGGAGGAGAGAATCGCGCCCAGCCCCAGCCCGGCCATCCGCACATCGCCGCTCGCCTCCGCGCGCCCGGCGAGCGTCAGCCCGTCGCCCAGCCCATGACGCCAGAATCCGGCCGCGAAGGGCGCGCCATAGGCGAAGCTGCTGCCACCGAAATCCCTGCGCGGAACGCCCGCCTCCAGCGAGAAATCGTCGATTCCTTCGCGCAGCAGGCGCGGGCTGGTGTAAAAGCTCTGGGTTACGGTGCGCGCCGCGCCGTTCGCGTCGCGCACCGTCATCGTCACTTCCCCGGCGCCGGTGAAGACCGGCTGATAATCGATGGCGAAATCGCCGGGCTGCACCGCCATGCTCTGACGGCTGCTGACCGCCGCCAGCTCCACGACCGAAGGCAGGGTGGATGATCCGGAAAGCCGGGGCAGCGGATAGGTGATGTCGTCAGGGGTCAAGGCGAAGTCCGTGCCCAGCCTGATCCCCGCGAAACGGACCGGTCGGTTCCAGTCGCCGCCCCGCGTCACCGTGTCGCCCAGCGTCAGCCGCAGGCGCCGATCAGGGAAATCGCGGATGAAATTGCTGTCCAGCCGGACCGCGCCCGGGCCGTCCATGCCCCTTTGCAGCAAGGCGGTGGTGCCGATCACGCCCCAGTCGCCGGACGCTCCCGCATCCAGAAGGACGGATGCGGCCCACTTCCCGCTCCACCGCGAGAGAGACAGGTCATAACCCACATATTGGGCGGAAATGGCCTCCATGACAGGAAGGCCATGCCGGGCCGTGCCGAAATGCGTGGCGGAAAACAGCGAAGGTTCGGCGTCGATCAACAGCGTCGCTCCACCGCCATCCAGCCTTGCCGAAAGGCCGGGCACCCCCTCCAGCGAAGCATAGTCGGCGCCGTCCACCCGGATGCGCGCCAACCCGTCCGGCAGTCGCAGGCCCCATTGACCCGGCATGTCCCCCCGGACGAACAATTGGCCCTGGGTCTGCACCACCAGTCCCGTTTCGCTGAGGGAACGGCCGTTGATGACGACCCCGACGGGCATCGCCCATATCCTTGCCGGGACGGACCTGGCGGGCATCGATGTCGCGACCGCGACCGGAAGATCGGACGCCATGGCGGCACATGATAGCGGGCACAGGGCAATCGCCAGCATGCCCAGGAAAGGGCCGGATCGCCCCTTGCTTTCCCCGGCCCTACTTTCCCAAGCCCCGCCTTCCCAAGCCATGACGCGCGCCATCCGTCGCGCGCCCTCACCGCTCGCCGACGGCCCGGGACGCCGGGAGCGTTCCCCTGGTTGTTTGCACTTCCACCCTGGCGATGGCAGCTTGCGATGCCAGCGGCAATTCGATGCGGCCACCCGCCAGCAGATAAAAGCCGCGCTCCAGCTTCACCGCCTTGCCGGAACCGGCGGGATGCAGGATGACCGCCGCGACCTGAACATGCCGGTCGCCCTGATTGGCAAGGGCGATCCGTGGCTGCCCATCGGCGCCCTTCACCACCGCCCAGTTGAGCATCGGCGCCGCGTTGGCCGGTGCGCGGAAGAGCGGGATGCTGACGCGCAGCAATGTCCGCAACATGCCGGGCGCGACCGGGCCGGTGGGCAATTCGTCAATGACCAACCGGTAGCTTTCCTCACGCGCGCCCCCTCCGGCCGGCAGGCTGCACCGGACAAGGCGCGTTTCCCCGGCCGGGATGCTGACGATGGATGGATTGACCACGAGCCCCGCGTCCGGATCCAACCGGTCATTGCCTTCCCCATCCTTGCGCCAGCCATAGCCCCTGATCTGGAGAGTCGTGGAAGCCGCATCGTCATTGGCGATTGTCAGGGCGCAGAATTGTTTTCCGGCAGCCAGTTCGACGCGCACCGGCAGGACGCGCAGAGTCGCCGCCTCCGCCCGCATTCCCATCGCGGAAAGCAGCGCGCACAATCCCCCGGCCAGAATCCCGATGGATCTGGCCCCATGCCATTTTTCTGTCATGACTGGCCTCAGTTAATAGCTGACGGTGACGGTGACTGTATCCGTATAGCTGCCCGACACCGCGCTTTGCTGCGCTGGAATTCTGCCATAGACGGTGAATGACATGGGCGTGATGCCCGACGCCGTCTGCGCAACCGTGTCAGAGCCTGGCGTATTGCCCCAGTTGGCGCTGCGCCCGGCATTAGTGTAGAGCGAATAGTCGAGTGGACTGGCGCCATTCAGCATTTGCCGGGTAGTGACGGTCGCCCCACCGGTCGCGCCGGAATTCAATCCGACATTGAAGGACGTTCCCGGCGTGCATGTCACGCTGATGCTGCTGGTGGCATCGGTTGGAACCGATGATGTCGGATCATAATTGCCGAAGGCCATGTTGGTCGCCGATACCAGGCAAGCGTTCAAAACCGTCGCCGACACTCCCATGGTCGTCGTCGCATCCGCCGCCCGCGCCGTACCCGGCACCAGGAACAATATGATCAGCGCGCCTATTTTGCGCATGACGCCTCCCCAACACGAAGTTGTTACGCCTTAATCTAAATCAGGTTTTGGACCGAAAAGGTTAGGGAAGGGTTAGCGATGCCTTTCCTTCACGCGGCCGCCCATGGAAATGCGGCGGGGCATAATTCAGGCATGGAAGTAAGTCGGACGAAAAACAGGGAAGCACGCACATCAAACATGCATCCGATCCCGCTGCATCAAAATGGTTCGGCACGCCACTGGTGACGTCCCGATACAGGTCAGGGGTCGCTTTCTGAAGGCGACCCCTGCTTCGGTTTGACGATGTCCCGGCCGACGCAAGCAGCGTCAAGCGAACGCCTATGGTCCCTTGGCCGCTTCCGCTGCGGCCAGAACCCTCAGGACATTGCCCGACCAGATCTTCTGGACGTCCGCCTCGCTATAGCCCGCTTCCAGCAGGGCAGCGGTGATCCGGGGCAGGCCGACCACATCCTCCAGCCCGACGACGCCGCCGCCACCGTCCCAGTCCAGGCCGATGCCGACATGATCCGGCCCCGCCACCTTCAGGGCGTGGAGCATATGCGCCATGAAATCGTCGAAGGTCGCCCGGTCCGTCTCGGGGTAGAGCCGGTCGATCTCCTGCCGCTTTGCCAGCAATTCCGCCCGCGTCTCCGGCGTCAGCTTGGCATCCTCCCGCAACTGGCCGAAGAGCGCCTTCAACGCTTCCTGCCGCTGCGGATTGGGTTTGGAGGCGCGCAGATAGGCGCCGAAGGCGTTCATCTGGATCACCCCGCCCTTGGCCGCCAGAGCCTTCAGATGCGCGTCGTCGATGTTGCGAGGATGATCATAGACCGCCTTGCAACCCGAATGGGTCAGCAGGACCGGCGTGGTGGATAACGCCAGCAGGTCGTCCAGCACCTGATCGCTGCTGTGCGACGCATCCGGCACCACGCCCAGCCGGTTCATCTCCTTGAGCAATTCCTTCCCCAACGGGCTGAGGCCGCCAAAGCGCGGCTTCTTCGATGGATCGGTGGAACTGTCGGCGAACTGATTATGCGCGAAATGCGCGAAGCCAACGACCCGCGCACCCATGTCGTGGAAGGTCTTGAGCAACGAAACATCCTCGCCCAGCGGATAGGCGTTCTCCATCGACATGAAGACGACCCGCCTGCCCGCAGCCGCGATGGGCGCGGCGTCCTTCGCCTCCAGCGCCAGCGTGAAATTCGCCGGGTCCGCCGCGACCATCTGGCGGATCGACACGCCGCGCAGGATCGCGAAATCCCGCGCCTTGCGGAACCCTTCGACGGTCAGCGGCCCCTGCGGCGTATAGATCGCGAAGAAACCGCCGTCGAGGCCGCCCTTCTTCATGCGGGGCAGGTCGACTTGGGTATAATCGCTATGGACGCCATGCTCCTCCTCGATCGACCAGCCGGGCAGGTCGAGCGAAGCGGGCGTGTCGAGATGGCTGTCGAGCGTCAGCAGCCGCTGATGGAGTTGATAGACCTTCTTGGGCACATCCTGCGCATGGGCCCCGAACGGGAGCAGCGCCATCAGCGCCGCCCCCGCCATCATCCTTTTCATCATCAAATCTCGCCCGAAATGGTGAACTGGAAAGTGCGGGGAGAAAGCGGCCGGAAGAAGCCGTCGCCCGATGGCTGGGCAGATATGTAGGAAAGCGTGTCCTTGTCGAAGATATTGTCGATGTTGAGCCGCGCCTTGATTCCCTTGACCGGCCCGAAGCTGAGGCCGTCCCCAATGTCGACATAGGCGCTGAAGACAGTGTAGCCCGGCACGCTCGACCCCGGCGTATTGACGAAGGTCGACCAGCGCTTGCTGGTATATTTGCCGGAGAAGTTGGCGACCAGCCAGCTTGCCGGTTCCACCGTCACGCCACCGCTGACGATCCACTTGGCGCTGTCCGGCAGGAACTTGCCTGCGAGGGGGATGACGGTCGAGCCGACGATGTTGTCCTTGAACTTCGCGTTGTTGTAGGTGGCGTTCAGGTTGCCGTAAGCGAGGCCGTCCAGGAAGGACGGTTTGTAGGTGCCGGCGAATTCCACGCCATAGGAACGCACCCGGCCGACATTCTGATAGAAGGTTTCCGTCGACGCGCCACCGCCGGGCACGAAGCTGGTGATCGACTGGATGCGATTTTCGAACTTCGTGTAGAAGGCCGCCAACGACGCATAGACTTGCCCCTGGTTGGTCCGGATGCCCAGTTCCATATTCTTCGACCGTTCGGGCGCGGGCTGCGGTACGAGAGCGGACGTTCCAGGACGCGTCACCGAATAGATATCGTCCATGCCCTTGGGCAGGGCCATATTCTCCGCATAGGAGGCGAAAACCTGCGTCCGTCCGTCAAATTTGTAGAGCAGGCCCGCCATGGGCAGGAACATGTCCTTGTAATGTGCGGTGTTGGCCTGCGGACCCCAACCCGCGATGCCCCGCGTGGCTAGGCCCGTTCCGGTGGTGCGGTAATAGTCGTCAAAGTCGCGATAGCCACGCTGGGCATAATCCATCACCAGCCCCTTGAACCCAAGGTCAAGGATCAGCCGTTCGTCCGCAAGTTTCAGCGTGTCCTTCAGGAACACCTGCAAGATATCGCGCTTCGACCGGTAGTCGCGGCGCAGATAGACCAGTTCATTCAGGTTAGGCGCGCTGTCGGGTGCGCCGTCGACCGTATTGTAACGCGCCTGGGTACGGTGATATTTGTCGGTTTCGGCCCAGACTCCTGCTTCCAGAGCGTTGCTGCCAATTTCCCAATGCAGCTTGCCGGTGATGCCGTAACGATCCCCGCCAACGCCGGACAAGCCATATTGCACGCCCTTGGGCGCGACGACGGGAAGGCCCGCCTCCGACTGATAAAGATAGCGCAGATAGCTGCCCGGGGTCGCGCCCCGCGTCGTGCTGCCATAGGCGTCGGGCGACACGCCGTAACCGTCCTTATCCTCATAATAGAGGGTGGATTCCGCCCAAACGCCATCGGCGATGCCTGCGTGGAAGGTCGCGCCATACAGCTTGTCCTTGCGAACGTTGATGGCCAGATTATACACTGCGGTATAAGCGCTGTTGGAATAATAGATCCCTGGAGCCGTGGGGCCAAAACCCGTCGTCGTATTCGGTACATTTTCGATATAGGCATAGTCGCGACCGCACTGGCCCAGCGCATTGCGTGACACGCAATTATATTGCCCACGCGTAATGGTCGGCGAGTCATAGTCGAAGAAGTCGTTCGACACGAATTTGAACCGCGCCCAGCTATCGCCGCCCAGATCGGCGTGAATCTGCCCTTCCCAATGTTCACGGTCGACCGATCCGGGGCCGCGCCACAGGTCGCTGTCCAGCTTCGTGCGGCTGACATAGGCCTTGAACGGTCCGACCTTCCCGGTGCTGACGCGGATAAAGGTGCGCTTCATATCGAAATCGCCGAAGCTCTGCGATACGAACAGGCCCATGTCGTCCTGCGGCGCGATACTGTTATATTGCACCACCGGCCCCAGCGTCGAATAGCTGGGCAGGCCCACATCGCCCGCGCCGATGGCAGCTTCCACCACGCCGAGATTTTCGTTGTCGACATAGCGGAACACCGGGCTGCCACCAAAGGCGTCGCTGCGCCCGGTCGGGATGCCATCGACCACGAAGCCGATCTGGTCCAGGTTGAAGGCGCGGGTCTGGACGCTGTTGCCGAACTCGTAGAGGCCAAGTGCGCCATCGGTCTGCACGTTGAAGCCGGGCAGTTGCTCCAGCATCTTCAGGCCCGAAATGCCAGAGGGTGCAGACAGCAATGCTTCGCGCGTGACCGCCACGACATTGCTCACCTTGTCCTCGCCGATGGCCTCCGCCGATTGGGAGATGCGGCGGCCGGTGACGGTGATCGTGCCGGCATCTTCTTCCGCAACCGGTTCCTGCGCCCAGGCATGGGGCGATACGGTGGCAGCGCAGCATGACAGCAGCAGGGCGGCACGGCGAACGGACAAGAACTTCTGCATAAATGGCTCCCTTTCGGCCCTTTTCGGGCAGTTATGGGCCGTTCAGGCGTGCGCCCGTGCATGGCGCGCAGCGCTGCATCTCTCCACATAACAAGCAAGCCGGACGCATCCCTGCCACCAGCCGATTTTCTCGGTTTTCTTGTGAAACGAAATGATGGTGGAAATCCGCTACCGGCAAACGAGTAATTCTCAATCCGTAACGAAATTCGCTGGGATGCCGGTCGACCCAAAGCCCACGCTGCAAAAAACGGGCTACGCCATGATATTCCTATTTCTACATACTTCCATTATCGATACATATGCATCATGACCGACACTCCCTTTTGGCTGGCCCTGCTGCACCAGCTTCCCGCCAAGCCGCCCTATTTGCGGGTCAAGATATGGCGGCGGCTGCAAGGGATCGGCGCGGTCCCGCTCAAGAACGCCGTCCATGTCCTGCCCCATTCGGCGGAGAGCGCAGCCGCCTTCCGCAACCTCATGGCGGAAATCACCGCCAATGGCGGCGAAGCCACCCTGATCGAGGCGCGTCTGCTGGCCGGTCAATCGGACGGCGATGTCCGCGCCCTGTTCGATAGCGCCCGCAACGCCGATTATGAGGAGATCGCGCAGGCCGCCCGCCGCCTCCTGGAAACCGGCCCCGCCAGCGGCCCGGACATCGCCCGGCTGCGAAAGCGGATCGAGGATATCGGCAGGCTGGATTTCTTCGGCGCCCATGGACGGCAGGAGGCCGAAGCCGCGCTCGCGGAATTAGACCGGCAGCGTTACCTGCATCCGGACGTCAGCCGCGCCGATCCCACGGACGAAACCGAAGCGATCGACCTGACGAACAGGGTCTGGGTGACGCGCAGCGGCGTCCATGTCGACCGCATCGCCTGCGCCTGGCTGATCCGCCGGTTCATCGATCCCGGCGCCCGCTTCAAATTCGTCGACAGCCGCCATCATGATCCGGCGGCAGGCGAACTGCGCTTCGACATGGCGGACGCCGAATTCACCCATGAGAGCGACCGTTGCAGCTTTGAGACATTGCTGCTGCGGGCGGGTCTGCTGGACGACCCCGCACTGGTCGCGATCGGGGAGATCATCCATGATCTCGACATTGGCGACGGCAAGTTCGCCCGGCCCGAAACGCCCGGCCTGAGCGCCATATTGTCAGGCGTCTGCGCATCGACCGACGACGACGTCCAGCGCATCGCCATGGCGAGCGACGCGCTCAACCAGTTTCACGCCTTTTTCAGCAACAAAAAGACGGACCGATGAGGGCCAGCGCATCCTCCATCACGCCCGCGCCCCACCCGTCCGATGGCGATCACGGCATTTCTCTCCGCGAAGCGACCCGCGTCTGGGCGCGGATCGCCGCGCTCAGTTTCGGCGGCCCGGCGGGGCAGATCGCCGTGATGCACCGGCTGCTGGTCGAGGAAAAGCGCTGGATCGGGGAAGAACGATTCCTCCACGCGCTCAATTATTGCATGCTGCTGCCGGGACCGGAGGCGCAGCAACTGGCCATCTATATCGGTTGGCTGCTGCACAAGACCAGAGGCGGGCTGATCGCGGGCATATTGTTCGTGCTGCCCGGCTTCTTCGCTATATTGGGCCTCAGCTATATCTATGTCCTGCTGGGCCATGCGCCACTTATCGAAGGGCTGTTCTTCGGCCTGAAGGCGGCGGTGCTGGCCATCGTGATTCAGGCGGTGGTCCGGGTTGGATCCCGGGCGCTGAAGAATAATGTCATGCGCGGAATCGCCGTCGCCGCCTTCGTGGCGATCTTCTTCCTCGGCGCGCCCTTCCCGCTGATCATCCTGACGGCGGGCCTGGGCGGCTTCATCGGCGGGCGCAGCGGCCTTATGGCGTTCCAGGGCGGCGGAGGCCATGGTCCGGGGAGCGGCAATGTCGTCCATGACCGCGACACCGCATTGGGTGAGCAATTGCCCGAACATGCCCGCCCCCATCCGGGCTGGTCGTTGCGCATATCGGCGATATTGCTGCTGCTGTGGCTGGGGCCGGTGCTGGCGTTGTTCCTGGCCCTGGGACCGGACAATGTGTTCACCCATATCGCCGGCTTCTTCAGCCAGATGGCGGTCGTCACCTTCGGCGGCGCCTATGCGGTGCTTGCCTATGTCGCGCAGGAGGCAGTCGGCACCTTCGGCTGGCTGCGGCCCGGCGAAATGCTCGACGGCCTGGGCATGGCGGAAACGACGCCGGGGCCGCTGATCATGGTGACGCAGTTCGTGGGATTCCTGGCCGCCTTTCGCGATTCCGGGGTGCTGCACCCGCTGGTCGCCGCGACGCTGGGCGCAATCCTCACCACCTGGGTCACGTTCGTCCCCTGCTTCCTCTGGATCTTCGCGGGCGCGCCCTTCATCGAGCGGTTGCGCGGCAATCCGGCGCTTTCGGCGGCGCTGACCGCGATCACCGCCGCAGTCGTCGGCGTGATCCTCAATCTCGCAATCTGGTTCGCTATCCACACCCTGTTCGCGCAGGTCCGGCGGATCGGCGGAGTCGACCTGCCGCTGCTGTCGAGCGTCAATATCCCCGCCCTGCTGCTGTCGACCGGCGCGATGATCGCCATATTCCGGTTCGGGATCGGCGTGCTGCCGGTGCTGGGCGCGTGCGCAACCCTGGGCGCCGCCTATATCCTGATCGCTTGAGGGGGCTTGAAAGCCGTCCCCGCTCCCGCCATCTGACGGTTCGTTTTCAATGGGGAGAGTTTTCGTTACCGCCATGACCACCGGCACTGCACCCGAAACCCGTTCCTTCGAGGCCGACGTCGCCCGGCTGCTGCACATGATGGTGCACTCCGTCTATTCGGATAAGGACGTCTTCCTGCGCGAGTTGATCTCGAACGCAGCCGACGCCTGCGAGAAGCTGCGCTACGAATTGCTGAGCGATCCCGCGCTCGCGGGCGACGACGGCCAGCCGCGCATCACCGTCACGCTCAACCCCGAGGCCCGCCAGTTGATCGTCGAGGATAACGGCATCGGCATGAGCGAGGTCGAACTGGCCGAGGCGCTCGGCACCATCGCCCGATCCGGCACCCGCGCCTTCATGGAACGGGTCACGGCGGCGAAAGAAGGTGAAGGCGCGCAACTGATCGGCCAGTTCGGCGTCGGTTTCTATTCCGCCTTCATGGTCGCGGACAAGGTCGACGTCTTCTCCCGCCGGGCCGGGGCGGATACCGCCGCGCACTGGGCGTCGGAGGGTCTGGGCAGCTACACCATCCAGCTAGTCGACCCGGCCCAGGCCCCCGCACGCGGCACCCGCATCGTCCTGCACCTGAAGGAAGACGCCGCCAGCTATACCGAACAATTCACCACCCAGCGCATCGTCACCGCGCAGTCCGGTCATGTCCCGGTCCCCATCTTCCTCAAGGAAAAGCCGGATGCGGAGGAAAAGCAGATCGCGGACGGCGCGGCGCTCTGGACCCGCCCGAAATCGGATATCACGGCGGAGGAATATACCGATTTCTATCGCAGCACCGCCGGCCAGTTCGACGAACCCGCGCTGACGCTGCATTATCGCGCCGAGGGGCTGCACGAATATTCGGTCCTCGCCTTCCTGCCCTCCATGCGCCCGTTCGACCTGTTCGACCCGGATCGCGCAGGCCGGATGAAGCTCTATGTCCGCCGCGTCTTCATCACCGACGAAGCGCAGATATTGCCGCGCTATCTGCGTTTCGTGCGCGGGCTGGTCGACAGCAACGATCTGCCGCTCAACGTCTCGCGGGAGATGATCCAGGAAAGCCCGGTCCTGGCCGCCATTCAGAAGGGCGTCGCCAACCGCATCCTCTCCGAACTCGACAAGCTGGCCGAGAAGGATGGGGATGCCTATCTCAAATTCTGGGACAATTTCGGCGCGGTGCTGAAGGAAGGCCTGTACGAGGATTTCGCCCGGCGGGAGGCGCTGCTCGGCCTCGCCCGCTTCAAATCCACGGCTGGCGGCGAAGATTGGCGTTCGCTCAAACAATATGTCGAAGCGATCAAAGACAATCAGACCGCCATCTACTACGCCACCGGCCCCGATCTCGACCGCCTCGCCTCCTCCCCGCAACTGGAGGGGTTCCGCGCCCGCGGCATCGAAGTGCTGCTGCTCACCGATCAGGTCGACAGCTTCTGGGTCACGGCCGGGGTCGACTATCAGGGCAAGCCGTTCAAGTCGGTGACGCAGGGTCTGGCCGACCTGAGCCTGATCCCGCTGGCGGAGGGCGAAGCGCCCGCCGCGCAGGCATCGGCGGAGGTCGACGGCTTCATCGCCTATGTGAAGACTGTGCTGGGCGAGGAAGTGTCCGACGTCCGCGCATCGGAACGGTTGACGGAAAGCGCAGTCTGCCTGGTCGCGCCCGACAATGCGATGGACCGCCAGCTTGAAAAGCTGCTGGCCGGGGCCGGACGGATCGACAGTGCGGCCAGGCCAGTGCTGGAGATCAATCCCCGCCACGATCTGATCGCAAAACTCGGCGCGCTGACCGAGGACAGCGACTTGCGCGAGGATGCCGCCCGCCTGCTGCTGGACGAAGCCCGCATCGCGGATGGCGAGCTTCCCGCCGACCCTCGCGCCTTTTCCGCCCGCCTCGCCCGCATGATCGGTGGCGCAATCCGGTGATGGCGAGCGACAATCCGCTTGCCAGTCCCGCGAAAGCGCGCCAATCACCCGGCAACAGGAAAAATGAGAGGATAGCGCGTCGATGAGCTATTATGACGTTCTGATCGTGGGCGCCGGACATGCCGGGGCGCAGGCGGGCATTTCGCTGCGCCAGCTCGGTTTCGAAGGCTCGGTCGCGATGGTGGGCGATGAAAAGGATCCGCCCTATGAACGCCCGCCCCTCTCCAAGGAATATTTCGCGGGCGACAAGAGCTTCGACCGCATCCTGATCCGCCCGGCCAGCTTCTGGGAAGAGCGCAAGATCGACATGCTGCTCGGCCTGCGCGTGAAGTCGGTCGACCCGGTGGGCAAATTCGTGACCGCGGGCGACCGGGAGATCGGCTATGGCAAGCTGATCTGGGCGACCGGCGGTTCCCCGCGCATGCTGACCTGCACCGGCGCCGATGCCTCCGGCGTCCACGCGGTGCGCCGCCGCGACGATGTCGACGCCATGATCGCGAAGATCGACCGGATCAATCATGTGACGGTCATCGGCGGCGGCTATATCGGGTTGGAAGCGGCTGCCGTCCTTTCGAAATTCGGCAAGAAGGTCGTGCTTCTGGAAGCGCTGGACCGCGTGCTGGCCCGCGTGGCGGGCGAGGAATTGTCGCGCTTCTACGAGGCGGAACATCGCGCCCATGGCGTCGACCTGCGCACCGGCGCGCGCATGGACTGCATCGAAGTGACCGACGGGAAGGCGACCGCCGTGCTGATGCAAGACGGCGAACGGATCGAAACCGACATGGTGATCGTCGGCATCGGCATCATCCCCGAAACCGGGCCGCTGATCGCGGCAGGCGCGGCGGGCGGCAACGGCGTGGACGTGGACGAATATTGCCGCACCAGCCTGCCCGACATCTATGCGGTGGGCGATTGCGCCGCCCATGCGAACAGCTTCGCACGCGGCGCGCAGATCCGTCTGGAGTCCGTGCAGAACGCCAATGACCAGGCGAAGACCGCCGTCAACCACATCATGGGCAAGGAAGAAGCCTATCATGCCGTGCCCTGGTTCTGGTCTAATCAATATGATCTGAAGCTCCAGACCGTGGGCCTTTCGACCGGCCACGACCAGACGATCCTGCGCGGCGATCCGGCCACTCGCAGCTTTTCCGTCCTGTACCTCAAGGGCGGCAAGCTGATCGCGCTCGACTGCGTCAATGCGGTCAAGGATTATGTGCAGGGCCGCGCCCATGTCATTTCCGGCGCAGTACTGGATCAGGCGCAGTTGGCCGACGCAACCGTCCCCCTCAAGGAAGTCGGCCTCGCCTGAGAGATGCCTGGACAATGGATGAAGGTCAGCCCCGAAAGCTGGCCTTCATCGCCAATTCCCAGGGACCACCGCGATAATGCCAGGCCGCAAGGCCAGCGATGACAAGCGGCCTTGCACGGAAATCCCGCCGCAATTCGGCCACCAGCATCTTCGCCTCTGCTGGCTCGGCTTTGTTCTGCACCGTGATATGGAAGCGTGGGCTCCCCTGATCCTGCGGCGTCAGCAAGCCAGCAAAAGCATCCGCCAGTTCATCGCGCATCGCCATCAGTTCGGGACTTTCCACCCGATATGCGACCCCTCTTCCCAACGACATCACCTCCGTCAGCCTGGCGCCAGGCGACGGACCCGCGCAAAGTCCCTTCAATCGCCACGCCACTTCCTCCAGGGCCGAGGGCGGCAGATGATGGAACAGCGTGATATGCGCTGGCACCAGATTGCGCCCGGCCGGAAAATGCGCGCGGCGCAGGCCGTCGGCCCAGGCGAAATCCGCCGCCCCTATCAAAGCCGTCACGATGATCGGCGCCGCCAAAGCTTCATCCGTCAAAAGCCGACATCTCCTTTCGCAAAATTCCCTCAACCGCTATGATCTACCCCGCGGTCCCGGCAGGCAGGCCGCCGACAGAGGGGAACAGCCATGACCGCTCCACGATCCTTTCGAGCCATCGGAATCCTTTTGCTGCTCTGGAACCTGTTGGGGGTGGCCGCTTTCATCATGCAATATAGCGCCGATCTCGACCGATTGGCGAAAACCGATCCTTATACCGCCAGGATTTTCGCGGCCATGCCCGGCTGGGTCTGGGCGACCTATGCGGTGGCGGTCGGCGCGGGCGCGCTGGGTGCGATCCTGCTGCTGCTCCACAAGGCCGCCGCCGCGCCCCTGTTCCTGCTCTCGATCATCGCGGTGATCGTGCAGTTCGGCTACAACTTCCTCTACACCGACCTACTGGCGGTCAAAGGCCCCACCGCCGCGATCTTCCCGGCCGTGATCCTGATCATCGCCATCTTCCAATGGCGCTATGCGAGCCGCCTGATCGCAAAGGGCATCCTCCGCTGACCCGATCCAATCCAGGCCATAGGCTGGCCCAAAAAAAGGGCCGCTGCGACAATCCGCACCGGCCCTTTTTTCCAAAGCTTCAAACAGGCTTCAAACGCTGGGTCCAAGCCCCTTGATCGCGTCATCAACCAGCAGCTTGTCGGCCTTCGCATCATGCCCCTGCGCGATCAGCGACGCGGCGGCGCTGGTAGCGGCGTTCACCGCCCTGGCGCGGATGCCCGCGATCGCGGTGCGCTCCGCAGCGCCGATCTTGTCCTCCGCCATCTTCTGACGGCGCGCGATCAAAGCGGTCGCATTGGCCTTCGCATCTTCCAACAGCGTAGCGGCCTCCTGTTCGGCCGATTTGCGCATGGCGTCGGCCTCTCCAGCCGCCGAGGCCAGCTTGACTTCATATTCCGCCTTCAGCGCTTCCGCTTCAGCCCGCAGCTTGGAAGCTTCCTCCAACTGCGCCTTGATCTGAGCGATGCGGCTGTCCAGCGCCCCGCCGATCAGGCCGGGCACCTTCTTGAATATAAGGATCAGGATGAACACCGCCATCGCCAGGCTGACCCAGGCCGTGGCATCCATGCCGACCGCCTTGGGATCGCTGTGCGGCGCGACGCCTTCATGGGCAACGGTGCCGACCGGCTCCATCCCCTCCGAATGGATCGCCTCGTTCAGATGCGGAACTTCCGCCTCACTATGCTGTGCTGCTGCCTCAGCCATGGGCCAGTGCCGCCTTTACTGCGTTGCGGGCTGCGTCGTCCGACGCATCCACGCCGGAAATACGAACCACCATGTCGCGCGCTGCGTCAGCGGCAACGGTTTCAATCTCTGCCATGGCTGCGTCGGTGGCAGCCTTGATGCGGGCTTCGGCCGCGCCGATCTGGCCTGCGATCTCCGCGTCTGCGGCCGCAAGCTTGACTTCGGAGGCCTTGGCCGCTTCCGCCTTCGCCTTTGCCAGCATGGCCTGAGCGGCCCCACGGCTTTCGGCGTCGCGGACCCGATAGTCCGCCTCCGCTTCATCGGCGCGGGCGAAGGCCGCCTTGGCGGCATCCAGGTCTCCGGTGATCTTCGCGTCGCGCGCGTCGGCCGTCGCCTGAACCTTGGGCACCATGCCCAGGCCGACGACGAAGAAAACGAAGCCGAAGGTCAACAGCAGCCAGAAAATCTGCGATGAATAGGTTTCGGCAATTTGCGCGATTTGAGGCATTTTCAGGTCCGTCCGATCAGGCGCGGTCAATCATAGGACGGGCATGGGAAGCCGCGAAGCCCCCCTGCCCGTCCCAAAGCGGCTTATCAGGCCACGAACACCAGGATCATGGCGATAACGAACGCCAGCAGACCCAGAAGTTCCGCCGCAGCGAAACCGATGAACAGGCGGCCCTGCTGACCGTCGGCAGCGCCGGGGTTGCGCAGCGCGCCTTCCAGGAACGAGCTGAAGACGTTGCCCACACCGAGGGCGGCGATGCCCGCACCGATGGCGGCCAGGCCAGCACCGAGCAGCTTTGCGGCTTCTGCGTCCATGTCGTAAACTCCCTTTTCCAAACTCTAATCAAACGTGGGTGAAATAACGAAAAATCTTAGTGCAGGTTCTCGGCATCGTTGATGTAGACCGAGGTCAGCAGCGCGAACACATAGGCCTGGATCACCGCCACCAGCACTTCCAGTGCGCTGATGCCGATCATCAGGATGAAGCTGGCGCTGCCGACGGTGAGGCCAAAGCCGACCCCGGCGTTCGATGCGTTGATGACGAAGCCCGCCAGCACCTTCAGCAGCACGTGACCGGCGGTCATCGCGACGAACAGTCGCAGGCCCAGGCTGAACGGACGCACCATGAACGAGATCAGCTCGATCGGGAAAATGACCGGGATCATCGGCAGCGGCGTACCGTGCGGCACGAACAGCGAGAAGAAGTGCAGGCCATGCTTGTAGAAGCCCACCGCCAGCACGATCGAAAAGCTCATGATCGCGAGCACGCCGGTCGCGGTGAAATGGCTGGTGAAGGTGAAGGGGTGCAGGCCGACCAGGCCCAGCGGCAGCAGGCCCAGCAGATTCGCCAGCAGGATGAACATGAACAGCGAGAAGACGTAAGGAATATATTTCTTGCCGCCCTCACCCACATTGGCGACCAGCAGGCTCTTGATGAAGCCGGTCATATATTCGACCGCCATCTGCCAGCGGCCGGGAACCAGTTCCCGCTTCATGCCGCCGACGACGAAGATCCACAGCACCACGGCGGCGGCCACCATATAGAGCGCGCTGTTGGTGAAGGCGATGTTGAAGCCACCGATCGACAGATGGTCGGTACCGAACAGCGGTTCGATCGCAAACTGGTGCATCGGATCGATTTTGCCGGATTCTGCCACGCTGGACCCCTGTAACGCCTAATCTCAAGGACTATGACAAAAGCGTCCCTATTGGTCGGGACGCTTCGTCGTCGTCAATCTGATGATGTTCCTGAACGCCGCCACGATCCCAAGACCGAGGAATGCCAACAGGAGCCACGGGGATGTCCGCAGAAAGTAGTCCAGAGTCCCACCAACCACGGCACCGCCAGCAAGACCGCCGATCAGTTCCGCGAGAACCCTGTTGCCCAGGCGGGAACCATCGTCCGCCTGTTGCACCTGTGTCCCCTGTCTGACCTTTTCGGCGTGTTCGGCCTGCGCGATCCGTTCCTCCAAAGAGGCGATCCGCGCATCTTCCCCCGCCGGGTCTTGCCCCGGTGCATCCGCCGCCATCGACCATCCTTTCCATCAGGGCTTCAAGACCCCACGTCAGGCGGCATGGCGGTTGCGGTTGCACCCGTCAAGGCGCGGCCCGTTTAGAAAGGGCTTTCGGGAGTGTCAACCGTCGTTGGACAGGAGAATTTCCCGTCCGAACGAAGCGGGGTCGAAAGTCCGCCAGCGCCGGGAAAATCAGCCCGCCGTCGCGCAATAGCCCGGCAGGGCGATCGGTCCAGCGCCCTTGGTCTGCCATGCGCCAGCGCCGATGCGGTAGACCTGACCCGGCTTCACACGGCTGCTGAGCGTCTGGCATCCGGTCGCCGCGGCGACATCCTGCACCGTCACGCCGCGCTTGCCGGCAAGGTCGGTATAGACTGCCCGGCGCTTGATATTGATCGATTCGACCTCCTGCCGCACCGTGTCGCTCACCGACCCGGCGATGCCCAGATAGCCGTCAGCCTGCTCTCCAACCGAACCCGATGCCATGGCGGTGGCCACGGCGCCCGACTGCGCCCGCGCCGGAGAAGTCATGACCATCCCAGTCGTCAACGCAACCGCGGCGGTGGCGGCGATCATCAAAAATTTGCGTGTCATTGCGGGAACAACTCCGGGTTATTCTGGATCAGGTCCTGTGCATCGCGCTGCAGGCGGACGACGACTTCCTGCTGTATCTTGACGTTGAGGTTGATTTCGATCGGCTTGTCCGGGGCCTTCACCTGGATGCAGCCCCCCAAGGCCAAACCGGCGAAAGCCGCCGTCATGATCGTTCGCTTCTTCATTTCTGCTCCCCGTTTCGCATAGTCTCGCTTTCGGTGGGCTGAACCGCAACCCCTTCCTGCCCCATTTTCAGGCGCATCTTTTCCTGCATCTGGTCGCCAATGCTGTTTTGTATGAGCATTGACGGGTCGATGAAGGACTGGGCGGTTCCCAACAGCCCGCGGAAGGGCGCCGCGATCCGCACGTTGAAGATGAAGGGCAGGCCGGTGAAATTGCGGGCCAGCCCCGCCGGCGCACCGCCGATCTGCCCGCGATTGACGCCGTTGAAGACGACATTCGTCACCATTTCGCCATCCAGCGCGCCATCCATCAATATGGTCAGGCATTTATATTGCAGATTCTTGAGCGCATCGAAGGCCAGTCGACCCATCGCCCCCAGTTGCTCGTTCGATACCGGCCCGACATAGGAAAGCGTGCCCGACTGGCGCGCAGGGTCGCAGGGAATCACCGGCAGCACCCCTTCGGGCATCATCAGCGGCGGCATGTCCTGTTGCCGCGCGGTCAGCACGCCGCCCGCCACGCGCCCGCCCTGCGCGTTGAAGATCAGGGGCATGATGCCGTCGAACGTCCCCGTCGCGGAGATATTCTTGAGGTCCATCGCCTGGATGAAGGCCCCCGCATCCAGCCCGATGACCCGGAAAGTCAGATAACGGTCGACATCGGCGCTGAAATCCATGGTCGTCGGCAAAAGGACAAGCTGACCGCCGGAAAAGGGCCAGCCGCCGCCCTCGATCCGTACCTTCTGCCCAGCCTCCAGACGATAGCGCGCCAGGCCGTCGCGCACCTCCACGCCCGGATTGACCGACCTGATTCGCACTTCCTGCCCCGGCGCGCTGACCAGGCCCAGCAGATCGGTGAAGCGCAATTCGCCCGACAATCCCTCGACCGGGCCGAAGGCAGCGGCCAGATTGGCGTTATCGGTGCGGAACAGGCCATCGCTGGTCACATGAGCGCCGTCCCAACGGATGCGCCCCTCTCCGCTGACCGTCGCCGTCACATTGGCCACCACGCCCAGCGCCAGCCGGGTCACATCCTCCGGCTGCAAGGCGGGACCGAAGGACAAGCCCGGCACGGCCAGATCGGCTTTGCCCCTGCCACTCCCCAGATCATGCGAGATCACCACCCGCGCGACCAGACCATCATTGCGCGGCGCTCGCAGAGAGCCGGTCGCCGCGATCCGCCCATCCTTCAGGGTCAGCACGAAATCGGGCGCCTTCAGCGGCTCGAACCGCCCCGGCGCCTGCGCATCGCGTACCGTCACCCCCGCCGCCAGCTTCAGCGCCCCGCCCGCGAAGCTCCATCGGCCCGCGCCATTTTCGACGATCAACGGCACCGCGCCAATCCTGCCGCCCGCGCCCGTCAGGATGCCGTCAAAGCCCTTGCCCGCAACCTTGCCTTCCAAAGTCGCGGCGGTCAGCCGGACCGGCGAATCTCCCGATCCGATCGCCAGATCGGCGTTGACGATCGCAAAACCTTCCTGCCCGATGGCGACCCGCGCCCTGTCGGCGGCCAGGCGCATCGGGCTGTCGCCATTCCTGCCCGCCAGCGCCAGATTGCGGATTTCCGCCCCGCCGCGCACGCCCGAAGGCCCGGTGGCGAACAGCGGTCCCTGCCCAACCGGGCATAGGGTCTGCCGGGTCTGCCCAACCGTGAAGCTGCCATAGCGCGCCTCGATCAGGGAGACCGGCACGCAACGCGGATTGATTGCCATCCTCCCGTCGGCGCTCCATTGCCCTTCGACCGGCGCCACCAGCCCGCGCAACCCGCCCGCCGGGAGCGGTCCGTCGAGCCGCACCTTTGTCGAGAAGCGCGTATCTCCCTTCGGCCCGGCAACGAAGCGCACCGGTTCCAGCGACAATCGGGCGTCGCCCGCCGCATAGGGTTCAAGGAACAATTGTCCGCCGAAGCCGCCGCCCGGCCGCCGCCCCAGCCGCAGCGCCGCCTTGGGCAGTCCGCCGCCCTCCGTCGTCACCGCGCCGTCCAGCGCCCAGTCGATGGCTGCCCCGGCCTTGCCCGGCCAGCCTATCGTCACGCGCCCTTCTCCGGGAATGGCCGCCCGCGCACCGCTGCGCGCCGAAAAGCGGGTGCCGGTCAACACCAGACTGCCGCCCTTTTCTCTCTGAACGAAGGCCAGCGTGGTTTGCAGGACATTGTCCGTCTCCGCCCGCCGCACGGCATCGGCCAGCCGCGCGGCCAGCGGTCCCACCGGCGTCCCAGCGGTCGATTCGCGCATGTCCGCCAAAGGATCACGACCAGCAAGGCGCAACTGCCGGGCTGACAGACGCCCCTGCAACCGCGCTCCATCCTTGCCGAGATGCCAGGCGCCCTTGAAGTCGGCGGGTCCGGCCAATGCGCCCGCCGCCGAAAGGACCGCCGCCCCGATTCGCGCCCGTCCCGCGGTGGACGCAGCCGTCCCGTCGAAATCGATCCGGCCCACAGGCCGCGCCAGGACCATGCCGTTGGATTTGAGCGCCTCGCCCGCCAGATCGACATGGCCGCTCCACCGATCCAGCGCCTTGCCGAACCAGACGTCCACATCGGCCGCCGGCTTCGCCATGGCCGTGCCCGCATCGCGGCAGGCCAGCGCGTCGCCGCGCACCGGGCCGGAGAGATGTGGACGCCCATCCCGCATGGCGATATCCAACATCGCCCGCATACCGGCCAGGCCACAGCCCTTGCTTCCCGCATGGGGCATCGCCGCCGCCAGCCTGCCCCGAAAACCGGACCGCAAATTCCCCTGACCGTCTATCTGCATGCCGACCGGTCCGGCGTCCGTATCCAGCCGCAACCGCGCATCCTTCAACCCCAGCACGATGTCCGGCAGGCTGAACGGCGCGGTGGACTTGGGATCGCGAAACTTGTCGATCTCGCCCAGATTCAGCGCGCCATCGCGCAACGAACCGCGCATCCTGACGCCCCCCGCCCGGACCGCCGCCACCTGCGGCGAGAGGCCGGTGAAGGCGATGTCGACCTCCACCCAGCGCGCCGTCAGATCGGGGCGGGCGGGATCACCCAGCACGATATTCTCGATCCGCTGGGTGCGCAGGCCGATGTCCGTCAGATCATAGCTGCCTTCCACCCCGCGCCGGTTGAGTTCGCGGCTGATGAAATTTTCGGCGATGGGCGCGCGCTGCGTCCACAGCGCGGCGAGGACCAGCGCGAGCGATCCCGTCCCCACTCCAAGCCAGCGGAGCCAGCCCCGGCGAATCTCCTTTTCGCCGTCTTCATCGTCCATGCCTATGGTCAACCCCGGCTTTCAACGCGCATGTTCAAATCCGTAACGCCTTCATAACGTCCGACCGCCCTTAAATATCCTTGCCCCATAAATGCGCAATGAATAGCGTCCCGCTCCGCGAACGGGGGACCAGGAAAGCATTGTCGGACAAGGATTTGAAGCCTGCCCATGACGGCGCGGGGCATCGCGCCCGGCTGCGGCGGAAGCTGGCGGACAGCGGCGGCGAGGCGCTGCACGATCATGAACTGATCGAATATCTGCTCGCGCTGGCCATTCCCCGCCGCGACACCAAGCCGCTGGCCAAGTCGTTATTGCGCGAATTCGGCGGCATAGGCGGGCTGATGGCGGCGGACTGGCATGCCATCGCCCGCGTGCCCGGCATGGGCGACACCAGCATCGCCGCGATCAAGATCGTCCAGGCGACGATGCTGCGGACGCTGCGGAACGAGGTGGCGGAAAAGCCGGTGCTGGCAAGCTGGCAGGCGCTGCTCGACTATCTGCGCGCCGACATGGCGTTCCTGACGGTGGAGCGGGTGCGGGTGCTGCACCTCAACAGTCGCAACATGCTGATTCGCGACGAACATATGGGCGACGGCTCAATCGACCAGGCGGCGATCTATACGCGGGAGGTGATCCGCCGGGCGATCGATCTGGGTTCGGCCGCGCTGATCCTGGTCCATAACCATCCCAGCGGATCGCCGGAACCGAGCAGGCAGGATATCGAGATCACCCGCCAGATCGCCGAGGCGGGGAAACGGCTGAACATCGCCGTGCATGATCATATCATCATCGGGTCGCAGGGGCATAGCAGCCTGCGCGCGAAGGGGCTGATTTAGGGATCGCCTTCCCCTCTACCGCTCGTTCGGCGAGCGGGCACGCCTGTCGGTCAGAAAGCGGCGTTGAGACGATCCATCAAGGCGCGCGCAGGATTGGGTTCGGCGTGGGCGCGCGGGCGGGCCATGCGGTCCTGCAGGCGGGCGACACGTTCGTAAATATCCTGGCTTCCCTCTATCAAGGCGCGGGCGGCGAAGGGAAAGGTCGCGCAAAGCGCCGGATCGGTCGTGGCGGCGTGGCCGAGGCGATATTTCTCGTCCAGCATCTCCGCATCGTCGAGTTCGCCGCGCTGCCAGGCGCGCTGACTGAGCAGCCAGGCGATGATGTGCATCAGCCGGGTCGTCACCTTGAGCGATTCGCAGGCAAAGGCGACACGGCGCAAGGGATCGCAGGTTTCCGGATCGGATGTTTCGCGAATATCGAAATAGGCACGGGCTTCGTCCGCCATGACCATGGCTTCGACATAAAGGCCATCGACCAGGCGGCGATGCAGGCCCCGGTCAAGAGAAGCGGCGAGTTTCATGGACGATATCTGCCATAAGGGTCAGCCTTTGTCAGGTCCGATGGAGGTCGTTAACCCCGAATTGTCTCATCCGGGGGCGGTTTGATACGGCATTAACCACGATCCGCCCAAAAATGGTCAGGCGATGATGTCGGGGACGAGCTGGTCCTCCAGCAACGCCATTTCGTCGCGCAGGCGCAATTTGCGCTTCTTCAGGCGCGCCACCTGCATCTGGTCGCCCGCGCCGGAATCGACCAGCGCGGCAATGGCGCTATCCAGGTCGCGATGCTCGATTCGCAGTAATTCCAGCCGACGCATGATGTCTTCGCGGCTCACCATACACCTACTTTCGCACCCATTGCCGTCCCACCCCGCCTTGATAGCCCGGCGGGGCGGCACGAACCATCGTAAATTTACATGCGTCCCGTCGCAAAGCGCGAATCACCCGAAGACAAGCCCGGTGAATCATGATTTATTCGATTATCCATCACCCTCGTAAGGAGAATGTCATGGAAAATAGCCACATTTCAGCTCTTTCGGCCAAGCATGCAGGGCTTGAGGCACGAATCAAGGCGGAGACGAGCCGTCCCATGCCCGATGCCATACTGGTAGCCTCGCTCAAGAAGCAGAAGCTTCGGCTGAAGGAGGAAATGGAGGCGCAGCACTGACAGCCGGTGATGCCCGAAGGCATGGATCAGCGGTCCCTTGCCGCTGATCCATGCGCCTTTTCCAGCGGATGGCGATGCTCCGGGGCCGGATAAGCCTGCGGAGCTTTTTATTGGGCGGGATGGAAGACGGGCATTTCAACGAGAGATGGGAAGGATTGACTTCCCATCAATCAGCGGATGAGCCTGCGCTGGCGCAGATAATCGGGCAAGGGTGCTTGCCCGCCCTTCCCCGAGACCGGCCGGCGCGCCAGTTGAGGATCGATTTCCTGATCGAAGACGATGCCGATGCGGTCGTTGCGGGACCAGACGATCGATCCGTTGACCTGGCCGATACCGCGCAGGTCGAAGCGGATGCGAAGGCCCGCGGGCACGGCGCGTTCGCAATCGGCCATCAGGCCTGTCGCGGAAAGATTGCGGACCCGCGCGCGGCCCAGCGGCGTACCGTCGGCCGAACTTAAATTGGTGAGCAGGAACAAACTGTCTCGCGGACCCGATCGCGCCGGACCCCGATCCACATTTTCCCCATTGCTATCCATGAACGACGCCCTGCGATCCACCACATTATCGCAGCGACATTCCCATGGCCGCATGGACAAAAGGTTAATCGTCGCGAGAGACTTTTTCCTGCCGCTCGTGCCGTTCCTGCGCTTCGACCGTCATGGTCGCGATCGGGCGGGCCTCCAGCCGACCCAGCGAAATGGGTTCGCCGGTCACTTCGCAATAGCCATATTCCCCCTCGTCGATGCGGCGCAGCGCGGCGTCGATCTTGGAGATGAGCTTGCGCTGGCGGTCGCGGGTGCGCAGTTCGATCGACCAGTCCGTCTCGCTCGACGCCCGGTCGTTGAGGTCCGGTTCGCGAAGCGGTTCGTTCTGCAGAACGGCCAACGTCCCTTCGGCTTCGGCCAATATCTGCTTCTTCCAGTCCCATAGTCGCTGCCGGAAATATTCCAGCTGTAGCGGGTTCATGAACTCTTCGTCCGCGGAAGGACGATAATCGGGTGGGAGTGTTACAGCCGATTTCGGCGGGTTTGGGCCGTCTTTATCGGAATTCAGGACCGATGCCATCTGGCTCTCCGACTCGCGGGACCCGCCGGTGCTGAAAATGCCGGGGTGTCCGTGGCTTGTGATTGACGGCGCCTAATAGCCAGCGGTAAGGCCCGATACAAGCAGGCAATCGGTGGGCCGGCGCAAGTACCGCGCATCGCGCGCCCTTGCATCACGGAAAACCGCCGATTCCCTGAGATGCGACAATATCAAAGAAAATAGACAAGCCGCATTATGGAAGCGTCCGGCCGCCGTCTCACTATGGGACGTTAACCATCTTGGTTTATGAATTGTTAGAATTTTCCTCGACTTAACCCCGATATTAAGAGTTAACGGCATTGAAGTTAACGCTTTGTTTTGCGTTGTTAGCGATTGGGAAGCGGCCTGTTGGCAGGATCACCGGGCCGCGAAGACAAACAAGAGTGGAACCTATGTCGGTACGGATGGCATTGGCTAAATTATGCGCTTGCGCCGCTGGCGGTG
Source organism: Sphingobium sp. JS3065 (assembly GCF_026427355.1). Classification (NCBI taxonomy): domain Bacteria; kingdom Pseudomonadati; phylum Pseudomonadota; class Alphaproteobacteria; order Sphingomonadales; family Sphingobiaceae; genus Sphingobium; species Sphingobium sp. JS3065. The sequence goes on from NZ_CP102664.1 coordinate 2,070,755, forward strand.
CGATCATCGGCGGCGGCGCTGTCCATGTCGCCGAGAGCGCGCGTCCGGCCGGGGTTCAGAGCACCAAGAGCGTGAAGGCGGCGCCGCGCCGGCATGTCGCCGTGCGCAAGGTGCAGCGGGTGGTGAAAACATTGTCCTGCGCACCGCAGACCGTGACCGTGACGACCCAGGCCACCCCCATTCCCCTGCCCGCTCCGGTCGCGGCGGCGGAAATGCCGGTCATGTCGGGCGGCGGCGGCGCGCCGGTTGTCCTGGCGGGCGGACCCGGCTTTGGCGGCGGCGGCTTCATCGGCGGGTTCTTCGGGGGCAGCAGCGGCGGTTCGGGCGGCTCGGTGGTGATCTCCTCCACCAGCAGTTCGACCGGCGGCATCACCAGTTCGACCAGTTCGACGACGGGCGGCGTGTCCACCTCGACCGGAGGCGTGTCGACCTCTACCTCTACCGGCGGCGTATCGACGTCCACGGGCGGGATTTCGACCTCTTCGGGCAATGTGTCGACATCGTCGGGGAACGTCTCCACCTCCAGCGGCAATGTGACCAGCAGCTCCTCGACGTCGAGTTCCACGTCCAGTTCGACTTCGACCAGCAGTTCGACGTCATCTTCTTCCTCGTCCTCCTCATCCGGTTCGTCGGGGGGCGACCATCATCATCCGCCGCCACCGACCGATGTGCCTGCGCCGCCGATGGTGCTGCTGTTCGGCGCGGGCGCGGCCGCCCTGCTGGCGCGCAAGCGGTTCGCGCGCGCCAAGGGCGAGGCTTAACCGGGGGGCGATCCGGCCGGCGCATCCGGGGGGAGGCGCCGGCCGGGTATCGCGTTCAACTCGTCGCGATGATCCGCTCTATTTCCAGCACGGGGTGATTGGACAGATCCTTGGCGATCTCCCCCACCAGCCGGCTGCGCACTTCCTTGTGATAATGTTTGCGCATCTCGCCCAGGGCGGCGGGCGGCGCGACGACGATCAGCTTTTCATAGTCATGGGCCAGGGCGCGGTGCTTGAGCAGTTCGGCAGCCTCGGCGGCGAAGCGGGCCTCCTCCAGATCGTGGAAATTGGTCTGCTCCACGGAACCCCGGTGGCTGCCGACCGAATTGGGACCGCGGCCCGTCCCGTCGGAGGCCTGCTCGCGATCCGGGGGATTGTCCTGCTGCTTCACCTCCTCCGTTTCCAGATGAGGAAAGGCCGGGCTGCCCCTGTTGCGGAAGAACAGCATCTTGCGCCCATCGGCCACCAGCACCATCGCGTCATGGTCTATCCGCATCATCCTGCTCCTTATCTTGACGGTCGCTTCTACCACGAACGGGCGGCGGCGAGCAGGGTTGCGCGGCTCGTCGCGGAACGGCATAGGGCTGACCCATGCACGACATTCGTTTCCTTCGCGAAAATCCCGCCGCTTTCGATGCAGGGCTGGCCCGGCGCGGGCTTGAACCGCTGAGCGCGGAACTGCTGGCGCTTGACGAGCGGAGCCGGGCGATCAAGACCGCGCTGCAACAGGGCCAGGCGCGCCGCAATGAAGCGAGCAAGGCCATCGGCCAGGCCATGGCGCAGAAGGACATGGCGACGGCCGAGGCGCTGAAGGCCGAAGTGGCGGCGCTCAAGGACAGCATGCCCGCTCTGGAGGCCGAAGACCGCGAGGTTGGCGAGGCCCTCAATGCCCGCTTGGCGGCGATCCCGAACCTGCCCGCGAACGATGTGCCCCTGGGCGAGGATGAGGCGCAGAATGTCGAGGTGGCGCGCTGGGGCGAACCGCGCAGCTTCCCCTTCACGCCGCAGGATCACGCGGATTTCGGACCTGCTCTGGGGCTGGATTTCGAAGGCGGCGCGGCGCTTTCCGGCGCGCGCTTTACCGCGCTGCGCGGACAGATGGCGCGGCTGCACAGGGCGCTGGCGCAGTTCATGCTGGACCGCCAAACGGGCGAGAATGGCTATGAGGAGGTCAATCCGCCGCTGCTGGTGAAGGACGATGCGCTGTTCGGCACCGGGCAGTTGCCCAAATTCGCCGAAGACCTGTTCAGGACCACCGACGGACGCTGGCTGATTCCCACGGCGGAAGTTTCCCTCACCAACCTGGTGCGCGAGCAGATCGTGCCGGTGGAGAGCCTGCCGCTGCGCCTGACCGCCCTGACCCCCTGTTTCCGGTCGGAAGCGGGATCGGCGGGGCGCGATACGCGCGGCTTCATCCGCCAGCATCAGTTCGAGAAGGTCGAGCTGGTCGCGATCTGCAAGCCGGAAGAGTCGGAGGCCGAACATGAGCGCATGTGCGCCGCCGCCGAGGGGGTGTTGCAGGCGCTGGGGCTGCCCTATCGCAAGGTGCTGCTCTGCACCGGCGACATGGGTTTCGGGGCGCGCAAGACCTGGGATCTGGAAGTCTGGCTGCCCAGCCAGCAGACCTATCGAGAGATCAGTTCCGTCTCCAATTGCGGCGATTTCCAGGCGCGGCGGATGAACGCCCGCTACAAGCCGGAGGGCGAGAAGAATACGCGCTTCCTGCATACGCTGAACGGGTCGGGCCTGGCCGTGGGGCGGACCTTGGTGGCGGTGCTGGAAAATTGCCAGCAGGAGGACGGCAGCGTCATCGTGCCGGAGGTTCTGGCCCCCTATATGGGCGGCCTGACGCGGCTGCGGCCCCGATAAGCGAAGAAAGGCCGGCCATGCGCATCCTGCTCACCAATGACGATGGGGTTCATGCTCCGGGCCTGACGGTGCTGGAGGAGATTGCGCGGACGCTGTCCGACGACATCTGGATCGTCGCCCCCAGCGAGGAGCAGTCCGGCGCGGGCCACAGCCTGACGCTGACACGGCCGCTGCGCGTCCGTCAGCACGGGGAAAAACATTATAGCGTGACCGGGACGCCGACCGATGCGGTGATGATGGCGGTCGGCCATCTGATGAAGGATGCCAAGCCCGATCTGGTGCTGTCCGGCGTCAACCGGGGCGCCAATCTGGCGGAGGACGTGACCTATTCGGGCACCGTAGCCGCCGCGATGGAGGGTGCGATCTCCGGCATCAGGTCGATTGCGCTGAGCCAGGTCTATGCGCGGGAGGGCATGGGCGACGCCGTGCCCTTCGCCGCGGCGCAGGCCTGGGGCGAACGGGTGTTGCGCCCGCTGATCGCCATGCCGGCCAGTCGGCGATTGCTGTTCAACGTCAATTTCCCGGCCATCGATCCGGCGGCGGTGAAGGGCGTGCGCGTGGTGCGGCAGGGGTTTCACGATGTCGACCGGACGAAGATCATCCAGGGCACCGACCCGCGCGGCTACGACTATTATTGGTTCGGCTTGGGAACGAGCGACTCCGTGCCGGAAGGAAGCGATCTGGCCGCCATTGCCGATGGCTATGTGACGGTGACGCCGCTGCATTATGACCTGACGCAGGACAGCGCGATGGCGGCGACGGCGGCAGCGTTCGGGGGTTAGGGCACTGGCCTTAACCACCTGAGCCGGTTACACAACGGGCAATGTCGCGTTCCTGGCTCTCCACCATCTGCGGCTCCGGCCATGACCGCTGGACCAGGCCCCTGTGAGGATCATGCCCGTCCGGCCCCCGTCCAGCGCGGCGGGCTTCCTGCGGCGGCGGTCTTCCTTGCCGATCTGGGCCGACCTTGCCTGGCGGGTGGCGCTGGTGTTCGGGTTGATCGGACTGGTGCTGCTGATCCACTGGATCGGGCGGGACGGGCTGAAGGACAATCTCGACGACCGGATCAGCTTTGTCGACGTGCTCTATTTCACGACGGTGACGGTCACGACGGTCGGCTATGGCGACATCGTGCCGGTCAGCCCGGAAGCGCGGCTGTTCGAAGCCTTGCTGGTGACGCCGATCCGGCTGTTCGTGTGGCTGATCTTTCTGGGCACGGCCTATAATCTCTTTTTTCGCAACATCCTCTACAGGTGGCGCATGGCTCGTATTCAGGCCGATCTGCATAATCATATCGTCGTGACCGGCTTCGGCACCAGCGGGGCGGAGGCGGTGCGCGAACTGCTGGCGCGCAATGTCGATCCCCGCGAGATCGTGGTGGTCGATCCGGTCGAGAAGGCGCTGGCGGAGGCCGAAGCGCTGGGGTGCAACGTGCTGTGCGGCGATTCGACGCGGGACCGGACACTGAACGACGTGGCCATCCACCGGGCACGGACGCTGATCGTGTCGGCGGGGCGGGACGATACGTCCATCTTGATCACATTGACGGCGCGGCATCTGGCCCCTCGCCTGCCCATCAGCATCGTCGTGCGCAATGAGGATAATGAACTTCCCGCCCGGCAGGCGGGCGCGACCACCGTGATCAATCCGGTGAGCTTTGCCGGGCTGCTGCTCGCCGGGAGCACCAGCGGCCGACATATTGCCGATTATATGTCGGACCTTGCGGCTTCTGGCGGGCAGGTCAAACTCAACGAACGCTTCGTGCTGCCGGAAGAAATCGGCAAGCCGCTGACCGCCATTGCGACCGGCCTTGGGGTGCGCATCCATCGCGACGAACGCGCCATCGGTTTCTGGGAGGAAGGCGCGGCCAGGCTCCAGACCGGCGACCTCATCATTGAAATCGTGCGGGGGGATGCGGCCGGAAAGGCGCGCGATCCGGCCTGATTTTCGCGCCCCCGTGACATTGGGCGCAAAAATCCCTATGTGCGCGCCGATCATGGCAACCAAAATTCCCGAAGCGCCGAAGGTCGGCATGGTGTCGCTGGGCTGTCCCAAGGCACTGGTCGACAGCGAGCGCATCCTGACCAAGCTTCGTTCCGACGGCTATCAGATGTCCGCCGACTATGCCGGCGCCGACGTCGTGCTGGTGAATACCTGCGGCTTTCTCGATTCGGCCAAGGAAGAATCGCTGGAGGCCATTGGCGAGGCGATCGCGGAAAATGGCCGCGTCATCGTCACCGGCTGCATGGGGAATGAGGCGGAACTGATCCGCGCGAAATTCCCGCAAGTGCTGGCCGTCACCGGCGCGCATCAATATGAGGCGGTGGTGAATGCGGTGCATGAAGCCTCGCCGCCTATCCCCAACGCCTTTGTCGATCTGGTGCCTGAGGGCGGGCTGAAACTGACGCCGCGCCACTACAGCTATCTGAAGATTTCGGAGGGCTGCAACCATCGCTGCTCCTTCTGCATCATTCCTTCATTGCGCGGCGATCTGGTGTCGCGCCGTGTCGATGCGGTGCTGCGCGAGGCGGAAAAGCTGGTGCATGCCGGGACGAAGGAACTGCTGATCATCAGCCAGGACACGTCGGCTTACGGGGTCGATACAAGGCATGAGACGCGCCAGTGGAAGGGGCGCGATGTCCGGGCGCATATGACCGATCTGGCGCGGGAACTGGGGCAGCTCCGCACCGCGGAGGGCACGCCGCCCTGGGTGCGGCTGCACTATGTCTATCCCTATCCGCATGTGGACCATGTGATCCCGCTGATGGCTGAGGGTTTGCTGACCCCCTATCTCGACATTCCGTTCCAGCATGCCGCGCCTTCGGTGCTGAAGGCGATGAAGCGGCCCGCCAATGAAGCCAAGGTGCTGGACCGCATCCGCAAGTGGCGGGACATCTGCCCGGACATCGCGATCCGTTCGTCCTTCGTCGTCGGCTTCCCCGGCGAGACGGAGGCGGATTTCGACTATCTGCTGCAATGGCTGGATGAGGCGCAACTGGACCGCGTCGGCGCTTTCCGCTTCGAGCCGGTCGAGGGTGCGACCGCCAACGACCTGCCCGGCGCGGTGCCCGAAGAGGTCAAGGAAGAACGCTACCAGCGGATCATGGAGAAGACCGCCGCGATCTCAGCCGCCAAATTGCAGGCCAAGGTCGGGCGCGTGCTGCCGGTCATCGTCGATGAGGTGGGCGAGGCCGATGAGGACGGATCGGTCGGCGCCACGGCGCGCAGCCAGGCCGATGCGCCGGAGATCGACGGCAATGTCTTCCTGCGCGACGTGGGCGAAGGATTGGCGCCTGGCAGCATCCTCAACGTGCTGATCGAGGATGCGGACGAACATGACCTTTATGGGGTGCCGTCAGGTAACGAACAGATTGAATAACCAGGTGTTCCTGCGCAGGCAGGAACCCAGTCCCCGGCTTTGGACTGTGCTCTTGCCTGCGCCAGAGCATGATACACAGAAAGGCGACGTTAAGGCGTCGCCACGAAGGCGTCCTGATACTCCGTCTTGATCGCCTTGCGCATGGCCCCGTCGACCGGGAGCGCGATCTCATATTTCCCCTCCGCATAGGGACCGGCGCTGTAGGGGCCGATGATCACGGTGACGCCGTCGATCAGCTTGCCGTCCTTTGACGTGGGCGCCAGCACCTCTTTCATCGGATCGATGCATTTGGTGAAATCGTCATCGTCGCCGCGCTTCACCGGCTCGCCCCGCTTTTCCGCCCGCGCCTTGTCTAGCGCATCACAGAAGCGGTCGCGAATGGCCGCAGCAAAGGCTGCGGGAGAGGTCATGAGCGCCTCCACCGCCGTTTCGCGCTTGCGGTCCTTGTCCCACAACAGGGCATCATAGCCAGTCATGCCGTGCGCGCCGCCGGTATAGGCATAGCTTTCCGATGCCAGCGCCAGGAAACGAGGGGTATCGGCAGTCACGGTCCATCGGGTTTGAAGCGCATGGGCGTGGAACGGAAAGCCCGCATCCTTGGCCGCCTTCCGGTCCTCACGCGCCATTTTCAGTGCATCGGCCCTGGTGACTTTCAACGCATTGCCGAATTTGTCCACCAGCACCGGAATCTGCGCCGCCTGAGCGGGATAGCTGTAGGCAAATTCGAGCAGGTCGGTCTTTTCCTTTCGCTCGAACGCTTTGGCGGGCGGCGGTGGTTCGGGCTGACCGGCCATGCGGCTGGCGAAGTTGCTGGCCGCGACATCGTTGCCGTGCGCCACAGCATTATCCGCATCCTTCGCCGCCGAGCACGCGCCAAGCAACAGCACCGCCGCTAGCAGCGGTCCCGCCTGCCCCCTCCCCTGATCGTTCGGCATCAGTGGGTCTTCGTCGCCGCCATGCACCGTTCGCTGATCGCCTTGCGCGTATAGCTGCTCTGAAGCGCGGCGCCCGCATTGGGCCATCCTTCCGCGATCAGGGCCTGTTCCACCGCATGCGCTCCATCGAAGCGTCCGCTTTCCGCCAGCGCATAGGCACGGGCGCGAAGGGCCTGGATCCGGCCGTCATCGGTGTGCATCATCCTGTCTCTCCTTATTTTAACTGCGTTCAATCTATGCTCGCAAACCGCCCGACGCAAATCTTAGCGCGGTCGAAAGTGGCGCGGAGGCGACGAAAAATTGCGCTTTCCATCCCCGCCGCCTTTCTTCAAAACAGGTGCGTCATGACTGATTTTTCCGACCTGCTCAAAGCCGACAACAATCAAACCGCCCGTTCGATCCAGATCATGGATTCACAAGGGCTGGAAGCCTGGCTGACCAGCCAGCCGGAGCGGGTGCGGACGCTGGCCGCGGCGCAGAAATTCAGGGGCAAGCCGTATGAACATGCCATATTGCCCGGCGACGATCCGGCGGACTGGTCCGTGGTGGCGGGCGTGGCTTCGCGGGAAAGGCTGGGGCCGTGGTGCCTGGCTAAGCTGGCGGAGGCTTTGCCGGAAGGGACATACCGGCTGGCGGACGGAACGGCGGGCGCGGCCATGCTGGGATGGCTGACCGCGCAATATCGCTTCGACCGCTATCGCAAGGAGGAGAGTGGCTCCGGCGCCCGCGTACTGCTGACCGGCGAGGTGGCGCAGATCGAAGCCGCCGTGCGATTGGCCGAAGCGGTGGCGCTGGTGCGCGATTTGGTCAACACGCCCGCCGCCGACATGGGACCGGGCGATCTGGAAGCGGCGGCGCGCAAGGTGGCGAAGCGCTTCGACGCCGAGTGCAAGGTGACGAAGGGCGACGCGCTGGAGCAGGGCTTTCCGATGATCCACGCCGTCGGCAAGGCGGCGGACAAGGGCTTCGCACCGCGCCTGATCGAACTGCGCTGGGGCAATCCCAAACATCCGAAGATCGCCATCGTCGGCAAGGGCATCTGCTTCGACAGCGGCGGACTCGACATCAAGCCGTCTTCCGCGATGCGGCTGATGAAGAAGGATATGGGCGGCGCGGCCCATGCGCTGGCGCTGGCGCAGCTTGTCATGGGGGCGCGGCTGCCGGTGCGGCTGCATCTGTTGATCCCGGCGGCGGAAAATGCGGTGTCGGGCAATGCCTTCCGGCCCGGCGACATCCTCCAGTCGCGCAAGGGGCTGACGGTGGAGATCGGCAATACCGATGCCGAAGGGCGGCTGGTGCTGGGCGATGCCCTGACATTGGCGGGCGAGGACAAGCCGGACCTCATCATCGACTATGCCACGCTGACCGGCGCGGCGCGGGTGGCGGTGGGTCCGGACCTGCCTGCCCTCTTCTCCAACGACGATGCGCTGGCCGGAGAGATGGACGCCGCCGGGAGCGCGGTGGACGATCCCACATGGCGGCTGCCCTTGTGGGACGGCTATGCCGACATGCTGAAGTCGGACGTGGCGGACATCAACAATGCGGGCGAAGGCGGCTTTGCCGGGGCGATCACGGCGGCGCTGTTCCTGAAGCGCTTCGTGCCGGAAAACACCCCCTGGGTGCATCTCGACACCTTCGCCTGGCGGCCCTCATCCCGGCCGGGGCGGCCCAAGGGCGGCGAAGCGTTGGGGCTGCGCGCGGCATTTCATATATTGCAGGCCCGCTATAGCCATAAAAAGTAAAAAGAAAGCGGTTTTGGCAGGCCGTTACGCAACCGGATTGGCTATTGTGCGTTAGGAGGGGCATGGATGCTCAGTCTGCACAGAATGAAGCCGCAGAGTTGAACCGGCCCGGGCTGAAACCGCTCGGCCAATGGATGCGCACTCTGGTCGATTATGTGCGGTCAGGAAAACCCGATCTCACCAACCGGCAAATGGCCCTGATGCTGACCGTCTATATCGGCGCGGGGCCGCATACGGTGCGGGGACTCGCGGAGGCGCTGAACGTGTCGAAGCCGGTCATCACCCGCGCTCTCAACAAATTATCGGCGCTCGGCTATCTGCGGCGGGAACGGGACTCCACCGACCGGCGCAATATTTTCATCACCCGGACCCCAAAAGGGGCGGAATTTCTTGACGCCTTTCACCATTTCATCGCAGGAACCGGCCGCGATGAACGCCACCATTTCTCTTCCGCAGGCCAATCTGCCTGAACGCATCCGATTCAAGCTGGACGGCCGGTCGGTCAAGCTCGACACGCGGGTCCATGCCGCGCGCGGCGACCTGGCCGACCTGGCGCTCGCCGGGGTGCTGTTTTCCGCCCATTATGCCCGCGCTGTCGAACTGACCTGCGTGGCGGCGGGTGCGCCGGTGCTGGCGGCCGACACGCCCAAGGCGCAGGCGGTCAGCGAATTGCTGCGCGGCGAAAGTTTCCATGCGCTGGACGTGACGGCGGACTGGGCCTGGGGCTTTTGCGGACATGACGGCTATGTCGGCTATGTCCGGCGGGAGGCGCTGGATGCGCGGGAAGTCGTGAACAGCCGGATCATCACCGGCACCGCCCCGCTGTTCAGCACGGCCGACATCAAATCGCCCATCGCGGATTACTGGCCCCGCGGCGCGCAGTTCGCCGCCGAGGCGGAGGGCGATTTCTTCGCCTGCGCCGACGGCTATGTGCACAAGCGCCATGTCGCTGCCATCGACGCGCTGGAAAGCGATTGGGTTGCGGCGGCGGAACGCTATCTGGGCCAGCCCTACGTCTGGGGCGGGCGCGGCCATCGCGGCGTCGACTGTTCGGGGCTGGTGCAGGTCGCCCTTGGCCAGTGCGGGATCAAGGCACCCCGCGACACCGATCTGCAGCGTGAGGGGATCGGTTCCCCGATCGCGCCGGACGCGCCGCTCCGACGAGGGGACTTCATCTTCTTTCCGGGCCATGTCGGCATCATGACTGACGGCGACAATCTACTGCATGCCAACGCCCATTGGATGAGCGTGGTGATCGAACCACTGGCCGACGTCGTCGGACGGTTGGCGGCGGATCACGCGGAACCCATATCGGCGCGGCGGAGAATCGGCACATGACGCAAATTTTCATCGACGGCGGCGTCGGGACCACGGGACTGGAAATCAACGAGCGGCTGGCTGGCCGCCCGGAATTGTCTATCATCACCCTGGATGGGGACAAGCGCAAGGATGCGGCGGCGCGCCGTGATGCGTTGAACGCGGCGGATATCGTCATCCTCTGCCTGCCGGACGATGCCGCGCGGGAAGCGGTGGCGCTGATTGACAATGACCGGACACGGGTGATCGACGCATCGACCGCCCATCGCGTGGCCGATGGCTGGACCTATGGCTTCGCCGAACTGGAGCCGGGCCATCGGGAAAAGCTCGCCAATGCGCGCTTCGTCGCCAATCCGGGCTGCTGGCCCACCGGCTTCCTGGCGCTGGTGCGGCCGCTGGTGCTGGCGGGGCTGCTGCCTGCCGACTGGCCGGTGACGGTGTCGGGCGCATCGGGCTATTCGGGCGGCGGCAAGGCGATGATCGCGGAATATGAGGGCGCGGACGGCGCGCCGAGTGCGTTCCGGCCCTATGGACTGGGGCTGGCGCACAAGCATGGGCCGGAAATGCTGCGCTATTCCGGTTTGCGGCACCCGCCCCTGTTCGCGCCAGCCGTGGCCGATACCTATCGCGGGATGATCGTGGAAGTGCCGTTGCAGTTGCGCGCCATGCCCGGCGCACCATCGGTGGCCGATGTGCATGGGGCGCTGGCGGCGGCCTACGCCGGATCCCCGATCGTCAGCGTGGAAAGGCTGGAAGACAGCGCCGCGATGACGCAGGTCCGGCTGGAGCATGTCGGCGCGACCGACCGGCTGGCGCTGTTCGTCTTCGGCAATGAGGCGACGGGCCAGGCGCGGCTGGTGGCGGCGCTCGACAATCTGGGCAAGGGCGCGGCCGGGGCTGCGGTGCAGAACCTCAATATATTGGCGGGCTTGCCGGAAACTTCGGGCTTGCGGCTTTAAGAGGCGCGCCCAACCTGCCCCATTCATGACGGGCCAGGGTCGGGCGAGCGAACCTTCGGATCAATGAATCGTGCCAAGCGGCCTTTCATGGGTTAGCAGCACGATCAACCGCTCGATCTGCCGCCAATGGCAAAAGCGGATATGGTTGCCCACGTCCCGGCTCCGGTCGGCGCGCGCCGCGGCTTCATAACCCGCATTGTCGCCGAACAACGCCATCAACTCGGCAGCGTCGTCATAGCTCTTGCGATTCGCAAGATACGGCATATTCATGTTCAAGGCCCCCAAAGTCCCCACCCTGACGGTAGGGATATATATTCAATCCCCATGCCAGTTTCACCCATTGACGGACGGATGCGCTCTGCGAGGGTGAACGGCCTGTTAGCCACGTCCCGTCCTGGCACAGCCATCCCATGCCGGGACAGGCCTGTCCCGAAACGGCGCAGCCCGGAAAACTCTGGCCATGCATCCCGGCCCGTGGCAAGGAACGGCCGATGACCAAGGCCAGAAAAGAACCGACCGGCGCAGGCGCCATTTTGGCGCTCACCATTTTGGGCGGCACGATCGTCGGCGGCCTGATGGGCCAGCCCAGCGCGGGCCTGTTGGCGGGCACAGCGCTGGGCATCGTGATCGCCCTGCTGCTGTGGCTGCGCGATTGGAGAAAATAGCTTCGCTCCCGACGGTTGCGCGCCTTGCCAGCTTGGGAGGGCCAGCATAAACGGGGGACCATGAAGAAGCATCTGATCGCTCTCACCCTCCTCACGCTGGTCATTCTTGGCGGCCTGTTCTTCTATTTCGCGCGCGGGGACAAGGCGCAGCTTCCCGCCGGTGCCGATGTCGGCAAGGAACCCGTCTTCACCAGCCCGCGCAGCGAGATGATCCCGACGATGAACGTCGCGAAAGCGGCGCCCTGGCAGGGCGGCGAAAAGCCGGTTCCGGCAAAGGGGCTGACCGTGGATCGCTTCGCCGATGGGCTGGACCATCCCCGGTCGCTGCTGCGCCTGCCCAATGGCGATGTGCTGGTGGCGGAAACCGGCAGCCCGACGCGGCCGACCGGCGGCATCGCCAACCGGGTGATGAACTATCTGCTGAACAAGGCCGGGGCTGGCGCGCCTTCCGCCAACCGCATCACCCTGCTGCGCGACGCCGATGGCGACGGGCGGGCGGAGACGAAGACCGTTTTCCTGACCGGCCTCAATTCGCCCTATGGCATGGCGCTGGTCGAAAACACGTTCTACGTCGCCAACACCGACGCGCTGATGGCCTTTCCCTATAAGGAAGGCGAGACGAAGATCGCCGCCAAGGGGCGCAAGATACTGAGCCTGCCGGCGCAGGTGCCCAATATGCACTGGACGCGCAGCCTGGCCGCCAGTCCGCAGGGGCTGCTCTATGTGGGCGTCGGCTCCAACAGCAATATCGGGGAAAATGATCTGGAGGCGGAGGCCAATCGCGCCGCCGTGCTGGAGATCAATCCCAAAACCGGCGCCTATCGCATCTATGCTTCGGGACTGCGGAACCCGGTGGGGCTGGCTTTCGAACCCAAAAGCGGCGCGCTGTGGGGCGTGGTGAATGAGCGCGACATGCTGGGCAGCGATCTGGTGCCCGATTATCTGACGCGGGTCGAATTCGGCGCCTTCTATGGCTGGCCGTGGAATTATTGGGGCGGCTATGAGGATCGACGGGTCCAGCCGCAAAGGCCTGAAGTCCGCGAATATACCAAGCGGCCGGACTATGCGCTGGGCAATCATGTCGCGCCGCTAGGGCTGAGCTTTGCGGACAAGGTGACTCTGGGCGCGTCCTATGGCAACGGCGCCTTCGTCGGGCTGCACGGCAGTTGGAACCGGAAGCCCTTATCAGGCTACAAGGTCGTGTTCGTGCCCTTTGGCGACAATGGCGAGACGGGCAAGGCCAAGCCGGTCGATGTGCTGACCGGCTTTCTGAGCAGCAAGGGCGAGGCGCGTGGCCGGCCGGTCGACGTGACGGCGGACGCCAAGGGCGCGTTGCTGGTCAGCGACGATGTGGGCGGGGTCGTTTGGCGGGTGACGGCGGCCAAATGAGGTGATGCGATCAAAAATAAGGGCCATTTCAAGGCGCCCTATATATTGATCCCATTCCGCCCGGCCAGCTCCACCACATATTGCCAGGCCACGCGCCCGGAGCGGCTGCCGCGCTGAGTGGCCCACTGGATCGCGTCCAGCGGCTCGAAGCTGAGGCCCAGGCTGGCCGCATAGCCGCCGACGATGGCGACATAGGCGTCCTGATCGATTGCGTGGAAGCCAAGGCTGAGGCCGAAGCGGTCGGACAGCGCCATCTTGTCGTCCACCACGTCACGCGGATTGACCGGATCGTCCTGCTCGGACAGGTGGCGCGGCACGATATGGCGACGGTTGGACGTCACATAGAGCCGGACATTGGCCGGGCGCGCCGCGGTGCCGCCCTGCAATAGCGAGCGCAGCGCGCGGGCGTCGCCCACGCCATTTTCATCGAAACCCAGATCGTCGAGGAACAGGATGAAGGGCCGCCGCGTGTCGCGCAGGATCGTGAAAAGCCGCGGCAGGCTGGCCAGTTCATCGATCGCGCATTGCAGCAGGCCTATGTCCTGCCCCTCGGCCTGGAGCTTGCCGACGACGGCGGCGACCACGGCGGACTTGCCGGTTCCGCGCGCACCCCAGAGCAGCACGTCATGCGCGGCATGGCCCGCGGCATGGCGGCGGCTGTTTTCGAGCAGCGCCTCCTTTTGCGCGTCGATGCCGGTCAGCAGGGCATAGTCCACAGGCGCGAAAGCCTCCACCGGACGGATCGCCGCCCCATTCCACACATAGGCGGGCGCGGCGGCCAGATCGGCGGAAGAAGCGGGCGGCGGCGCGATCCGTTCCAGCGCTTCGGCAATGCGGGTCAGCAGGGCGTCGTTCATGGCGTCCTCGCTTAACCCTCCACCGCTTGAGGGGCAAGCGCGGCGCCGATGTCATCCTTCTGTAGCAATGGCCTTTTACTGCCCGAAAATGGGGCTTATATCGCTGGGGTCGTGACCATCCCAAATCCAGTCTTTTCCACCCGAATAAGCCGCTATGGCAGCGAAGCGCTGCGCGAGGCGGCGTTGCTGATCCGCGCGGGCGAGCCAGTCGCCGTGCCGACAGAGACGGTCTATGGCCTGGCGGCGGACGCCACGGATTCCAACGCGGTCGCCGCCATCTACACCGCGAAGGGACGGCCCAGCTTCAATCCGCTGATCGTGCACGTCGCTGACCGGGAGATGGCCGGGCGTCTGGCTGATTTTTCGCCTGTGGCCGACAAGCTGGCGGAGCGGTTCTGGCCCGGCGCGCTGACCATGGTTCTGCCGGTCCGGCCCGACAGTGGTCTGTCGCCGCTGGTGATGGCGGGGCTGCCGACAGTGGCGCTGCGCCTGCCCGCGCATCCGGCGATGCGGGCGCTGATCCGGGAAAGCGGGCGTCCGCTCGCCGCGCCCTCAGCCAATCGCAGCGGGGCGATCAGCCCGACGCGGGCCGAACATGTGCTGGCCAGCCTGAACGGCAAGATCCGCTTGATCCTGGACGAAGGACCGACCAGCGAAGGGCTGGAATCGACCATCGTCGCGCCGGAAAGCGACTGCATCCGGCTGCTGCGGCCCGGCCCGGTCACGGCGGCGATGCTGAAGGAAGCGGCCCGGCTGCCGGTGGTGACGGGCGCGGACAATGCGAAGATCGAGGCGCCGGGGCAGTTGGAAAGCCATTATGCGCCGTCCAAGCCGGTGCGGCTGAACGCCCTGAATGCCGAGAAGGACGAATATCTGATCGGCTTCGGGCTGATGCCCTGCCATGTGAACCTAAGCCCCGATGCCGATATGCGGGAGGCCGCGGCCCATCTTTTCGCGGCGCTTCACATCGCGGACGCCAGCGCGGCGGAACGGATCGCGGTGGCGCCAATCCCGAATGAGGGGATCGGGGCGGCGATCAACGACCGGCTCAAGCGCGCGGCGGCTTAAAAAGCGCAGGTCGTGCGGACAAATTCGGGATACCAGGGAACGGCCAATGGCGGACATTAGATATCCGTTCGCCCTGAGCGAAGTCGAAGGACTCTGCTGAGCGGAGGCGAAGCATGGAAGCCTCGCTCCGCTCGGCTGAAGGCTTCGACTTGCCGAAGGCAAGTTTATCCTGAGCGCCTGCCCTGGCAGGCAGTCGAAGGGCTCAGCCCGAACGGAAAACTGAACGTCCGCTCTCCACCCAAAATCAGCTAGTCCGACAAGCCCTGAAATTATCCCCGTCCACCCACTCACCTGCAATTATCATAACCTGCATCGCGGCATTCGCGGCGGCGGCGTTCTTCCTCTTTCTTGCGCTCGCGGGCTTCACGCGCTTCCTGCTTGCGCATATTGCGGCCGTAATTGCGGTCGGCCTCTTCCTGGCTGGTGGTGCTCCAGTCGACGACCTGGCTGCCCGCGCGCACCGGCGCCGTCACGATCTTCGCCGCCGTGCGCGCGATGCAGCCCGGCAGAAACAGCAGCAAAGCCGGCGCGGCCATCAATAGGATCTTGTTCATATATCTTCCTTTTCCGCCAGCTTAGAGACGATGGCGGCAGGAGCAAGCCGTAGGCGACGAACGGTTCAGGCTTCGATGCGCTCCCCAAAGCCCTTGCGCAATTTCGCCAGCTTGGGCGGGATCACCGCCATGCAATAGGGGTTCCGGTCCCCTACCCTCTCCCAATATTTCTGGTGATAATCCTCCGCCGGATACCAGGGGGCGTCCGGTTCGATCGTGGTGACGATCGGGTCAGCCCGATCCGTCTGGGCGCGCTCGATGCCCGCCTTCGCCGCCGCCGCCTGTTCGGGCGAATGGGGAAAGATGGCCGACCGATATTGCGTGCCGATGTCGTTGCCCTGACGGTTGAGCGTCGTCGGGTCATGGGTCGCGAAGAATATGTCCAGCAGGTCGCCATAGCCGATCACCGCCGGATCATAGGTGATGCGGATCGCCTCGGCATGGCCGGTCGCGCCTGAACAGACCTGTTCATAGCTCGGATCGGGCAGCGTACCGCCGATATACCCGCTTTCCACGACCTTCACGCCCTTCAGATTCTGATACACCGCCTCCGTGCACCAGAAGCAGCCGCCAGCCAGGGTTGCGATCTCTTCGGCCATATGCGCGTCCTTATCCATATTGTCCGCACAGATAGGGAGGATCAGCCCGCGGTTCCAGTCTGCGGCGTCGCCGCCTCCGCCTTGGCGCGCTCTTCGGCGACCAATTCCTTGCGGGACAGCTTGCCCACCAGCGTCTTGGGCAGGTTGAGGCGCACTTCCACCTCGCACACTTTCTCATGCTTCCCCAATTGCGGATTCAGCCAGTCCTTGAGCGCGGCGCCGTCTATGTCGGAACCCTCCTGCAAGGTGACGAAGGCCTTCGGACACTCGCCGCGATAATGGTCGGGAATGCCGATCACCAGCGCCTCCTTGACCGCCGGATGGTGGTAGAGGACTTTCTCGACCTCGCTGGGAAAGACCTTGAACCCGCCCACGGCGATCATGTCCTTCAACCTGTCGACGATCTTCACATAGCCGTCCGCGTCGATCACCCCGACATCGCCGGTGCGCAGCCAGCCGTCGACGAACACCTCCTTGTCGGCGTCGGGCCGCTGCCAATAGCCCTTCATGATCTGCGGCCCGGCAAAGACCAGCTCGCCCGGTTCGCCTTCGGGCGGCGGCCGGGTCGGGTCTTCCCGGTCGACCAGCTTGACGCGCGTGCCGGGGACCGGCTGGCCCACCGTGCCGGACTTGTTGATGCCCTCATAGGGGTTGGAGCAGACGACCGGGCTGCTTTCGGTCAGGCCATATCCCTCGACCAGCTTGGCGCCGGTCATGGCCTCGAACCGCTGCTTGACCTCCAGCGGCAGCGGCGCGCCGCCGGAAATGCACAGGCGCAGGGAGGAGAAGTCGATATTCGGCGTGGCGGGATGGTCCAGCAGCGCCTGGTACATGGTGGGCACGCCGGGCAGCGACGTCGCCCTGGTCCGCTGGATCGCGGCAAGAACCTGGGTGCCGTCGAAACGCGGCAGCATCACCATCTCCCCGCCGTTCAGCACCGTGCGGTTGAGGACGCAGGTGTTGGCGAACACATGGAAGAAGGGCAGCACCGCCAATATGCGGTCGGGCGCTTCGGGATGGGGATCGATCAGGCGCACCTGCCGCGCATTGGCGGTCAGATTCTGATGGGTCAGCATCGCGCCCTTGGGCCGCCCGGTGGTGCCGCCGGTATATTGCAGCAGGGCGATGTCCTGCTCCGGATCGATGGCGACCGGCGCGGGATCATCGCCATGGCGCAGCAGGTCGGCATAATGGGTGATGCGCGGATCGTGTGGGACCGTGGCGGTCTCCTTCCGCTTGAACAGGCGGAACAGCACCGATTTGGCGGGCGGCAGGACTTCCGCGACGCAGCCGACGACCAGCCGCTCCAGGCTGCTATTGTCCAGCACTTCCAGCGCCGTGGGCAGCAACGCCGAAGCCGACAGGGTGAAGAGGATCTTCGTGCCGCTATCCTCGACCTGATGTTCCAGTTCGGCGGCGGTGTAGAGGGGCGAGTAGTTGACGACCGTGGCCCCGGCCATCATCGCCCCATAATAGGCCGCGACATAATGAGGGACGTTGGGAAGGTAGAGGCCGACCCGGTCGCCCTTCCGGACGCCCATATCCTGCAAACCCCTGGCGACCCGCCGGATCGCGCGCAGCATTTCGTCATAGGTCGTCTTGCGACCCATGAAATCGATCATCACCGCCTGTGGATTGGCCGTGGCGCTGTTCGCCACCATGTCCACCATCGACAAGGGCGGGAATGTCTGCTCCCAGGGGGAGGGGTGATTATAGCGGGTTTTCCAGATATTTTCTCTGCTCTCCATTTGTACAGGTGTAAGTTACGCCTTCCCTTTACGCAAGCGTCAAGCATGACAAAAAGGGCCGCGCCTCCCGGTCGAGGCGCGGCCCTTTTTGCACAGCATCCGACCGTCACTCCGCCCCCGGCGGAATGACGTTACGGCATCAAACGTGACCCTTATTGTCGCTGAACGGGTCCAGGATTTTCGCAGCGCCCGAAATCAGGTCGGCCTCGCTCTTCAGCGCTTCTTCGGCGCGGCGGGTGGCGTCCTCGCGCTCGCGGCGCAGTTCGTTGATCAGCGCCTCGCGGTCGCCATCCAGGCGCGAATCGGTGGGGGCTTCGATGCCCGCCTTCTTCGCCGCCTTCGTCACCAGCGCGTCCAGTTCCCGCTGCGAACAGAGGCCCAGCGTCACCGGATCCTTGGGCACGATGTTGGAGATGTTCCAGTGCGTGCGGTCGCGGATCGCGGCGATGGTGGTGCGGGTGGTGCCGATCAGCTTGCCGATGGCGCCGTCCGAAATCTCCGGATGGTTGCGCAATATCCAGGCGATGCCGTCCGGCTTGTCCTGACGCTTGCTGACCGGCGTGTAGCGCGGCCCCTTGGTCCGGCGGACCGGCTCCGGACCCTTCAGCATCTTCAGGCGGTAATCCGGGTTGCTTTCGCCCTTGTGGATTTCCTCCATCGTGATTTCATGGGCGCGAACCGGGTCGCGGCCGGTATATTTGGTGCCTGCGGTATCGTCGGCAATCGCCTGCACTTCCAGAATATGCAGCCCGCAAAACTCCGCGATCTGGTCGAAGCTCAGCGCGGTATTGTCGACCAGCCAACTGGCTGTCGCATGGGGCATGAGAGGCTGGGACACGGGAATTCTCCGGCATAAAAACGGCGCTAAAAACGACAAGGGCCGCCCAAGCAGGGCGGCCACGCCCGACCTGAGATAGTGCATCCTGCACCGCCGGGCAAGGAAAAGCGTCAGGCCGCGCTGTCGAGCGCCTGGGGGTCGATATTGTGCAGGCCGGTCAGGAATTCCCGTGCGCTGCGGTCCCAGCTAAAGCTCCGGGCATAGGCGGCGCAGATTTCGCGGTCGCAGAGCAGTGCGGCGGCGATGGCGTCCTCCAGCCGGTCGGACAAGGCGCCGGTTTCCGGAGTGACGATGTCGATGGGGCCTGTGACCGGATAGGCCGCCACCGGGGCGCCGCAGGCCAGCGCCTCGATCATCACAAGCCCGAACGTGTCGGTACGGCTGGGAAAGACGAACACATCGGCCCCGGCATAGGCCCCCGCCAGATCGGTTCCGAACATCGGCCCCAGGAAATGCGCCTGCGGATAAGCCTTTTCCAGCATGGCGCGGGCCGGGCCGTCGCCGACCACGACCTTGGTGCCGGGATGGCGGCTGGCAAGGAAGGCCTCCAGATTCTTCTCGATCGCGACGCGCCCGACATAGAGCTGGATCGGGCGCGGCAGGTCGGCAAAGATGGCGGGCGGCGGCGCGGCGGGCGTGAAGGCGGCCAGGTCCACGCCCCGGCCCCAGGCGCGCACCTGCGCCAGGCCATGGGCGCGCAGCTGTTGCCTGACCGATCCGGTCGACACCAGCACCGCTTCGGCGGGGCCATGGAACCAGCGGATATATCGCCAGAACCAGGCTGCGGGCAGGCCGGTGCGCTGCGCTACATAGTCCGGGAAATGCGTGTGATAGGCGGTGGTGAAGCGGATGCCGCTGCGCAGGCACCAGCGCCGCGCCGCAAGGCAGAGCGGGCCTTCGGTCGCCAGATGGATCGCGTCGGGGCGGAAAGCCGCGATCATCTGCCCCACTACGGTCGACCGGGCGAAGGCCAGCCGGATTTCCGGATAGGTCGGGCAAGGGATGGAACCGAACAGATCGGGCGAGATCACCTTCACCGCATGCCCCATCTTCTCCAGTTCCGCCTGCATGGTCTGGAGGGTACGGACCACGCCGTTCACCTGCGGCCTCCAGGCGTCGGTGACGATGATTATGCGCATGGACGGTGGGCGCATCGGCTCTCCTCCCGTCAGGCCGCGATCCGCGAGGGTTCTTCGGCGGTGCGCCTGGCGATCTCGTCCGCCCAGTGCAGCACTTCCATCCGGCCGTCGACATGCTCGACCAGAGCGGTGCAGCCTTCCACCCAGTCGCCGTCATTATAATATTCGACGCCTGCGATTTCGCGGATTTCGGCATTGTGGATATGGCCGCAGACCACCCCGTCGACGCCGCGCGATCCGGCCTCATGCGCCACCACTTCCTCGAAGCGGGAGATGAACTCGACAGCGTTCTTGACCTTGTGCTTGGCCATCTTGCTGAGCGACCAATAGGGCAGGCCCATGCGCTGGCGCACCGCGTTCACGACGACATTGACGCGCATCAACATGCTGTAGGCGGCGTCCCCGATGAAGGCGAGCCAGCGGTGCGCCAGCATGATCGTGTCGAACTCGTCGCCGTGCAGCACCAGCAGCTTGCGGCCATCGGCGGTCTCATGGATCGCCTTGCGCCGGATTTCGACGCCGCCGAAGCTGAGGCCGGTGAACTGGCGGAACATCTCGTCATGATTGCCGGGGATGTAGACGACGCGAGTGCCGCGCTTGGCCCGCTTCATCACCCGCCACACCACGTCGTTATGCGCGGCGGGCCAGTAGAAGCGGCGCTTCAGGCGCCAGCCGTCGATGATGTCGCCCACCAGATACATGGTGTCGCTGTCGACGCTGTCGAGGAAGTCGATCAGCATCGTCGCATTGCAGCCGCGCGTGCCCAGGTGAATGTCCGAAATCCAGATCGTGCGATAACGGCGACGCTTCCCCTCCCGCTCGGGAATGGCGAACCTGTCGTCGGCACCATCGTCCATAAAAGGCAGGCGCGTGATGGCGTTCATGATGCGGCCTCTGAGTTGTTTCCCTCAGAAGCGAATCCCTAGCCGCACTATGTTACAACTCCGCAGCGAATATGACGGAAATGCTACGGCTTCGGCCATGAGATCACCAAATCCTCCCTACGCGAAGCGTGGGGAGGGGGACCGCTCGCGTAGCGAGTGGTGGAGGGGAAATTTCGGAGCTCGTGCCCCTTCCCCTCCACCACGCTTCGCATGGTCCCCCTCGCCATCTACCGAAGGGGAGGAATAGGATAGCTCCGCTATCCCTCAAACCGTCAGCACGATCTTCCCGAAATGATCGCCCGCATCCATGCGCGCATGGGCCTTTGCGGCGTCCGCCAGCGGGAAACGGCTGTCTACCGCAGGCCGCAGCTTGCCCTGCTCGACAAAGGTCCACACCACCCGCATCAGTTCGTCCGCCACCAGGCTCTTGAACGCCACGGATCGGGGCCGCAGCGTCGATCCGGTCAGGGTCAGCCGCCTGCTCATGATCGTGGGAATGAAGACTTCCGCGTTCGCTCCGCCCATCACCGCGATGGAGACATGGCGGCCATCTTCCGCCAGGCACTGGATGTTGCGCGGAACATAATCGCCGCCGACCATGTCGAGCACCGCCTGCACCCCCTGCCCGCCGGTGATCCGCCTGACCTCCTCGACATAGTCCTGCTTGCGGTAGTTGATCGCATGATCCGCGCCCCAGGCCTTGGCCTGCTCACACTTCTCGTCGCTGCCGCAGGTCACGATGATGGCGATGTCGAACAGCTTGCAGAGCGAGATCGCCATGGTGCCGATGCCGCTGGTGCCGCCATGGACCAGCACCGTGTCGCCCTCCACCACATAGGCGCGCTCGAACAGGTTGCTCCACACGGTGAACAACGTTTCCGGCAGGGCCGCCGCCTCGACCAGATCATAATCGTCCGGCACGGGCAGGCACTGCCCAGCGGGCGCGACGGCATATTCGGCATAGCCGCCGCCCGCCACCAGGGCGCAGACCCGCTGCCCGACCAGCAACTCGGCGCTCCCGCCGGCGGCGACGATCACGCCCGAAACCTCCAGCCCCGGAATGTCCGAAGCCCCCGGCGGCGGCGGATATTTCCCCTGCCGCTGCATCACGTCGGGGCGATTGATCCCCGCGGCCGCCACCTTGATCAGCACCTCGTCGGGACCGGGCACAGGCACCGGCCGCCATTGGGGCGCCAGCGCCTCCGGACCGCCCGGCGTCCCTATGCCGATGGCCATCATTTCGCCAGGAATTGCCCTATCGCCCGCCATGTCCGCCCCGCCAGAGAATGTTCACCGCACCAATATCGACGGGCGGAATGAAGGCCTTATTGACAGACTGGTCATCAGGGTCAACATTGCACGTCATGGACATGGATGACGATCTGCCCAGAAAGGCCGATGATCCGCTGAGCCTGCTGCTCCGACAGGATCTGGCGCCGCTTTCCGTGGCCGATCTCAATGCGCGCATCACCGCGCTGGAGGGCGAAATCGCCCGCACCCGATCGAAGATTGAAAGCGCCTTTAACCATAAGGCAAGCGCCGAGGCGTTATTCAAGCGATGAACCCGCGCCCTTCCCCCCGCGACTCCCAGAAGAGTCTCACCGGGCATGGGCAGTCTGGCAATTCCGGCGGTCGAGATGCCCATCTTGATCCGGCGTCGAGCAATGCCGACATATGGTTCAAGTACAACCCCTCCTTGGGGTCAGGAGTATAAAAGACATGCCATCTTTCGCACCCGCCCTTGAAACCACCCTGCACAATGCGCTGACCCACGCATCGGAGCGTCGCCACGAATATGCGACGCTGGAACATCTGCTGCTCGCGCTGATCGACGACGAACATGCGTCGAAGGTGATGCAGGCCTGCGGCGTGGAGCTTGGCGAACTGTCCGACGCGGTAACGCAATATCTGGACGCCGAACTCGACAGCCTGAAGGTGGAAGGGTCCAGCGACCCCTCTCCCACCAGCGGCTTCCAGCGCGTGGTCCAGCGGGCCATATTGCACGTCCAATCCTCCGGAAAAGATGAAGTGACAGGCGCCAACGTCCTCGTCGCCCTCTTTTCCGAGCGGGAGAGTTATGCCGTCTATTTCCTCCAGCAGCAGGATATGAGCCGCCTGGACGCCGTCAGCTATATCAGCCACGGCGTCGGCAAGGGCACGGCCACCCCTGAGCAGCAGCGCGAGACGAAGGGCGCCGCCGAAGAGGAAAAGAAGGCGCAGGACAGCAAGGGCAAAAAGGACAGTGCCTTGGAGCAGTTCACCGTCAACCTCAACGAGAAGGCGGCGCGGGGCAAGGTTGACCCGCTGATCGGCCGCGCTTCCGAAGTCGACCGGACCATCCAGATCCTGTGCCGCCGGTCGAAGAACAACCCGCTCTATGTGGGCGATCCTGGCGTGGGCAAGACCGCCATTGCAGAAGGCCTGGCGCGCAAGATCGTCGAGGGCGAGGTTCCCGATGTCCTCAAGGAAGCGGTGATCTACTCGCTCGACATGGGCGCGCTGCTGGCGGGCACCCGCTATCGCGGCGATTTCGAGGAACGTCTGAAAGCCGTCGTCACCGAGTTGGAGAAGATGCCGCACGCGGTCCTCTTCATCGATGAGATCCACACCGTCATCGGCGCTGGCGCGACCAGCGGCGGCGCGATGGATGCGTCCAACCTGCTGAAGCCCGCCCTGTCGGGCGGCACGATCCGCTGCATCGGCTCCACCACCTACAAGGAATTCCGCAACCATTTCGAAAAGGACCGCGCCCTGCTGCGCCGGTTCCAGAAGATCGACGTCAACGAACCCACCGTCGAGGACACGATCAAGATTCTCGCCGGTCTGCGCAGCGCTTTCGAGGAGCATCACAACGTCAAATATACCCCCGACGCTATCAAGGCGGCGGTGGAGCTTTCGGCGCGCTACATCAACGACCGCAAGCTGCCGGACAAGGCGATCGACGTGATCGATGAGGTCGGCGCGATGCAGATGCTGGTGGTGCCGTCGAAGCGCAAGAAGACGATCACCCCCAGGGAGATCGAGCAGGTCATCGCCACCATGGCCCGCATCCCTCCCAAGACCGTGTCCGCGGACGACAAGTCGGTGCTGGGTTCGCTCGACACGGACCTCAAGCGCGTCGTCTTCGGTCAGGATCGGGCAATCGAGGTTCTGTCCTCCGCGATCAAGCTGTCGCGGGCGGGCCTGCGCGATCCCGACAAGCCGATCGGCAACTATCTCTTCTCCGGCCCCACCGGCGTCGGCAAGACGGAGGTTGCGCGCCAGCTCGCCACGCTGCTCGGCATCCCACTCCAGCGTTTCGACATGTCGGAATATATGGAACGCCACTCGGTCAGCCGCCTGATCGGCGCCCCTCCGGGCTATGTCGGCTATGACCAGGGCGGCCTGCTGACCGATGCGGTCGACCAGAATCCGCACAGCGTCCTGCTGCTGGACGAGATCGAAAAGGCCCATCCCGACCTGTTCAACATCCTGTTGCAGGTCATGGACAATGGCCGCCTGACCGATCACCACGGCAAGACGGTGGATTTCCGCAACACCATCCTCATCATGACCACCAATGCCGGTGCGTCGGACATGGCGAAGGAAAGCATCGGCTTTGGCGAACTGACCCGTGAGGATGCGCAGGAAGACGCGGTGAAGAAACTCTTCACGCCGGAATTCCGCAACCGCCTCGACGCCATCGTTCCGTTCAGCTATCTGCCGCCGGAAATCGTGGCGCGGGTCATCGACAAGTTCGTGCTCCAGCTCGAACTGCAACTGGCCGACCGCGACGTCCACATCACGCTGGATGACGATGCCAAGGCATGGCTGACCAAGAAGGGCTATGACAAGCTCTACGGCGCCCGCCCGATGGGCCGCCTGATGCAGGAGAAGATCAAGCAACCGCTGGCCGAGGAGCTGCTGTTCGGCAAGCTGGTCCACGGCGGAGAGGTCCATGTCCGGCTGAAGGATGAGGCTCTCGCCTTCGAAATCACCCCCGCCGCCCCCAAGAAGGGCAAGAAGGGTGGCAAGGCGAAACCCGCCGAATCCGCGAAATAATTTCGCCCGATCCGGTGAAAGAAAAAAAGGGCGGCCCATTTGGCCGCCCTTTTTCAATGCTGGACGCGCACCCATCCTCCCGCAACAACAGCGCCCCCGTCACAAGACGCTCTCACACTGCTACACTCCTGCGCGAGTCAGGACGGGAGAGTTACCATGCCCAACGCCATCACCCTCTACACCAACCCCATGTCGCGCGGACAGATCGCCCGCTGGATGCTGGAGGAAGTCGGCCAACCTTATGAGACGATCGTGCTGGACTATGGCGAAGGCGGCATGAAGTCCGCCGATTATCTGGCGATCAACCCCATGGGCAAGGTCCCCACCATCGTCCATGCCGGCAAGACGGTGACGGAATGCGCGGCGATCTGCGCTTATCTGGCGGATGCTTTCCCCGCCGCGAACCTCGCGCCGCCTACGGACGCTCGCGCCGATTATTATCGCTGGCTCTTCTTCGCCGCCGGTCCAGTCGAAGCCGCCGTCACCAACAAGGCGCTCGGCTTCGTCGTTCCCGCCAATCGCGAGCAATCGGCGGGCTATGGCACATTCGACCATATGGTCGATGCACTGGAACATGCCGTCTCCGGCCCCGCCTGGATTTGCGGCGAGCAGTTCACCGCCGCGGACGTCTATGTCGGCGCGCAGATCGACTGGGGCCTCAGCTTCGGCACCATCCCCAGCCGCCCCACTTTCGAAAGCTATGCCGCCCGCCTGCGCGAACGCCCGGCCTATCGGCGCCAGAAGGAACAGGACAACGCCCTGATCGCCCGGATGCAGAAGCCGTCATAAAATAAAAGGCCCAGCGAATTTCTCCGCCGGGCCTTTCCCTATCTTGAACAGCGTCCTCAGTTCCGCTGGCTGCCCATGAAGCGCAGCAGGAACAGGAACATGTTGATAAAGTCGAGATAGAGGTTCAGCGCCCCCATCACCACCGACTTGCCCATCATGTCCGTACCCGCGACATGGGCGTAGATGCTCTTGATCTTCTGCGTGTCATAGGCGGTCAGACCCGCGAACAGCAGCACGCCGATGAAGCTGATCACCATGCTCATCGCGCTCGACCGGAAGAAGAGGTTGATGAGGCTGGCCACCAGCAACCCGACCACGCCCATGATCAGGAAAGTGCCGAAAGCCGACAGGTCGCGCTTCGTCGTGTAGCCCCACAGGCTCAGCCCCACGAAAGCCGCCGCCGTCGCGAAAAATGTCTGCGCGACCGACGTCCCCGTATAGACGAGCAATATGGACGACAATGACAGGCCCATCACCGCGGCATAGGCCCAGAACATCGCCTGCATCGCAAAGGTCGACAGCCGATTGACGCCAAAGCTCATGACCATCACGAACAGCAAAGGCGCGAACATGATGACATATTTCAATATGCCCGGCCCAGCCAGTATCTGATAGGCAAGGCCGCTCGACGCGAACAGCATGGCGACCAAACCAGTCAGCAACACGCCGCTCGCCATATAATTATAGACCGACAACATATAGCTGCGCAGGCCAGCGTCGAACGCCTCCCCGCGCGCGGCGGTCGTGCCGCCAAAACCCGCAATGTCGGAACGCGGATCGGACCAATTGGCCATGAGATAATCTCCTTCACCGGCATGATAGCAGCCGGTTTTCCTATTATCGGCTTATCGCGCCACATATTCAAGCGCAGAGCGCAACCTGACTTGTCGCGGCGGAACCGCTATAGC
This sequence comes from Sphingobium sp. JS3065, assembly GCF_026427355.1. Lineage (NCBI taxonomy): Bacteria > Pseudomonadati > Pseudomonadota > Alphaproteobacteria > Sphingomonadales > Sphingobiaceae > Sphingobium > Sphingobium sp. JS3065. Next base: position 2,097,196 of record NZ_CP102664.1, read on the forward strand.
AGGATCATGCATCGGCTTTTCGTCGCCATCCGTCCCCCCGCCAATATCCGCGCGGAACTGCTCAACCTGATGCACGGCATCATGGGCGCGCGCTGGCAGGACGATGAGCAACTGCATCTCACCTTGCGCTTCGTGGGTGAAATCGACCGCCCCCAGGCCAACGACCTGGCCGACGCGCTAGGCAATATCCGCTTTTCACCGTTTCAGCTCGCCCTTTCCGGCGTCGGCTGTTTCGACCGCAAGGGCCAGGTCCATACACTCTGGGCGGGCGTACAGCCACGCGATCCTCTCGCCCAGCTCCATCGAAAGGTCGACCGCGCCTGCATCCGAACCGGCCTCTCGCCGGACAATCGAAGCTATTTCCCCCATGTCACCCTGGCCCGCTTCAGCCGCACAGCCGGTCCGATGGAGCCGTTCATGAACCTCCACGCCGCCTTGGCGAGCGCGCCCTTCACAGTCGACGAGTTCGCCCTTTATGAAAGCCACCTCGGCCAGACGGGATCGGCCTATCACAGGATCGAACGCTATCGGGCCGATCTGCCAGCACCCAGGTCCAAAACGACCTTCACCCCGCCATTTTGATCCTCTCCCGTTCGGGCTGAGCCCGTCGAAGCCCTTCCCTTCTTGAAGAGAAGAAACGCCCCCTTCCGACAGACCCAAGCCCATCGCCTCTCGAAACCCTATCCCGCCGACAAGACGCCACAGGCCACGCGCCCACCGGCATTGCCCGCCGGATCGGTCTTGTTGTCATCGGCCTGCGCATGAATGACGACCGCAGCGCCATCGCCGTCCAGCAGGGGCGTCGCGCCCGCGCTGACGGTTCCGCCCGCAATTACATATTCCATCTCGCCCGCACCATCGGCGCCAGCGATCATGTTGGGCATGTCGCCCATATGCTTGCCGTCCGGATTGTCCCTGCCATGCTTATGCCCGGTCGGATTCCAATGTCCGCCCGCGCTGGCGAAGTCGGGCGGCGTGCAGGTTCCGGCGGTATGGACATGCACGGCATGCATCCCCGGCGTCAGCCCCCGCGCGCGCACGACGACATGCAGGCCGTCTCCCGCCTGTGTCACCGTCGCCTCGCCCCGCGAAGAGCCATCCCCCGCCAACAGCTTGGCATGGGCCACCGGCGCCGGGGCGTCCGCAACAGGCGCGTCGGCGGACGAACCGGTCACACAGCCCGACGCCATGAAAGCCATGGGCAGCGCCATGATGATGGCGGCAATTTTCATGATGAACAAACTCCCCAGAAGGACGCTGCCTGGCGAACGCTCCATGGCGGCTTTTTGTTGCCTAGGCGATTTGAAATGTCATCCGATTTTCGCCGGTCGCGCCATGCAGCCACGGCCAGCCATCCGTCCGAACCATCGACCGCACCAACCATATGAAAAAAGGGGCCGGTCTTCCGACCAGCCCCTCGATCCTCTTCCATCCCAAGGGATGGAATATCTTACTGACCCGAACCCGGACCGTAGGTGATTTCCACGCGACGGTTCTGCAGTTCGCGGACGCCGTCGGCGGTTTCGACGCGGGGGTTCGATTCACCGAACGCCTGGGTCGTGATCACGCCGTCGGGGATGCCCTTCGAAGCGACATAGGCCTTGACCGCGTCAGCACGACGCTGCGACAGACCGACGTTGTACGAGGCCGAACCCGAACGGTCCGCATAGCCCGCCAGCATGACCTGGGCGCTGCCGCAGTTGCTGTAGGCCGAAACCGCGTTGTCCAAAATGGTGGCGGCGTCAGGCGTGATGTCCGACTTGTCCCATTCGAAGAACACGATGTACGGCCCAGGGCTGCACTCGGCCACCGGCGGCGGAGGCGGCGGGGGCGGGGGCGGCGGGGGAGGCGGCGGGGGCGGAGGCGGCGGCGGAGCAGCCGGTTCGCCACCGAAGTTGTAGGTCAGACCCAGCAGCAGGCTGTGGGTGCGCAGCTTGGTTTCGACCGACGAACCGGCGGGGCCACCGATGGTGGTGTAGGCCGGGATCAGCTTGATATCGTCCTGATTGAAGAAGCGATACTTCAGCGAGACGTCGACATGGTTGGTCAGCGGATAGCGAACGCCCGCGATCGCCTGCCAGGCGAAGCCGGTGTCCGAATCATTGACCAGATCGTTGGCCAGCTTGCCGCGCGAAACGCCGACACCGCCGCCGACGAAGCCCTGCAGGCCGTCATCGGGACCGAAGTCCAGCAAACCGTTCAGCATGAAGGACAGGGCCGAAGCCGCACCGCCGAAGAGGCTCTTGTCCAGGTCGACCTCGGCGCGCTTGTAGGCCGCCTCGGCTTCCAGGCGGAAACCGCCGAAATCATAACCGATATTGGCGTCGCCATCGAAGCCCTTGTGGTAGTCCACATTGGAAATGGTGTTGCTGGCTGCACCGGCATTGCCGGGGGTGAAGGTGATGTCCTGATCTTCGACGAGAACAACGCCGGAGTCGATGCCGACATACCAGCTATTGTCACGCGCCAAGGCCGGAGTGGCCAGGGCGCTTGTGGCAAGCACGGCCGCGAGGGCAAGCTTCCGCATCTGTATTCCCCTTTCAAAAGTGTCACGAAGGACTGCTGAAACCCTGTATCCGCTAGAAAGTTTCATGGCAAGTCCACAATTGGCAAAACTGTTGCAAAAATAACGCAGTAGACCTGTCCACCCGCCCGCGAAGACTAATCAGCGGACGCCTTCTTGTAAAAAGCGGACATCCCCCAAGTCACGGCCCGGTCAGGCCGCAATCAAGCCATGCGCCCGCAACGCGCCCAATATGGCCACCAGTGCGGAACGGGCCTCCGCGTCCACGGTCGCGCCGCCCGACGGATCGGCGATGGCGGCCGCCCGCGCTCCGACGACACGCGCGCCGCCGACATGGAATCCGTCGCTCCCCGCGCCGCAATCCCGCCAGCCCGTCCCGTCATGCAACATGGCATGCCCCCTGTCCGCGACCCATAGCGAAAGCCCCGCGCGCGGAGCGGCAAAGCGCCATCCCCCCTCGGTCCAGCAGGCCAGGGCATCCTCCTGCCCCTCCCACGCGCCCGATGCGCCCGCCGCCACGATCCAGCAGGCGCCGACCGGGGGCGAAGGCGGCGGCGCATGCTCATCGGCGCTTTCCACCGCGCCATGCAGCAGCATGTCGATCCGGGCCAGCGCCTCATTGTGGAAAATTTCCTTCTGCGCCTGCCCCGCGAAAAGCTGCGGCAAGGCCCAACGGAAAGTCGAGTCCATCGTCATGATGCGATTATCCTTTTTCGTTACTGGAGAAATTCCCGATCAGCCCACCAAAACAATGCGCGCAGCCCGCCCCAGCGCATGGGAACCTATCTGCCGCACCTCTACCGCCACTTCGCCCCCGCTCCCCATATCCTCGGCCACCGCCGCCGCGTCATAGGTCCAGACGGGTTGATCGGTGACGATCCGGCGCACCGCATCCGCCCCCGCCCACAGGGTCAGTTCATAAGCTTCCCGATCCTCGCCCAGCGGCACGTCGGTTCCGCTGGTCCAGCGCCACCCGTTCCTGCTCCGCCTCGTCCAGCCGACGGTCCAGCCACCCCCGCCGTCCGGCCGCGCCGTCACATGAACCGGGGAAGGCGGCGCCACGGCCTCCCCCGACACCGTCAACAGCGCCTCGCTCGGCTCGCTGTCCCCGACGCCGATCGCCGCGACCCGGACGCCTCCGCCCATCTCCGAAACCCCGCCATAGGCGGCAAACGGCTCGATCAGCCGATCCTCCTCCAACAACAGGAAATGCTCGCCCGCCTCATGGAACGCCATCGCCCATTCGGTTCCGAACAGCCCCCGCCGCAACCCCTCCAGCCGGAAGCTCGCCTCGCCGGTCTGCACCGCATGGCTGAACTGGATCAGTTCCCGCCCGACCAGACACAGGTTGCGCCCCAGCGCCAGCGCCGCCTCATCCGCCCCGTGCAATTCCATATCCGCCGCCAGCAAAGTGACCTGAACGGCATGGACAGCATCGATCAACGTCGCGCTCCCCGCTGGCAATGGAGCGTCCACCCGCCCCATCACCGCCCGGCCCGCCGTCCGCCCGACAGGCGAAGCCTCCCCCGTCGCGCCGATGGCGAAAAGCGCCGCGCCGCGCCACCCTTCGCCACCGCTCGCCGCCGCCACGACGACCGGCGCCGTCGCCAGCCCGTCCCTGATCAGCGGCAAATCCGCCAGCATCAGCGTCGTCGGCCCATGCGGCCTGTCCGTCTGCCGCACCACCGCGCCCGAAGACGCCCCCGCCGGTATCGCCGTCCCAGCCCCCGGCACGCGCCGAAGGGCCAGCCGCACGGCCATGGCCTCCCATTCCCGTTCCTCGATCCGCCAAAGCCCCGGCACGCCTTCGACCGTCACGACATCCCCCGGCCCGTGGCGCAGGGCGTCCCACCCGCACCGCAGCGTCATCGTCGCGCGCCCGGTCCAGGCCATCGCCATCTTCCGCGCCGCCAGCGCCCGCGCATCCTGACCCGACAGCACGACGGGCAGGTCCACCCCCTGCTCCAGCCGCCCCGGTCCCGGCCTGCCGATGCGCTGCACGCCCGCCTGATAATCACGCGCCGCATCATAATAGCGCACCGACAAAGCCACCGGCACGCCATCGGCGGCACCGCCCGACTGCTCGAACCCGTCCAAAGCCCGCCCATTCACCGCGCGGCACAGCCCAGCAGCCCCGACAACCGCTCCGCCTTCCGCCCCGGAAGCCCGCAGACGCAACCCGCCCTCTTCGGCCACGAAGGCAAGGTCGAACGCCTCCGCCAACGGCGCCAGCGCATCGCCCACATCCCTGCCGCTCGCCGCCATGCCGTCGACCCAACCCAGGCCGTCGCCCGTCAGCATCCCGCCGCTCAACTCGGCAACCATCCCGCCAACCGGAACCGCGCCCTCATCCGCCTCGATCTCGAAAGTCAGCGATGGAATGCGATTGCCATAATCCGCCAGCGCCAGATCCTCGAACACCGCATAGGCGATCCCCCGATGCCCCGGCGTCAGCCCCAGCCCCTCCGCCGCAGCGATCAGCGGATCGACCGCCTGGTCCTCTCCCCCCATATGCAGCCGGAAAGCCCCCAGTTCCGTCTTGAAGTCCCCCGCCGCCCCGCGCAACAGGTTCCCGTCCGCCCAGACGCGCCGCACCGCCCGCACCGCCCGCGCCGACAGGGCCACCGCAAAACTCGCCGAATAGCTGTAGCTGGTGACGCTCGGCCGCCCCTTGCCCCCGCCGCTCCTGTGCCTGGTCTCCTTCAGGTCCGTCGCCCAGATCACCGTCCCCGCCACCCGCATCGTCCCGAACAGCCTGGGTATCTGCGACCCATAAGTGGATGTCTGGACCTGCACCTCGGTCAACCGCCGCCCTTCGACCCCCTTGGGCTTGAACAGCACCGCATGATCGAAGGCATTGCCGATCAGCCCCCCGATGGCGCCACCCAGCGGCCCGCCAATGGCCGTGCCAAGGGCGGTCAACATAATCGTCGCCATATCTTCTCCTATTTTGGCCGCCAGTAGCCCAGCACCGGCCAGGGCGAATCCCCCGGCATCTCCACCACGCGCCCCACGCCCGCATGGGCATGGACATGCCCGCCCGGCACAACGATCATCAGATGCAGTTGCAAAGGCCCCGGCCGCACCAACGCCAGATCGCCGTCACGCGCCGCCTTGACCCGCCGCAACCCCGCCGCCCGCAACCACTCCGCCGCCAGCCCCTCATCCCCCGACCGTAGCCCATAACCCTCCGGCGCGCGCCGCCCCAGCACCAGCGCCGCCAGCCCCACGCAGTCCAGCCCCCGCTCGACCGACCGCCCATGCAAGCGAAAGCGCGCGCCCACCAACGCCCGCGCCGCCGCCACGGCCGCGCTCAAGCCGCCCCCGGATAGCGCGTCAACAAATCCGTCCCCGGCAGATAAGGCTCCCCCCGAAAATTCACGACATTGCCGAACCGCCCGGCGCAGGTCGCCAACTGCCGGTCACACCCCTCGGTCAGCAAGGCCAAGGCCCCCGCCTCCACCGCAAAAGGCGGCGGATCGGCCAGGCTCACGCCCTCCGCGTCATTATCCACCACCCCCTGCACGATCCCGCCATTGGCCCCGGTCAACCAGCGCAAAGTGCCGAACGCATAGGCCCCCGCCGCCAACCCGGAAACAGCCGCGACGACATCCTCCACGGCCTCGACAGCAACCACCCGCCGCCGCCCGGCCAGATCGACCCGGCACTGCCGGTCCCCCAACGCCGCCCGGCAATCCGGCGAAGTCGAAGGCGCGACCGGCGCTTTCAAAGCCGCCATCGCTCCCACCAGCTCCGCCGTGAAGGCCCCCGCCCTGCGCGCCACCGCCCCCAACTCCCCGTGAGCCAGCAACAACCACAAATCCCCCGGAGCCTCCCACTCCGTCAGCCGCAATTCCAGCGCAGCCCCATCCCAGCGCCCCGCCATCAAATCCGCCTCACTGATCGCATCGGACACCAGAGCGCCCTCCACATCGGCGTCGCTCCCCTCGACCCCGATCCCGCTCCGCACGGCGGAGGGCGTCATCCCCGGCGCCGCCCGATACAGCAGATGCCCAACGGCCAAGTCCCGATCATGGCTGGTCAGCCCCATCGTCACCCCATCCCGCCGCTCGATCCGCCAGCAAAAGGCCAATGTCGCCAGCGGCCTGTCCAAAGCCTCCAGCCCGCTCATTCGCGTATCTCCACCAAGGGCACCGAAGGCGCTTCCCCCGCCGCGAATGTCGCCCGGTTGATATCCAGCCGATCCTCGGCAAAGCGCACCGGCACATCGAACCGGAACCCCGCCGTCAGTACCGCGCCCTCCGCCGGAGCCACATCGAAAGCGATCACCCCCAGGCCGGAATGGCTCCAGCCCCCGACCATCTCGGTCCCATCCACGGCGACCCGGATAGTTCCCGCCACCGGCCGCGTGATCCGCCGCGCCTGCGCCTCCTCGCCCAGCCCATAAAAGCGCTGCAACGGAAACTCTGCCCGCACCCCGTCGCCCAGCCCCAGCCGCTGGTCCAAAGGCCCCGGCACACCGCCCACGCCGCAACTCCGGTCATCATAAGGATCGGTGAACCGAAACCCCCGCGCCGCCCCCCGCCGCGCCCGGAAAAAGGCGATCAGCACCGCCATATCCGCCTCCGACCGCACCCCCGGCCCCGCGTCGAAGGACAGGCGCGCATCCGCCCAGTCGCTGCTCCGCCGCTCATGCCCGGAAACGCTCTCCACGATCTGCGTCGAGAAAGCGGGTGAAACGCTCGCCTCCCGCCCTACGCCCAAAGGAAAAGCGACATCGTCAAAGGCCTGCACATCATCCTCCCCATCCAGCCGGAAGCAGGTGAAGCCGTCCCGCGCCACCTGCGGCAACGCCCAGACAAAGACCGCCGCCGTCCCCCGCTTCACCGCAGCATCCGCCGCCGCCGCAATCTCCCGCCACTGCCCGGCATCCTCGCCCCGCAGCACGAAGCCCGAAAAATAATGCTGCTCATGAACCGGATAGCCCAGCCGCCCGACCGCCAGTTCGATCCCCAGCGCGGTCAGCCGCTCCCGCCCCTCCGTCACCCAGTCATAATCCTCCAACTGCAAAACGTCGAAAGCCGGCGAAGCCCATCCCAATGGCATGTTCGCCCGCTTCGCCTCCGGCGCCAGCGGATCGAGCACGGTCGGCAGATAGGCCAGCAAATGCGTCACCGCCCCCGGCGCCACCCCTTTCACCCAGCCGCAAAGCGCCGCCGTCGAAGCCGCCAGCACCTCCCCCGCCCGATCCAGCAAAGCCTTCTGGGCCGCACTCAAAACCCCCCGAACATCCGGGATGGAAACCAGCAAGCCGCCAAAGGCCGCCCGCGCCGCATCGTCATACAGGCAGATGCGCCCATCTCCCGGCATCACCCACCACCACGGCTCCCCCACCTGAAACTTGATCGAAATCCCAGCCGCCAAGCCAATGGAAACAAAGGCCCCCGCAACCACCCGCAAATAGCTCATCGCCCCATCATGCGCGGGCGAGAGCAAAGTCGAAGGCGGCGACCACCCCGTCAGCGCGGGCGACCCGTCCTCGGCCCGCTGCTTCCAGTCGTTCCAGCAATGCGCATCGAACAATTCATAGGAAAGCGACCAGATCACCCCCAGCCCCAGCGCCCTGGCCCTCTGCGCGAAATCCGCATGCCAGGCCGCGCAAGCCGCATTCAGCACCCCGCCCGCCAGGCTGACGTAAAATCCGCCCCCCACCGGTTCCAGCCGGAAATAATGGCTCATCCCGACATAATGGTTGATGTCCCCGCGATAGCCCAGCGCATGGATCGAAGCGACGATCCGCTCCGGCGTCTGGTTGAAGCAATCGTCATAGCCCGTCGCCATCGACAGCCCATGCTCCGGCAACACCACGTCGCCCACGCGCAGGACGGAGCCTGCCCCGTCGCAACTTATCCCGGACAGTTCACACCAACCCTCAACCCCGGCGGCAAAGGGCGTGCTCCCCGCATCATAATCGGGCGCGGCCAGCGAGATGAACATCCGGTCGACATCCCCCGCCCAGACCGCCTCGCCCTCGCTCAGCAGAAAGCCGCTCCTCACATCGGCAAAATCCAATGTGACGACAGCATCTTCTGCCCCACCGCTCGCATAGTTCCACAAGCGCACATACCAGGACCGCGGCACGCCCTCCGCATCCCGCCCCTCGATGGTCAGCGTCGGCCCATGCGTCTCGTCCAGCCGCCGCAGCCCGCCGCTCCGCCACCGAAAGCGCAGCACGCAATCGCGAAAATCCCGATCCGCCTCATAGGCCAGCAGGGCATGGCTCCACTTGTCCTCCGCCTCCCAGATCAGCCCCGCCAGATCGCCCGACCCATAGAAAACGGCATCCACCCGCAAGGCATCCGGCGCGCTGGTGACGACACTCGCCATCATCGGGCGGGGGAAATTGACGGTCCAATGGGTCGGCGCGAACCGCTTCATGAACCGCGCTTCCTGCCCCCGCCGTGCATCCGCCAGCCAATAGCTCAAAGCACTCATCCGCTGATCGCCCCCCTCACGGCCCTCGCCACCTGCCGCGCACTGCGCGAAAGCAGTCGGGCGCTATCCGCCCCCTGCCCCTGCACCGCGATGCTCACCCGCACATCCCGCACCCCGCCGCCGCCGTTGGGCACGACCTGCCCGCTCGCCGTCGGCACGAAGACCTCCGGCCCCCGCTCCCCCACGACATAGGCCCGCCCCGGCGCCACCGGCCCGCCAGTCGCCCGCCCCGGCAGGCCCAGCACGGACGCCGCCAACCCGACCAGCCCACCGCCGCCGACACTGTCCATCCCCACCCGCAACGCATTGGCAGCGATGTCATCCAGCACCCGCAGAGCGACAGCCTTCAGTTCCTCGAACCCGAACTTCCCGGACCGGGCGGCCCGCAGCAACTCCCGCTCGATCCGCCGCCCGGCCCGCTCCGCACCGTTCGCGAGAGTCCCTTCCAATTCCTCCCGCATGACGCCCACATCCTGGGCCAATCCCCGCGTATCCGCCCGCACCCGCACGACCAGATTGTCGATTTCCTCGTCCATCCCGCCCCCCAAAGCTCATTTTGAAGCACAACATGCTCCTGCGAAGGCAGGAGCCCAGAGCTTGGAACTGACTTCCCGCCCCGACCCCACACCCCCACCCCGTTCGTTTCGAGCGAAGTCGAGAAACGGAGTCACCCCCAAGCCTCAATCCGGCATCCCGGCCCGCAACCTCTCCAACTCCCCCCGATCCATCCCCACCCACGCTTCCTCCTCATCCCCGCGAGCCGCCCGCAAAACGCTCTCCAGTTCCGCCGGGGTCGACCGCCAGAATTCCTCCGGCCGCCACCCCAGCAACCACCCCGCGACCCCGGCCAGCCGCGCCGCCGCCTTGAAAAAGCTCATCGTCCCCCCAGAATCTGCCCCAATATCCCGCGCAACACCGGCGTCAGCTTCGCCAGGCCAACCGCCACAATCGCTTCGCCCAACGCCTCCCGCGTCAGCCCTGCGGGCGGCTCCGCCAGACAATGCCAGAGCAGCCCCGCCATCTCGGCCAGCGACAGCTTCCCGTCCGCCGCCCGCTCCACCAGCGAGAACAACGGTCCCAACTCTTCCTCAGCCGCCACCAAAGCCGCAAAACTGGGCCGCAGCACGAACCGCTCACCCCCCAGTTCCAGCGCCGCCTCCCCCCTGGCCCCGTTAGCCCCGCTCACAGCGACACCACCGGGCCGGAGCTTTCCAGGCTCAGCGCATAATTGCGCTCCCCATTATAATCCCCGGCATAGTCCAGCCGCGTCACCAGGAACCGCCCGCGCATCTTCTCGCCGCTTTCGAAGCTCAGCTCATAATCGCCGATGGTCCCCGCCAGCGCATGGTTGCGCAGCCGCACCTCCGCCGCCGATCCGGTGAAAATCCCAGCCGCCGACACGCTGACCGACCGCACCCCCGCACCCGACAGCAATTCGCGCCAACCGCCCGAATCCTTGCTGGTGACATTCACCGCCTCGCCATTGACGGACAATTGCGTCGTGCGCATCCCCGCCACCGTGGCGTAGGCGACCGGCGCCTCGCCATCCCCGATCTTCAACAGAAACGCGCTTCCTTTTTCCACGCCCATGGCGCATTCTCCTCCAAGATAAACCGTGCAAGAATCGGGATTTAGAGAGAGGCCTGAAATGTTCGTGACCGCCCCCCTGATGCTGCTGCTCGCCGCCGCCCCGCAAAGCGGCGACGCCGTCGGCAATGGCCGAAAGGCCTATTCGGAATGCCTGTCGAAACAGGTTCAGCCCGCCATCGACAAGAAACTGACGCTCGGCGATTTCCAGTCCACGCTAAAGGCCCAGTGCGGCGACAAGGAAGCCGCCTTCCGCGCCGCCATCGTCGCGGACGACAAGTCCAGCGGCATGTCGGAAAAGGATGCCCAATCCGACGCCGACGACCAGATCAGCGAATATAGGGACAAGATCGTCGGAGAATATGAAGACTATTCGAAGTCCTGACACCCCCACATTCCCCTCCCTTCCAGGGAGGGGTCAGGGGTGGGTGCGAGCGTAGCGAGCTTCAGGCCTGGCCGCTAAAATCGCCGCCGATGCCGCGCCAATCCCTCGCCCCCTATCCCCACACGTCTTGATCGGGACACCCCTAAACCCGCACCACCCGCATCCGATAATCCGCCAAAGCCTGCCACGCGTCCCGCGCGCCCGTCCGCGCCACCCGCGACCGCGCCAGCCGCGCCCCGACGACCCGCCAGCCCCCGCCAGGCTCCAACACCCGCAAAACCGCATCGACCCGCCCCAGCAAAGCGGCCAGCCGCGCAGGCGCTTCCCCCGCGTCGTACAGGCTGACGGTCACCACCAGTTCCCGCCCATCGACATCCTTCGCCCCCCATTCCAGCGCCACGCAGTCCCCCACCACGCCATAGGGCGCGCTAGCCCGCCCCGGCGCGCCGTCGAACAGCCCGTTCAACCCCGCCATCAATTCCGCATCCCCGCGCAGGGCCGCCACGACCGCCCCGCGCACCGCCACCTCCGCGCTCATCGCCACGCCCTTCCGTTATTCCGGCCCGCTTCCCGCAGCGCCAGATCGCCCATCCACCGCCGCTTGAGGCCAGCCCCGGACAGGCGCACCACCTCACCCTCGACCAAAGCCTCCTCGACCCCGGCCTCCAAAGCCGCCGCCGCGATCCCCCGCCGCCGCGCCTCGACGCGCTCCTCCACCAGCGCCATCAACCGCGCCATCATGCCAGCCGCATCCGCCGCCATGGCCGCCACAGCGCGCTCACCACGGCGGGCGGCGTCGCCACTTCGCCGTCCCGCGCCACGAAATGCTCCGCCGCCAGCCTGACGATCCCCTGCCGGATCGCGTCGGGCAGCCCCTCGACATCCGCCGCCAGACCCGCCCGGTATCGCACCGTCACCTTGCCCGGCCCGTCCACCAGCCGCGCCCGCACCCAGCCATCCCCCGAAGCGTCGATATCGACCGCATAGGCCCCGGGCGCCAACGCCACACCCTCCACCTCCACCCCCAATATCGCGACCACCGGCCGCGCCGTCAGCCGCCGCCAGCTCCCATCCGCTACGATGGTCTCGGCCGCCTCCCGCACCACCAGCCACTGCCCGATAAACTGCTCGCAAAGCCCCGAAGCGCTTCCCAGCAACCGCTCCAGCACGCCATCCTCATCGTCCGACCCGATCCGCAACCAGGCCTTGAGATCCGCCAACATGGCCCCTCCCCAACAAAAAGGGGGACGCCCACAGGACGCCCCCAAAAACCTTCTCCCCTGGGGGGAGAAGGATACGCAGCCTTACCGGCTCTGCCGGTTAGGCGAAGTTGGAAGAGGGGGAGATCACGACGCCGCGAACTTCATCAGCTTGATCGCCTCCGAATTCGCCACGGCCCCGCCTATCCGCTTCACCGCGTAAAAGTGAACGAACGGCTTGTTGCTGAACGGATCGCGCAGGATGCTCGTCTCGCTCCGCTCCGAGACCACATAGCCCGCCTGAAAATTGCCGAAGGCGATCGACAAAGACCCCGCCGAAATATCCGGCATATCCTCCGCCTCCACGACCGGATAGCCCAGCAAGGTCGCCGGCTGCCCCGCGATCAGCGAAGGCTGCCAGATAAACGCCCCGTCACTGGTCTTCATCTTGCGAATGACCGCCAGCGTGGCCGAATTCATCACGAAACAGGCCCCCTGCCGATAGGGCGCGCGCAGGCTCTGCACCAGATCGATCAGCTTGTCCTGACCCGCCGCCGCAAAAGCGCCCGAAGCCCCCGAAGCCACATATTGCAACGAGCCGAAGGCGCGCACGCCGTCCACTTCATTGGTGGCCGTATAGGTCAGGAACCCCTTGGGCTTGTTCGTGCCATTGCCGTTGACGAAGGCCGCCCCCTCCGCCACCGCGAACTCGCGGGCGATTTCCCCGGCCAGCCAGCCCTCGACATCGAACTGCGCATCGTCCAGCATCGCCTGGCTCGCCGCCGGATTGGCGTATAGCTCCCCCGAAGGCGGCACGATCTCGTTGAAGACAGGGGTGGCCGTCTCCGTCCGCGCCCCCGTCTCGCTGGCCCAGCCCGACACGATGCCGCCCGAAGTCACCAGCTTGCGATAACCCGCCGACCCCGTCCGCACGACATTGGCGATGGCGCGAATAGGAGAAATCCCCTTCAGCGTGGCATCGATGATCTGGTCGATCTCCCGCGGCACGGCATAGCCGCCCGCGCCACCGCTCGCCCCGGAAAAGCTCTTCAGTTCCACCCCGGCCTCCAGCCCCTGCCGCACATAACGCTCGACAAAGGCCGCCCGACGCGGATCGACCGCCCCGCCCTTCACGCCATCCAGCGCGGGCCTCTGCTGAACCAGCAAAGCCCCCTTCAACGCCGCCACCTCATTCTCAAGGCCAGCGATACGCTCACCCTGCACCACCGCATCAAAGCTCGCTTCCAACTGATCCGTCATAGCCACTCCCACGAAAAAGGGGCGCCCCAACGGAGCACCCCTGCAAAACCTTCTCCCCGGGGGGAGAAGGATACGAAGCCTTACCGGCTCTGCCGGTTAGGCGAAGTTGGAAGAGGGGGATTGCTCCACCCCCTCCACCGCAATCACCCGCGCCAGATCCTGCATCGGATGCGTGACGACACTCACCTCCACCACCTCCAACTCCAGCAACTCACGCGGCGCACAACCCCGCGCCTCCCGCACCCGATAGCCAAAGGAAAGCCCATCCACCGCCCTCTCCCGAAGCGCCCGCCCGGCCTCCCGCCCCGCCGCAGTCCGCCCGGAAACCCGCCCGATCACGCGCAGCCCCCGCGCATCCTCCTCGACCTTCTCGACCGTCCCGATCACCTCGCCGGGCCGATGCTGCCACAGCAGCGGCACCCCCGCCGCCACGCCTGCAAAGGCCCCCGCCCGCACCACGTCGCCGCCCCGGTCCACCCGGTCGAACACCGCCGCATAGCCGGCGAACCGCACGTCACTCATGCACCAGCCCCGCCAGCCCCAGCTTCACCGCCATGCCCAACAGCAGCAAAGCCATCACGACCCGCGTCACCCAGGCGACCACAGCCCCCCGCGCCGCCTTCTTCGCGTCACGCCATGCCCCCAGCAGCTCGCGCAACTCCCGCACATCATCGCCCGCCCCGCGATCCGCCAGCCCCAGCCGCTCCAGCGCCCGCCCCACGCCCAGTTCGCTTGCCTCCTCGATCAGCGCGCGGATCATGACGATATCCATCCCCACCGGCTGCGCCTCGGCCTGCGCGACCAGCCGCGCCAGCATCTCTCCATCATATTTCATGGCTAAACCCCCAAAACCGCCCGCTTCTCCTCCGCCGACAGGAAATCCGCCGCACCGACCCGCTCCCAAAGCGCACTGCGCTCCTCGAACAGGGCAGGCACCGCATCCAGATCGACATTCAGGGACAAATCGGGCCACCATCCCTGCAACCCCTGCGCCAGTCCGCCGCAAATCTTCGCCATCAACGGCAGGATCGTCTGCCGCCACAGCGCCCGATTGGCCTCGCGATAGTTGGCGTAAGCATTGTCCCCCGGCAGCCCCATCAGCATCGGCGGCACGCCAAAGGCCAGGGCAATCTCCCGCGCCGCCGCCGCCTTCAGGCCCACGAAATCCATCTCGGCGGGCGTCAGGCTCATCGCCTTCCAGTCCAGCCCGCCCTCCAGCAACATGGGCCGCCCGGCATTGGCCGCGCCGGAAAAGGCGATCTCCATCTCCCGCTTCACCCGCTCATACTGGTCCGGCGCCATCACCGACCCGTCGCCCGGATCATAGACCATCGCCCCCGAAGGCCGCGCCGCATTGTCCAGCAAAGCCTTGTTCCACACCGTCGCCGCATTGTGGATCGCCACCGCCCCGGCAGCCGCCCCCACGCAACCCAGACCATAATGGTCGTCCAGCGGATGCAGCGCCTTCAGATGGATGATCCCGGTCCGCCCGCTCCCATCCTCCGGCGACAGCCGCGTCACGCTCTCCCCCACGCGATACAGATAGGCGGACGGCCATCCCCGCGCATCCGCCTCCACGCTCACCCGCTCCGGCCGCAGCGCATATAGCTCCACCGGCATCCCATCGGCGCCGACCATCAACTGCACATAGGCATTGCCATGCAGCAGCAAATGGCTCGCCAACGTCTCCACCAGCGACTGCCCCGAAGAACAGCGCGTCACCAACCCCTTCACCCGCCGCCGCTCTTCCTCGCCGACGCCGCCGACGGCCAGCGCGGTCCCGCCAGCCCCCTCCGCCACCAGCCGCAAGGCCCGCTGCGCCACCGGATTGCCGACCACCCCGGCCCGCACCTGCGCCTCATAGCTGGCAGGCCATTCCCCCAGCGCCACGCCACCGGAACCCCACGCCCGCGCCAAAACCGGCCGCGCACTTTCCCGCGCCGCCTTCACCCCGAAAAATTTCATAAAAGCCCACCCCAACAAAAAATCCTCCCCCCATTGGGGGAGGATGGTGAAGCTTGGCAGCAAGCTGCCTAGCGAAAGCTGGAGAGGGGGCAGCCCCCTCTCCCCCACTCTAAGGATTGCGAGCCAAAACCCGATCGCAGGTCGAATTCGTCCCCTCGCTCTTGCCGATCACGCGCCCGGCCACAGCCCCCGCCGCACCGGCCAGCAAGGACTCGCCCAAATTCCCCCCAGCCAGGGCTCCGACGCCAGCACCACCAGCGGCCCCGATCACCGTCCCCCTGTCCCGCCCCTTCTTCGCCTGGAGCAGACAATAGCGCACATCATCCCGATCCCGCGGCGCGGCGCGAGCCACCCGCGCCCGCTCCTTGCTGCTCAGCGAAGCCGCCATCACCGGCCCGCTCACCAAAGCCAGCCCACCCGCAACCATCATCCATCCGGCCCATTTCATGACCCATCTCCTTGAAAATCACACGGATGGACTACGCAGAACCTAAACCCTTGTTCCCTCATTCCGCCCCCGCAACAGCTTATGCCTCTCCCCTTACCCCTTACCCCTTACCCCTTACCCCTTACCCCTTACCCCTCTCCCTGCAGGGTCGGCCAGAGGCACGTGACTCTGGCCGAGGCTGCGCAGACTTGGCAGCTTGCTGCCTAGTCGAAGCTGGGTGAGGGGAGCGAACAGGTCGATCATGCCCCCGGCATGATCTAAGGGCTGCGGGGCAGCCCTTACCTGTTCGCTCGATCCAAGGGATCGCGCGGGCCACAGGCCCGCTTCGCATGAGCTTCACCCACTTCCCCACCCCTAAAACCCCCGAACCCGCGCCTCCCCACGCCGCCCCAGCATCAACTCCGTCAGCGCCCAGACCAGCGCGTCCGCCCGATCCGGCGACCGCCCCGGCCCGACATAGCCGCCCCCCAGCATCAACCCGCACAACTGGTCCTCCAGTTCGGCAAAGCCGCCCCGATGCGCCACCCGCCCGGCCTCATATAAAGCCGCCACCGGCTCCGCCCGCGCCACCTTGCCCCGGCTCGCATGCACCAGCCGCACCGGCAATCCGGCCTCCGCCGCCCGCAACACGCTTTCCACCATCGCGCCGCCATTATTGGCCTCCGCCACCACCCGATCCGCGCCATGCACCAGCGCCGCAGCCGCCACCGCCCGCGCCCAACCCTCCGGCGTCGCGCCCTCCACGGTCGCGTCGGCAATCACATAGGCCCGCCCGTCACCCCCCAAACCGACCACGACAATCCCGCACGCATCCCCATGCGCCGAAGCAGGCGGATCGACCGCCACCACCACCCGCACCAGAGCGCCCCGCACATGCGCCACCCGGCACCGCTCCAGCAGATCCCGGCTCCACAGCGCGCCCTCCACCTCTTCGATCAGCTCGCCGTCCAGTTCCTGCCGCCCCAGCCGCGTGCCGCCATAATTGCGCTCCATCGCCGCCAGAAACCCGTCGGCCAGATGCGCGACATTGTCCGCCGACCGCCCCCGCGTCACCACCACGTCGGAACCGATCCGCTCCACCAGCCCCCGCACCAGAGCCACGGGCCGGGGCGTCGTCGTCGCCAGCACGCGGGGCGCGATGCCCAGCCGCATCCCCATCATCAGATTGTCCCAGGCCGCCTGTCCGCCCGCCCATTTGGCGATCTCATCGGCCCAGCCATGGCTGAACTGCGGCCCGCGCAGGCTTTCCGCCTCCGCCGCCCCGAACAGGGTCGCCACCGCCCCGTTGCGCCACACCAGCTTGCGCAGCGCAGGCAGGAAGGCAGGCCGGTTCCACCAGGGCGCGACGGCCAGCACGCCCGAAGCGCCCTCCACCATCACCGCCCGCGCCTCGCCCAGCGTCGCCCCGACCAGCGCGATCCGCGCCGCCGGATCGCTCTCCGCGACCGACCGCACCCATTCCGCCCCGGCCCGCGTCTTGCCGAATCCGCGCCCCGCCATCATCAGCCAGATGCGCCAGTCCCCTTCGGGCGCCAGTTGCTCCGGCCGCGCCAGCCATCGCCAGTCATGCGCCAGCGCATCCGCCGCCGCGCCGCTCAGCCCCGCCAGCACCCGCTCCCGCTCCGCCTCCGGCATCAGCGCCAACCGCTCGAAATCCGACAGTTGCCCCACGCGCCGCCTCCATTCATCGATTTTCCCGGTGCTTCATTTGGCGCGCCCGGCCCGCGCCCCTATATGCCGCCGATGAGTTCCATCCGCCCCGCCCGCGCCGCCGACGGCGCCCGCCTGCTCGACATCTGGCGCAAAGCCGTCGACGCGACCCATGATTTCCTCACCCCCGCCGACCGCGCCGCCATAGAGGAGGAAGTCGCCACCTTCCTCCCCCTCAGTCCCGCCTGGCTCGCCACCGACACGGACGACCAGCCCATCGGCTTCATGCTGATCGAGGGCACCCATATGGAGGCGCTGTTCATCGACCCCGACTGGCACGGCCAGGGCATAGGCCGCCGCCTGGTCGACCACGCCCTGTCGATGCACCCAACGCTCACCACCGACGTCAACGAACAGAATGACGGCGCGATAGCCTTCTACGAAGCCCTCAGCTTCGCCCGCACCGGCCGCTCGGACCAGGACGGCCAGGGCCGCCCCTACCCCCTCATCCACCTGCGCCACGCGCCCTGACGGAATGCCCGAAAACGACCAGCCGCCGCCATCCTCCCCCCTCCCTGAAAGGGAGGGGCCGGGGGTGGGTAGTCGAGCGCAGCGAGGCCCGTCACGACAGGGTCATTCGCCGCGTCCCCGAAGCGGCCGGCCCGCAAGCGACCAACCCAAGACATTCCTTCTCCCTTGAGGGAGAAGGATACGAAGCCTTGGCGACGAAGGAGCCTAGGCGGAGTTGGATGAGGGGGAGCGGGCCTGCGGCCCGCGCGATCCTGTGGATCGAGCGAACAGGTAAGGGCTGCCCCGCAGCCCTTAGATCATGCCGGGGGCATGATCGACCTGTTCGCTCCCCTCACCCAGCTACGACTAAGGCAGCAAGCTGCCAAGTCTGCGCAACCTCGGCCAGAGTCACGCGCCTCTGGCCGACCCTCAAGGGAGAGGGATTTGGAATGTCCGCCCTCCACCCAAAAAAGCCCCTACCCCCCACGCCTCTCCCGCACCAACTCCAGCGCCTTCCTCAACCGCATCACCGCATCAGCGCCATCGGGCTTCTCGATCCCCTCCTGCTCCAGCATCTCCGCCACTTCCTGCTGATGCGCCCTGAACAGGATCGCCTGCACCATATGCGGATGCCCGCGCTTGATCTTCCGGCTCTTCACCGCGCCTTCGCCATCCAGCACGATCTCCTCCTGCTCCGTGCCGAACAGCGCCTGCCGCAGCATCAGCGCCTTCAATTCCTCATGCCCGACGCTCAGCGCCTGCTTCCAGGCCCGCGCAAAGGCCGGATCGCGCCGTTTCAGATAATAGGCGCTCGACAGGTTCTTCTCCGCGGCCCGCGCCGCCTCGCTGACATTGCAGGTCAGGGCCAGCGTCTCCAGAAATCGCGCCCGCAATTCGGCGGTCCAGGCGTCCTTGCGCTGCGCCCGCATCTGCGCGCCGCTCCCCGCCTCGCCCTGCTGACTATTGCCCAGCACCAGCACCCGGTCGGGGCCCTTCGCCCGGCCCGTGAAGCGCGCGCGCGTGCCCGCCTCCTTCGGCTTGTCCGCCATATCCATCCCCCCCGCCCGAATGAAAGCCGCCGAAAATGAAAAAGGCCGGTCCCGCCGGACCAGCCCCATCCGCCTCACCGGCGATGCGCATTTTTCCACTGTCGCAACATGTGCCAGAACAGCGTCACGATGTCAAGAAAAATGTTCCATATGGGTTAATTCATTGCCCCATGTCCGGCGATCCGGCGACCGACCGCGTATAATCGATCCTGATCCGCACCCAACTGCCGACCATCACCTTGCCGTTGACCCGCGGCGGCAGCACCAGAAACTGCCAGGCCGCCAGCCGCACCGCCTTGGCAAAGCCCGACCCCAGGGGCGATTCGCCCAGCGCCTGGCAATTTTCGACATGATAATGATCGACCGTCTTGCACGCGACCAGGCCCCATCCATTGCCCGGCGCATTGGCGGGCAGATAGCCGCCCAGTTCCGCAGCCGTAGGCCGCCGATACCATTCCGCCTCGAACAATTGCACCCCGCCCGGCCCCTCGCCCGGCCCGGCCACCGCCGCGCTGTCCCCCTGCCCCGAAGCGCCGTCGGCGGCCCCCTTCTTCGCCATCTTGCCGATATCCGCCGACGCCATCTGCTGGCGGTCCATCACCAGAAAGGGCAGGGGCGATGGCTGCTGCTCCGTCGGCGTCACCACGGGCGGGTTGGGCTTCACCACCGGCTGCGCCTTCCGCTGCGCCGATTTCTCCTGCTTCTTCTTCTTCTCGCTCTTCTCGGCCTTGGCCTTCGCCTTTTCCGCCTTCGGCCCCGGTGCCATCTCGAACGTCACGGGATTGCGAAAGTCGGGCAGCCGCACGATCGGCTCAGGCGCGAGCGTCAGCAACGCCAGCAGCAAAAGCCCGTTGAACAGCAGCGCGAACAGCAATCCGCCACCGCGCTCGCGCCATTTCGAAGGGGATGAAGAAGTCAAATTCACATGAATGCGCCGGGCGGGGAGTCGCAGGGGGTCATGCCCAGACGCCGCCGCCCCGTCAACGCCGTCCGGTCAGCAGATATCCTCTTCCCGCACGAGCGGACGGCTTTCCCGGGTAGCCCGCATCCGGCTGGCCTTATCGTCCGGGTCCGACGTCAGCACGACATGATCCGCATGCACTTCCAGCAGCACCCCGGCAAAGGGCATCCCTTCCAGACTGCCCGTCACTCGGTAACTGACCGAATCGCCGACCTTGAACGTCGCCGGATCGGTGTTGAATTCAAACGGGCAACCGCCCTCTCCCATGCCAAGCATATCCGTCTCCTTTGCCGAAACCTAATGCGGGTCCGCCATGCCGATCAAGCCCATCTCAAGCCCACATCCAGATGCTGGCAATGGCAAAATCACTGGCAGCCTGAAAGCTCTTCGGCTAGGGCCTCAACCCGATGCTCACCAAGCTCTACCAATGGACGCTGGCTAAAGCCGCCCACGCCCACGCCGAACGCTGGCTTTTCGCAATCTCCTTCATGGAAAGCAGCTTCTTCCCCATTCCGCCGCACCCGCTGCTGGGCCTGATGTGCCTGGCCCGCCCGGAACGCGCGATCCGCTTCGGCCTGATCTGCACCATCGCGTCGGTCCTGGGCGGCCTGTTCGGCTATGCCATCGGCCATTTCCTCTACGAAACGGTCGGCCAGCAAATCCTGCAAGCCCTCGGCCTCGCCGCCAAATTCCCGGTCGCCGCCTGCTATCTGCGCATTTACGGGGCGGAGATCATCCTGATCAAGGGCGCAACGCCCATCCCCTTCAAGCTGATCACTATCACGGCGGGCTTCATCGGCCTGTCGCTCTTCACCTTCCTCTGGGCCAGCATCCTCAGCCGCGCCTTCCAGTTCATGCTGGTCGGCTTCCTGTTCTGGAAGTTCGGACGCCCCATCAAGGCATTCATCGAGAAATATCTGGGCCTGCTCTCCGCCGCTTTCCTGGTCCTGGTGATCGGCGGCTTCATCGCAGCCTCGGCCCTGTCCGGCGGCGGGGAAAAGAACGACAAGTGCAGCCAGGCCACCATGGCCACCCTGCGCTGACCCGCAACGGCATGAAGGACATTCCGTCCCGCTTCCCAAAGCTCACCGCCCTGCTCGCCGGATTTCTGTCGGCGACGGGCTTCGAACCGCTCAAACTCTGGCCAGTCACCCTGGCCTGCCTCGCGCTCCTCATCCTCCTCATCCAGCGCGCACCCGACCGCCGCAGCGCTTTCTCACGCGGCTGGCTGTTCGGCGTCGGCCATTTCACCCTGGGCCTCAACTGGATCGCCCACGCCTTCACCTTCCAGGACGCGATGCCCCACTGGTTCGGCTACGGCGCGGTAATCCTCCTGTCCCTCTACCTGGCGGTCTATCCCGGCCTCGCCACCCTCGCGGCCTGTTACCTCCTCCCAAAACTCCCCTCCCTTTCAAGGGAGGGGCCGGGGGTGGGTACCGAGCGCAGCGAGGCCTCCGCCCTCCCCTTCATCCTCCTCTTCGCCGCCACCTGGCTCGCCTCGGAATATCTCCGCGCCACCGCCTTCACCGGCTTTGCCTGGAATCCGCTGGGCGTCACCCTCCTCCCCACCGGCATCGCGATCGCATCCACCCTGATCGGCACCTACGGCCTGGCCGCCCTCGCCATCCTGGCATCTGGCGCGCTGCTCCTCACCTTCCGCCGCCAGTTCCGCCAAGCCGCCGCCCTCGCCGCGCCCCTCATCGCCCTCGCCCTCTGGGGCCATCTCTCCCCCGCCCCGCCAACACCTGCGGGCGCACCGCGCATCCGCGTGGTCCAACCCAATATCGGCCAGGACGAGAAATATTCGCCAGAACTGGAACAGGCCCACTTCCGCACCCTCGCCACCCTCGCCGGCACCCCGCGCCCGGCCCCGCGCCTGATCTTCTGGCCCGAAGCCGCCATCCCCGCCTATCTCGACCTGGAACCCGACTGGCGCGCCCGCCTGGCCGGACTGCTCGGCCCCGGCGACCTCCTCATGACCGGCGCGACCAAGGTCTATTTCAAGCAGGTCGAAAAAGACGGCATCACGGAAAGCGCCCTTTCCGGCGCGAACAACAGCCTGTTCATCGTGGACCCCAAGGCCCGCCTGCTCGGCCGCTACGACAAGGCTCACCTGGTCCCCTATGGCGAATATCTGCCGATGCGCCAGTTTCTCCAGCCGCTCGGCCTTTCCCGCCTCGTCCCCGGCGCCGTCGATTTCTGGCCCGGCCCCGGCCCGCAGAGCCTGACCCTGCCCGCCACTCTGGGCCGCCCCCCACTCAAGATGGGCGTGCAGATCTGCTACGAGATCATCTTCTCCGGCCAGGTGGTGGACAAAGCCAACCGCCCCGCCTTCCTCTTCAACCCCTCCAACGACGCCTGGTTCGGCAGTTGGGGTCCGGTCCAGCATCTGGCCCAAGCCCGCCTCCGCGCACTGGAGGAGGGCATCCCCATCATCCGCTCGACTCCCACCGGAGTCTCGGCGGTGGTCGACGCGCGCGGCCATATCCTCAGCCGCATCGCCCACCACCGCGCCGGTTTCCTCGACACCGCCCTGCCCCCCGCGCTGCCGCCGACGCTTTTCGCCCGCCTCGGCAACTGGGCGCCGTTCGCCTCGATGCTGACACTGCTCGCAGCCGCCTTCTTCTCAGGGGCCATTGCCACCCGCAAAACGACCCGCTAATAGCCACATAAACTTTTCTTTATGTCGCTTGTCCGCACAGCCTGCTAACGGGAGTCCCATGCGCAACAACTATCTCTTCACCTCGGAATCCGTTTCCGAAGGCCATCCTGACAAGGTCGCAGACCAGATTTCCGACGCCATCGTCGACCTGTTCCTGTCGAAAGACCCCGAAGCCCGCATCGCCTGCGAAACGCTGACCACGACCCAGCTCGTGGTGCTGGCGGGCGAAATCCGCTGCAAGGGCGTCTATGAAAACGACGCCTGGGCGCCCGGCGCGCAGGAAGAGATCGAACGCACCGTCCGCGAAACGGTGAAGCGCATCGGCTACGAACAGGACGGCTTCCACTGGGAAACGTTCCGCTTCGAAAACAACCTCCACGGCCAGTCCGCGCACATCGCGCAGGGCGTCGACGCCGCGGGCAACAAGGATGAGGGCGCGGGCGACCAGGGCATCATGTTCGGCTTCGCCTGCGACGAAACGCCCGACCTCATGCCCGCCACGCTGGACTATAGCCACAAGATCCTGGCCAAGATGGCCGCCGACCGCCACTCCGGCCGCGCCCCCTTCCTGGAACCGGACGCCAAGAGCCAGGTGACGCTCCGCTTCGAAAACGGCAAACCTGCCGCCGCCACCGCCATCGTCGTCTCGACCCAGCATGCGCCGGGCTATGACGAAGGCGCGAAGGAAGCCGAACTCAAAAATTACGTGAAGGGCGTCGTCGCGGAAGTCATGCCCGGCGACCTGCTCTCCGACGAAACCGTCTATCACATCAACCCGACCGGCAGCTTCGAAATCGGCGGCCCGGACGGCGACGCAGGCCTCACCGGCCGCAAGATCATCGTCGACACCTATGGCGGCGCTTCGCCCCATGGCGGCGGCGCGTTCAGCGGCAAGGATCCGACCAAGGTCGACCGTTCGGCCGCCTATATCACCCGCTATCTGGCGAAGAATATCGTCGCCGCGGGCCTCGCCCGCCGCTGCACGATCCAGCTCGCCTACGCCATCGGCGTGTCTGAACCGCTGTCGCTCTATGTCGACACCCACGGCACCGGCACGGTGGGCGACGACCGGATCGAACAGGCGATCAAGGGCATCGAGGAACTGGGCGGCCTCACCCCGCGCGGCATCCGCACCCATCTTGGCCTCAACAAGCCGATCTACCAGCCCTCAGCCGCCTATGGCCATTTCGGGCGGAAGGCCGAAGGCGATTTCTTCCCCTGGGAACGCACCGATCTGGTAGAAAAGCTCAAGGCCGCCATCGCCTGATGCAATAATGGGGGAAATCATGGGACGGAAGCACCGCTCGACCATCGCCACCCTGGCCATGGGGGCGGCGCTTGCCGCTTCCGTCCCATCCCCCGCCCTCGCCGCCCCGGCCAAGGCCGCCGCCGACGACGCCGCGATCTTCCGCGCCGCTGGCCTCAAAAATATCGGTCGCGGCTGGACCAGCGGCTGCGACGAATCCGGCCAACCGCCTTCGCCCGCCACGATAGACGAACGCCGTGACCTCAATGGCGATGGCCGTCCGGAAGCCGTCGTCTCCGAATCCAGCGGCTATTGCTACGGCAATACCGGCCAGGCTTTCTGGCTGCTCAGCCAACAAGCCGACGGCGGTTGGAAACTGATGGCGCATGAAACCGGCATCCCCGAATTCCTGCCCGGCAAGGGAGCGGGCGGCTGGCCCGATCTGTCGGTCGGCGGCCCCGGCTTCTGCTTTCCCGTCCTGCGCTGGAACGGCCGCAACTACGCCTTCCATCGCCGCGCCTATGCGGGAAAGCCCTGCCGATAAAGGGGCGGCTTGCCCCCACCGCCCCGGCCCGCTATCGGCGCGCCCATGACAGCGTACGAAACTGGGCACGAATCTGGGCAAGAATCCGGGCAGAAATCCGGCGACCCCACCACGCTCAACCGCCTCTATGGCCGCCAGTCGGGGCACAAGCTGCGCGCAGGCCAGCAGGAACTGGTCGACACGCTGCTCCCCGCCCTCTCCGTCCCCGCAGAGGGAGAGGTCACCGCCGCGAACCTTTTCGGCTATGACCGCCCGCTGCATTTCGAGATCGGCTTCGGCGGCGGCGAACATCTCGCCTATCGCGCCGATCTTCTGCCCGACCATGGCTTCATCGGCTGCGAGCCTTTCCTGAACGGCGTCGTCACCGCGCTCGGCCATGTCCGCGACCAGGCGCTGGGCAATGTCCGCCTCCACATGGGCGACGCGCTTCAGGTGCTGAGCCGCATCCCCGACGGCGCGCTCAGCTTCGTCTACCTCCTCCATCCCGACCCCTGGCCCAAGGCGCGCCATGCCAAGCGCCGCATGATGAACCCCGGCCCGGTGGCGATGATCGCGAAGAAACTGAAACCCGGCGGCGAATTCCGCTTCGGCACGGATCACCCCATCTATCTGCGCTGGGCGCTGATGGTGATGAACGGCCACCCCGATTTCGAATGGCTGGCCACTTCTCCCAAGGATTTCCAGGTCCGCCCCGGCGGCTGGCCCGAAACCCGCTACGAAGCCAAGGCCCGCCGCCTGGGCCACGAAGTCTGGTACTTCCGCTACCGGCGTAAATAGATCAATGCGATGAGGCACAGGATCGTTATTTTCCAGTATCTTACCTACGCCGCGCTACCCCACGATAACCCATGTTTTCCGCCACGGTGATTACTTTTATGGTACCTGAGGTATCGTCATGGCCACCGGAAGGATCACCAAACGAACGCTGGATGCGCTGCTATCGGCAGGCGTCGATGGCTTTCTATGGGACGAAGATTTGAGGGGCTTTGGGCTAAAGACCACGTCACGTGGAGTCGCCTCCTATGTCGTTCAATATCGGATGGGCGGACGAGAGGCCAAGACACGACGATACACTATTGGGTCCCATGGCTCACCATGGACGCCTGCCACAGCGCGCGAGGAAGCTAGCCGCATGCGACTTCTGGTCGCCCAGGGAATTGATCCTGTAAAATCCGACAAGCAGCGGCGGCGCGAAGCCGTCGATCTGACTTTTTCAAACTACGCTGATCGCTTTGCGGGGAACTGCAAGGGCAAGGGTTGGAAGACGCTGGTCACACGCTTTTTCAGCCTCCACATCAAGCCCCGCCTTAGGGAGGAAAAGGCCTTGCCGACAATTACGCGGACAGATGTGGTGGATGTGTTCGACCACATGCCCGTGGAGCAGGTGGCAAACCGCCGAAATGTCTTTGCTGTTCTGCGACGACTATTCAAATGGGCGGTGAGTAGAGGCGATATCGAGCGGAGCCCCATGGAAGGCATGGAGACGCCGCCACCGGTCAAACCAAGAGAACGGTGGCTTTCGGACGAAGAACTCGGACGGATCTGGGTCCAAGCCTTAAAATGTCACCGCTGCTTTGGTCCGATCGTTCGCCTACTGATTGTTACCGGGCAGCGGAGGGAGGAAATTGCAGGGCTCCACTGGGCGGAATTTGACCGAAACCAGCGAGAACTGAAGCTGTCGGGCGACCGCACGAAAAATGGAGAGCCCACCAGTACGACCACCGCCCGCAAGATAGCTGTGCTGTTCTACAACAGCTTGCGGTACGGCATCGCGTACCACGACCCCGGCGCCTCACAATATGAGGAACGATATCGCAGCCGGGTGATCGGCAATCTCCAGCGCCGCGCCAAGACCTTCGGCTTCTCACTCCAGCTATTGCCGCCAGAGCCCGATATGGCTGTTTCTTAGGAAGGCCACGCAATTCTTCGCGAGCCAGCGACCGTGAGGTTCGCGTTCGTGGAGAGCTGGCGCCATGTGTGGTCAGTAGAGACGATCTGCCGGGTTCTGCGCGTCAGCAGCCTATACGCGCACTGCATTCGAGCAAAACGCCATCAAGCCCGACAGGCAACTCGACCTTTATGACTCCGCGCGCGCCAACATGGATGCCATCATGCGGACATCGATCAAGGCGGGCGACAATCCCAACGTTGTGGCTGCCGCGATCGTGAAAGCCGCAACTGATCCGTCGCCAAAGGCACGTTATGCTGCAGGGAAGATGGCGCGAAAAGTGAGCCTGCTGCGACGGTTCGTTCCCGCCCCGGCCTTCGACAAGAGCCTGCGAAAGCTGCATGGTCTACCTGTCTGACGCCGGTTTCAAAACCTCTCGCCGAAATCAGCCGCGATTGACCTTGGCACGATCGAGGAGGGACGGAACCAGCATTTTCGGAGGGCGGAGAGAAATCTCTGCCCTCGGACCAACGACAAACCTCGTCATTTTTCCGCCGGGCGTTCTGTTTAGAAGATGTCATGGGCTGGAGCATGGAGATGCGCGCGCCCTACAGGCGTCCATGGGGTCTCTGCGCTACTGTCGCCCGCATGAAGGCCGGCCTCTTGCGCAAGCGATCCCAATAGCGTTGGACCGGATCGGTCAACTGATCAAACAGGCCCGTGAACTGAGACAGCATAATCGCATAACCCACCGAGATGTCGGCCATGGTAAAAGCATCGCCAGTAGCATAATCGCCCCGTTCGAGGAACATCTCGATGCCACGCGCCCGCGCCAGGAACCAGCGACTGTAATCGCTCACCACTTGGGCGCTACGCCGTTCCTGGGGTTCGAGGCGACCGTAGCGAAGGACGATTGCCTGGGGAAATGTGAGCGTTGCCTCCCCAAAGTGCAGGTAATTGAGGAAAGCTCCAAAACTCGGGTCATCCACCTCGGGCACGACGCCATCCGAGCCATAGCGCGCACCAAGATAATGGCAGATCGCAGCGGATTCGGTCATCCGAAGCTCTCCCTCGACAAAGAGAGGAACGGTGCCGAGGGGATTCTTCTCGAGATAGGTAGGGTTCGTCTGTCGTGGCGGAAAATCGAGAAGTTCGAGCGTATAAGGAATGCCCACCTCTTCCAGCGCCCAAAGGGCGCGGAAGGAACGCGAGTCCGCGCTATGATAGAGGGTTCGCTCGACGGCCATTAGAAGCGGAACCGAACAGGGAGGCTCTTCAAGCCGCTTACAAAGGTGGATTCGATATAAGTCGGCTCGCCTGCAAGCTCGACATGCTTCAGGCGCGGGAGAAGTTCCGCATAGAAGGCCCGGATTTCCATCGTTGCCAGGAACTTGCCAAGGCAGAAGTGCGGACCGTAGCCGAAGGCCAGATGTGCGGGATTTCCCTTGCGATCTACGCGGAATTGATCGCTATCGGGAAAGACCGATTCATCCCGGCATGCCGATGGATAGCACAGCATGATCGCCTCACCTGCCGCAATCGTCGTGCCATGCCAGGTCACGTCTCGCCGCGGTGTGCGCATGAAGTGCTTCACAGGCGCCGTCCACCGGACGAACTCCTCGGCCGCGGAACCGAGAAGACCGATGTCGGCGCGCAACTTCGCGAGTTGTTCGGGAAATTGGATGAGCCCCAGCAGACCGCCTCCTATGGACGCCGCAGTGGTGTCGTGACCTGCAGTTGATGCGATAACATAATAAGATGTCATCTCCCGTTCGGCCATCGGACACCCATTCACGACGC
Organism: Sphingobium sp. JS3065; assembly: GCF_026427355.1. Classification (NCBI taxonomy): domain Bacteria; kingdom Pseudomonadati; phylum Pseudomonadota; class Alphaproteobacteria; order Sphingomonadales; family Sphingobiaceae; genus Sphingobium; species Sphingobium sp. JS3065. The sequence goes on from NZ_CP102664.1 coordinate 2,125,330, forward strand.
CGTTAGCTATCGTCGAGATGATGTCATCACGCGGGTTCTTGCGGCGATCATCCGTAAGCGATTTATAATAGTCGCCGAATTCAGCGAAAACATCGCGACTTCCGCCCGGCGCGGCGGATTGTGGTTCGCCATCCTGGGTCTTCAAATCCTTGTCAGCCGGACTGAAGAGACGCTGTGTCAGACGCAGCACATACGCCTCATCTTCCTGCGGGACACCCATGAGCGTCATCACCACCCGCAGCGGATACCAATAGGCGATATCTGCCGAAAAATCGCAGTTCCCGCCAAGGTCTTCCATCCGGTCGACAAACTCCTTCGCGATCGCGGCGATCTGCGGTTCGAATTTTCGTAAGTGTTTCGGCCCGAACCAGTCCATGGTGACGCTTCGATGCGCCCGGTGGTAGGCTCCGTCCATATGCGTCAACGGCTTTACGCCGTTCCGGTCGCCATATTTGGCCTCATAGATCGCCTCTACCTTCTCGGGCAGAAGGACCGTCCGATCTCCTGCCGCATATGTCTCGGCATCGCGCTCGACGGCCATTATATCGTCATGACGGGTCATCACCCAGAAGGGGCGGTATCCGCGTGGCTCTGCCTTCGCGATGGGTGTGTCGCGTCGCAGTCGGGCGTAAAGATCATAGACCTGGTCGGGCTTCGCAAATGTCGATGGGCGCGCCAATGATTCAGGCGTGAGGAGTTCTGTCATGCATGCGTCTCGCTGAAAGTGACCTGAAGATTGAGTTGGCTCAGTTCGTCTTCGATGCCTTCGCGCCAGCCGCGGTCGGCGAGGTCACCGATGATTTCCACGGAGAGGCACCCCTTGTCGTCGGATACGACCTGCCAGCTTATCTGATCCGTAGCGGCGCTCCTGCTCAGCAGGCTCTCGACCGCTACGGCGGCCGCAAGGCGGCGCAATTCGGGTTTGAAAATCTTGCGCATCGCTGTTCGCGGAAGAGCGTCGAGCTGAAATATGCGCATCGGAGTTCCGGCACGTTCAGGTAGCCGCTCTTGGCAAAATCTCCGCAGCGCCGCCTCGTCCAGCCGCGCACCATCCGCGAGTTGAACAAATGCCACCGGCAATTCGCCGACCCGCGCATCGGGCATACCGACGGCCGCAGCATCGAGGATATCCGGATGATCCAGCAAGGTCTCCTCGATCGGCGCCGGATCGATATTGTGCCCGCCTCGAATGATGAGATCCTTCTCGCGACCCGCGATCCAGAGATAACCGTCGGCATCGAAGCGCCCCAGGTCACCGGCATCGATCCACGGCGCACCTGGCATGCCGGCGATGAACTTGCTGGAATCCTGGGCCGTATCGACATAGCCATCAAACACAGCAGGCCCGGACACCGCGATGTTTCCGACTTCACCTACCCCACATTCGCGGACGAACCGATGGGCATCGTCGAGCAAAACGATTTTCACCTCGTAGAGAGGCGCCACGATCCCGCCGCTTCCGGGCCGGGGAGGCAACGCGATCGGATTGACGCAGCAGAAGCCGGCCGTCTCGGTCATGCCATAGCCCTCATAGATGCCATGACCGAAGAGCTTCTCATAAGATCGACACAGATTTGCCGGCAACTTGCTCGCGCCGGCTATGAAATGGCGGATGCTCGTCTGTTCGCCCGCATGGGTCGTTAGCAGATCCGAAAACACCGTCGGCACCGATATCAATTGAGTAAAGCCATATTTGTTGGCCAGCGCCCAGAAATTCACGGCCAGATCGGGTGTCCGGAAACCTGCCGGCGTCAGGATCACCAGGGTTTGCCCAAGCATCAGCGTGCGTGTTGAGGCAATGACACCGCCTCCGACATGGAACATGGGCAAGGCAAGCGGCACGACATGATCGGCATCGAGGCTGCTCGCCACCGCGCTGCTGTGTGCCCCGACCAAAAGGCTTCTATTCGACAGCCGTGCGACTTTCGGCGCGCCGGTCGTGCCGCCGGTGGGGAAATAGGCGGCTATTTCGTCCAGACTCGGCTCTTTACCCAGATACCGGTCGGCCGGGAATGGGGCGGACGCTCCGAGAAGGTCGATGGCGCGATCGCCGGCGCCTTCTCCCAATACGAGATGGAAAGCCAGGGTCGGATTGGCGGCCGTCAAGGCACAGGCCAGCCCGTAACTGCCGCAGACGCTGTGTTCGCCCGCGGACATGACGGCCCGCGCGCCGGTGGCGCGCGCAATTTCGCCTATGGCGCCCGAATCCAGGAACGGATTGACCGGGACGACAACACCCAGCAACTGGGCTGCCCAAAATCCGGTCAGGCCTGCAAGACCGTTGGGCGCCAGATAGAGGATGCGGTCGCCGTCGCAAAGCCCCAGGTCCAGCATGTGGTTTGCCGCGCGCAAGATCGACGCGTGCAGTGTTTCATATGTAGTCGATATCGGCGTCGCATTGAGGTCCGCGCTGGGCAGGTCGATGACCGCGATCTTGTCGGGAAACTGCAACGCCTTCCGCCGAATAGCATCATAGACGCTTACGCCCGGCAGATCGTCCACCCCGATCGCGGCGAACGCCTCTCTGATATCCTTCGGTGTCGGGCCTCCCGCCATTTCATCGCTCTCCGCTCGCTTTTCTTCGCGAACTATATGACTCAACCGATTGGACGTATGCCCACTCGAAAGGATGGGCCATCAACGCTTCCTTGCGCACCATCCGGAAACTGCCCGTCCTTTTTACGGGGTTGCAGTGCTGCGAATGCGCCTAGGCAAGGCAGCAACAAAGTCATTCGGGCTTGGCCGACAAAAAGGGGGGTGGATATGTCTGGGAGAAAATATGTGACAACGGTTTCGTGTTTGGCAATCGCGATGGCCGCTCTGCCGGCTGCAGCACATGCGCAGGACCAGGCCGAGGCGGCCGCTGCGCAAGCTGCAGCAGGAGATCAGAGCGCTGATGTCGGCGCTGGAGAGATCGTCGTGACCGCGCAGCGCCGGTCGGAGAGCATCAACAAGGTGCCGCTCTCCATCCAGGCCTTCGGCGGCGACATTCTCACGAAGGCCGGCGTGACCGATGCGGCCGGGATTTCACAACTCGTGCCTGCATTCAATTTCAGCCGGTCGAGCGCCAACACGCCGATCTACACAGTGCGCGGCATCGGTTTCAATACGCCCAATCTCTCGTCGACGTCGCCCGTTGGCATATATGTCGACGAAGTGGCTTACGCCTACCCCTATATGAGCAATGGCCCTTCCTACGACATTGAGCGCGTCGAGGTTTTGAAGGGGCCTCAGGGCACATTATATGGCCGGAACACCACCGGCGGCCTCGTCAACTTCATCACGGCAAAGCCAACCAAAGACTTTCATGCTGGTTTGACGGCCGAGGTCGGCAATTTCGAGACGATCAACTTCGAAGGTTTCGTCAGCGGCCCGCTGACTGACACGCTCGGCATCCGCATCGCGGGACGTTGGGATACCTCAGACAAGGGGTGGCAGCGCAATGTCAATGTGCCTGGCGAACGCCTGGGCGAGAAAGACCGGATGGGTGGGCGCGTCACGCTTCTTTGGGAGCCCACCGACCGTTTGAAGGTGACGCTTGGCGGGTCGTACTGGGAGGACAACTCCGACACGATTGCGGTCCAGGCAGTCGCCTTCAATCCCGACTCCCCCCCATTTGCCGTGCCGGGTCTGGCGGATCAGGTCCGGACGAACTGGAAAGCGGGAGAGGCAAGCTGGGGGCCAAGCTATGCAGGCAAGCCGCCCTACAAAGCGGACTCCCGCTTCTGGTCGGCATCTGGCCGGATTGACTATGAACTGAACGATGCGCTGACCTTCACCTCGCTCACCGGCTATTCCGACGTGAAGCGCCACGACATGAATGATGTGGATGGCACCACCTTCGAGCCATCGGAATATCTGTCGGACGGCCGTATCCGATCCTTTTCTCAGGAACTGCGGTTGACCGGCGACACTGGCGCGGTCAACTGGATCGTTGGCGGCTATTATTCCCGCGACAAGATCCGCGATGACCAGGTCGGCTATTATCGCGACTCTTCGATCCTCAACACGCTCGCCTTTGTCGGGCAGACGATCCCGCAGACGACTTATACGTCTGCGCAGATTGCGAACGGGTTCGATAATTTCCGCAACCTTTCGCGCCAGACGAGTCGATCGCTTTCGGCTTTCGCCAACGCGGACTGGGCGCTTTCGGATCAGTTCAAGGTCAGCGGGGGGATTCGTTATTCGAACGACAAGCTCGATTTCGAAGGCTGCTCGGCCGATTACAATAACAATACCGCTCCCGTCTGGAACACCGGCGTGGCAGCGATTGTCGCCGCCAGGACTGGACGTCCGTTTTCCAGTCCCGGTATCGGCCCAAATGAATGCCTGACCTACAAAGCGGACTTCTCCGGTGCGGCAGGCCTGGTCTCCAGCCAGCTCAAGGAGGACAATGTGTCCGGTCGCCTTGCGTTGACCTGGACGCCGAATAGCCGAGTGCTTGCCTATGCGTCGGTCAGCCGTGGTTACAAGTCAGGCGCTTTTCCGGTCGTCGCGGCGAATGTCGTAACCCAGCTCGTCCCGGCGACGCAGGAGAAGGTGACTGCCTATGAGGCGGGCGTAAAGCTCGGACTGTTCGATCGACTGGTGCAATTCAACGCCGCCGGCTTCTACTACGACTATCGCGACAAGCAGGTCTTCGGTGAAATCCTCGATCCGATCTTCGTGTCGCTGACACGCATCGTCAACGTACCGAAGTCGGAAGTCTATGGCGCCGAAACGGACATCACCATCTCGCCGACACGCGAACTGCTCATCAAGTTCGGTGCGTCATACACCCATACCGAGGTCACTGAATTCAATGGCTTTAACCGCTTCGGCGAAGCGCAGGATTTCAAGGGGTCGGCCTTTCCTTTCACTCCGAAATATCAGCTCAACGCGCTTGTCTCATACGACATGCCGATCAATGACACCCTTGCCATCCAGTTCGGTGCGAACGGCAATTACCAAGGTAAGACGGTCGGCTCGCTCGACGAGGATCCGGTATTCGACTTGAAGGCGTACACGGTCGTGAATGCCAATATCGCCCTGCATCGTCAGGACGACCGCTGGAGCATCGGCCTCTATGCACGCAACCTTTTCAACGAGAACTATTACACGGCGACCGACATCCTGACAGACACGTCCATCCGCGTGCCCGGAATGGTGCGGACCTATGGTCTGGTCGCTTCGTTCAAATATTGATTGATTGAGGTCCCTGTGAACGTCCCCATTGCCTTGCCCGGTGCACTCGACGGCATTCGTGTCGTCGACATGACCAGCGTCCTCTTCGGTGCCTATACCTCCCAGATCCTCGGTGACCTTGGCGCCGATGTCATCAAGATTGAGGCGCCTGGAACCCGAGCAGACAATGGGGGCGATATCTTTCGCTACACAGGCAAGTCGGCCAAGACCCCGGCGATGGGGCCGATCTTCATGCACTATAATCGCAACAAGCGATCAGTGCTTCTGGACCTGAAGCAGGAGGATGGCCGCGAGGCGCTGCGCCGCCTCATTGCCACTGCGGACATTTTCATAACCAATGTCCGCATGGGAGGGCTTGAGAAGCTCGGCTTCAGCTACGAGGCCGTCAAGGCGCTGAAAGCGGATATCGTCTACGTTCATTGTTCCGGATACGGGTCCGACGGCCCTTATGCGAAGAAGCAAGCCTATGACGACCTCATCCAGGCTGCCGCGGGCGGCACCGATCTGATGAGCCGGGTCGATGGTAACCCGGCGCCGCGATATCAGCCGTCCTTGATCGCCGACAAATCCTCGGGGCTTTTCGGAGCCTACGCGACCATGGCAGCACTGTTCCACCGGCAGCGCAGCGGCGAAGGGCAGTTCGTCGAAGTTCCGATGTTCGAGTGCTTCAGTTACTTCAACATGAGCGAAAATCTCTACGGTCACACGTTCGAACCGCCGACCGGAGGTTACGGCTACAGCCGGGTGTTCAATCCAAACCGCAAGCCATACCCGACAAAGGACGGTTATCTGGCGATCCTCCCCTACTCCGATTCGCAGTGGGATGATTTCTTTGAAATCGGAGGACTACCCCCGGGGACTTTCACCAAGAATCCGCGCTACGCCACCTATGCGTTGCGCACTGAAAACATCAGCGAAATCTACGCGATGATCGAGGAGGTCGCAAAGACCAAGACGACTGCCGAATGGGTGACCGCGCTGACGGAGCGCAACGTCCCCTGCATGAAGGTCAACCGGCTGGACGAGGTGCTTGACGACGAGCATCTCAATGCTGTCGGATTTTTCGAGAAGCGCGAGCATCCCAGCGAGGGAACCTATATTTCGCTGCGCCACCCCGTGCGATTCAGCGCGACACCCGCATCGGTGCGCCGTGATCCGCCACGCCTGGGCGAGCATACCGATGAAATCCTGACGGACATCGGGTTGAGCAAGACTATGGGTGCTGCCGAATGACCAATGTGGTCATAGTTGGTGTCGGTGAGATCAGGGATCGGCCGACAGAGCCATCCCTGGGTCTCGATCCACTCGACTTGATGGCCTCCTCCGCCAGAAGAGCAGAGCAGGATAGCGGTCTTGCCCTGCTGCATCAGATCGATGCGGTTGAAGTGATTCATCAGATCACCTGGCGGTACGAGGATACCGCGCGCAAACTGTGCGAGCGGCTGGCGATCGTACCTGACCGTGCGATCTATCATGCCGGCGGCGGTGAAAGTCCGCTCAGGGTCCTCCACGATGCCGCCTTGCGCATCGCTCAAGGGGAATCCCGGATAGCATTGGTCTGCGGCGCCGAAGCTCGCAGCAGTGTTAAGAAGGCCCGCAATGCAGGCATTGACCTGCCATGGCCGGCAAAAGCCAAGGTCATGGAACATCCGTGGCGCGTCGAGGAAATGCTTTCGGCGATGGGCCGCGCGCACGGCGTGGCCCAGCCGACCTATATCTACCCCTTGTTCGAAAATGCGACCCTGCATGCCTGGGGGATGACACCGGCGGAGGCGCAGGCCGAATCCGCACTATTATGGTCCCGATACGCGGCGGTCGCGTCGCACAATCCCTATGCCTGGATGCAGCAGCCCGTATCTCCAGACGAAATCGGCACGGTCACATCCCGGAATCCGCTCGTTGCCTGGCCCTACCACAAGCTGATGGTCGCCAATCCGACTGTGAACCAGGGCGCGGCCGTACTCGTCATGACAGAGGAGAGGGCGCGCGCGCTCGGTATCGATCCTGCCCGCATGACCTATCTCGTCGGCGGCGCCGCTTCGAAGGAGCCAGAGGATTATCTGGACCGCGATTGCTATTATGCCTCGCCCTCGCAGCAAGTCGTTCTGGAAGCCGCCACGGCGCTGAACGGCGGCGCTTTCGACCAGCTCGAACTCTATAGCTGTTTTCCTTGCGTGCCAAAGATGGCGCGGCGCACCCTGGGGCTCGGCGAGGATGTCGAGCCTACGGTAACGGGTGGTCTCACCTTCTTCGGCGGCCCGTTCAACAGCTATATGCTGCACGCGACCTGTGCGATGGTTCGACGACTGAGGGAAAGCTCCGGCAGCGGACTGCTGTACGGCCAGGGCGATTTCGTGACCAAACATCACGCCGTCATTCTTTCGAGCCAGCCTGGTGCTGAGCAATTGGCGGTCGATTACCGGGTGGACGGCAAGGCTGACGCCTTGCGGGGTCCGGTGCCGCGGATTGTCGAAAGCCATAGCGGCAGCGCCGAGGTCGAAAGCTTTACTGTCCTTTATGGACGGGAAAATGCCGTCGATCGGGGGATCGTCATTTTGCGCACACCGGAGGGACATCGCACAATGGCGCGCGTTCCCGCCACCGACCTCCCGACCCTTGCGCGTCTGACCGACCGGCTCCACTCGCCGATCGGCGCGCGCGGAACAGTGACGACTGCCGAGGATGGGCTATTGGAATGGAGACTTTCGTGACCGAAATCCTTGTTGAACAGCCTGTCCCGCATGTGGCGCGAGTCACCATCAATCGTCCCGATGCGCGCAACGCGATCAACGGCGCGGTCGCCCGGGCGCTGGAACAGGCGGTCATCGAGACCGAAGCGGACGATGATATCCGTTGCGTCATTCTCACCGGCGCCGGCGATCGCGCATTCTGTGCCGGCGCCGATCTCAAGGAAATTTCCGCCGGCCGGATCCGTGATCTGGTGACGCGCGCGGGCGGTTTCGCCGGCTTCGTTCGGGCGGCGCGGAAAAAGCCCTGGATCGCCGCCGTCAACGGCGTTGCGCTGGCCGGCGGCACGGAAATCCTTCTGGCCTGCGACATGTCAGTGGTTTCGGACGACGCGAAATTCGGGCTTCCCGAGGTCAAACGGGGCCTGGCCGCCCTCGCGAGCGGTCTTTACCGGCTTCCACGGGCATTGCCGCGCGCCGTCGCGCTCGAACTGATTGCGACGGGTGAACCACTGTCCGCCGAACGCGCGCTGGATTTCGGACTGGTGAATCGGGTCGTCGCGAAAAACGATGTCGCCGCGCAGGCACTGGCCCTGGCGGAGATCATCGCGGCGAACGCACCGATTGCGGTCAGGGAAAGCCTAGCGATCGCTCGCGATGCCTTCAATCGCTCCGAGGACGAACTAGAAGCCGCGGCTGCTGCCATGGGTAAAAAGCTGGCGCTTACGGAAGATTATCAGGAAGGCCCTCGCGCCTTCATCGAGAAGCGCGCACCGCGCTGGACCGGTCGCTAAAGGATGTCACCGATGAAACATTATTCCATGACGATCGCCGGCAAGGCAGTCGACAGCTCCGAAGTGATAACGGTTGTGAACCCGGCAACGAGCGCGCCGCTTGCGACCGCCCCGGATTGTTCTACCGAGCAGCTTGATGAGGCCGTCTCGAGCGCCCGCGCGGCCTATCCCGGTTGGCGGGCCACGTCGGACAGCGAGCGCAGACAGGTCCTCAAGGAGGCTGCGGGCGTACTGGTCGCGAACGCGGACGAACTGATTCGCCTGCTGACGAGCGAGCAGGGCAAACCGCATGACGAAGCGCGCGTAGAGATTATGGGCTCGGCCTATTGGCTGTCGTCGCTGGCTGACATGGAAATCCCGGTCGAGGTCAATGAAGACACGGCCGAGCGGCGCTCGGAAACGCGGCATGTGCCGATAGGGGTGGTCGCCGGCATCTCTCCCTGGAATTTTCCGGTATTCCTGTCGTTCTGGAAAATCGCTCCCGCCCTTCGAGCGGGCAATACGATGGTCCTGAAGCCATCGCCCTTCACGCCGCTGACAATGTTGCGAATTGGCGAGCTGCTGAGCGGCGTCATTCCCGACGGTGTACTCAACATCATTTCAGGCGGCGATGCGCTCGGCCCCAAGGTGACCGCTCACCCCGGCATCGACAAGATCAGCTTCACCGGATCGACCGCCACCGGCAAGCGCGTGATGGCGTCGGCCGCCGCCGATCTGAAGCGCGTCACGCTGGAACTCGGTGGGAACGATGCAGCGATTATCATGCCGGATGTCGATGTTGATGCCGTCGCGAAGGACCTGTTCTGGGCAGCGTTCCGCAATTCCGCTCAGATCTGCATCGCCACCAAGCGTATGTATGTCCATGAAGCCATTTATGACAGGCTTGCCAAGGCACTGACCGAATATACTCAGACGGTGAAGATGGGCGATGGTTCGGAGCAAGGAACTGAGCTTGGGCCTGTACAGAACAAGCTGCAGTACGACCGGGTCGTGGAGATCATCAAGGACTGCAAGGACCGGGGTTTTCGCTTTCTCACCGGCGGCGATGTCGCGCAGGACTCCCCGGGATATTTCATCCCGGTCACGATCGTGGACAATCCTCCGGAGGATTCGCGCGTGGTGCAGGAGGAGGCGTTCGGGCCAATTCTGCCCCTCATCAAGTTCAGCGAAGTGGAAGACGTCATCGCCCGGGCCAATGCGTCGGAATATGGCCTGGCGGGCTCGGTCTGGTCCGCCGATACCGACGCAGCGCTGTCGATCGCGGCGCGTCTCGAAACCGGCACGGTGTGGATCAACGAAGTGCAACATCTGACGCCATTTCAAGCATTCGCAGGGCACAAGCAATCCGGGCTCGGTGTCGAGAACGGCCTTGGCGGATTGCTCGAATATACCGTGCCGCAGACGATCACGGTGAAGCCGGCCAAGGCGGCCTGATCGTTACAGCAAGGCCAGTCGCCGCGCGCGCGCGAGCGCGCCCGACCGATTGCGGACGTCGAGCTTGTTGTAGATATTCTGAATGTGCCACTTTGTCGTCGACAGTCCCAGATCCAGATGATCGGCGATCTTCTGACTGGTAAGCCCTGTATCCAGCAGTACGAGAACCTCGTGCTCGCGCGCTGTCAGCCGGTCGACGAGGATCTGCGCATCACTGCCATCAACGGCTATGCCATAGCGCATGCGGAGGGCAGCAAGAAGAGGTGCGCCGGTTGCCGCTATGGCTGACGCCAGTTCGGTTTCCGCAAGGAGGGTCGTCAGGCCCCATCCATGATCAACAATCGTCCGGCAGAAACCCCTGTCGCTGGCCATACGGATTGCGCGCTCGAAATTGCGCTTGGCGTCTCCCATTCTTCCAAGCTTTGCCGAGCAGGTCGTTGAAAGCATGAGGAGCGAAATATGATCGCGCGCATGTCCCGCCAACTCGGCGGGGACAAGCAACTTGCTGGCGATTGCCGCGGCCTCCGCGATCTTGCCTTCGCCAAGCGCCACCCAGGCATAGGCCTGCTCAATGTCCGGCGTCATATAGCCGGGGATGTCAAGTCCGGTAGCGCAATGCAGCCATCCCCCCGCCTCGTCCCGAGAAAATGCTGCCCGGAAGTCGTCGGATGCGTCAGCCGCCCGACCGTTCCGGAGTTGCAAGGCCACTGCCAGAAGATCGGCACTAACGCCGTAACGCAGCCCGCGAACCAGACGGTGGTGGGTTTCGCATAATGCCGCATCGACGCCATCGGAGTCCTCTGCGAGCAATGTCGCCGCTTCGAGCGCCGCTATATGCGTTTCTATCAAGCCATTGTCGCCGACATGGAGATGGCCAGCGGCAAGATGTTCCCGTGCGCGTGCAGCCTCTCCTGTCTCGACCAATATCCTTGCGGCGAGAAGGTGAACGGTGCCGATTGTCGACGCCGCCATCTCGTCGGACTCATGGGCGCGGGCGATAGCGGACAGAATGATCTCTCTCGCCCGGGTCACGCGTCCCGACTGGAACTCGAGATAGGCCTCGGCCTTCGCGACCCAGAGTTGGCCATATAACCCGCCTGCCTCTCCTGCTCGCTGGCGGGCGATCATCAGATCCCGCCGGGCAGCGTGCCGGTCGCCCAGCCGATGATGGGCAAATGCGCGCAAGACGCAAACGGCAGCGGTGTGAAAGGCATCGAGATCTTCCCAACGCCCCATCCAGCTGTCCGCAAGCTCGATGAGCGCCGGCACGTTATCGCCACGGGCTGCCAGACTGACGCGAAGCCTGTCGCGATGGGCCAGCCAGAGGCTCGGCGCGTCGTCGGGCATCTGGCGGTCGAGGATCTCAAGTTCGGCTCGCGCCTGATCCACCTGCAACGCCAGCACCAGCGCCCATATTTTCCAGAGTCTTAACGGAATCGAGATCGACTGCCCCAGCTCCTCCAGCTGTTCGGTCCACACCAGCATTTTTGGCAGTTCACCGAGGCCATGCGCGATATGCGCCGCGTGTGCGACGATCAGGGCCTGCGCCCGCTGACAATCACCGGCTCCGAACGCATAATCGATCGCATCGCAAAAAGCTTCGCGTCGTTCGCACCATGAACTCGCTGCGCGAAGGAGGTCTATGCTTTTCGCGGCGCCCGCCTGGCGCTTTTTCGCCTCGAGAAACTGCTGGAATATTCCGTGCAATCGCAGCCACTCGCCACCGCCTGCTGCCGGCACGATCATCACGTTTTCGAGCCTGGCCCGCTGCAGAAGAAGCTCGGCCGAAGGATCGATGACCTCGCGCAGCATGGCTGGCGAGAATCGACCCAGATCGGCGAGGTCGAGCAGGAAGCGGCGCATGGCGTCGTCCAGCTCGGAATATATGCTCTCATTAAGATAATGGCCGAGGTCCTCGCGCGGATATACCTCGCGGATGTCGATGTTCGCCCACCCGCCACGGCGCCGGGCAAGCATGCCATAGCATTGCGCTCCGATTGGCCAGCCTTCGATCCAACGTGCCACCTTTCCCGCTTGGTCGGCGGTCGGCCTACATCCGGCATAGAGTTCAAGGATCGCGCCGACCTCATCGTCATTCAAGGCGAGGATCTCGACGTCGAGAATCTCGATCCGGCCTTTGGCCATCAGGCCTATCCAATCCATGTCGGGCAGGGTCCGCGTTGCGATCACATATCGCTGCGCAGCATCATTGGATGTGATGGTACGGATCAGGCGCGCGAACTTGCCCGGATCAGCATCCTGCGCATCATCGATGAAAATGATGTCGGCATTCTCGCCAGGCTGACCGCCGGCTACGATTCGATCCAGTTGACACCAATCGACGCAGCCGCCTGCGTGTTCAATGGAGCGGGCGTAGGCGCGCAAAAGCGTCGTCTTGCCATAGCCGGGGGGAGCCGAAAGGAGCGTAACACTGGCCTTGCCCTGCTGGAGACGCGCGAAAGCCCGGGTCGGTACAAAGCCGCCGGCAGGATCGTGGGGCGTCGAAAGCGGCACAGTAAAGGACATTGGCTTTGTGGCTCGCGCCAGGGTCTTGAGCATTGATCCTACTCCTTCGAGGCCCTCTAAACGGGACGCTCGCTTCTGGTCTTCAGTCCATCAAGAAGAATTCGTACGAGATGATCAGCGTAAGCGTCTTTGAGATCTGGCGTGATCTCCGGGGGGCCGGACAGATAGGGAAGTGTATTGCGCGAGTGAAAGAGAAATTCACACGCGCCGATCACGGTGTAGTAGAATAGATGCGGTTCGATGGGTGTAATTCCGCCTGTTTCTCGACACTCCTCGATGATCATTGCCTGATACCTTTGAAGCGGGGCGATGAATATCCGCGCCAGTTCGCGTGCGGTGTTTGCGTTGTCCGACTGCAGGCGGTTGATCAGGCGGTTGATATAGGGGTAGCGGAAGTAGACATTGATTACGCCTCGGATATGCAGTTCCAGTTTTCTTAATGGCGCGATCTGCTGGCCGACAAGATACTCGAGCTCGTTGAGAGCCCTGGTTGCATCGCGCTCAAGCAGCGCCAGAAGCAAGCCTTCCTTTCCGCCGAAATAATAGTTCACCAACCCATGGTTCAGCCCGGACCGTACGGAAATCTCATTGAGGGAAATCTCGAGCGTATCGCGTTCGCTCAGGAGCGCGCTGGTCGCATCCAGCAACCGCTCTCGCGCTGCAACGCGGCCGTTCTCGTCAACCCGGACCCCGACTCTGGCCATCCAAATCCTCCTCTATTTTATTTATGCGCATATATAAACTTTGGCAAGTCGCTTGCCCTCCTTTCGGCTAGGGTGTCGCGCTGCTCTCAATGCCAAGGTGCACGCGACCGACCTTGGAGATTTGCGACCCATGAAGATTACCGCGGCAATCGCCACGGCGCCTAAAGCCGATTTCGAGCTTGCCGACCTGCAGCTTGACGAACCTCGCGCCGATGAGATCCTGGTCCGCATCGCAGCGGTCGGACTTTGCCACACCGACCTTGTGGCCCGGGATCAAATCCTGCCAGTGCCGCTGCCGGCGGTGTTCGGGCACGAGGGCGCCGGTGTCGTCGTCCGCGTCGGCGCCAATGTTTCGAAGGTCGCCGAGGGCGACCATGTTGTTTTGACATTTCGTTCTTGCGGCGTGTGCGCCCGCTGCGTCGCGGGAGAACCCACCTACTGTGAACAGGCGTTGGCGTTGAACTACACCGGCTGTCGCCCGGACGGCTCAAAGTCGCTGCATCGTCACGACGCGCCGGTTTCGAGCAACTTCTTCGGGCAATCGTCCTTTGCGACCTATGCGCTGGCGTATGAGGCGAACGTCGTGAAGGTTGATCCGGCAATTCCCCTTGACCTGCTTGGTCCCTTGGGATGCGGAGTGCAGACCGGGGCTGGCGCTGTCTTGCGCGCGCTGGCCTGCCCGAAAGGATCATCCATCGTCATTCTGGGGGGAGGATCGGTCGGGCTCAGCGCGGTTCTGGGCGCAGTTCTGGCGGAATGCGCCACCATCATCGTTTCCGATCCGATAACGGAAAGGCGCGCGTTAGCGATGGAACTCGGCGCAACGCATGTTCTGGACCCAACTGTCGAGAGGGTGGACAAGATGGTCCGCGGCCTGACGGGCGCTGGCGCCGACTATGCCCTGGATACGACCGGAGCCGGCCCCGTGATGGAGAGTGCGCTCGCCAGCCTGCGGCCCCATGGCACGCTCGGCCTGCTCGGCGTTCCTTCCAATCCGACGCAAGGGCTTCCCGGGCTCGCCTCAACGGTGCTGCTGTCCGGTTACACCATCAAGGGGATCATCGAGGGCGATAGTGAGCCCGACAGCTTCATCCCCGAACTCCTGTCGCACTATCTCGCGGGCCGGTTCCCCTTCGACAAGCTCATCAGCAGGTATCGGTTCGATCAAATCAACGAGGCAGTGCGGGACCATCATGAGGGCAAGATCGTGAAGGCGGTCCTGACGATGCCCGATCCGGTCCAATAGAGGCACGACGCTGCGAAGGTGCGCCAGGATCGACCGTGCCGGATCCTGGAGCGCCCGCTAGAGCGGTCGATCTGATTGAATCAGATCGACCGCTCTATTCCGTTGTTTTACCGCGATTTCTTAAACGTCAGATGATGCCATCTGACTGGGAATCGCTCTAGGGCATTCGATCCGGGCGATATCAGCTCGGAAGATTTCGGTCGAAACTTTCCAGTTCCAGCGTCTTAGAGCACCAAGGCTGGGCGCTTTGACACCATATCTGGATCGTCGGCGCAATGCTGCGTTTATCGTCGAGAGTTCCCGCCTTCAGAAAGACGATGTCCGACCCATTCGAGGATTCGGTCAGGATGGGTGAACCGCACGCCGCGCAGAAACGCCGGTAGATCTCCGCGCCGCTCTCGCCACGATCAGCAAAGGATGCCATCTCTCCGGAGATCGCAAGGTCGGCGCGCTTGACCACCAGGTTTACGGAGAAGGCGCTACCGCTCTGCTTCTGGCAATGCGTGCAATGGCAAATCCCTGTCAGCAGAGGGGTGGACGCGAGCGCGTAGGTAATCCTTCCGCATAAGCATGAACCGCTCGCCGTTTCTGCGGTCGTCATCGGCTGTTCTCCTGTATCAAACGCGACATCCCCGCCGCTGGTAGGTCCTCGGAAGCGATTCTGACGACCACGCCGTCATCACTGCGTGAGAGAATAAGCTGGCAAGCAAGGCGCGATCGCTGGGGGCGACGATCTGAAGAGTCGAGCAGGTCATTCTCACCTTCCTCCATTCCGATGTCTCCAGGCGTCTCAAAGCGCTTCGATAATCATGGCATTGGCGATGCCGCCCGCCTCGCACATCGTCTGCAAGCCATAGCGCTTGCCGCGTCCGCGAAGCGCATGGACCAGGGTCGCCATCAGCTTCGTTCCCGAGGAGCCAAGCGGATGGCCCAGCGCGATGGATCCGCCATGCACGTTAAGGCGCTCCGGGTCGGCCTTGAGACTGTCGAGCCAAGCAAGCGGCACGGGCGCGAAGGCCTCATTCACTTCATACAGGTCGATGTCGTCGATCGACATGCCGGCGCGTTCAAGAAGTCTCTGCGTCGCGGCGATCGGTTCCTCGAGCATGATTACCGGATCGCCGGCGGTGACGACCATCGCATGGATACGGGCAAGAGGGGTCAAGCCATGATCTTTCAGCGCCCGTTCGCTGACAACGAGCAATGCCGAAGCGCCGTCGCAAATCTGGCTGGAATTGCCAGCAGTGATGACGCCCCCTTCAACCAGCGTCTTTAGCGACCCGAGCTTCTCAAGTGATGTGTCCGAACGAACACCCTCGTCGACCAGATGAACGCCGGGCCCATCCGGCGTCTCGATGCTAACCGGTACGATCTCCTGCTCGAATGCTCCTGCCGCGATTGCGGCCGCTGCAAGCTGATGGCTGTGCAACGAGAAGCGGTCGAGCGCCTCGCGGGAATAGCCATATTTGCGCGCGATCATCTCGGCGCCCTCGAACTGGCTGAAGCTCTCCACGCCAAATCGCTGGCGGATACGCTCGCTAATCGGGCCCGCATCGCCGGTCTGGTTGGAGAACATCGGCACGCGCGACATGCTCTCCGCACCTGCGGCGATCACCACATCCTGCGTGCCTGACAGTACCGCCTGGGCGGCGAACTGGACGGCCTGCTGGGAACTGCCGCATTGACGGTCGACGGTCACCGCCGGCACCGAAGCCGGCAAGGTGGAGGCAAGCACTGCATTGCGCGCAAAGGCGAATGACTGTTCTCCCACCTGCGTCACGCAACCGAGCACCACATCCTCGATCGACGTCGGATCAATACCGGTACGCGCGACAAGCGCCGAAAGTACGTCACCGGCCAGATCGGCAGGATGAACACCGGAAAGACGGCCATTGCGACGGCCGCCCGCCGTTCGCACGGCATCGACGATATATGCTTGTGCCATAATCATGATCCTTCTGGAATTTGAGCAACCGCCAGGGCCGCGAGTTCGGGAAAGGACGCAGCGCGCTCACGCGCCTGCGCGGACGCCGCGGTGCCGCGGATCGCGCGGCCCTTGATGCCGTGAAAGATCGCCGCGAGGCGAAAGAAGTTGAACGCCAGCGCGAAACGGTAGCCAACGATGGCGTCACGACCGGTACGGCGGCAATAAGCCGCGACATAGTCGGCCTCGGTCGGTATGTTCAGTACCGCTATGTCCGCTCCGGCGAGCCCTGCGACGATATGCGGCGGCATGTGATACATCATCGCATGATAGGCAAAATCCGCCAATGGGTGGCCGAGGGTCGAGAGTTCCCAGTCGAGCACCGCGAGCACCTTGGGTTCGGTGGGATGGAAGATCATGTTGTCGATGCGGAAGTCTCCGTGGACGATGCTGCTCTCGCCCTCGTCCGCCGGGATATTGGCCGGGAGCCACGCGACCAGCCGATCCATGTTCGGGTCGCGGCCTGCGTCAGTGTCGTCAAGATATTGCTGCGACCATCGCGCGATCTGTCGAGCGAAATAATTGCCCGGACTGCCGTAGTCGCCCAGCCCGATCGCGGTCGGATCAAGGCTGTGAAGCTGCGCGATCGTCGCGTTCATCGCGTCGAAATAGGCGGGGCGCTCATCAGCACTGACCTCCGGGATGGTCGCATCCCAGAAGATGCGCCCTTCGACCATGTCCATGACATAGAACCAGGAGCCGATCACGCCGTCGTCAGTGCACAAGCCATGGACCCGCGCGACCGGAAAATCGGCCTGTCCGAGCGCCTGGAGTATTCTCGCCTCGCGCTCGATGGCGTGGGCGCCCTTGAGCAACTGCCCGGGAGGCTTCCGGCGCAGGACATAGACGCCCGAAGGCGATGTAAGCTTGTAGGTGGGATTGGACTGCCCACCCTTGAACTGCTCGACCGTGATCGGACCTTCAAAACCCGCGATATTGTCGCTCATCCAGCGGGTAAGCGCCTGTTCGTCAAAGGCATAGCCTTCGCGTACCGGCGTCGTGCCGAGATTGGCGTCCTGTCCGGCCGCGCTCACGACTGCGCCTTGTCCCAGTCGCGCTTGATCTTCTTGGCGAGAGACCATTTGTGGACTTCGGTCGGGCCGTCATAGATCCTGAAGGCCCGAATTTCTCGAAAGACCTGCTCGACGATTGTGTCGCCCGTGACTCCGCTGCCGCCCATCACCTGGACGCACCGGTCGGCAGTTCGCATCAGCGCTTCGGACACCGCCACTTTCGCCATCGAACTTTCGACGGTTCCAAGCGACCCGCCATCGAGAACATCGGCGCACCACAGAATCATCAGCTCGGCCTGCTGGAGGTCGATCCTGTTTTCGGCGAGCATGAACCCGACGCCCTCGTGGTCGATCAGCGTCTTCCCGAAGGCCTGGCGACGGCAGGCATAATCGGTCGCGATCTCATGCGCGCGAATACAAGAACCCAACCAGCGCATGCAGTGCGAGAGGCGTGCCGGCGAGAGCCGGACCTGGGCATATTTGAAGCCTTCGCCCGACTGCCCCAGCATCCGGTCGGCTGGCACACGCAGATCCTCGATCGCGATTTCGGCGTGGCCGCCCGGCATCGAACTGTCGATTGTGTTGGGAACCCGATGGATCCGGACCGCCGGATCCGGCAAGTCAATCAGGAACATGCACGCACCGTCTTCGGACTTTGCCATCACGATGCCGACCTTTGCGCCTTGCGCGCCGGTAATGAAACGCTTGCGTCCATTGATGACCCAGTGATTGCCGTCGAGGTAGCACGTCGTTTGCATCATTGACGGGTCGGAGCCGGCGCCGCCAAGCTCCCAGGGCTCGGTCATCAAGAAAGCCGACCGAGCGCTGCCGACTACCATCGGCGACAGAAAGTGCGCCTGCTGCTCCGCCGTCCCGACTCTTCCAATCAGGTACATGTTGCCCTCATCGGGCGCCATCGTGTTAACGGCGAGCGGGCCGAGAGGAGAAAGTCCGGACTTGATCAGAACGAGCGCCGTCTCCCGTTGCGAGAGATGGACGCCATTGGCCAGGATATGCGGTGTGAGAACGCCTGCCGCCTTGGCCTTGGCTCGCATCTCGGCCACGAGCTCGTCCGTCGGCGCACCGTGATGATCGCGCCGTTCATCCGATTCATAAGGAATGATTTCGGCACGGACGAAAGCCTCGACCCGACCGGCGATCTCGATCGCCTTTTCGATGCCTGCGCCGGTCATCTGGGCGCCATCCGGATGGCGCCATCGAGACGGATGGTCTCGCCGTTCAGCATGGGGTTGGTGATAATGCTTTCCGCGAGCTGGGCATATTCGTCGGGCTGGCCAAGGCGACTGGGAAAGGGGACCTGCTGGCCAAGCGAGTCGAGCGCTTCCTGCGGCAAGGCGGCAAGCAAGGGCGTCCAGAAGATGCCGGGCGCGATCGTCATCACCCGGATGCCGTAGCGTGCGAACTCACGCGCGATAGGCAATGACATGCCGACGATACCGCCCTTGGATGCGGAATATGCGGCCTGCGCGATCTGGCCGTCAAATGCGGCGACACTTGCCGTGTTGATGATGACGCCGCGCTCTTCACCGATCGGGTCGGCGGAGTGCAGCCGCTCGGCGAACTTCGAAAGGACGTTGAAAGAGCCGATGAGATTCACCGAAACGGTGCGGGTGAAGTCGGCAAGTGCCAAAGCCTTGCCCTCGCGATCGATCACCTTGGCGGGCGTTCCGATACCGGCGCAGTTCACTAGCACGCGGGCCACCCCATGCTCGGCCTCTGCCTGGGCGACCGCATCACGCACCTGCGCTTCATCTGCGACATTGACGGGAAGGAAGAGCCCGCCAATGTCCTTTGCATGAGCCGAGCCAAGATCGGCGTTCAGATCGAAGATCGTGACCTTGGCACCAGATCTCGCCAGCCGCGCCGCGGTCGCCCCGCCCAATCCCGATGCACCGCCTGTGACGATTGCGGCTACGCCCGCTAATTCCATGAGTTTCGTTCCTTGATTGAGGGACTGGTCAGAGCGTCTGACCATCGTCGATTGTGAATAGGCCGCCGGTCACCGGCGCACTGGCATCAGAACAGAGATAGAGGAGCATCGGATCGAGAGCATCGACCCCCATCAGGCGCCGACGCGCAAAGCCCTCCAGAAGCTTGCGCCCCTTTTCGACTTCCCAGAGCGAACTCGTCATATCGGTCGCCATGTAGCCTGGGGCGATGGTGTTGACGTTGATGCCCTTGCCCGCCCAATCTTTTGCCAGAAGCCGACCCATTTGCGTGATCGCCGCTTTCGAAGCGCCATAGGCCACAAGTCCCGGGAAACTGTGCTGCCCGGTCACGGATCCGATAAGGACGATCCGGCCGCGCCCGGTTTCGCTGATCCCGCCGGCAATCATCCGTCGCGCGCCCTCGCGCGCGCTGAGGAATGCTCCGCGCAAGTTGATCGCCATGGTGGCATCGAAGGCATCGACCGAGAGACCGAGTGCGCTTCCGGCCGGGCTGACGCCGGCATTGACCACGACCGTGTCGACCAGACCGAATTCGGCCTCGGCGGCATCGAAGGCGGCGATCGTCGACTGTTCGTCCGCGACGTCCATGGGAATGCCGAGCGCCTGGCCGCCGTCAGCGCGAATCTGGGCACATAGTTCGTCCAGAAGCGATGTGCGCCGGGCGCCAACCACAACCCGGGCGCCAGCTGCGGCCAGTATAAGCGCGAACCGGCGGCCAATGCCCGACGACGCACCCGTTATGAGGACCGTTCGTCCAGTCAGATCGAAGGAAAATTGTGACATCACTCATCAACCATCCAAATTCGTGTCGACATGCCGTGCGTCGACAGCTTTCAGTGATGACTAGAAGGCCGCCACCAAGGGCACCCCATCCCTTTGGCGGGGCCAATCACGAACAGTTGATGATGACCGGCGAGCGGGACTGGAAAGCCTGGTCGCCGCGGTGCTGCATGCATCCATGCTCCGCACATTTTACACCTACAGCCGAAAATCCTGCCCGGAACTGGCGCTCAACAATGTGTCGTTCGGCTGCGCGCCTTCCCGCCAACAGAATGCGCCAAATACCTCACCAATAGCGGATACCCTTCAATCTAACATGATCACGCTCTAGGATCGCGGGTCGCGCCATATTGCTGGAACATATATGGAATGATGATTTCGAGCCGGCAGGTGGTTCGACCTGCCTGGAAAACACTCCAGGGCGGTGCGTGGGAGACAGCGGATGCGCGTGATGGTGCTGGTGAAGGCCACTGAAGACAGCGAACAGGGTTTCGTCACGACCCCCGAAAGCATGGAGGCGATGCAGGCGATGGGGCGGTTCAACGATGAACTGGCCAAGGCAGGCATATTGATCGCCGCCGACGGCCTGACGCCTTCGTCGCGGGGCAAGCGCGTCGCATTTGACGGCCCCGGTCGGACAGTCATCGACGGTCCCTTCGCCCAGACCCGCGAACTGGTCGCGGGCTTCTGGCTTTGGGAGGTCAAGGATATGGAAGAGGCGGTCGTGTGGGTGAAGCGCTGCCCCAATCCCATGCCGGGACCGAGCGAGATCGAAATCAGGCCGCTCTACGATCTGGCCGATCTGACCTGAGTTCCCGCCGCGAACCTCGACAGCCGGATGCCGATAGGCCAAAGGCGCGACCATGATCGCCGCGCTAGCCTCCCTTCTCTTCGTCCTCATCTGGTCGACCGGCTTCATCGTCGCCCGCGCCGTGGTGCCCCATGCCGCGCCGGACCTTATCCTGGCGGTGCGGCTGACACTGACGACGCTGCTGCTGGCCGGGGCGGCGCTGCATGCGCGGCAGGCATTGCCCCGTGGACGGCGGCTGGCATCGCATCTGATGGCAGGCGCGATGCTGCACGGCGTCTATCTGACGCTCAGTTGGTGGGCGGTGAACAACGGCATGCCCGCCGGCATCATGGCGCTGCTGGGATCGCTGCAACCGCTGATGGTGGCCGTGACCAGCGTCGCCTTCCTGGGCGACAGGCTGCCCCCGCGCAGTTGGGGCGGGATGGCCGTCGCGATCATCGGTGTCGGCTGCGTACTGCTTCCCGCGATCGAGCGGTCGGGCGCGGGATCAGTCGCCATATGGCCCGCGGTCGCGGGGATCGTTGCCATCCTGGCCATGGCGGGCGGAACGCTGATCCAGCGCGGAGCGATAGCCGGCGACGGCATCGCGATTTCGGGCGCGGTGCAGAATGCGGGCGGCGCGCTGATCGCCGTGGCGGCGATGTTGTTCGTGGGGGATTATCGCTGGGACGGCACGCCCATATTGTGGTTGGGCCTTGGCTGGTCGGTGCTGGGCCTGTCGGCGGGCGGCCTGTCGCTGCTGGTATGGCTGGCGCGGCACCAGGGGCCGACGCGCATGTCGATGCTGTTACTGCTGGTGCCGCCGCTGGCCGCGATCGAGGCGTGGCTGCTGTTCGGAGAGCGGCTGGGGCCGGTGCAGCTTCTCGGCTTCGCGCTGGCGCTGGGCGGGGTGATGCTGGGCCGGTCGTCACGGCCCACGCGCGGTCAGGACATTGCCGAACCGGCCTGACGCTCAGCCCTCGCGCAGCCGCTCATGGTGGCGGATCACTTCATCGATGATGAAGCGCAGGAATTTCTCGGTGAAGTCGGGGTCCAGATTGGCGTCGGTCGCGAGTTGGCGCAGACGGGCGATCTGACTTTCCTCCCTGCCCGGATCGGCGGGGGGCAGGTCATGGGTCGCCTTATGCTCCCCCACGGCCTGGGTGATCTTGAACCGCTCGGCCAGCATGAAGACCAGCGCCGCGTCGATATTGTCGATGCTCTCGCGATAGCGCTTCAAAGTCTCGTCCACTGTGGTCCTCCGATCAATTGGGGGGCTTTTTGCCGCTTCCGCTCGCGCACGCAAGCTATTCCCGCTTGCCTTTAGCATTTCGCGCCGCCACATGGCGCTTGTCATGACAGCATCCGCCACCGGCAATGTCCATCCCATCGGCCGCGCCAGCAGCGCGCCTTCGCTCGCCCCCATGATGGCGCTGGTCGCCGAGGGCATGAATCACGTAAATGCCGTCATCCTGGACCGGATGCAGTCGCGCATTCCGCTGATCCCCGAACTGGCGGGCCATCTGATCGCGGGCGGCGGCAAGCGGATGCGGCCGATGCTGACGCTCGCCTGCGCCGATCTGGTCGGTTATGCCGGGTCGCGCCATTACAAGCTGGCCGCCGCGGTCGAGTTCATCCACACCGCCACCCTGCTGCATGACGATGTGGTCGACGGATCGGGCCTCCGCCGGGGCCGCAAGACCGCCAACATCATCTGGGGCAACAGCGCCAGCGTCCTCGTGGGCGATTTCCTCTTCTCCCGCTCCTTCGAACTGATGGTCGAGGCGGAATCGCTCAAGGTGTTGAAAATTCTTTCCAACGCCTCCGCCGTGATCGCGGAGGGCGAAGTCAACCAGCTCACCGCCCAGCGCAAGATCGACACCAGCGAAGAGCAATATCTCGACATCATCGGCGCGAAGACCGCCGCCCTGTTCGCCGCCGCCTGCCGGATTTCCGCCGTGGTGGCCGACCGCGATGAGGCGGAGGAACAGGCGCTGGACGTCTATGGCCGCAATCTGGGCATCGCCTTCCAGCTCATCGACGACGCCATCGACTATGAATCGGACGGCGCGACCATGGGCAAGGATGCGGGCGACGACTTCCGCGACGGCAAGGTGACGTTGCCGGTGATCCTGGCCTATGCGCGGGGATCGGACGAGGAACGCGCCTTCTGGAAGGCCGCCATCGCGGGCAACCGCGTGAGCGACGAGGATCTCGCCCATGCCACCGCCCTGCTGCGCAAGACAGGCGCGATTGCCGACACGCTGGCGCGGGCGCGGCATTATGGTCAGCGGGCCATCGACGCGCTCGGCATGTTCGACAATGGCAAGGCCAAGGCGGCGCTGACCGAAGCGGTCGAGTTCGCCATTGCGCGGGCCTATTGAGGGTTTGGCGCGCTAACCCGTTCAACATTCCGTTAGCGCCCTGCATCCGGGAGACTTGATGATCCCCTCCCCTGAAACCATCGCCTTTCTGATGGCCGCCGCACTGATGGCGGGGATCATCGACGCGATGGCGGGTGGTGGCGGGCTGATCGCCTTGCCTGCGCTGCTCGCCGCCGGAATCCCGCCTGTTCCCGCCGTCGCGACCAACAAGCTGCAATCCTCGCTCGGTACGTTCGGCGCATGCGTCGCCTATGCGCGGGCGGGGCATATGGATTTGAAGACCTATCGCTGGCCCATATTCGCCGCTTTCGCGGGATCGGTCGGCGGGGCGTGGCTGGTGCAGAGGGTCGATCCGTCGATACTGGCCGGGCTGATGCCTGCGCTGCTGATCGCACTGGCCGCCTATTTCACCTTCTCGCCCAAGATCGGCGAAATGGACCGGCACCAGCGCATCGGCATGGTGCTGCTGAGCTTGCTGATCGGCGTCATCGGATTTTACGACGGCTTTTTCGGGCCGGGCGCGGGCGCCTTCTACACCACTATCTTCATCGCCCTGGGCGGCCTTGGCCTCGTGCGGGCCACGGCGCAGACCAAGGCAGCCAATTTCGCCAGCAACCTGGCCGGGCTGCTCACCATGATCGCGGGCGGTCATGTGATCTGGATCGTCGGCCTGGCCATGGCGGTGGGCAGCATCACCGGCGGGCAGATCGGTTCGCGGCTGGCGATGCGCTTCGGCAGCCGCTTGATCCGGCCCCTGCTGATCGTCATGTCGCTGGCGCTGACGGCCAAGATGCTGCTGGACCCCGGCAACCCGATCCACGCGCTGCTGTTCGGCTGATCCTTGCACTTGGCCGGGAATGGCGCGAGAGGGACAGCCATGACTGCCCCGCCCATCCCCCTGCCCATCAACGCCGTGTTGCCCGAACTGCTCGCTCATCTGCGAAACGGAAGCAATGCGGTGCTGGTGGCCCCGCCGGGCGCAGGCAAGACGACCGCCGTGGGCCCCGCCCTGTTGAACGAACCCTGGTGCACGGGCCAGATCCTGCTGCTTTCGCCCCGGCGGCTGGCGGCGCGGGCGGCGGCGGAGCGCATTGCCGAACTGATGGGCGAGGATGTGGGCGGCATGGTCGGCTATGCGACGCGCCTGGATTCGAAGGCATCCAGGGCCACAAGGCTGCTGGTGCTGACCGAGGGCATTTTCGTCCGGCGGATTCAGGACGATCCGGAGCTTTCAGGCATCTCCGCCGTCCTGTTCGACGAAGTGCATGAGCGCAGCCTGGACGGCGATTTCGGGCTGGCGCTAGCCCTTGACGCGCAGGGCGCGCTGCGGCCCGACCTGCGCATCGTGCCCATGTCCGCGACGCTGGACGGGGCACGCTTTGCCGCGCTGTTGGACGGCGCTCCCGTGGTGGAGAGCGAAGGCCGCATCCAGCCGCTGGAGCTGCGTCCTGTCGGGCGCGCAACGGAAAGGCGGATCGAGGATGAGATGGCGGCGACCATCCGCCGTGCGCTGAGCGAGGAGTCCGAGGGCGATCTGCTCGCCTTCCTGCCCGGCGTGGCGGAGATCGAGCGGACGGCGGAGCGACTGGATGGAGCGGGGGTGGAAGTCCACAAGCTGCACGGGTCGCTCGATCCGGCGGCGCAGCGGGCGGCGATCCGACCTTCGCGGGAAGGACGGCGGAAAGTCATCCTGGCTACCTCCATCGCGGAGACCAGCCTGACCATCGACGGCGTGCGGATCGTGGTGGACAGCGGGCTGGCGCGGCGGCCCCGCTATGACCGGGCGGCTGGCGTGACGCGGCTCGTGACAGAGCGGGCCAGCCAGGCGGCGGCGACCCAGCGCGCGGGCCGCGCGGCGCGCCAGCGGCCGGGCGTCGCCTACCGCCTGTGGGAAGCGGCGGCTACGGCGGGCATGCCGCCCTTCGACCCGCCGGAGATTTTGGAGAGCGACCTTTCCAGCCTGATCCTCGACTGCGCGCTCTGGGGCGTGAGCGATCCGGGCGACCTGCGCTGGCTGGACGCGCCGCCCGCCGCCGCGGTGGCGGAAGCGCGAAAACGGCTGACCGTGCTGGAGGCGCTGGACGCGGACGGGCGGATCACCGCACATGGCAAGGCGCTGGCGAAGCTGCCGCTGGAACCGCGCATCGGCCATATGCTGGTGCGGGCGGGTGAAATGGGACTGGCGGAGATCGCGGCGGAGATCGCTGTCTTGCTGGGCGAGCGCGGCGTGGGCGGGCAGGATACCGACCTGTCGCAGCGGCGGATGCGCTGGCGGCGGGAGAACGGCAAGCGGGCCGATGCGGCACGCGCCATGGCGAGGCGGTGGGCCAAATTAGCCCCCCGCCCGCTTGGGGAAGGCGGCGGGGGCGGTCATGAAACCGGCATCTGTCTCGCTCTCGCCTTCCCTGACCGCGTGTCCAGGCGCCGCTCGGCCGACGGCGCGGATTGGGCCAGCGTCGGCGGGCGCGGCTTCCGGCTCGACCCGCTCAACCCCCTGGCGCGGGAGGAATGGCTGGCGGTCGGAGAGGTTCAAGGAAGCGCCGCTGGCGCCCGCATCCTCTCCGCCGCGCCGATCAGCGAGGCGGAGGTCATCGCCCTGTTCGGCGCCCGCATCGCGGAGCATCGCACGGTGCGCTTCCGTTCCGCCAATGGCGGGATAGAGGCGCTGCGGGAACGACGGCTGGGCGCGGTCAGGCTGTCCTCCGGCTCTGACGACCGCCCCGATCCCGAAGCGGTGGTCGCTGCCCTGGCCGAAGGCGTGCGCCAGGGCGGGCTGGACCTGCTCCCCTGGTCCGACGCGGCGCGTTCGCTCCGGATGCGGGCGGAATTTGCGGGGGTGGAGGCGCTGTCGGACGCAGCCTTGATGGAAACGCTGGACGAATGGCTGCCGCCGCTCCTGCAAGGCAAGCGCCGCCTGTCGGACATCGATCGGTCGCAGCTTTCCGGCGTCCTCGATGGGCTGATCGGCTGGGACGGCAAGCAGCAGGTCGACCGGCTCGCTCCGCCCGATTTCCGCTCGCCCGCGGGCAGCCATCATGAAATCGACTATTCCGCAGAGGGAGGCCCCCGCGTCGAATTGCGGGTGCAGGCGCTGTTCGGCCTGGCCGAGCATCCGGTGGTGGGCAGCCGGCGCATTCCGCTTGTCCTCTCGCTCACCTCGCCGGCGGGGCGGCCGATCCAGACGACGCGCGACCTGCCCGGCTTCTGGGCTGGAAGCTGGAATGCGATCGCCAAGGAGATGCGCGGGCGCTACCCCAAGCATCCCTGGCCCGACGATCCGGCGGCGGCCAGCGCCACTTTGCGCACGAAACGCGCCGACACCAGGGGCAAGCCTTGACTTCCGCTCGCCCGCTGGTGCAACGCAGCACCGAATTCCCTCAGGAGTCTTTATCGCGATGAGCGCGCGCATTTATCAGATCCAGAAGAACGCCCTGCAATCCGGCAAGGCGCTAACCCGTAAATGGGTGCTGGAATATGCGCCCGCCGAGGCGAAGAAGCCCGATCCGCTGACCGGCTGGGCCGGGTCTGGCGACATGAAGCAGCAGATCAAGCTGAGCTTTTCCTCCGAAGAGGCCGCGCGCGCCTATGCGGAGCGGGAGGGCATCGCCTATACGGTGATCCCGACCGCGCCGAAGACGTTGAAAATTCAGGCCTACGCGGACAATTTCCGGTAATTTGCCGGGGCGCTCGAAGACCGCCCCCTCAATCCTCCGTCATGCTGAAACGAGTTCAGCATGACGTTGAGGGTCGGTGAACTGCTCCGCTCAACGCCACCCCAGCCCCAAATCCACCACCAGCGCGATAAAACTCGCCACCACGCCGGTCAGGAATAGGCGATAGGCATAGCCCAGCCAGCGATATTTCCGCCGCTGGAGCACCTGTCCATTCTGATACATATCCCGCAGCATCGCCCGGCACAGCGCATCGTCATCGGACATCAGCGCCATCATCCGATCGCTGAACTCCGCCTCGCTGAGGCTGGTGAAGATGCCGAAAAACAGCAGATTGTCGCCCTCCCCCACGCTGCCGCGCGACTGGCTGACGCTGGGCAACACCGCCAGGATCGCGCAGGTCGCGGCCAGGAACACGCCCACCGCCAACAGCGCCACCGGCCAGACCAGCGCGCCCGACCGCAACTGCGCGACGCACAGGGTGAAGATCACCATCGACGCGCCGATCAGCATGTTCGCCTTCTGATCGGCCATCTGGCTGAGTTGCATATTGGTCTGGACCGCGGTGCGCAGCAGGTGGATCGCATTGGCCACCGGAACATTGGTTGCGTCCATCTTTTCCCCCTCCCCTTTTTGGCGACAGTCATGCCCGATTGCCGCCTTATTCCCTTGCCAAACAGCGACGCTTGAGGGCAAAAGCCGCTCTTTCACGGAAAGCACCACGGATAATGACGGATCGCCAGCCAATTTTCGACAGCGTTTTGAGCCAGATCGCTCCCTTCAACAAAAAGGGCGTGGAATTGACCGAAGCCACCAGCTTCGCGGGCGATCTGGAGTGGGACAGCCTGACCGTGATGGACTTCGTAGCGGCGATCGAAGACGAATTCGACATCATCATCACCATGAACATGCAGGCCGAGATCGAGACCATCGGCCAGCTCGTGGACGCCGTGGCGAAGCTCAAGGGCTGAAGCCGCCTGAAAATTCAACCGCCGTTCGGGCTGAGCGAAGTCGAAGCCCTTTTGCTGAACCAAGGCGAAGCGTGGAGCCTCGGCTCCGCTCGGCAAGAAGCTTCGACTTCGCTCAGCCCGAACGGTTTTGGGACTATTGAGACAATGACCGACGCCACGCAGACCCGCGACCTCTTCTCCAAATTCGACCCCTTGATCGCAGAGCGCGAGGCGCTGCTGGCGACAGGCGTGCGCGATCCCTTCGCGATCGTGATGGACGAGGTGAAATCTCCGACCCAGGCGGTCATCAAGGGCAAGGACACGATCCTGCTCGGCACCTATAATTATATGGGCATGACCTTCGATCCGGACGTCGTCGCCGCGGGCAAGAAGGCGCTGGACGATTTCGGCGCGGGCACGACGGGCAGCCGCGTGCTGAACGGCACCTATCAGGGCCATAAGGAAGTCGAGGAAGCGCTCAAGGAATTTTACGGCACGACCGGCGCCATGGTCTTCTCGACCGGCTATCAGGCCAATCTGGGCATGATCTCCACCCTGGCGGGCAAGGGCGACTATATCGTGCTGGACGCGGACAGCCACGCCTCCATCTATGACGGCTGCTTCCTGGGCGATGCGGAGATCGTCCGTTTCCGCCACAACAGCGTCGAGGATCTGGACAAGCGCCTTGGCCGCCTGCCCGCCGACGCGCTGAAGCTGGTCGTGCTGGAGGGGGTCTATTCGATGCTGGGCGACGTCGCCCCCCTGCCCGCCATGGTCGCGGCCATCCGCAAGCATCCCAATTGCATG
The DNA here is from genome assembly GCF_026427355.1 of Sphingobium sp. JS3065. Classification (NCBI taxonomy): domain Bacteria; kingdom Pseudomonadati; phylum Pseudomonadota; class Alphaproteobacteria; order Sphingomonadales; family Sphingobiaceae; genus Sphingobium; species Sphingobium sp. JS3065. The sequence goes on from NZ_CP102664.1 coordinate 2,154,254, forward strand.
ATCCTGGTGGACGAGGCCCATGGCATGGGCTTTTTCGGTCCCAATGGCCGCGGCGTCTATGAAGAGCAGGGCGTGGAAAAGGACGTCGATTTCGTCGTCGGCACCTTCTCCAAATCGGTCGGCACGGTGGGCGGCTTCTGCGTGTCCAACCATCCCAAGTTCGAGGTGCTGCGCCTCGTCTGCCGTCCCTATGTCTTCACCGCGTCGCTGCCGCCCAGCGTCGTCGCCACCGCCGCGACCTCCATCCGCAAGCTGATGCATGCGGGGGAGAAGCGCGCCCATCTGTGGAAAAACAGCCAGCGGCTGCACAAGGGGCTGACCGACCTCGGCTTCAAGCTGGGCACGGAAACGCCGCAATCCGCGATCATCGCCGTCATCTTGACCGACCAGGCCCAGGCGGTGGCGATGTGGCAGGCGCTGCTGGAACTGGGTCTCTACGTCAACATGGCGCGTCCCCCGGCGACCCCGGCGGGCACCTTCCTGCTGCGCTGCTCGCTTTGCGCCGAACATAGCGACGAGCAGGTCGGCCAGATCATCGGAATGTTCGAAGCGGCAGGCAAGGCGACCGGTGCGATCGGCTGATCGCGCGCGCCCATCGCACACACGGCAGGGCGGGCATTTATCGAGACGGAATTTCGCGGAAAATCGGAACCTTCCCCCTGCGGCATTTCTCGCTTAATGTTGTTCATCTAGTGTAACTGTCGATGGCGGACGGCCTTTTCATGGATGAGCATGCGACCGGTTGGCGAGCGATCATAGCGCGCTTTCTGCCGCTGGTGCTGGTCGTCCTGCTGATCGGGTCGCTCGGCACGCTGCTGTACAGCGCCAGCCACGCCGCGCGCGACCATGAGCGCGCGCTGAAGGAACAGCGCCGCAGTTTCGAGGTCATCGCCCTTGCCCGCGCTTTCGAGGCCAAGACCGCGCGGGCCGAGGTGACGCTGGCCCGCTATGTGATCAGCCTGGACCCCGATACGGGCCGGCTGTTCCAGGACCAGTGGCGCACCGCCGCCAGCCAGCTCAAGACCCTGGCCTATACCACCCGCCATTCCGACTGGCAGCGCGGCAATGTGATGGCGCTGCAGGCGGCGTTCGACCAGCGGGGCAAGACGTTGAGCGAGATCGGTCTGCGCACCACCTACGACCAGAAGATGGGCGCGCTCGCCCAGTTCCATCAGGCGGGCAAGTCCAGGGATTTGATGCGCATCGCGGCCCTGCTGACCCGGGTCATCCAGGCGGAAGATGCGCGGCTTCAGGAACGTAGCCAGGCCGTGTCCCTGGCCGGGGACCGCAATGCGTGGTTCGGCAAGACGTCGCAGCTTTTCGGCCTGGTCCTGCTGGTCTGCGTGCTGTTCGCGCTATGGTTCGCCAATGCCGCCTATAGCGAGCGGCGCAATGCCCGGCGGCAGGCGGAGGATGAGGCCGAGCGCGCCGACCGGCTGGAAGCGGCGGTCGCGGAACGCACGGCCGAACTGTCCGACGCCTATGAGCGGCTCAAGAAGGAAACCGCCGAACGCACCGCCGCCGAGGAAAATCTGCGCCAGATGCAGAAGATGGACGCCGTGGGCCAGCTTACCGGCGGGATCGCGCATGACTTCAACAATATGCTGGCGGTGGTGGTCGGCGGGCTGGAACTGGCCAAGCGCAAGCTGCGCCTGAAACCGCAGGAGGCCAGCCGCCACCTGGACAATGCGATGGAGGGGGCCAATCGCGCCGCCGCCCTCACCCGCCGCCTGCTGGCCTTCGCCCGGTCCGAACCGCTATTGCCCAACGCCGTCGATCCCGACGCGCTGGTGGCGGGCCTTTCGGATCTGATCGACCGGTCGATCGGCGATCAGATCACCATGGCATTCGAAAAGGAAGCGCAAGGCTGGCGGATCTTCGTCGACCAGCATCAGATGGAAAATGCGATTTTGAACCTGTGCGTCAATGCACGGGATGCGATGGAGGGGCGCGGGCGCCTGCTCATCAGGACGGGTCAGGCCCTCTTGGCCCCGCATGAAATCGGGGAGTGCGCGGGCGGCGAATATGTGACGCTCAGCGTCAGCGACGATGGCTGCGGCATGACGCCCCAAATCCTCTCCCGCGTGTTCGAACCCTTTTTCACGACCAAGCCGGTCGGCAAGGGAACGGGCCTGGGCCTCAGCCAGATTTTCGGCTTCGTGCACCAGAGCGAGGGCGAAATCCGCATCGAATCCGAACCCGGCGAAGGTACGAGCGTCCACATCTACCTCCCCCGCCATATCAGCGCGGAGGGAGAGGATGCGGTCGACGGGCATGCGCCCGACCGGGAACCTGTCCTGCATCCGCCGACGCGCATCCTGGTGGTGGAGGACGATCCCCGCGTCCTCAACCAGACGATGGCGGCGCTGGCGGAACTCGGCCATCTGCCGGTCGCCTGCGATCATCCGTCAAAGGCAGCGAAGCTGCTGGGCAGCCATCGCGACATCGGCCTGATCATGAGCGACGTGCTGATGCCCGACATGACCGGGCCGGAAATGATCCGAACCCTGCCTGCCGTCTACGCCCATCTGCCGGTATTGTTCGTCACCGGCTATGCGGGCGACATCGCCGAAGGCACGGATTTCGGAGGCCATGAAGTGCTGCGCAAGCCCTATACGCTGACCGGCCTCGCCCAGGCGCTGTCCAACGCCTTCAGCGGATCGCACCACCCCGGAACAGCCGCGGCAGCAGAGTGAGCGCGCCGATCAGTGGCCAGCGGCGCTGCCAGGGCTTGATCTCGATTTGCGTGCCCGCGTGGCGGTTGATCTTCCACGCGAGATAATCGATGCCGCCCGCATAGGTGAAGCTGGCCTTGGCAAGGCGGATGACGGAGAGCCATTTGCCCCGCCTTTGCAGCCGCCGCCAGCGAATGGCGGCCTGATCCGGGGCGAGCGACGACGGCAGGCCCCGCGCCAGCGCAGCCTCCCCGAAGCGGCGATAACGGTCGGGATCGGCGTCGACGATGGAAAGCGAACGCCCCTTCCGCTCCGCGCGCAGCTCCGCGCCATAGGTCAGGGTGAAGCCGGTCCGCCAAAGCGACAGCACGTCCTTCTCCCCGGCCATCGGGCGGGCGAGCGACAGCAGGGTTGGCGTGGCACCAGCGACCGCGCCGATGGCCCGCCGGCGGGCAAGGTCGTCCGCCGCCCATAGCAGCCGGGCAGGCTGGGCAAAACGCGCCCAGACCGAGACATTGTCGGCGGCGGGACCGTTGAGGCGCGCAAAGTCAGCCTCCGACAGGACGGCATATTTGGCGATCAGGCCGTTATGTTCGAACGGAAAGACATTGGGCGGGATCAGCCGGTTGGCCGTCGCGAGCCAGCGCTGTCCATAGGCGGCGCGATAGTCCGACACGATCAGGTAGAAATCCAGCATCAGCCCGTCGAGATTCTTCTCCCGCAGGCAGGAGCCGTAAAAGAGCACCGCACGCGAGGCATGAGGGTATCTGGCCGCCAAAGCGCCAGCCATGGCAGCCGCTCGCGGATCGGCGGGGCCGGCGAGTTCGGCGGTGACGAGGGAGAGAAAAGTTTCGGGCATCGGTCCTGCTGGGCACTTCGCGATCCTGCGAAGGCAGGAGTCCAGATCAAAGGGCGGAACTGGACTCCTGCCTTCGCAGGAGCGCGGCTGTCTTTCAATCCCGGCGCCGGAATATCAACGACAGATTGTTCGCGGGCATCTCGACCAGATGCTGAAACGCCAGCCCCTCGACCTCCGCGGCGGCGATCACATCCTCCACCTTGCGCAAACCCCATCGCGGATCGCGCACCTTGAGCGATGCGTCGAAGGCGAGATTGCCGGACCCGGTTTTCACATCCTCACGGAGATAAGGACCATAGAGGTAAAGCAGGCCGCCCGGCGGCAACGCCGCCCTCGCCCCCTTCATCAACCCGCGCGTCGCTTCCCAGGGGCTGATGTGGACCATGTTGATGCAGAGGATCGCGTCCGCCCTTTCAACCGGCCATTTGGCACATGCATCGAGCCTGACCGGTGGACATATATTGGGAAGACCCGCCTCCGCCCTCCACGCCGTGATGGAAGCAAGCGCAGCCGGATCGGGATCGCTCGGTTGCCAGTCGAGCGCGGGCAATGCGGCCGCGAAATGGATCGCATGCTCGCCGCTGCCGCTCGCCACCTCCAGCACCAGGCCGGAAGATGGCAGTTCCTCGCGAAGGACCGCCAATATGGCCTCGCGGTTGCGTTCGGTCGCCGGAGCATGACGTTTGCCCGCCGCGACGGGGCCGGAACCGGGTTCCCACGGTTCCGGCCTGTCCGTCATTCGGCGGCCTGCGCCAGCACCGGATCGGTCCAGGTCAAGACCGGCTTGCGCGCCGCCAGCGTCTCGTCGAGGCGACGGCGCGGGGCGAAATAGGGGGCGCCCTTCAGCGCCTCGTCACCCGCCTTGGCCCGGTCGGCCAGGCTGCGCAGCGCCAGGATGAACTGATCGAGCGCCGCCTTGCTTTCCGTCTCGGTCGGTTCGACCAGCATCGCGCCATGGACGACCAGCGGAAAATACATGGTCATCGGGTGGAAGCCCTCGTCGATCAGCCCCTTGGCGATGTCCAGCGTGGTGAAGCCTTCAGCCAGCCCCTTGTCGCTGAACAACGCCTCATGCATGCAGGGGCCGCTGCCGCCGAATGGCGCGTCCAGCACATCGTCCAGGCTGCGCAGGATGTAATTGGCGTTCAGCACCGCATCGCTCGCCACCTGGCGCAGGCCGTCCGCGCCATGGCTGAGGATATAGGTCAGGGCGCGGGTGAACATGCCCATCTGGCCGTGAAAGGCGACCATGCGGCCAAAGGTTTGGCCGTGATGCTCTTCCGCCGTCTCTTCCTCGATCAGCACGAACTTGTCGCCCTGCTTCTCCACGAAGGGCAGGGGCGCGAAGGAGGAAAGCGCCTCCGACAGCACCACCGGGCCGGAGCCGGGACCGCCGCCGCCATGGGGCGTCGAGAAGGTCTTGTGCAGGTTGATGTGCATCGCGTCGACGCCCAGGTCGCCGGGGCGGACCCGCCCGACGATGGCGTTGAAGTTCGCACCGTCGCAATAGACGAAGGCCCCGGCGGCATGCACCGCGTCGGAGATCGTCTTCATGTCGCGCTCGAACAGGCCGCAGGTATTGGGGTTGGTGATCATCACCGCCGCGACGTCAGGGCCTAAACGGGCCTTGAGCGCCTCCAGGTCGACGCGGCCGTCCGGGGTCGCGGGAATGTCCTCGACCTTGTAGCCGCAGAAGGCGGCGGTGGCAGGATTGGTGCCATGGGCGCTTTCGGGCACCAGGATGACGCTGCGCGCATCGCCACGGGCTTCCAGAGCGGCGCGGATCGCCAGCAGGCCGCACAGCTCGCCATGCGCGCCCGCCTTGGGACTCATCGCGACCGAATGCATCCCGGTCAGCGTCACCAGCCAGGCGGCCAGTTCATGGATCACCGCCAGCGCGCCCTGCACCGTCGATTGAGGCGCGAGCGGGTGGAGGTCGGCGAAACCGGGCATCCGCGCGACCTTTTCATTCAGGCGCGGATTATGCTTCATCGTGCAGGAGCCGAGCGGGAACAGGCCCAGGTCGATGGCGTAGTTCTGACGGCTGAGGCGCGTATAATGGCGCACCGTCTCCTGCTCCGACAGGCCGGGCAGGCCGATGCCGTCAGTCCGGGCGAGCGTGCCGAGGCGGCTGGCGACCTTGGGCGCCTCCGCGAAATCGACGCCGGTCGTATCGGTCGATCCGATCTCGAAGATCAGCGCCTCTTCCAGCATCAGCGCGCGATTGCCGGTGGCGGTCGCGGGCGCGCTGCCGGCTTCGCTCACGGCGACGGGGGCGCTGGGACGGCCTTCCTTCAACATGGTCATGCCAGTTCCTCCTCAAGCGCCTTGGCAAGGGTTTCGATATCCTCCGGCGTCACGGTTTCGGTGACGGCGACGACCAGGCCATGGCCGATCTCCGGCGCGTCCGGGAACAGGCGGCCGAGCGAGACGCCGCCCAACACGCCCTTGTCGGCAAGGTTGCGGACGACTTCGCGGGCGTCCTTCGACAGGACCAGCGTGAATTCGTTGAAGAAGCTGTCGTTCAGCAGCTTGACCCCCGGCACCCTCGCGAAACGGTCGGCGGCCTGACAGGCGAACGCATGATTGAGCGTGGCGAGTTCGCGCAGCCCCCTTTCACCCAGCAGGGTCATGTGGATGCTGAACGCCAGCGCGCAGAGGCCCGAATTGGTGCAGATGTTCGACGTCGCCTTTTCGCGGCGGATATGCTGTTCGCGGGTCGAGAGGGTCAGCACGAAGCCGCGTTTGCCCGCCGCGTCCACCGTCTCGCCGCAGAGGCGGCCCGGCATCTGGCGGACATATTTCTGCTTGCAGCCGAAAAGGCCGAGATAAGGCCCGCCGAACTGGAGGCCGACGCCGATGGACTGGCCTTCACCGACGACGATGTCCGCGCCCATATGGCCGGGCGCCCGACAAGCGCCCAGCGCCACCGGCTCGGTGACGACCGCGACCAGCAGCGCGCCCGCGGCATGGGCGGCGTCGGCCAGCGGGGTCAGGTCCGCGATGCGGCCGAGAATGTCGGGATATTGGACGACGACGCAGCTCGTATCCTTGTCGATGCCTGCGATCAGCGCGTCGATGTCGGTCGCTGCGTCCAGCGTCGGCGCTTCATGCACCAGCGCGTCGCCGGTGAATTTCGCCATGGTGTTGGCGACCGAGACATAATGCGGGTGCAGGCCGGAGGACAGGATCGCCTTGCCGCGCTTGGTGATGCGGCGGGCCATGCCGATCGCCTCCCAGCAGGCGGTCGAGCCGTCATACATGGAGGCGTTGGCCACGTCGCAGCCGAGCAGGCGGGCGACCTGGGTCTGGAATTCGAACAGCACCTGGAGCGTGCCCTGCGCGATTTCCGGCTGATAGGGCGTGTAGGCGGTCAGAAACTCGCCGCGCTGGATCAGATGATCGACGCTGGCGGGAACATGATGCTTGTAGGCGCCTGCGCCCAGGAAGAAGGGCGCTTCACCCGCCGATAGGTTCTTCCGCGCGAGATTGGCCATATGTCGCTCGACAGCCAGTTCGCTGGCATGGTCGGGCAGGCCGTCGATCTTGCCGGAAAGCCGCGCTTCGGCGGGAACGTCCACGAACAGGTCGTCGACCGACGATGCGCCGATGACGGACAGCATGTCCTGGCGGTCGGTGTCGGTAAGGGGCAGGTAGCGCATTTTCCAGAACTCCCCCCTCCCTGGAAGGGAGGGGCTTATTATTTGATCAAAGCGAGGCCACGAACTTCTTGTAGGCGGCTTCGTTCATCAGGCCTTCCAGCTCGCTGGGGTCCGCGATGCGCAGCTTGAAGAACCAGCCGTCCTCCTCCGCATCGCTGTTCACCAGCGCGGGTTCGTCCTCCAGCGCGCTGTTGCTTTCGACGACTTCGCCGGAGATCGGCGCATAGACGTCCGAAGCGGCCTTGACCGACTCCACGACGGCGGCGTCGTCGCCCTTTTCGAAGCTGACGCCTTCGGCGGGCAGTTCGACGAACACGATGTCGCCCAACTGCTCCTGCGCATAGTCGGTGATGCCGACGGTGGCGATTTCGCCCTCGACATCGATCCATTCATGTTCGTCGGTGAAATAACGGCTCATGATGATACTCCCCTCGGAAAATTACGCTTTACGGCGGTAACGGTGCTGCACGAACGGCATCGGCGCAATCGTGGCTGCGATGCGCTTGCCGCGCACCTCGATTTCGAGCGCTTCGCCCAGCGCGGCATGAGGCAGGCTGACCCAGCCCATGGCAATGGGTGCGCCCACGGTCGGCGCGAAACCGCCCGAAGTGACCTCCCCCACCAGCACGTCGCCCGCATAGATGGCCGCGCCTTCGCGGGCGGGCAAGCGCCCTTCGATCTTCAGGCCGACGCGCTTCGACCCTGGCCCGTCGGCCAGTTCCTTCATCACCCGCGCATGGCCGATGAAGCCGCCTTCCTCCCGGCGGCGCTTCTGGATGGCGAAGCCCAGGTCCGCGCCGATAGTGCTGACGGCGGGCGTCAGATCATGTCCATAGAGCGGCAGCCCCGCCTCCAGCCGCAGCGAATCGCGCGCGCCAAGGCCGATCGGCTTCACCTGCGGCAGGTCGCACAGCGCATCGGCCAGCAGCGTCGCATGATCGGCGGGAACGCTGATTTCAAAGCCATCCTCGCCGGTATAGCCCGAACGGCTGATCCACAACGCCGCGCCGCGCCAGGTGAAGAGACCCGATTGCATGAAGATCAGTTCGGCGGTTTGGGGGATGAGCGCCGCCAGCGCCTCGCCCGCTTCCGGACCTTGCAGGGCCAGCAGCGCCTGCTCATCCATGTGATTCATCACGACTTCATCGGGCAGATGCTCGATCATCCAGCCCATATCGTCATATTTGGTCGCGCCGTTGACCACCATGTAGATGTCCGCGCCGTCAAAGGCCCCATCGCCCAGGCGCGACACCATCAGATCGTCCAATATGCCGCCCTCTTCGTCCAGCAGCATCGAATAGCGCTGGCGGAAGGGCTTCAGCCCCTTGATGTCGCTTGGCAGCAGATGTTCCAGCGCCTCGTCCACGCCCTCGCCGGAGAAGGCGAGCTGGCCCATATGGCTGACGTCGAACAGCCCGGCATGCTCGCGGGTCCAGCTATGTTCGGCCATGATGCCTTCATATTGGATCGGCATGTGATAGCCCGCAAAGCCGACCATGCGCGCGCCCCTGACGCGATGCCAGGCGTCCAGCGGCAGCGCCAGCAACGGCAATTCTTCTTCGATATGGGCGATGTCGTCAGTGCCGGACATTGGGGCGGCCTTTCCGTGCGAGTGATAGGCGACACAGGCACACGCATCCGAAGCCGGACCCAGTGCATCTGCCACCCCCTCTGTCACGGAACCTGAGAGCTTTGACCACCGGCCAGCGACCGGATGGCTTACCCCTTCGGTGGGACGGCGTCAGACCGTCCGCTTTCCAGAGTGCCTGCCCATGATGCGGTCCTTTGGCCTGAGAGATTCCGGGGCGGTTGCTCCTTCGGCGACGGGGCGGCCTGAAAGGCTTCCCATGCTCTCCCGCATCAAGTCCGGAGTCGAATCCTCGACGCCGGCGACCCTTTCGCATTGCGTCAAACGCACCCCGGCGTCAATCCGGCAATCTCAGGCAATTTCAAGACTGCCGAATATTTCGGCATGGCGCTTTTCCGCATAGCGGTCTGTCATGCCCGCGATGAAGTCCGCGATATGGCGGCTGCGCTGCGGTTCGGACGACACGCAATCATCGCGCCATTCGGCGGGCATCAGCTTCGGGTCGTCTTGATAGGCGCGGAACAGGTCGGTGACGATCACCCGCGCCCGGTCCGCCGCGGCGAGTTGCGAGGGATGATGATAGAGCGCCGCGTACATGAAGCGCTTCAATTCCCGTTCCTGCGCCGCCAGTTCGGGCGAGAAGGCGACCAGGGCGCGCCCGGCCCGGCGGACATCCTCCACCGTTTCGACGCCCGATGCCGCTATGTTGGCGCGGGTGGCGGCGATCAGGTCGTTCGCCATGACGCCGATCTGTTCCCGCACCAGTTCGCGCAGCAGCCGGTCTTCGGCTATGTCGGGATAGCGGGCGCGTACCCGGTCCCAGCAGCTCTTGACCAGCGGCACGGTCAACAATTGATCCAGGCTCAGCAATCCGGCGCGCAGACCGTCGTCAATGTCGTGATTGTCATAGGCGATATCGTCCGCGATCGCGGCCAGTTGCGCCTCCAGCGAGGCATGGCTCGGCAGGTCGAGCGGGAACTGCGCGTCCACCTCCCGCATCGCCCAGCCGGGATGCGAGATCGGGCCATTATGCTTGGCCAGCCCCTCCAGCATTTCCCAACTGAGGTTCAGCCCCCGGAATAGCGGATAGGGGCTTTCCAGCATCATCAGCGTGCGCAGCGTATGCGCATTGTGATCGAAGCCGCCATGGTCCTCCATCGCCGCCTCCAGCGCATCCTCACCCGCATGGCCGAAGGGGGGATGGCCGATATCATGGGCAAGGCAGAGCGCTTCGGTCAGATCTTCGTTCAGGCCGAGCGTCCGCGCCGTGGTGCGGCCGATCTGCGCCACCTCCAGACTGTGGGTCAGGCGGACGCGGAAATGATCGCCGTCGGGGGAGACGAACACCTGCGTCTTATGGCGCAGGCGTCGGAAAGCGATGCTGTGGATGATGCGATCCCGGTCGCGCTGGAACATGTCGCGGGGGCCGCGCACCTCGCCGCCCGGTTCGGCGTGAAGGCGGCCCCGGCTCTTGCCGGGGTGGGAAGCATAGGAAGCAAGCGTCATGCCGCGCCCTTTAATATCCTTTTCCGCCTTTTCCGAGTCGTCAGATGCGCCATCCGACCGGAAATCGCCCTATTTGGCTGGCAGCCGTTCGACCACTTCCCCGGCATCGCTTTTCCAGGCGAACACGTCCGCGCCTGCCGATTTCAGCTTGTCCTCCAACGTCCTGGCGCGGGCGAAGCTGCTGAACGGCCCGACCAGCAGGCGATTGGTGCGGCCCCAGCCCGCGATCCAGGCATCCTGCGGTTCCAGTGAGTCATATTTCTTGCGCAGCCCCTTCATGGTGAAGGCCAGCGCGCCCTTGTTCGCGCCCGTACCCACCTGAAGCCAATTGCGCGAGGGATTGGCGGCAAGGCGCGCCTTTTCCTCGGCGGCCTTCTTCTTTTCCTCGGCCAGTTGCTTCGCCTTGGCGTCGGCTTCGGCCTTTGCCTTGGCGGCGGCGGCCTTTTTCGCCTTGTCCGCGGCGGCGGCTGCGGCGGCCTCCCGCTCGGCGCGGCGGGCGGCCTGCATCTGCGCGATTTCCGCCAGGTCCACGGCGGCAACGCTCGGCTGGCGTTCGGATTCGGGCACGTCGATGGCGCGGATGATGTCGGCTAGCGACCGGGTCACAGCGGGGTCGATCTGGGGCCGGGGCGCGGCGGCGGGAGGCGCGGTTTCAGGCGCTGTGGCGGGCGTTGCGGCGGGCGGTGGGGCGGCGGGCGCGCTTTGCGGCGGCGGCGCGGACGCCTGCGCCAGCGTGATCGCGTTAAGCTGACTCGCGGGAGGGGTGGCGGGCGCGGGAGGCGGGTTCGGGACGGACTCGAAACCGGGCGCGGGAGGCCCCTGCACATTCGGAGCAAGCGCGGCTTGCGGCGCGGCTGCACGCGGTTGCGCCGGTTGAGCGGGCGCTTCACGGGCGGGCGCGGGAGCCGGCAGGGCGCGAGGCGGCGCTTCCGCCTGGGCCAGTGTGGCGCTACCCGTCCCGCCGCTGCGCGAACGGCGGTCCTGCCGCGCCGGCCTGGCAGGCTGAGGCGCCTCGGCAACCGGCTGCCTGACCACCGGCGCCGCCGACGCGAAGGCAGGCGGCGTCGGCGTGATGGCGGCGATGGTGGAGCCGACATTAGCCGGGAAATGCCCGAAATGCACCGCTGCCGCCTTCTGGGCGGCGGTCAGATAGGGCATTTTCTGCATATAGGGCAGGATCGCCGTGGCGAGTTGCGACGGCATGGTCTGTTCCGCGATCTTCTTCGCGTCGGCCTGGCGGTTGTTCATCGCCAGGATGAAGGCGCGGTAACGCCAGGCTGCCCGGTCGCTCTTGTAGAGCAACGGTTTCAGCACCCGTTCCGCCGCGTCCACCTGACCCGATATGCCCAGCGACGCCGCATAGCGATGCGTCAGTTCCACATCATCAGGCGTTCGCTGGAGCGCTGCCTGATAATCGCGCTGCGCCCCGGCCTGATCGCCGGTCATGTCCCTGGCAAGGCCACGGTCGGCCAGCAACGTCGCTTCGGGATAGCCCAGCCGCACCGCCTGATCGAACAGGCGCAGCGCTTCGGCCGGATTCTGGTTCTTCAGCATGACCCGGCCAAGGCCTGCCTTCACCTTTCCATTATTGGGCTGAAGCGTGTCGGCACGGGCGAAGAAACCCGCCGCGGCGCGCGCATCGTCCATGTCGAGCGCCGCCTCGCCCGCCCCGATCAGCGCCGTCACGTCTCGCGGATTGGACGCCAGCCGGGCCAGATTATTGTTGAGATTTTCACCACTGGAGGGGCGGATCGCCTGCACCTGCGCGGGTTGCGCCAATATTGGTTGTACTGGCGCCGCGCCCGCCAGAAGCAGCCCGCCGAAAATCCATATATCGTAACGTCTCACAAGGAGCCCTTTAGCGGAAGGAAGCGGGGCAAGGAATATGCCGAAAGAAAAAGCGCGCCCGGTTGCCCATGACAACCGATGGCGCGCCTGTCCTTGCCGGGGCGGGACCAGGCCCGCGTCCGACTACTGGTTGCTCTGGCGGTTGAGGAAGCGCGGAATGTCCGGAGTCGGCGCGCCATCGTCGCTGGCGGCCGCCCCCTTTTCCCCACCGCGGGTAAGGCCCGCCATACGCTCGAACAGCGTACCGCCGGTGGCGACGCGGGCGGCAGGCTGGGGCACGGGGGCCGGAGCAGGCTTGGCCTCGGCTTCCTCCGCACCCAGCAGCAGTTCGTCCTGCGACGGATCTTCATCCGAGAAGATGGCGGCGGGACGCGACGGTGCGAAGGGCGCGGGCTGTTCCGCGACCGGCGGAGTCAAGGGCGCGGGCGCGGGCGCGGCAGGCACGTCCAGTTCCAGCGTTTCGGGTTCCGGTTCCGGCGTGGTGACCGGAGCGGCGGCAGGCGCAGACTTGGGCGCGGCCGCCGTGGGCACGGCGACGGCCGGGCGGCTGGCGAAGCTGAACGGCTGGGTCAGCGGCGCGGCTGCGCTTGACGCATCGCTGTCGATGCCGGTGGCGACCACCGACACGCGGATCTTGCCGTTCAGATTGTCATTGAAGGCCGAACCCCAGATGATATTCGCGTCCGGATCGACCAGTTCGCGGATATGGTTGGCGGCCTCGTCCACTTCCATCAGGCGCATGTCTTCACCGCCGACGATGGAGACGATCACGCCCTTCGCGCCGCGCATCGACACGCCGTCGAGCAGCGGGTTGGCGATTGCCTTTTCGGCAGCCTGCAATGCGCGGCCGTCTCCCTCCGCTTCGCCGGTGCCCATCATGGCCTTGCCCATTTCGCCCATCACCGAACGGACGTCCGCGAAGTCGAGGTTGATGAGGCCCGGCATGACCATCAGGTCGGTGATGCCGCGGACGCCCTGCTGCAACACCTCGTCCGCCATCTGGAAGGCTTCCTTGAAGGTGGTGTTGGGATTGGCGATCAGGAACAGATTCTGGTTAGGAATGACGATGAGGGTATCGACATGCTTCTGCAGTTCCTCAATGCCCGCCTCCGCCGACTTCATGCGGCGATTGCCCTCGAAGGTGAAGGGCTTGGTCACGACACCGACGGTCAGGATGCCGCGATCGCGCGCCGCCTTGGCAATGACGGGAGCAGCGCCAGTGCCGGTGCCGCCGCCCATGCCTGCGGCAATGAAGCACATATGCGCGCCGTTGAGGGCATCTTCGACCGAAGTGATGGTTTCCTCAGCCGCCGCCTTGCCGATTTCGGGTCGCGAACCGGCGCCAAGCCCTTCCGTGATCTGGGGGCCAAGCTGGATGCGGCGCTCCGCCGGGGAAGCGTTCAGCGCCTGCGCGTCGGTGTTGGCGACGATGAAATCCACGCCCTCGACCGAGGCGGCGATCATGTTCGCGATGGCGTTGCCGCCCGCGCCGCCGACGCCGATCACCGCGATGCGTGGCTTCAACTCGTCCACATGCGGTGGGCTGATTTCAATGCTCATAAACTTTAGCTCCCTCCAGCTTCGATGTCGTGAGCGAAACTGTCATCGAAGGTTAATGCAACAGATAATGGCGTATTTCACCATGTAATTTCGTTCGACTTCACTTTATTTCAGTAGTTCGTCTTCATCGCCTTCACCATTCTCTGCCACCATGCAGGCGCTCCTATACGGTGAACCGTCTGCGGAGCAGGCGCTATCGTTCTAAGATCAACCGGGTTCGAAGCGCCGTAAAGCGCAAGACCCGCCAGCGTCGCGAAGGCCGGGCCGCTATGCGCCTCCGGCAGTGCGGCCAATCCGCGGGGCCGCCCGATCCGCACGGCGCGCCCCAAAGCACCCTGGGCATAATCGGCAATGCCCTTCATTTCCGCGCCGCCGCCGGTCAGCACCACCTGCCGCCCGGTCGGCGTGTTGAAGCCCATGCCGGCGAGCGCGGCGTTAACCTCCACCATGATCTGGTTCAGCCGCTCGCAAATCACCGCCACCAGGGCGGCGCGGGTGATCTTGCCGCCGTCCGCGTTGGGACCGGCGCTCTGCCCTGGAATGGCTACGTCGCCATGGGGCGTGGCGATCTCTATCATGTCGCGGAAATCGCGGCGGTTCTGCATCGCCGAACCGTAGAAGCATTTGATCCGCTCCGCCTGGCTGCGGCGAATGCCGAAGGCGGAGGCGATATCGTCGGTAATGTCCGACGCCCCGATGGGAATGCTGTGCAGGCCCACCAGCATCCCGCCCGCATAGAGCGAGACATTGGTGACGCCCGCGCCCAGTTCGACCAGCGCGACGCCCAGATCCCTCTCCTCTTCGGACAGGCAGGCAAGGCCGGTCGCGATGGGCGATGCGACGATGGAGTTGACGTTCAGATAGGCGCCACGCACGCACAGGTCGAGATTGGCGAGCGGCGCGCCGTCGGCCAGCACCACATGGATATCGACGCCCAACAGGTCGGCGTGCATCCCCAGCGGCTTTTTCACCGGCACCCGGCCATTGATGGTGAAGCAGGTCGGCTGCGCATGCAGCACCACGCGCCCTTCGGGGTCGATCCCCTGCTGCCCGGTGGAGAGCAGGTCGTCGATATCCGCCTGTTCGACCCGATAGCCGCCCATGTCGCGCTCTACCGTAACGACGTCGCTGACCAGGCTGCCGCCGGAAAAGCTGACCCAGACATCCTCGATATTGGTGCCCGCGACCCGCTCCGCCTGCTCGACCGTCTCGCGCACGGCGAGTTCGGTGCGCTCCATGTCCGCGATGAAGCCGCGCCGCACGCCCCGGCTCTCCCGCTGGCCGGTGCCCAGGATCGCCAGTTCGCCGTTTTCGGTGCGCCCCGCGATCAACGCGGACACCTTCCACGATCCGATATCGATCGCAGTGACGAACTTCTCGACCTTGGGTTGGGCCATGGCCTTAGCCTTCCTCGCCCTTCGCGGGCGTGTCGGCGCTCGCAGCGGGCTTTGCGGCGTCGCTGTCATTCGCCTGTCCCTGCGGCAGGCGCAACACGAACCGATCGGGGTCGCGCATGTCGAACTTCACGATGCCCCGGCCCAGCAGGCGGTTCACCCCGTCCATGCGCGCGAAGTTGACCAGCGCCGTGGCCGATGGCTTCTCCCCTTCAGGCAGGGAGAGCGTCTCCCCGGACTGGAAGCGCAGATCCCAGCGCCGGTTTCCAACCCAGGTCGCGCCCGCCAGCATCGGCTTCAACGCAGGCGCATTTTCCATCAGCTTGTTAAGGTCGGCGGTCTGAAGATTGGCGTTCGGCCCCACCACCAGCGGCAGGTCTGGCATCGCGCCCGCCGACACGGACTGCAACACCACGCCCTGCACGTCGATCAGGTGAAGCCGTCCGTCATGCTGCCACACCGCCACCGGATCGCGCTCGACGATGTCGACGACCAGCGTGTCGGGCAGGCGACGGGAAATGCGCGCATCCTTCACCCAGCCGAGTTTCAGCATGTCGTCGCGCACCTTCGGCAGGTCGAGCGCCAGCATGGAGCGGTTCACCTGCCCCAGGGCGATATTGTAGATGGGCAGTTCGTCCATCCGCTCGACGCCGCGCACCTCGACTTTCTCCACCTCGAAACCGGCATTGGCGGCCAATTCGGAGGCCTTCTGACCGGCCATGGCGGGCAGGCCCATCAGCATGGCGATGCCGGCCACGCCCGCCAGCACGATGCCGACAATGGCCCAGCTTGCCATGCGCTGAAGCGTCTCCTCGCTGAAGGGCAGCAGGTCGAGCAGATCGTCCACCCAACTGCGGCGCTTGGCCTGACGGCCCCGCCCTGCGCTGCGGCCGCGCGCGCCGGTCGCGCCCGTCAGCCGCGCGGTTCCGCCACGCCGGATGCGTGCTTCAGCCATGCTTTGCCCCCTTTACGCCCTGCTTGAGAGCGTCCTCGACAATACGCTCCACCAACTCGGCATAGTCAATGCCCAGCTTCGCCGCCTGTTCGGGCACAAGGCTGAGCGGCGTCATGCCCGGCTGGGTGTTGACCTCCAGCAGGAACAGCCCCTCTATCCCCTGATTGTCGTCCCAGCGGAAATCGGAGCGCGAGGCGCCCTTGCAGCCCAGCAATTGATGGGCGCGCAGAGCTATCGCCTTGCAGGCCTCCGCAATATCATTGGGGATTTCCGCCGGGCAGACATGTTCGGTCATGCCGTCGGTATATTTGGCGTCGAAATCGTAGAAGCCGCTCTTCGGGCGCAATTCCGTCACCAGCAGCGCTTCGTCGCCCAGCACGGCGGTCGTCAGTTCCCGCCCGCGAATATAGGGTTCGGCCAGAAGTTCATCGAAATGCAGCCACGGCCCCTCGACATCGCGGCCGATAGGGGAGCCGTAATTGCCCCCTTCCGTCACGATGGCGACGCCGACCGAACTGCCTTCATTGACCGGCTTCACCACATAGGGGCGCGGCAGGGGATCGGCTTCGAACAGGCTGGCGCTTTTGACGATATGGCCGCCGGGCATGGGGATGCCGTGGGGCACCAGCGCCTGCTTGGTAAGCTGCTTGTCGATGGCGATGACCGAAGTGGCAAGGCCCGAATGGGTGTAGGTCAGGCCCATCAGGTCCATCATGCCCTGCACCGTGCCATCCTCGCCGGGGACGCCGTGGAGGGCGTTGAACACGACATCGGGCTTGGCCTCGGAAAGGCGCAGGGCGACGTCGCGATCCATGTCGATGCGCGTGACCTTATGACCGCGCGATTCCAGCGCCTTGGCGACGCCCTCGCCCGACGAGAGCGAAACCGGCCGCTCGGCGGACCAGCCGCCCATCAGGACGGCAACATGCCAGGGGCCACGGCTCACTTCTTCACTCCCACAGAATTTTGCTGTTCAGCATTGTCGGCGAATTTGCCCACACGCTGTATTTCCCATTCCAGTTCGACGCCGCTCCTTGCCTTCACACGGCGGCGGACTTCCTCGCCCAGGCCCTCGATATCCGCGCTGGTCGCATCACGGAGGTTGAGGAGGAAATTGGTATGCTTCTCCGAAACCTGCGCGCCGCCCCATTGCAGGCCGCGGCAGCCCGCCTCATCCACAAGCTGCCAGGCCTTGTGCCCTTCCGGGTTCTTGAAGGTCGACCCGCCGGTCTTGCTGCGGAGTGGCTGGCTTTCCTCGCGAGCGGCGGCGATGCGGTCCATTTCCGCCTGAATCGCGGCAGGTTCGCCCGGAACGCCCCGGAAGACCGCGCTCACCACCACCGCGCCTTCCGGCAACATGCTGTGGCGATAGCTATAGCCCAGCGCATCGAGCGGCATCGTCACCCGTTCGCCCGACCGCAGCACCACCTCGCACTCGACAAGAATATCGCGGGTCTCACGGCCATAAGCGCCGCCGTTCATTCGCACGAAACCGCCGACCGTGCCGGGGATCGAACGCAGAAACTCCAGCCCCGCTATCCCCGCATCGCGCGCGGTCGAGGAGACGAGAATGCCCGAAGCCCCTCCCTCACAGCGCAGGGTGGTCGCATCGACCTGCTCCACCCTGGCGAAGGGCTTGCCGAGGCGCACGACCACGCCCGGAACGCCGCCGTCGCGGACGATCAGGTTGGACCCCAGCCCCAGCGCCATCACCGGAACCGCCGGGTCCAGATCACGCAGGAAATCGGACAAATCCTCCCCATCCTTCGGCTCGAACAGCCATTGTGCATGGCCCCCCGCCTTGAACCAGACGAGGGGACCAAGCGGCGCATCAGCCTTGAGCGAGCCGCGAACCGAAGGAAGGGTCAAGGCCGCCAGCGTCAATCGCGCATCCCCCAGAGCCGCATCCAGCCCTTCAACGCCTTCATGCCCGCGTCGCCCGCCTTGTTGGCGGCAAGTCCCGCTTCCACATTGCGCTGGGCGGCGTCGACCATGTCCTGAGCGACCTCTATGCCCTGCATCTGGATGTCGATCATCCGCTTCTGCATTTCGAGGCCGACATTGAGCAGTTCGAACATCAGGCCGCCTCTTTCGCCGCCACGGCCGACGCCAGCCCGGCCGCCCATTTCGTGATGTCGCCCGCGCCGAGGCAGATGATCATGTCATCCGCCTGGACATCCGCCGCGATCACGCGGGCCAGGTCGTCGGCGCCCTCCACCGTCGTCGCATGGCGATGCCCCCGGCGCTTCAGCCCGGCGACCAGTTCGGTGCTGTCCACGCCCTCTATGGGCTGCTCGCCCGCCGGATAGACCGGGGCGGCATAGACAATGTCGGCGTCGTTGAAGGCCTGCTGAAATTCGTCCATCAGGTCGCGCAGACGAGTGAAACGGTGCGGCTGGACCACGGCGATGACGCGGCCTTTCGCGCCTTCGCGGGCGGCGGCGAGCACCGCCTTGATCTCGACCGGATGGTGGCCGTAATCGTCGATCACGGTCGCGGCCCCGCCACTCACGGCGATTTCCCCGACCTTGGTGAAGCGGCGCTTCACGCCCCCGAACTTGGCGAAACCGGTCTGGATCGTCGCGTCCTCGATGCCCATTTGCAGCGCCACGCCGATCGCCGCCATGGCGTTCAGCACATTGTGGCGGCCCGGCATCGGCATTTCGATGCCCTCGATCCGGCGGAGCGACCCGTCACGCTCGCGGATCTGCACGTCGAAACGGTTGCCGCCGGGGATCGGCTGCACATTCTCGCCGCGAATATCCGCCTGGGCCGAGAAACCATAGGTGACGATGCGCCGGTCCTGCACGCGGGGCAGGATAGCCTGCACCTCCGGATGATCGAGGCACAGCATCGCCGCGCCGTAGAAAGGCACGTTCTCGACGAATTCGACAAAGGCGTCCTTCACCTTGTCGAAGCTGCCATAATGGTCGAGATGCTCGGGATCGATATTGGTCACGACCGCCAGCGTGCCGTCCAGGCGCAGGAAGCTGCCGTCGCTCTCATCGGCCTCCACCACCATCCACTCGCTGTTGCCGAGGCGGGCGTTGGAACCGTAGCTGTTGATGATGCCGCCATTGATGACGGTCGGGTCCACCCCGCCCGCGTCCAGCAGCGCCGCGACCATGGAAGTGGTCGTGGTCTTGCCATGGGTGCCCGCGATGGCGACGGTCGACTTCAACCGCATCAGTTCGGCCAGCATCTCGGCACGGCGGATCACCGGCACGCGGCGTTCCAGCGCCAGATCGACTTCCGGATTGCCCTTCTTGATCGCGGTGGAGGTCACGACCACGGCGGCGTCACCCAGATTTTCGGCCTTGTGGCCGATCATCACGTCGATGCCCTTCTTGCGCAGCCCTTCCACGACATAGCCTTCCGCCACGTCGGACCCCTGAACCTTGTAACCCAGATTATGCATCACTTCGGCGATGCCGGACATGCCGATGCCGCCAATGCCGATGAAATGGATCGTGCCGATGTCGGTGCCGACACCCTTCATGCGCGGGATTCCTTATGTGCAAAATAAAGAGGGCCGTTCGGGCTGAGCGAAGTCGAAGCCGCCCGCTGAACGTAGTGAAGCGGAGGTTGTTTGAAAGTCATGCAGGAACGCCCTGCAAATTGAGGCTGGTCGGCGTCGGGCCGACGCGCAGCGGGTCATTGACGATGGGCGCGGGACCGATGCTTTCCAGCAGGTCGGCCATGTCGCGCGCGGCATTGGGGCGGCCGCAGGCGCGGGCGCGTCTGGCGGCGTTCTGGAGGGCGCCGGGTTCCAGCGCCATCTTCTGCATCTGCTTGGCCAGTTCGACCGCCGTGAAGCGCGCCTGCGGGATGGTGCGCGCGCCGCCCGCCTCTGTCATTTCGCGGGCATTGGCGGTCTGGTGGTCGTCCATCGCGCTGGGCAGCGGGATCAATATCGCCGGACGGCCCGCGCAGGTCAGCTCCGCCAGCGTCGAAGCCCCCGCCCGCGCAATCACCAGATGCGACCAGCCCAGTTTTTCCGGCACATCGTTGAAATAGGTCGCAAGGTCCGCCGGGATTTCCAGATCGGCATAGAGTTTGCGCACGCGCTCAATGTCCTCGGCGCGGCATTGCTGGGTCACTTGCAGGCGGCGGCGCAGGCTGAGCGGCAACATGCCCAGGCCATCGGGCACCACGCTCGACAGGATCGTCGCCCCCTGACTGCCGCCGATCACCAGCACGCGGAAGACGCTCTCGTCGGTGAGCGCCGGAAACTCCTCCTCGCGAAGCTGCTTCACTTCATCGCGCACGGGATTGCCGATCAGATGGACCTTGTCGGCATATTTGCCCTTGAGCCGCTGAACATCCGGATAGGCCGTCACGATCGCATCGACCCGGCTCGCCAGATAGCGGTTCACCCGGCCCAGCACGGCATTCTGCTCATGGATTGCGGTCGGGATGCCATCGGCCAGCGCGCCCAGCAGGGCAGGCATCGCCGGATAGCCGCCGAAGCCGACCACCGCGGTCGGGCGGAACGTCTCGTTCAGGCGCCGGGACATGGCGCGACCCGCCAGGATCGCCTTCAACGCCCCTGCCCAGCTTTTCGGATTCCTGGTCATACGCCCGGCGGGCATGACATGGACCTGTGCCTTGTCGAAGATGCCGGGAATCTTCGCGCCGCGCTCATCCGTCACCAGCGCGACATGATGGCCGCGCAGCATCAGCTCTTCCGCAACGGCATGCGCCGGAATCATATGACCACCCGTCCCGCCCGCGGCGAGGACGAAGTGTCGGGAAATGCTCATCGACCACTCCATTTGACGACCGTGTGCCGACCCATGAAGGGATTGCGCCGCGTGAACGCGAGCAGCAGGCCGACGCCGATACAAAGCGCCAGCATAGAGGAGCCGCCATAGCTGATAAAGGGCAGCGTCATGCCTTTGGAAGGAAATATCTGCGCGTTCACGCCCATGTTGATGATCGCCTGCAATCCGAATTGCGTGGTCAGGCCCGCCGCGGCGAGGATGGTGAAATTATCGTCCTCGTCCAGCATGCGCAGGAACACGCGCACGACGATGGCCAGATAGACGCAGGCGATGCCGATGCAGGCGAGCAGGCCGAATTCCTCCCCGATGACGGAGAAGATATAGTCGGTATGCGCCTCTGGCAGGCGGAATTTATTCTGCCCGCCACCGGGTCCGACGCCCAGGAAACCGCCATGGGTGATGGTGCGGAAGGCGAGTTCGGTCTGGTCCGGCCCGACATCCTGCGCCACGCCGATGCCCAGGAAGTCGTTGATGCGCTGGCGGCCATTTTCATAGAACATATACATCATGACCAGCCCGCCCAGGCCCAGCCCGGTCATGGCCCCGATGAAGCGCATCGACACGCCCGACAGCAGCAGCAAACCACCCCAACAGGCGAGGAAGATCACCGTCTGGCCGAAGTCCGGCTGCTTCATCAGGATCGCCGCGATCAGCAGCGTCAGCACGCCCGTCAGCGGGATCACGGGCAGCGTCATATCCTTGCCGCGCAAGGAGAGCAGCCAGGCCATGGTGACGACGTAGGCGGGCTTCAGGAACTCCGATGGCTGAAAACGGAAACCCGGCAGGTCGATCCAGCGCTTCGCCCCGTTCACCACGGAGCCGAGCACCGGCACCAGCAGCAGCGCCACCGCGAAGACGATGCACAGGATGAAGGCCAGCCTGCGCGCCTGCGTTCGGGGGAGCATGGAAATCACCAGCATGACCGGCAGGCCTATGAACACCCACATCAACTGGCGATAGAAATAAATGAGCGGAGTCACCGAAACCGTGCTGGTCGACCGGTCGATCGCCGCGACGGGCGAAGCGGCGGCCACCGCCACCAGTCCGATCGCCATCAACGCGACGATCAGCGACAACAGCAAGCGGTCGATTTCCCAGAACCAGATGGCCAGCGCCGTGCGCTCACGCGGGACGGTGCGGTTCCTGAACTCTTTGACAAGCTCGCCTGCCCTGAACATGCCCCGGCCCCTCCAATGCAACCTATTCCAACGCCGCGACGGCGGCGGCGAAGGCATCACCCCTCGCCTCGAAATCGCGGAACTGGTCGAAACTCGCGCAGGCGGGCGACAGCAGCACCACATCCCCCGGCTGCGCCACCCGCGCCGCGCGGCGAACGGCGGCGGATAGCATCTCGCTGTCATCCACCGCCATAGAGGCACGCAACAGTTCAGCGAACATAGGCCCCGCTTCACCGATGGTATAGGCATGGGCGACATTGCCGAAATAGGGCGCGCATTCATCCAGATTGTCGGTCTTGGCGAGGCCGCCGACGATCCAGTGCAGCCGCTTGCGCCCATCGACCGGCGGGTAGGCGGCCAGCGCCGGCGCGGTCGAGGCGGCGTTGGTCGCCTTGCTGTCGTTGACGTAGAGGACGCCGTTCAACTCCCGAACCCGCTGCATCCGGTGCGGCAGGCTGGCATAGCTTTGCAGGCCCTGTTCGATGGTCGCCTCATCGATGCCGAGCGCGCGGGCGACGGCAATCGCGACGGCGGCGTTCTGGGCGTTGTGCGGCCCCTGGAGAGACGGCCAGCCGGCTTGCGCTGCGGGATCGATGTCGCCGGATCGCACCTCAACCACAGCGCGCCCCTTCAAATCATCCGCAATTTTGCGGCTAGGCTCATCTTCGGCGGCAATGACGGCGACATGCCCCGCCGACTGCATACCGAACAACCGCGCCTTCGACGCCACATAGCCTTCAAAGCCATTATAGCGATCCAGATGATCCGGCGTGATGTTGAGCAGCACCGCCACATCGCAATCCAGGCTTTGCGTCAGGTCGATCTGATAGCTCGACAGTTCCAGCACATAGACGCCGCCGTCCGGCAGCGGATTCTGGCCAAGGATGGGCAGGCCGATATTGCCGCCCATGCGGGTCGGGATGCCCGCCGTCTCGATGATATGATGGACCAGCGCGGTGGTCGTGGATTTGCCGTTGGTGCCGGTGATGCCGACCACGCGATGACGGGGCAATGCCGGGCGGGCCAGCGCGAACAATTCTATGTCGCCTATGATTGGCACCCCGGCCAGCTTGGCATGCATGGCGATGGGATGTTTGTTGAGCGGCACGCCGGGCGACACGACCACGCCGTCAAAGCCCTTGAGGTCGATCTCCGCCGGATCGGCCAGTTCCGCCTTGGCCGCGACGGCGGCGCGGGCTTCTTCCCGGCTGTCCCAGGCGACGACCTGCGCCCCGCTCGCCGCCAGGCATTCGACTGTGGCGAGGCCGGATCGCGCCAGCCCCAACACTGCGTAGCGCTTGCCCGCAAAGATGTCGGATACGATCCCCATCGCGCTCACCGCAACTTCAGCGTGGCGAGACCGGCCAGCGCCAGCACGAAGGAAATGATCCAGAACCGGATCACGACGGTCGGCTCGGCCCAGCCCAGTTGCTCGAAATGATGGTGGATCGGCGCCATCTTGAACACGCGCTTGCCGGTCCGCTTGTAGAAGAAGACCTGGATGATGACCGACATGGCCTCCACCACGAACAGCCCGCCGATCACGCCCAGCACGATTTCATGATGCGCGGTGACGGCGATCACGCCGATGGTGCCGCCCAGCGCCAGACTGCCCGTATCGCCCATGAACACGGCGGCGGGCGGCGCGTTGAACCAGAGGAAGGCCAGGCCCGCCCCGATGATCGCGCCGCACAGGATCGTGAGGTTGCCCGCCCCCGGCACATGCGGGATGCCCAGATAATTGGCGAAATCGGCGCGCCCGACCAGATAGACGATCGCCGTGAAGGCAAGGCAGGCGATGATGACCGGCATGGTGGCAAGCCCGTCGAGGCCATCGGTCAGGTTCACCGCATTGCCGAACGCCACGATCACAAAGGCCGCGAAAAGGAAATAGAACGGCCCCAACTCGATCGCCGGACCATTGTAGAAGGGCACATAGAGCGCGGTATTGCCATGCTGGCTGACAATCAGCCACGCCGCAAAGCCCGCGATCAGAAATTCGAAGGCAAGGCGCATCTTGCCGGAAAGCCCCTTGTGGCTGGCCTTCGTCACCTTGTCATAGTCATCCATGAAGCCGATGGCGCCAAAGCCCAGGGTCACGAACAGGCATGCCCAGACATAGATGGACGACAGGTCCATCCACAGCAGCACCGACGACACCATGGATGTCAGGATCATCAGGCCGCCCATGGTCGGCGTGCCCCGCTTGGCGAGGTGCGTCTGCGGGCCGTCGTCGCGGATTGGCTGGCCCTTGCCCTGCCGCACCCGCAACCAGCCGATGAAGCGTGGCCCGATGACAAGGCCGATGATCAGCGCGGTCGCGATCGCGGCGCCGGCGCGGAAGCTCAAATAGCGGATAAGGTTGAACACACCCGCGAAATCCATGGTCTGGGCTAGCCAGTAGAGCATCAGTTCGCCACTTCTTTAGGTTCTTTCGGCTGTAGCGCGGCGACGATGCGCGACAGGCCGATGCCGTTCGAGCCTTTCACCAATATCGCGTCGCCTGCGCGCATTTCACTTTGAAGCAGGTCGGTCGCCTTCGCCGTGTCCGGCACATGATCGAAGGCGATCACCCCACCCGGCTCTTCGGCCAACGCCTCGGCCAGCGGTTGCATTTCGTCCCCGACGAGGATGGCATAATCCACATGGCTCGCCTTCAACGGCTCGACCAGCCCGGCATGAAGTTCCCGGCTGCGGTCACCCAGTTCGCGCATCCCGCCCAGCACGGCGATGCGCCGGTCGGCCTGCTCCCGCCCCAATTGCTTGAGCGTCGCCGCCATGCTGAGCGGATTGGCATTGTAGCTTTCATCGATCAGCAACGCCTCTCCGCCCGCGACCTGCACGATCCGCCGCTCGCCGCGCCCCGGAAGCCCCGGCATCTCCGCCAGCGCCAGCCCCGCCGCCGCCAGATCGCCACCCAGGGCCTCGACCGCCGCCAGCACCGCCAGCGCATTGGACACCCAATGGTCGCCCGGCGCGCCCACGGTAAAGCACAGTTCGACGCCCGGCAGCGCCGCCGTAACCAGCGTACCACCGCCCGCCGCCGGAACCATCTCGCGGGCGTGGACATCGGCCCCGCTATCGAAACCGAAGGTCAGGATGCGCGCCGCGTGCTTCTCAGCCTTCGCGTAAAGGGCAGCGACATGGGGGCTGTCATAAGGGATGACCGCCGTGCCGCCGGGTTCCAGCCCCTCGAAAATCTCCGCCTTGGCCTCCGCGATCTTCTCTTCGGTGCCGAAAAATTCGATATGGGCAGGCGCGATGGCGGTGACGATGGCGACATGCGGCCGCACCTGCCGGGTCAGCGCGGCCAGCTCGCCCGCATGGTTCATGCCCATTTCAAACACGCCGAACGCCGATTCCCGCGGCATCCGCGACAGGCTCAAAGGCACGCCGACATGGTTGTTGTAGCTCTTGACCGAGCGATGCACCTCGCCCGGCGCAATGCGATCCAGCGCATGGAACAAGGCTTCCTTGGTCCCGGTCTTGCCGACCGATCCGGTGACGCCCACCACCTTGCCCTGCATCCGTCCCCGCGAGGCCCGGCCCAGCGCCTCCAGCGCCGCCGCGCTGTCCGGCACCAGCACATGCGGATGGGCGATGGCTTCGCTGACGATAGCCCCCGCCGCGCCCTGCCCGAACGCCTTGTCGACGAAGCAATGACCGTCCGTCGCCTCGCCCTTCATCGCGACGAACAGGTCTCCACCGGTCACTTCGCGGCTGTCGAACGCCACGCCAGAAACGGCGAAGGGCGCCGAAGCGACGCCCCCTGTTGCCTGCGCAATCTCTTCGGAGGTCCAGAGCGCGCTCATCCGGCGCATTCCCGCGCCACGGTCACGTCGTCGAAGGGCAATACCCGGTCCCCGATAATCTGCCCCTGCTCATGCCCCTTGCCCGCGAGCAGCACGATATCATCCGCCCCGGCCCGCGCAATGGCGGCGGCGATGGCTGCGCGGCGTCCGCCAATCTCCTCCGCCCCCGGCGCGCCCGCCATCACGGCGGCGCGGATCGAGGACGGCTCCTCCGAACGCGGATTGTCGTCGGTCACGATCACATGATCGGCGAGGTCAGCGGCGACCTTGCCCATTTGCGGACGCTTGCCCGCATCGCGATCCCCGCCCGCGCCGAACAGCGCGATCAGCCTGCCCTTCGTATGCGGACGCAGCGCCTCTATGGCGGCGCGCAGGCCATCGGGCGTGTGCGCATAGTCGACATAGACCGGCGCGCCCGCCCGCGTGATGACGGCTCGCTCCAGCCGCCCGCGCACCGGCTGTACCCGGCCCAGCAGTTCCAGCACCTTGCCCACATCCTCGCCGCCCGCGATCACCAGGCCAGCGGCGGTCAGCGCGTTGGCCGCCTGATAGGCGCCGATCAGCGGCAGATTGACCTTATAGGATTTGCCCCCAAACTCCTCTGCTGCCTCGACTTCCAGTGTCTGGCCCAACTGGGTCGGGGTGCGGTTGGCAAGGCGCAAAGCCTGCCCCTGCACCCCGACGCTCAGCACACGAAGCCCCCGCTTCGTAGCCCGCTGGATGACCTTGTCCGACCATGCATCGTCGGCCCAGACGACCGCCGCGCCTTGCGGAGCGACAACCTCGTCGAACAGCCGCATCTTGGCCTCGAAATAGCTGTCCATGTCGCCATGATAATCGAGATGATCACGCGACAGGTTGGTGAAGGCCGCCGCCGATACCGGCAGCCCCTCCGTCCGATATTGCGCCAGCCCATGGCTCGACGCCTCGAACGCGGCGTGGGTGATGCCCTCGCGCTTCAGACCCGACATGTTGGACAGGAAGGTCACGATGTCCGGCGTGGTCAGCCCCGTGGAGACCTGATCGACCGAGGTGGTGACGCCCAACGTTCCGATGGAGGCCGAATGATGCCCCAGCATCCGCCACAATTGCCGCGCCAGTTCCACCGTGGAGGTCTTGCCGTTGGTTCCGGTGACGGCCACGGTTATATCCGGAAAAGGCGCGAAATAGCGCGCCGCCAACTGCGCGAACAAACGGCGCGGATTGTCGTGGGCGATATGGATCGCGCCATCGACCTTCGCCTCGGGCCGGGCGACGACCGCCACGGCGCCGGCCTGCACGGCAGCGGGAATATAATCCTCGCCATTCACCCGCGCGCCCAGGAAGCCGCCGAACACCGTGCCCGGCGCGACCTTCCGGTTATCGATCGCGAAGCCCGACACCAGAGCATCCGGAAACGCACCGGTGTCGAGCTTCACATCCAGCCCCTCGATCAGCGACCCGAGGCGCATCTCATTCTTTCTCCTTGTCGCCGTGCAGCAACGGCATGAGGTCGGAAATATCGACGTCGCGCCGCTCGTCGGGCAGCACGCCCAGCATCGGCCCGGTGCGCTCAACCACCCGCTTCACCACCGGAGCCGCCGTCCAGGCCGCCGTGCGCAGGCCATATTGGCCCGTTGCCTCGTCCATGGTGACGAGGACCACGTAGCGCGGATTGTCCATCGGGAAGGCAGAAGCGAAAGTCGTCACCAGCGAAGTCTTGTTGTACCGGCCCTCTTGGGGCTTTTCTGCGGAACCCGTCTTGCCGCCCACCCGGTAACCCTTGGCGTCGGCGCTGCGACCTGTACCCGCCGCGACGATCATGCGCAACAGTTGCCGCATCCGCGCGCTGGTGGCTGCGGAAAAGACGCGCCGCCCCTCCGGCACTTCATCCACCTTCAATTTGCGCAGCGTAGCGGGCCGCCACAGCCCGCCATTGACCAGCGCCGCATAAGCCGAAGCGAGATGCAAAGGCGTCACGGCGATGCCATGGCCATAGGAAACGGTGAGCGTCGTGATGCGCCCCCAATTGGCGGGCCACAGGGTCCCGGCGCGCTCGTTGAGTTCGATCGGGGCGCGCTGGTCGAAATGCAACTCCCGGAAAAGATGCTGCAAAGGCTCCGCACCCATCTGGTCCGCGATCCGCGCCGTGCCGATGTTGGAGCTGTGCACCAATATCTCCGGCACGTTGATCCAGCGACCGAGCGGATGGTCGTCCTTGATGCGGAAGCCTGCAATGCCCAGCGGCGCCGTCGCGTCATAGGTCTTGGACATGGAGGTGACGACCCCCCGGTCCATCGCCGCAGCAATCGACAGCGGCTTGAACGCCGAACCCAGTTCATAGCGCGCCTGCACCATATGGTTGCAGAGCGGCGATTCGCTGCAGTTCTTTCCCGCATAATTTTGCAGCTTGTTGGGATCGAAGACGGGGATCGACGCCATGGCGATCACCTCGCCGCTATTCGCGTCCAGGATCACGCCACTCGCGCCCTTGGCGCGGGTCTGCACCAATTGCGCGTAAAGCTCGCTCTCCAGCGCGCCCTGTACCCGGCTGTCGATGGACATGGCGAAGGGCTGCCCGCGCAACGCCGCATCGGTCAGCCGGTCGTTGAACGCCGCCTCGACGCCCATGCCGCCCTTGCCGTCCGCGTCAGGCGCGAAGCCCAGCACATGCGCCGCCAGGGTGCGCTGCGGATAGAGCCGCTCCTTCTCGCGGGGAAATTCGATGCCGATCTCGCCCAGCGCATTCACCGCCGCCACTTCCTCCGGCAGCGCGCGACGGCGCAGATAGGCCCAGCCCTTGCCGGTCAGCTTCTTGTAGAAGGCTGCCTCCGGTTCATCGGGGAAGATTTCGTGCAGCTTGCGGGCAAGGTCGGCCGGATCGCTGATCAGCCTGGACGGCCGCGCCGCGATGGAATAGGCGTCCATCGTCCGCGCCAGCGGCACGCCGTTGCGATCCACGATATCGGCGCGGGCAGGCAGGCCCGCCGCGACATCGCCCCCGCGCCCGCTCCCCGAAAAAATCCCGACCCAGGCCAGCCGCAGGATCAACACGCCCGTAACAGCCAGGAACAGGATCAGCAGCAGCATCAGCCGGTTATGCGCGATCGCCGTCAGGTCGACGCGCTGCCTGCCCGCCCTCGCTCCCCCCGGTTGGACGATGATCGTCGCCATGTCAGCGATCCCCCTTGCGCCGCTCACGCTTCGCCTGCGCCGTCAGATCGCCCAGAGTGCTGTCGTCCAGCAGCTTCGCGTCCAGCATCGCCATCCGCTCGACGCGGCGCACGACCGGATTGGGCTTCGACATGTCGGCGTCGTCCTTCGCCTTTTCCTTCGCCGTCTTGACCGGCGCGGCCTTGGCCAGCTTGTCGACATTGTCGGCGGCATGGGCTTCGCGGATCACGGCGATGTCGCTGCGAATCTGCGTCGCGGCGGGGCTGGCCGGGGCGGCCTGCGGCGCTGAGGGCAGGTCGGCGGACGTCTGCACCATGGCCACCATCACTGGCGGCGCGACATAATCCGGCCCGTTGGGCTGCACGCCGTCCAGATGCGCCAAAGCGCGCTCGCCCGCCAGATATTGCTGGGCGGTCGGCGTCGCATACATGAAATCATCCTGATTCCAGCGCTCCAACTGGCGCATATTCGCCCGCGCGCTGAATTCCGTCTCCAGATAGCGGATATCGGCCTTCGCCCGCGCGATCTGCACCCGCACCTTCATTAGTTCGTTGCGCTCGGTCGCGACCTTCAGCGACACCATATAGGCCCCCAGCGCCCCCAGAGCGACAAGGAGAATCCAGATCAGACCCTGCAATCTCTTGACCGCGATCATGAGCGGGAACTCCTGGAAACAGGCGCGGAAGTACGAATGGCGCTGCGCAGCGTGGCGGATCGGGCGCGGGGGTTGCGCGCCAGTTCCACCATGCCGGGCCGCACCGCCTTGGCGGGCTTGGCGAAGGTCGGCGCGGGTCCGGACTGCTTTTGCGGCATATGGCGCGAACCGCCCGCATCCCCGCCGCTGCGGTTGCGCAGGAACTGCTTGACGATGCGGTCCTCCAGACTGTGGAAGGTTACGATCGCCAACCGGCCGCCTTCCTCCAATATGGCCTCGGCCGCCTCCAGCCCGCGCTCCAGTTCCTCCAGTTCGCGGTTCACATGGATGCGGATCGCCTGGAAGGTCCGGGTCGCCGGGTCTTTCTTGTCATGCGGCTTGTAGCCCAGGGCGCGGCGCACGACGCTCGCCAACTGCCCGGTGCGCTCCAGCGGGCGCGCCTCGACAATCGCCTTCGCCACCCGGCGCGAACGCGGCTCCTCGCCATAGCGGT